>JBAZKS010000005.1:0-140926 GCA_041650695.1 Elusimicrobiota bacterium
GCATCCAGGATTCGGGATGTTGGAGGCCGTCCGACTCAGGCGCAAGCCGACCAGGCGGGCGTTCCGTCGATGATTGATGCATCCGTCGCTCACCGCCGAGCCTGGGTCCGCCCCGGAGAGCAGAATTTTCCCGGACAGCTGTGTCAGAGCGGAAGTGATGGGGATAAGTCCATTTTTTGTCAGCCCATCCGCTGACGTATTTCTTATATCCGCGGAGGGCCAGACTGCTGCCGCAGTCTAGCAGCCGCTCATGCCGGGAGCGCAGCCCATGTACTTGTAGCAGGGCGGCTCCACGTCGTTCATCTCGTTGACGCCGATGGGGGTGTTGTCCGCGTGGCCGGCGTCCGAGTGGTGCAGCCACTCGTGGTCGAAGATGCGCATGTTGAGCAGGCCCGGGGCCATGGTGATGTGCCCGCCCCCGCGGTCGCCCGAGCCTTCCCACGTGGCGGCCGCGCCCGGGGGCACTCCGCCGAAAGCCGCGGTCGGGAAGTCTTCCCACCGTTTGTCCTTGATGCCTTTGCGGATGTATTCCATCTGGGACTTCACGAGCGGACCGCCGACGGAGCCCTCCGCGAAGTACACCTTAGCCAGGTACTCCTGGTAGAGCGCCTGCATCTTCCCGCCCTGAGACTTGGCCTCTGCGATGGTGCATATCTCCTTGAGGATCTCGTTGCGCTCGCCCTTATCGAAGGTCTGCTGGCTGCACGGGACCTTGGGCGTGTTATCCGCTTCCTGCGACGGACCGACGGCGGGCGGCGCGGTCTGGGCTTTCTCGCCCGCGGCCTTCTTGAGCTGGGCCATGGCGGATGAGTCGAGACCGTCGGCTACCTGGGTCGTCTTGGACTCCGCGGCCGCCGACGCCGCCGGAGCGGCGTCCTGGCTCATTGGCTGGACTTCCCTGACGGGCTCGGCGTCGGCGGATGGCTCCTGCTCCGGAGCCTGCTGCTCCTTGTCCCCGGCCTTGAGCTGCTGCTGGATCTCGGCCCATTCCTTGGCCAAGCCCGGCTTGCCCTTGTAGAACTTCTCCAACTCATCGAGGGTCGTGACTTCTCGAGGGGCCTGGTCCGGGGGTGAGGCCAGATAGGCGCGCGCGGGAAGAGCGGATCCCAGGGCGATGAGGCAGGCCAGGAGGCCCGTCATTGGTGCAGTATACCGCTGGCCGCGGGCGAAAGGATAGGACCGATGGACCTTTTAAGTCTTAGGTCCAAAGTCCTAGGTCGTCATGGTCTGCGGTCCGTACGCCGGGTCGATGAGGCGGAGCAGGTCCGCCGCGGAGTTGAGCCGCTTCTCCGGGTCCGGCTCCAGAGCCCTGGCGAGGGCCGCGTCGAAGGACGCGGGAAGACCGTCGACCGTCTGCGAAGCCGGCGCGTAGGCCTTCGCCAGTTTGGCCTTCCGGATCGCGGCCGGCATGCCCGTGAAGGGGAGCTGCCCCGTGACCATCTCGTAGAGGCAGACCGCGAAAGCGTAGACGTCCGAGGCCGCGGCCACCTTCTTCTCGTCCTGTTCCGGGGCCATGTAGGCCGGGGTCCCGAGCACGGTATTGGTGCGGGCCACCCGCTCCAGGCAGTCCTTGGCCTCGGCCGCCAGACCGAAATCCATGACCTTGACCTGGCCGCCCTTGCCGATCATGATGTTCGACGGTTTGAGGTCGCGGTGCACGATCCCTTTGCCGTGCGCGTAGTCCAACGCCGCGGCCACGCCCCGCGCGACGTGCATGGCTTTCGGGAGCGGCAGGCTCCCGCGCGAGCGCAGCAGGCTGCTCACGGTCCGGCCCTCCACGTACTCCATGACCAGATAGACCTCGTCCTTGTCCTCGACCACGGCGAAGATGTCCACGATGTTATGGTGGCGCAGGGCCGCGACGGCGCGGGCTTCCCGCAGGAAGCGGCGCCTCTCGCTCATCACGGACCGGATCTCCTCGCGCATCTGCTTGACGGCCACGCGGCGCGACAGGCCTTTGTCGACGGCCCCGAACACCATGCCCATGCCGCCGCGCCCCAGCGTGCCGAAGACTTCGTAGTTCCCCGCGATGACGCGGCGTCTGCGGGTCAAGGCGGACAGGCCCTCGCGCAGGCGGCGCCTGAAGAGGACCAGCAGGGCCAGCAGGGCCGCGGCCGAAGCCAGGCCCGCCAGCTTGGCCCAAGGCAGGCGCTTGCCAAGGGGAGGGGCGGGCTCGAGCGTCTCTCCCCCCAGGAGTCTGGCGAGTTCCCCGTCCGCGAGCGACGCAGCCTGCGCGGCTAGCTCCCTGTACCTGGGGTCCAGTTCGGCGGCGCGCCGGAGGTTGGCCAGCACCTCCAGGCGGTTGCCTCCCAGGCCGTCGAGGGCCCAAGCCTTGTTGAGGTAGGCGCGCGCGTTCGCGGGGTCCGCCGCGATGGCGCGGTCCGCGTCCGCCAGGGCCAGGTCGAAGCGCTTCATCTGGTTGTGGATGTAGGCGCGGGCGGCCAGGAGCTTGGAGTCGTCCGGGAAGAGCGCGATGGCCTCGTTCGCGGCCTTGAGGGCGTCTTCCAGGCGGTTCGCCTTGAGCAGGGCCAGCAGGAGGGCCCAGCGCGCGTCGCGGCTCGCGGGGTCGGCCTTGACCGCGGCTTCCGCGGCCTTCACCGCCGCGTCGGCGCGGCCGGCGTTGACCAGCATCTCCACTTCCTTGATGCGCTGGGCCGTGGGGTCCGGTTTGCGCGGGAGCGGCGAGGCGGACTCCTGTCTGGCGGCGGAGGACGATCTCGCGGCCGTCATGGCCGCCGCATGGGCCGGAGCTCCGTCCTGGCGCTGGTCTCCCTTGGCAGCGGGGTCCGTCGGGGCCGGCCTGTTGGTGAGCTGCATCACCGCCATGGCTCCGGGGTGGGAGGGCTCCATGGCCAGCGCGGCTTTCGCGCTCTCCCTGGCGTTCGGGTAGTCTCCTTTGTGGTACTGGGCCTGGGCCAAGGTCGCGAGATTGGTCGCGTTTCTGGCTCCGAGGTCCAAGGCCTGCTGGGCGTGCCGCGCAGCGGCGTTGAAATCCCCCTGGCTGAGCAGCCCCCTGGCGTAGAGCGAATGCCCCCCTGCCAGGCTCGGGAAGTGCTGTGTCAGGCCCCGGCCCAGCTGCGCCATGCCCTGGCCGCCGATGCCCTGGGTGTTGCCGGGGCCCCAGCCTCCCGGGTGGCCGCCCGGGTGATGGCCGCCTTGGGCGAAGCGCTCCAGTGCGCGTTGCGCCGTGCCGTCGTAGTGCTTCGCGGTCTCGGCCGCGGCTTGATGGGCGAACTTCGTGTTGATAGTGTCCAAGTCCTTCAGGTTGCCGATCACGTCACGGATCGCCTCCCGGAAACCCTCGTCGCCCCTATGCAACCCCTCCAGTTTTTTGAGGCTGGCCTGGAGCTCGCCGAACTCCTTCTCGGCCGCGGCCTTTTGCTGCGGGGTCATGTCCTTGAACGACTCCAGCTTGCCCAGCTCGGCGAAGGAGATGCCGCCGGTGAGCGCGGCCACCAAGGGGCTCGACCCGCTGGCTTCGACCGCCGCGCGAATCTCGCTGACCGGCCGTACCGGCTGTCCCGTGCTGTCGACCTCCTGCTGCTGCCCGGTCTGTCCGCCCTCGGCCGGCGGTTTGGCCCCCTGATCGCCGGAGGCTGGCGGCTGGGTCTGGCTGCCGGAGGACTGCTGTTGGGCCCCTGCGAAGGAGGCGGTTAGCGCTATGAAGATAAAGAGGATTGTTCTCATATATATAAATTTAAGAGCCGTGCGTCCCGCGTCAAGGGCCCTTGAGGATATCGTACAATAACATCTCGATGGCTAAGAGCAAAGAGCCCAAGTCCAACCGGAGCCGGATCCTGAAGGCCGCCACAGCCCTTTTCTGCAAGCAGGGCTTCCACGGCACCTCCACCCGGGACATCGCCCAGAAGGCCGGGGTCTCCCTGGGGAACATCTACAACCATTTCCCCACCAAGGAGGCCCTCTTCGTGGGGCTGCTGGAGTACTGGGAGGCGGAGTACTTCAAGCCGGACCAGCCGCTCATGAAGGTGTTCGCCCGCACCGCGTTCCCGGCCAACATCGAGGAGCTCGGCCGCGCGTGCCAGGAGACGGTGGAGCGCTTCCCGGATTACCTCCGCCTGGTCTATGTGGACATCGTGGAGTTCGACGCCCGGCACGTGGCCCGGATGTTCCAGGGGATGCGCGAACGCTACTCCAAGGCCCTGCGGCCGGGCGGGCCGGGGCTCTCCGGGAAGCTGGCCGGCTGGGCGGACCCGGTGCAGGCCATGATGATGGTCGTCTGGAGCTTCAACAACTATTTCACCGTGGAGAAGCTTTTCGGGGTGAAGGGCCACTACGGCATGAGCGACGCGGAGATCGTCAAGTTCTTCTCTCGGGTCTTCCGAGAGGGGATCCTCGCCCCTCGCTAGAATCTCGACTTAGGCAGGACCTTCCTGGGATTGACCGGCTTATTCTTCTTGCGGACCTCGAAATGCAGGTGCGGCCCGGTGGAATGCCCGGTGTTCCCCAGCCGGGCGATGACATCTCCCGTGCGCACCCGTTGTCCCTTCTCGACCTCGAGGGAGTCGTTGTGGGCGTAGAGCGTGCTGGTCTCGTTGTCGTGCCGCAGGATGACGACGTTGCCGTAGCCGCGGAGCTCGTTCCCCGCGTAGATGACCTCTCCCGGCGCCGCGGCGCGCACCGGGACCCCCAGGTCCGCCGCGATGTCGATGCCCTGGTGCTTGCGGCCCCAGCGCTTGCCGAACTCCGAGCTCACGATCCCGGCGCGCAGGGGCCAGATCCATAGGCCGCGGTAGACGCGCACCTCGAAAGGCCGGAAGCCGGTCGCGAAGGAGGATAGGCCCGAAAGACCGGCGGAGTCGAGGACTTTCAAGACATCGCCTTCCTCGAGGCCCCCGGTGTCGCGGCGCGCCTTGAGCTCTTTGGCCATGCCGAGGTAGCGCGCGAATTCCTGGTCCGCGCTCTCGGCCTGGAGCTTGGGTTTGGGAGCCGTCGTGGCGGCCTTGGGCTTGCCTTCCGACGGGAAGGTCCACAGCAGCGTCAGGAGCAGCAGGACCCGCGTCACCTAGTTCTTCTTCTCCGGGCGGATGACGATGGGCTGGGACTCGTAGGCGCCGCTGCCGAACTCGGCTTCAGGCTCGGAAAGGATGAACGTCCCGCCCTGCTTATGCAGCACCAGGGTCCCCGCGCTCAGGCCCTTCACGCGCCAGAGGATGGAGAAATCCTTGCTCCGGCCCACTTTCCCGGGGATGGAGAGGGAGAACTTCGACCGGGCGTCCGAGGTCGTGCTGGAGCGGCTCACGAAGAACGTCGGCGCGGCCACTCCTTCGACGCCGGGGGTGAGCAGGGTCCTTCCCTCGGCCGTCAGTTCAGTCTCTCCGACGGTCTGGCCGGCCCACTTGGCGAGACCTCCTTCCACCCGGGCCTCGAACGTGCACTCCCTGCGGAACGGGCCCGAGACGAGGTCCGCAGGGGCCGCCAGGATGAAGAAGGGCGAGGTCAGCAGGATGGACAGCGCGCCCATGACGAGGGGCCTCGGGTCTAGGCCCTCTGTCACCATCCCGTGGCTGATGCCCTTGACCCGGCGGGCCAGCCCCACGGTCTGCTCGAACGCGAACTCGCGGCGGCGGCAGTCGAGGCCCGTGACGGCCGCGGAGGAGAGTTCGATATGGACGCCCGAGGTGGGCTCCACCTCCTGGCACCGGCCCCCGGGAGGCAGGGCCAGGAGGACCGCGACCATGGCCGCTGTCAGCCTCCTCATGGGACATAGCGTAGCAAAATCATCGTCATTGCGCGGGGGTCTCCAAAAATATAATCTGAACACCGGATGACGGTCCATATCGACTGCCGCTCTCTCGCCGAAGTCTACCTCGACTGGGTCCGCGGCCAGTGCTCGCGCCTGAACACGGTCCCATGCATCGCGACTCTGCTGCGCACGGGCAAGGCGGACGAGGGCTCGCTCCAGTACCGCGACCTCATCCTGAAGGATGCCGAGCGCCTCGGCATCCGCTCCAGGTCGCTGGAGGCCTCCGGGGAGCGCGAGCTCCTCGGCATGATCTCCGGGCTCAACGCGGACCCCGGGGTCCAGGGCATCGTGGTCCTCTACCCGCTGGGGCTCTCCAAGACCGACGAGGAGGTCATGGACCTCGTTTCGCCCGAGAAGGACATCGAGGGGCTCCACTCCATCAACCTCGGCTACCTCATCAAGTACCGCCGCTTCCTCGACCGGGACAGGGGGATCAAGTGCGTGGTCCCGGCCACTTCGAAAGCGGTGGTGAAGGCCCTCCAGAACTACCCCCAGGCGCGCATCAAGGGGGCGTTCGCGACCGTGGTGAACAACTCCATGCGCGTGGGCAAGCCTCTGGGTCTGATGCTGGAGAATCTCGGCGCGACCGTGGTGAAGTGCTACGACCTGACGAAGTCCGAGGACCTGGAGGCCTGCGTACGGCGCGCGGACATCCTGGTCACGGCGGTCCCGGACCCGGCCTTCAAGCTCGACCCCGACTGGGTCAAGGACGGGGCCGCGGTCATCGACGTCTCGCACTCCGGGAACATCGACGTGGGCCGGCTCGAGGGCCGCGCGGCGCTCGTGAGCGCCCCGGACAACAGGATCGGCCGGATGACCCGCGCGATGATGCTCGTCAATCTGATGTACTGCACGCGGCCGGCGCGCTCGGAGCGCCACTCGCCGCGGACGCATGCGGAGGAGGCCGGAAGACCATGATGCAGAGACCGAAGCCGGGCAAGCCCAAGATGCGCGTGATGCTCGCGGACGACGAGACGCTGTTCCGCGACGTCATCAAGGAGCGTCTGAACGCCGAGAGGGACATCGAGATCGTCGGAGAGGCGCCCACGGGCCCGGACGCGGTGCGTATGGCCGCGCAGCTCAAGCCCGAGGTCATCCTCATGGACATCAATCTGCCGGATATGAACGGGATCGACGCGACCATCGAGATCCGCAAGGTCCTGCCGGACGTGAAGGTCCTGATGGTCTCCGCGTACACCGACGAGGCTCACGTGGTGGCGGCCGTGCACGCCGGCGCTTACGGCTACATCTCCAAGAAGCTCCCGACGCAGGAGCTCGTCCGGGCCCTGAAGGCCTTCGGGGAGCAGGGGACCATGCTGCCTCAGCCGGTGATGCACAAGGCCATGGTGCGCCTGCGCCGGGCGCGCGAGCTCTTCGGCACCCCGCTCGGGGACTTGACCCAGACGCAGATGAAGGTCCTCTCGCTCCTCGGCGAGGGCAAGAGCAACAAGGAGATCGCGCTCACGCTGAAGTGCAACGTGAAGACGGTCAAGAACCACCTCAACACCATCTTCCAGAAGTTCGACGTGAAGAACCGCACCGAGGCCGTCATCAAGGGGATCAAGGCCGGGATGATCGCAGGTCATTGACCCGTGATCGTCGTTCCCTCCGTTCTGCAGGCGTTCCGGGATAGGCGTTCCCGGCGCGCTGCGGGCTTCCGCGAGCTGTACGCCCCCTGGCGGGTGAGCCGGCAGCTCTGCGGCCTGCGCTCCCGCCCGCGCTCGTCGGGAGAGCCTTTCCGCTTCGCGGTGCTGGGAGACGCCGAGCCCGGCCGCTTCTGGGTGGCGCGCCGGCTCTTCAACACGCCCGGAGTGTTCGAGCGGCAGCTGCGCTCCATCGAGCGGGAGGGCGTGGACTTCTGCGTGCAGCTCGGGGACATGGTCAGCCGCGGGAGCCGCCGCAACTACGAGCGCTTCTTCGCGGATCTCGCCCGCTGGCGGCTCTCCTTCCCGTACCTCCCCGTCATCGGCAACCATGACCGCCGCTACCCGCACGGGCGCAGCGACTGCGCGGTCTTCCGCGAGGCTTTCGGCAAGACGGACTACGCGTTCGACCGCGGTGCGGCCCGCTTCGTGGTCCTTGACACGAGCGCGCGTTCTCTCTCCCGGCCCCAGTTCCGCTGGCTGGACCGCGTCCTGCGCGCGGACAGGCTCAAGTGCGTGTTCACTCACTTCCCCCCGGCGCCGCTCAACCGCTGGACCGGTCTCGGCCCGGCGAGGGGCATCGTGGGCCTTCGGCGGGACGGCCGGGCCCTGACCGAGCTCTTCCAGCGGCGCGGGGTGCATCGGGTCTATGTGGGGCATATCCACGCTTTCGGCGTGCAGGACTATCTGGGGGTGCGCTACATCCTGACCGGAGGGGGCGGTTCTCCCCTCTACCCGAACTGGATCGAGGACCGCTACCATCACTACGTCGTGGCTTGCGTGGGGCCGGACGGGATCTCGGACACCCTTCGCTGCGCGGACGGCCGCAGCCTCCCCATCCCGCGCTCGCCCGTGCTCCTCTCTAGGTAGGCAGCACTTCGGTCCCGGAGGCGCGCCGGTGCCTTCCGAGTTCCCCGAGCACCATCCCGGCCAGGATGAGCCCCCCGCCGAGCGCGTTCGCGAGGAAGAACGGCTCCCCCCCGAGCGTCCAGGCGAAGACGGCCGCGAACACGGGCTCCAGCGAGAAGATGAGCGACACCTTGACCGGCGACGCGTGCTTCTGGGCCAGGATCTGGATGTAGAAGGCGGAGAGGTTCGGGAAGAGGGCCAGGAAGAGCACGATCCAGAACGCCTGGGCCGACCCGATCCGGAAGCTCGCTCCGGCGGCGAACGCCATGGCGAGGGACATGGCGCCGCAGAACCAGAACTGATGGAAGGCGAGCAGGACCGGGTCCGCGTCCGCTCGCACGTAGCGGTCCGTCGCCAGGATATGGCCCGCGTACGTCACGGCCGCGAGCAGCGTCAGGGAGTCGCCCCGGTTGAAGCCGTAGACGCCTCCGGTGAGGAGCCAGAGCCCGGCCAGGGCGAGCGCGACGGCGAGCCACTGCGTCCGTCTCGGAGACTGGCCTAAGAAGAGGAGCATGAACAGCGGGACGAAGAGCACGAAGAGGCCCGTGATGAAGCCGGAGTTCGACGCGGTGGTGTACTGCAGGCCAGCGGTCTGCGAGACGTAGAGCACCACGAGCAGCGAGCCCAGCACCATCCCCTCTTTGAGGAGGGCCCAGGGCTCTTTGCGCCGGAGCACGAAGGGGAGCATGCAGGCGGCCGAGATCAAGAAGCGGTAGCCCACCAAGGTGAAGGGATGGATGTCCGGGAGCACTGCTTTGACCACGATGAACGTGGAACCCCAGATGGCGGCCGCGTAGATCAGGCCGAGGTCGAGCCAGCTTATAGCGCCAGCCACGCCCCCTCCCTGCGCCAGCCGCCCCTCGGCTGCTCGTCGACGAGCAGGAAGTCCGAGTCGAGGTCCACGAAGCTGAAGGCTCCGGTCCCGCACGCGAGGTGCACGCCGGGAGAGAGGCCCGCGGCGGTCTCCGCCATGCAGCCGATCATGAGGCGCTTGCCCGCGGAGCGCGCCAGGGCGATGATCTCCAGGCTCGCCTGGATGCCGGTCTTGGCCAGCTTGATGTTGAGCACGTCCGCGGCGTCGAGGTCGAGCACGCGCCTGGCGTCTTCGACGCTGCGCACGCTTTCGTCGGCGGCGAGCGGTACGGGCAGGTCCCGCTTGAGCCTGGACGCCTCCCGGAGCGCGTCGCGGTGGAGGGGCTGTTCGAGCAGGGTCAGCCGGACCTTCCTCTTGAGACACTCCTCCACCAGCCGGCGGGCCTCGGCCGCCTTGAGCCCCTGGTTCCCGTCGAGCTGGAGCAGGGCTCCGGGCGCGGCGTTGTGCGCGGCGAGGACCCGGGACAGGTCCGCGGCCGGGCCGCCGCTCCCGACCTTGACCTTGAGCATCCGGAAGCCCGCGTCCACGGCGCGGCGGGCAGCCGCGGCCGCGGTCTCGGAGGACGCGGCCGACAGCGTGCAGTCGCTCTCCACGCGGTCGAGCGCGCCGCCGAACCACTGCGCCATGGGGATGCGCAAGGCCTTGAGCAGGGCGTCCAGGGCGGCGCATTCGAACGCGCAGGCCGCGGCCGGGGTATGTCCCGCCTCCCGCCATGTCTCGCGCGCCAGGGGCAGGACGGCGCGGATGTCCCGGCCTCGAGACCGGGACACGAGTTGGCGCAGGGTCCTGGCCAGCCGGGGAGGCTTCTGATGGGCATAGACCACGGAGCCGGAGGCCTCTCCCCTGCCTTGGGCTCCGCCGGCCAGGCGCAGGCGCACCTCCACGTTGGTCGTGGCGTCCCTGCGGCCCAGGGCCGTGATGAAAGGCTCCTTGAGGCGCACGGTGAAAAGACGGACTTGACCGCCGGTGATGACAAATGGATTCATCCGCGTGAATATACTATATTACGCCGAATCCCATGAAAGCCTCCCAGACCGTTCTCATCGCCGTGCTGTGCATCCTCCCGCTGAAGGGTTCCTCGGCGGGGACCGCTCCGCGCTATCGCCTCCAGGATGTGGAGGTGCACGGGAGCGATCGGCTGTCCTGCGACGCGGTACGCGCGAAGTTCGACCCCGATATCAAGACCTATCTCGTGAAGCTCGCCGGCCAGTCGAAGAAGGCCGCGGCGGACGCGGAGAAGCTCAAGGCCGCTCTGGAGAAAGGCGTCCAGTCGATGGGCGGCTTCCCCTGGGTCCGGGTCGACGTGGCCAAAGGGGACGAGCGCGATGGGACCACGGACGTGGTCCTCATGGTCGAGGTGGTGGAGGAGAAGGACATGGCTTCCCGGATGCCGCTGCGTCCGGCTCCGCTCCGGGATGTGGCGGACACCTCAGGGCTCCTGGAGGCCTACGGCCGCTACCAGGACGTGGGCTGGGCGATCTTCCGGGAGGGAAAGATCGGCTTGGAGCGCGCGGGATGTCCGGCCTTCTACTGCACCTGGGGCTCGGGCACTCCCGAGCTCAAGTCCCTCGAGACCCAGTTCGTGGAGGGAGTGCCGATCTACGAGAAGCTCCTGCGCGAGGTCCTGGCCGAGGACAAGGATCCCGTCAAGCGCTCCCGGGCCCTGCTCCTGCTCGCGTACCTTCGGGAAGGCCGCGCGGTCGCGGAACTGGCGACGAGCGCGCTCCTGGACGCGGACGCGCAGGTCCGCGAATCCGCGATGGGCATCTTCAACGAGATGGCTTTGTACCACCCCAAGGTCCCCCTCCCCCTGCGCGAGATCGCGCGGCTGTTCGACTACCCGGATTCCGGGGACCGAGGCCGGGCGCTGGCGTTCTTCGTCACCATCTCCTCGGACGAGGATTCCCGCTCCTTCCTGTTCGGCGAGACCGCGGACCGCGTCCTCGAGCTCCTGCGCACGAAGCACCCGATGAACCATGAGGCCGCCCATCGCCTGCTCTGCCTGCTCTCGCACGAGAAGTACGGGGATCGGGACTATGAGGCCTGGTCCGCATGGCTTCTCAAGATGCGCAAGGAGGGCGCACAGAAGGGCGGGGATTGATGACGGCCGCGGGCAAGCCAACGGTCAAGCTGGTCTGTACCCCCCTCCTGGGCGTCAAGCTCGTATTGGCCTGCGCCTTCGGGGCTGCCGCGCTGTATTACCTGAACACGGGGAAAAAGCAGGCCGATGTGGGCCGTCTGCTTTGGGCCGCCCTCTTCGGCGTCCTCACCTTCCTGGTGTTCGCGCTATGAGCGTCCGCATATCCTCGAAGTACATCGGCGACGGCCAAGTCGAACTGATCCATGAGTCGAGCGGGAAGAGCCTCGTCACGGACCTGCCGGTCGACAACGGGGGCAAGGGCCGGACCTTCTCTCCCGCGGACCTCCTCGCCGCGTCGTTGTCCTCGTGCATCCTGACCATCATGGCCAAGATGGCGGAGAGGGACGGCCTCGAGCTCCGCGGAGCGGAGCTCGTCATCGAGAAGGAGATGAGCGCCGACCCCAGGCGCGTCGGAAGCCTGAAAGGAGCGGTCCGGCTCCCCGCCGGCATCCCGGACGCGTCGCGGCGCAAGCTCTTGAATGCCGTCGCGGCCTGTCCCGTGCACAGGAGCCTGCACCCCGAGGTCCGGGTGGAGATCCGCGGCTCCTGATGAGCCGGAGGGTCCTCGTCGTGGACGATGACCCGGTCATCCGCAGGCTGGTCCGCGCCGCTCTCGGCGCAGGCCATGAGCTCTCCGAGGCGGCGAGCGTGCGGGAGGCGCGTGCGGTCTTCAAGGAGGAGTCCCCGGCTCTCGTCCTGTTGGACATCTTCCTGCCGGACGGGGAGGGCATCGAGCTCATCGAGGGCTTCACCCGGGGAGACGCGAAGGCCGCGGTGGTCATGCTGACTTCCAGCGAGGATATCGAGACCGCCCGTCGCGCGATCGAGAGAGGCGCGGCCGAGTATCTGACCAAGCCTTTCGACCCGGAGGACCTCAGGCGGGCCGTACGCCGCTGGCTCCGAGAGCCGGGAGAACGGCCCCAGGAACGCAAGCCCTGGAGGAGGGCCCAGTGAGGTACTGGCTCTACGACAAGGCCAACAAGCGGGTCCTCGGCCCCTACATCATCGCGCGTCTGAGCACCCTGCCGGGCTTCGGCCCGGAGTCCAAGGTCGCTCCCGAGGGCGCGCGCAAGCGCAGCGAGTGGAAGCCGGCCAAGGAGTTCCCCGAACTCGCCGTGCTCTTCCAGGCTAAGTAGCTTTCAGTTCGGTCCAAAGCTCGTCGAGCAGGGGCGCGGTCTCCCCGGCGTAGGGGATCCACTGCAGGCGCTTGAGCACCGCGTCCTGGGGCGCGAGCGTGGGGTCGGCTCTCAGCTCGGGAGCGAGGAGCTCGCACGCGGACCGGTTGGGACAGCCGAAGCCCATCCTGGGGACGAGCCGGGCCATGTTGGCGGGCTCCATCAGGAAGTCGATGAGCTGGTGCGCGGCCGAGGGGTTCGCCGCGGTCTTGGGCACGCACAGGGTGTCCTGCCAGAGTATCCCCCCCTCCTTGGGGATGATGAAGCGCAGGCTCGGCTTCTCCCGGGCCGCGCGGAAGACGTCCCCGCTCCAGGCGTGGGCGATGGGGATCTCTCCGGAGACGAGGTAGGGCGCGATGTTCTCGCTGATGTAGGTCTTGACCAGGGGCTTCTGCTTCAAGAGCTTCTTCTGCGCTTCCCTCAGCCTCTGGGGCGAACGCTCGCCGGCCGGGTAGCCGAGCGACTGCAGGGCCATGGCGAAGGCCTCGCGCTGGTCGTTGAGGATCGAGATGCGCCCCCGGTTCTTCTCGTCGAAGAGGTCGGACCAGCCTTGCGGGGCCGGCGAGACCGCCTCGCTGTCGTAGCCGATGCCCGTGATGCCCCACATATAGGGGACGGAGTGCTTGTTCTCTGGGTCGTAGGGCAGGTCCATGAACCGGGGGTCCATGTGTTTCAGGTTCGGGAGCCTGGGCTTGTCGAGCTCGGCGAGGAGTCCGGCCTTGGCCATGGCCGTGACCATGTAGTCCGAAGGCGTGATGACGTCGTAGCCGCGGGCGCCTCCGGAGAGCTTGGCGAAGAGCTCTTCGTTGGAGGCGAACACGTCCACCACCACCCGGATCCCGGTCCGCATCTCGAACTCGGCGAAGATCTCCGGGTCGTCGTAGGAGTCCCAGGCGTAGAAGTGGACCTCCGGGACGTCCTTGCCGGAACAGGCGGCCAAGAGGGCCGTGAGGAGCCAGACCCTGCTACGCATGGGCGTCCCGCCTCTCCTGCAGCACCCAGGCGGCGACCACCAGGAGCACGGAGGCGGCGAAGAGCACGGTCGTCAGCGCGTTGACCACGGGGCTCATGGAGAACTTGATCATGGAGTAGATCTGCACCGGCAGGGTCGTGGAGTTCGGCGCGTTGAGGAAGAAGCTGATGACGAAGTCGTCCAGGGAGACCGCGAAGGCCATGAGCCCGCCTCCGAGCACCGCGGGCATGAGAAGGGGAACGGTCACCTTCCAGAACGCCTGGCCGCGCGTCGCTCCGAGGTCCATGGCCGCTTCCTCGAGCCTGGGGTCGAGGCGCGAAAGCCTCGCGCGCACGATGAGCCAGACGATGGGGAGGTTGAGCGTGGTGTGGCCCAGGATCAGGGCGGGCAGTCCTCCTCCCGCGCCCAGCAGGCCGAAGAGGAGCAGGAAGCCCACCGCCATCATGAGCTCCGGCACCACCACGGGCAGCAGGAAGGACGCCTGGAGCCAGGCCTTGCGCTTCCAGGAGAAGCGCTCCTGCGCCAGGGCGGCGCTCACGGCCAAAGACGTGGCGAGCAGGCTGGAGGCGGCGGCCACGATGAGGCTGTTGAGGGCGGCGGACTGGATCGCTCGGCTGCTCCAGAGCCGCGAGTACCAATCCAAGGTGAAGCCGCACCAGGCCGCGGAGTAGCGCGAGCGGTTGAAGGAGTAGACCGCGAGCACCAGGATGGGCAGGTAGAGAAATACCAGCGCGCACACGCTGTAGACTTCCAGCAGCCCTCGCCGCTTCACGCCATCCCCCGCAGCTCCGAGCCCTCGCTGCGTTCGTGGCGCAGGAACACGAAGGCCGCGGCCCCGGCCAGGAGCATCTGGACGATGGAGAGGGCCGAGCCGAAGGGCCAGTCGCGGACCACCAGGTACTGCTGCGCGATGACGTTGCCGATCATGGCCTGCTTGGCCCCGCCCAGCAGGTCCGGGGTCACGAAGTCGCACAGGATGCTGGTGAAGACGAGCACGCTCCCGGCCACGAGCCCGGGCAAGGAGAGGGGCAACAGGACCTTCCGGAACACCTGCAGGGGCGGGGCGTAGAGGTCCCGCGCCGCGTCGATGAGGCTCGGGTCGACCTTCTCGAGCGTGGCGTAGAGCGGCAGGACCATGAAGGGGAGCTGACCGTAGACCAGGCCCAGAAGCACGGCCGGCCGCGTGAAGAGCACCTGCAGGGGCTTGTCCAGCACTCCCAGGTGCAGGAGCGCGGTGTTGAGCAGCCCTCCATGGCCGAGGATGAACATCCAGGCGTAGAGGCGCACGAGGATGTTCGTCCAGAACGGGATGAGCACCAGCAGGACTGCGGTGTCGCGCCACGGCCGCTCGAGCCTGGCCATCCACCAGCTCAGGGGGAAGGCCAGCGCCGCGCACAAAAAGGTGGCGATCCCCGCTAGGAGGACCGAGCGGAGGAATACCTTGAGGTAGAGCGGCTCGAAGAACCGGAGCAGGTTCGCCAGGGTCAGGTCCCAGACGATCCCTTCCTTGCTGTGCGTGGCCAAGGACACGGCTCCGAGCAGGAGCATGGGCAGGAGGTAGAAGGCGATGAGCCACAAGAGCCCCGGCAGGAGCAGGCGGAGCTTGAGCGGGACCTTCACGGCACCAGGCAGGAATCCTCCGCGCGCCAGTGCAGATAGGCCGTTTCGCCGTTCTTGAGGATCCGGTGCACGGGCATGTACACGGCCCGCGCCCGAAGGAGCAGGCCGCTCGGCAGGCGGACCTGGTATTCGATGTCGCTGCCCAGGAACAAGACCCCCTCGACCTTGCCCGAGACGCAGTTGTGGAAATCCGTGATGCGCCGGGTCGAGACGTGCAGCCGCTCCGGCCTCAGGGAGACCGAGACCTTCTGCCGGGGAGAGAGGGCCCGCTCTGTGAGGGCCTCGATGCGGTCCAGCCCGTCCACCTTCACCCAGGTCCGCCGCCTGCCCGGCAGATCGGCCCCGAGCAGGAGCTTTTCGACGTCCGCCACCTCGCCGGGCACCAGGTTCGTGTCCCCGATGAAGTCCGCGACGAAGGCGGAGGCGGGCTCCTCGTAGATGTCCCGGGGAGGGCCGACCTGGAGCACGCGCCCCTTATCCATGACCGCGATGCGGTCCGCGAGCTCCAAAGCCTCCTCCTGGTCGTGGGTGATGTAGAGGAACCCGATGCCGGTCCTGTGCTGCAGGGCCTTGAGCTCCTCGCGCATGTCCTCGCGCAGCTTCTCGTCCAAGGCCGCCATGGGCTCATCGAGCAGGAGCAGCTCGGGACGGTTGACCAATGCGCGGGCCAGGGCCACGCGCTGCTGCTGCCCTCCCGAGAGCTGGGCCGGGTAGCGGTTCTTGAGGTCCGCCAGCTGGACCGAGGCCAGGGCCTCCTGCACGCGGCTCGCGATCTCGGGTTCGGGCACCTGCTTCATGCGCAGGCCGAAGGCCACGTTGTCGGCGACCTTGAGGTGCGGGAAGAGGGCGTAGTGCTGGAACACGGTGTTGACCGGGCGCTCGTCGGGCGGGACTCCGGCCACGTCGCGGCCGCTGAGCATGATCGTGCCCGCGTCCGGGGTCTCCAGGCCGGCGATGATGCGAAGGAGCGTGGTCTTGCCGCAGCCGCTGGGGCCCAGGAGCGCGAAGAACTCTCCTTTGCGCAGCTTGAGGTGTACGTCCTGGAGGATGGGGACTCCGGCGAAGCTCTTGCGGACCCCGGCGATCTCTAGGCTGTAGCCTTCTGGCATCCTATCTTTATCCCCACCAGGAATCGAACCTGGATCCCCTGCTTAGAAGGCAGGTGCTCTGTCCATTGAGCTATGGGGACAACGGAAGGATTTTACAACAATTCTTCGAGAAGGGACGCGGATGGCGGTGAAATGTCGGTGCAACTCCAGCGCAGGTCGAGAGGATCGGCGACAGCGTCAGTCGTTGATCCTCTTCTCGAGGTCCGCCAAGTCCTTGAGGATCCTCTCCATCGTTGGCGGCTCGCCGAAGAACATGGCCTCCATGCCCCGGTAGTCCCGCTGGAGCTCCTGCAGCCGCCCCTCGGGCGGGAGCAGCCTGAAGTCCCCCGGCTTGGCGTCGAAGATCCTGGCCCAGCCGCAGTGGTAGAACCGGTCCTTATGGAGCGCCACGGCCCGGAGCAGGTCCAGGTCCGCGAAGGCTTCTTTGGCAACAGACTTGCGCGACATCATGGCCACGTCAGCGTAGTGGCGGGAATAACGCGGCGGCATCGGTTTGTCCGCCGGTCTGTGATGCTCGGCGTGCAGGATCGTCGCCTTCTCCCAGAACGTACGTCGAGCGACCACGGTCTTCACTGAGAATGCTGCTTCGCTGAAGGCTTGCGGGAAGTGCTCTGCAGCGAACGGCCGGACTGGATACGAACCATGAGGGATCGGTTCCGCATGCGTGCCCAGCTCAAGGACGACCTTGGGTTTGATGTAGTCGAGACCCGTCTCCAGGGCGCTGGGGTACACGAACTCGACCGTGTTCGGGTCGTCGGCTCCGAGCGTGAGCGACCACCCTCCCGGGCCGAGGACTTCACGCACTCGCTCCGTCAGGGCGGTCGAGAACGGGCCGGAGATGTATCGCCGGCACTCCAGCATCATCGCTTCCAGCAGGGACGTACGCTTGGTGCGGGACAGACGCTCCTGCCTGGGGTCCTTGTCCCCAGTGAAGCCGAGCCTTTCGAAGTCCACGGCGATGTCGATGTCCTCCGAGAAGCGTTGGATAAGGTCGAAGCACTTCGATAAACTCGTCCCCCCTTTGAAGGTGAGCCAGCCGTCGAACTCCTGGGTCGAGAACAGCCGCTTCAGGAGCCAGCAGACCCAAAAGTCCTTCTCCACGATGACTGGATTGAGCCTGGCCTTGGCCCCGGCCTCCCTGAACAGGTCCGCCCTGGCCGCTTTGCCGGAGCAGGCGACTCTATCCACGGATCATGCCCCCGCGATCCGTTGCGCCGCTTGGAGGATCCATGCCGCGCCATACCGGGCATCTTTTAGCAGGCGTTTCTTCTCCTGTGGCGAGAGCCGCTTGCGCAGCGTTGTGATGGCGGAGCCGTCCACATGCTCTTTGCCTACATAGCGCAATGCCTGGATGACGAGACCCGAAGAGGGACATCCTGCGTGCAGCTCCTTCGGACGCGCGTGCTTGAACCGGATCGCGCTGGCGCCCGCCCGGATGCTTCGATTGGGGCCGTCCGAGAGATACACGATCTTGGCCGGGACCTGCTGGGAGAGGCCGATCCGGTTCGCGGCCCAGGCGCCGTCCGGGATGATGGTCCACCGGAACTTCCTGGCGATCGCCTTCGCGACTTGGTCGAGGTCTGGGCTGAGTTCCCCCCCGAGAGAGGGGGTGAATCGAGGATAGTCGAAGATTCCGCGGCCGAGCCGTCGAATGAGCCCCGCCTCTGCGAGCCGGGAGAGGGTCTTCCCGACGGAGCCGGTAGGAGCCAGGCCTTGGAAGTCTTTCCTCGTGAACGCGTAACCCCGGCCGTTCGCTGTGATCCTCTTCATGAGGGCTTTCCGTGTCGGGTCCATCAGGCCGCCTCCTGTGTCACAAAAAGTATACCACTTTTTGTGACATTATCCGGCGGCTGGTCGCTCCACGCGCTCAGAGGGAGGTGCAATATTGGTGCAACTCGGCCATGGGACGCCATCCGAAACCAACAAACACCATCAAAGATGAGTCACGTTCTTAGAAGGCAGGTGCTCTGTCCATTGAGCTATGGGTATTGGGGGCGCGAACGGCGTCCGCACCGCTGAGCAGCTCAATCGGAGGTTCGACCGCATCCTATGCCGGCCGGTGGCCGAGACGCTCGGAGATCCATATCTTGATGATGGACTGCCGGGTGACGCCAAGCCGGCCGGCTTCCTTGTCCAAGGAGTGAATCATCCAGGCAGGGAAGTCGACATTCACGCGCTTGGGCGTCTCGTTCGTCCTCCTGGCGCGGGACATGATGAGGAACTTGGAGATATCTCCCCCGGAGTCGAAGAGCTTGTCCAAATCCTTAGCTTTCATACATTTCCCTCTCATAATCCCGAGATCGCCTCACGGAGATGATGCGAATGCGTGATTGCCTGAATGTGATGATGGCTGACCAGTGCTTTTCTCCGATAAGCCCCACGAAAAGCACTCGAGGTTCATCCTCGCTTTCAAGGGGGACCTCCAGAAGTTCGGGGTCATCCCAAAGAGCTTGGCCCGCGATGAAGTCTATCCCGTGTTTTTCCTTGTTGGTGCGACTTTTTCGCTCGTCGAACTCAAATTCCATGCTGGTATAGATAGTATACCGAAACTATATCATTTGTCAAGTACGCGTGGGGGTGCGTTTTGGTTCCCTGATTCTTCGCGGGCCACGGCTCCGCGTGGTGCAATTTCGGTGCAGCTCGGCCATGGGGCGCCATCCGAAGCCATCAAACTCCATCAAAGTCCGGTCTTTCGCTGCGTCCTGTCTGGAGTGTCACAAAAAGTAGGGCTCCTCGCCCTGATGCGGGGGAGAACTCTTCGGATCGATGCGGCTCAGTGTGCGATGAGGCCGTGCTCGGCCCGGCTACGGCAGCGGGCGGGAGAGCAGGCCGAGGGCCTTCTCCGATGAGTCCAGGCTGAGCAGGGGTTCGGACTTGCCGCCCTTCATGTTGTAGGCGATGGTGGCGCAGCCGAAGTTCACGCGCTTGTGCCCGAACAGCACGTCCCACAAGCTGCACTCCACCTGCGAGTAGGCGATCTTGAAATAGCCCTTCTCCCCCCAGCCCGTGCTCCAGCTGTTCCTGACGATGAAGCTCCCGTCCCCGTCGTCGTAGCCCACGACCAGGATGGCGTGCCCGCCCAGGAATTTCGCCCCATCGGTCTTGGTGTAGACGCCGCCCTTATAGCTCTTGAAGTCGTCGAACACCATCATGCTGCTCGGGATGGGGCCGTACTGGCCGAGGGCCTTCTTCATCTCGTCGACCGTCGGGTTGACGTAGCCCCAGTCCGAGATCTTCTCGGTCTTGCCCCCCCACTCCGGGTCCGAGGCCCCCTCCCCGCACTTCTTGACCTCGCCGCCGCCCGAGCTGTAGGGATACGCGCTCTCCGCAGGCAGGCCGGGGTCCTTCAGGTAGTTCGCGTTCAGGGTCCCGCCCTGGCAGGCCTTCATGCTGGTGTTGCACGAGACCAGGGCCTGCACCGAGCGCACGGCCTCCGCGCCGGGCTGGCCGTAGACGTCGGGCTTCTTGATCAGCAACTGGAGCTCTTCGGCTCCCGCCATGGAGAAGGCCCAGCAGGACCCGCATTTGCCCTGGTCCCGGACCGGGGTCTCGATGCCTTTCTCCCTCCAGTCGAAGGCCGGCCCGGGGCCGGCGGCTTCTTCGGACAGCGACATCCTGGGCATGGATTGGGCCATGCGGATGCTCTCCGCCATCTGCTCCGGGGTGAGCAGGCGGGACTGGAACTCCTCGTCGGAGAGGTCGGACAGCGATGTCGTACCCGACGTCCACTTCGGCTTCGAGGCCTGGGTCTGAGCCGAGGCGAGACCGGCTCCTGCGAACAGGACGGCCGACAGCACGACCCGCAGCTGTTTCTTGCTCTTCATGTTAGGGGTCCTGGGTCCCGGCGATAGGTAGGTGCTGAGCGCAGGGAGTTCTCCACCACGACTGGATTATAGCACCGTCAGGGCTCGAAGGAAATCCTATTCGCGTCCCCGCGAGGGCGTGATGACCTCGCCGGTATTGGCGTCGAGGTCGATGGGGAGAGCCCCGGTCTGGGCTATTCGACCTTCCAGAACGTCAGCGTCACCTTCGCGTCCTCGGCCTCGAGCACGGTCTGGGGCTTGCCGAGCTCGAACAGGAACTCGTTCTGGACCTGGACGACGTCGGGCCGGGGTTTCCCCCCGCCCTCGGCGGCGCGCTCGCCGATCTCCACCTGATACTGGGAGTCGATGATCGACGGGCGCTCGGGGTCGACCACCGGGAGCAGGTTGATGATGACGTTGAAGCCCTCTTCGGAGAAGGTGCGCACGAAGTTCCCCTGGGTCGCGTTCAACATGCCGAACTCGACCTCTTGGGTGAACTCGGCGAGGCGCACCTCGGCCTTGACCCGCAGCTTGATCCCCCTGGAATCGTCCTTCGCTTCGCGGATCGGCGGGGCCCCGGCCGCGTCCATCCGCGGCTCGGACAGGCCGGCGCAGGCCGTGAGCGCTAGGATCGTCAGGATCGGGATGGACCGTCTCATAGTCCCCTCGCGAACGCCACCACGTGCCCGTCCGCGTCCAGGCTGTAGGCCGCCTCATGACCCCAGTCCCGCTTCGAGAGCGGGCTCAGCTCCTGGGCGCCGTTCGATAAGGCGCGCTTGTGGAACGCGGCGGGGTCGTCCACGAGCACGTACAGCTCCGCCCTGGGAGCCTTCCCAGCCTCCGGGTCAGGCAGCTTCGCGCCCAAGAGCCTCTTGATGCCGGCCGCGGGCATCAGGCCCAGGACGCAGCCGTCGTTGAGATGGAATTCGGTCATCCCGGGGACGTCCAACGCGGGCTTCTGCGCCAAGACCTTCTCATAGAAGCGCGCGCTCGCCTTCTGGTCCGACACGTAAAGGATGAGATGGGCTTTCATGTTTTCCTCCGTTCCCACGGCTCGACGGGTCCGGGTACGATCCTGAAGAGCGGATGCGCGTCCCGGCCCAGCTTGCGCAGCCAGGCCGGGCTCCGGGAGCGGAGCTTCCTCATGAGGTGCTTCCGTTCAAAGGCGAGCTGGCCGGTCGTGGTCCGGATGCGCGAGGCTCGTCCCATCCGCCCGATCCGGCGCTTGTCGAAGCGGTAGCCTCGGGAGGCGGCCTCCTCATGCACGGCCGAGAGGTACGCGCGGATGCTCGATGGGCGCGGACGGAACCTCTCGAGCTGCGGATGATGCCGGTAGCCGCGCGTCCTCCCGCCGAGCACGGCCTTGGCCAGGAGAGCCTCGCGCCAGAGCGCGGCCAAGCCCTGCGGGTCGAGGTACTTGGGGTGCAGGGTCCAAAGCCTCACCGGAGGCGCTACCTGCGCTTGCCGCGCCCCAGGATGCGCAGGATGCGGATGAAGAGGTTGACGACGTCCATGTAGATGGCCGCAGCGCTGTCGATGGCGTTGTCCACCGTCTTCGGGATGCGGTTGGCCCGGCCCCAGTCGTAGCCGATGTACCCGCAGAAGATGAATACCACGGCCCAGTCCGTCCACCCCTGCTGGATGCGGAACACGAACCACTGCACGAGCTCGATGACGATGACGGCGAGCAGAGCGATGACCAGGGCCGTGTGGATCCTCTGGAAGAACGCTGGGAATATCGTGCCCAGGATCATCATGACCACCGTGACCAGGGCGGTGATGCGGATCGCGTCCAGGACCAGGGTCGGGTCGTAGCGGCTGACGACCATGTTCAGCACCAGGCCGAACGGGAAGACCACGAGATTGTAGCCGAGGAAGCTGACCGACGGGCTCTTGGAGGAGTTGAAGAGGTAGACTCCGCCCAAGCAGCAGGCGAAGTAGCCGAGCAGGAACAGGATCGGGTGGATGTTCTGCAGGGTGCTCGTGTCCACGTGGCGCACCAGCAGCCAGTTGACCGCGAAGCCCCAGCACAGGACGACGCCGATGAGGGCGTTGTAGGCCGCGTCGCTGATGACGGGCGCGTCCGTTTGCGTCCTTTCCCATACGTCGAACTTGAGCATGCTGTCTTGTCCGCTCATCGATCTTCCCCCCTTCGGGAATAGTATGCCATTTTCCCATAACGTATAATCGCGTGGCATGGACTTCTGGCGAGGGCTTCTGCGCATCATCGGCTCTATCCTCTTCATCTGGCTGCTCTGGTACGTCTACATGGTCGTCACGGGCCCCTATTTCAGCAACATCCGCGATGCGGCCCGGGCGCAGAGCGAGCTCGACCGGCGCATCCCGGACCTCGCCCGTGTGCGGGAACTCGGCCCCCAGGACAGGGCCAAGGTGGTGGACAGGCTGTCCGAGGTCGCGCGCAAGGAGAGGCGGCTGGTTCGATACGCCGCGCTCAAGGAGCTGGCCAAGCTCGGTCCCGCGGCTTTGCCCGTCCTGCCCACGGTGCTCGGCCTCATCCATCATGAGGACAATATCCTCCGCCACAACGCCGTCTGCGTCCTGGAATCCATGGCCCAGGTCCGGACCGACCCGGCCTTGGGGTCCATCCTCCTCGATGATGTCTTCTTCTGGCGCACCCGCCGCGCCCTCTTGAATATCGATTCAGAGCAAGCGCGCCAGGCCCTGGCCGGCATCCCCGACGGATGCCCCAAGTCCCTGGCGGGCCGGCCTGAAGACCCCTGCAAGCAGCAGCGGCCTTAGGCCCTGGGCCTACTCCGTATCCATCCAATGGCACTTTTCCATAATAGGGCCCCTGGATATCCTATAGATGTGAAGCGCCTGCTCGCGGTCGTACTCTGCCTGAGCATCCTCGCGCCCCACCAGGCGCTCGGCCAGGCCGCGCTCAGCCAGAGCGCGGCAGGCCCCCAGCCCGTGCTCACGGTCCCGCTGGGGCTGGCTCCTTCGGGAGGGCTCGGGCAGGCCGCGGTCTCTCTTAACGCGGTGGCTCCGAGTCTGGTGCAGGGACTCCCGGGCCTTTCCTCGGTCAAGGTCGAGACGCAGTCTGCCTTGGCGCTCGCGCCGGCGGCGGTCGCGCTCCCCAAACCTCAGGCGGTGAAGCCGGTCGAGGAGCCCAAGGGGCTGCTCCCTGAGACACGCGCTGTCCAGGCCCAGGTGAACGAGGCCCTGGGACGGGAGGAGACCTCCAATGAAGGAGCGGCCGACGCCTCGGCCAAGGTCTTCGAGGGCTCACGGATCGAAAGGGCCGCCGCAGCCGTCGAAGTCCCGGACAGCGGGCTGGGGTCCCAGGGACGGGCGCTCGCGCCCGCGCCGGATCTTTCCCGCGCTTCGCCCCAGGGCAAGCTCCTCTCGGGCAAGACCCTGCTCTACGTGGTCTCCATGATCGGCGGACGGGACTATCTCTACGAGCGCATCGCCGGGCTCTCCGAGGAGTTCGGGTTCGACGTGCTCGTGCTCGGGTATCCGGACCAGAAGGATTTCGCGGTGTCCAAGGGCATCAAGCCCGAGAACTACATCGGCGCGGACATCGGCAACCATTCGCGCGAGAACATCCAGGCCATCCGGTCGCAGGTGAGCGAGCTGGCCAAGACCCGGCGCATCGACGCGGTCAAGACCTACCTGAACGCCTACGCGGAGCTGGAGGCCGAGCTCGCGAGCGGCCTGGGCCTCCGGGGGCACGACCCCGAGGCCGTGCGCAGCGCGCACACGAAGAGCCGGGCCCGGAAGCTCATGAACGGGTACCAGGACCCCAGCCTCCACCTTCCCGCGGCCGAGGCGCGCAGCGCCGAGGAGGCGAGGCGGGCCTTCGAGAGGATCAAAGCCGCCGGGTTCGACCGGGTGGTGGCCAAGCCGGACTCGGGCGGGGGCGGCTGGGGAGTCACGCTCGACATCGGCTCGCCGGAAGCCGCGGCGGCCGCCTACGAGAAGATCCGGGGGATGATCGACAAGGTCGTGTCCGAGGACCCGCGCAAGGCCCGGAGCAAGCAGATCGACCAGAAGCCGCTCGTGCTCTTCGAGGCGCAGATCCCGGACGGGCTCATGCTCGACGTGGAGCTCATCGTCCGCGACGGTAAGCCGGTCTTCACCTTCCTCTCGTACAATCCCCCCGCCTTCGGCAACCAGGAGCGGGGCACCACGTATCCGGCCGCGTCCCTCACGCCGGAGATGGCCGAGCTGGCCAGGAGCCAGGCGATCAAAGCCCTGGACGCGGTGGGACTCCGGGACGGCAACGCGCACGTGGAGGCCATCCTCACCCTGGTCAAGGGCGAGCTCGCGGCCCCCATCGTGGAGATCAACGCGCGCATGGGAGGCGCCGACATCTGGGCCAGCATCCGCGAATCCGCGGGGGTGGATGTGATGCGGGAGGCCCTGCTCGCGGCGTTCGGCGTGGAGAGCGTCCTTAAGCCCAAGCCCGTCCCCTCGCTCCTGCAGCATCGCTTCCTCATCGCCAAGACGGAAGGGCGCCTGCTCGCGGTGCGCGGCCTGCCCGAGGCGCGCGGCGACGTCTTCCTCTCGGAGACGTTCATGCGGCCAGGGGACGAGGTAAAGGCCGCGGACCTGCTCGGCAACATCACGGTGCGCGGGACCGACGAGGCCGAAAGCCGCGACAGGCTCTTCGAGCTCCTGGGCCGCGTCCGGATCGACATCCAGACCCCCGACGGCAGGGTAGTGACGCAGGACGGCCTGTATTCGCACGACAACGCGGAAGGCCGCACCCTGGCCGAGGATTGGGTGGACCGCATCGAGTTCGGCCGGGCCGGCCCTTTGGCGCGCATACTCTCTCTGCCCAGGTCGTTCCTCCTGGGCTTCACTCCGGCGTGGACCGTGAACGCCATGGCCCAGGAGCTCCAGGCCGTGGCCTTGCCCCTTTTCTCGGCTGCGCTCTTCGGCCTCCCGGCGGCCCTCATCATCGGCGGCATCGGCTACATCCTGCGCATCGCCGGCGCGTGGATGGGCTCCGCCTTCATGCGCCGGTTCAATCCCAAGTGGGTGAACGTCTGGGCCCTGCTCACTTTGGCCTTGGCCGGGGCCGTCATCCCCGCGGCCGCCGCCTTGGGCGCCTCTTCCGCCGTGATGTTCGGCATATTCCTGGGCAACTCGGTGATCGGCGGGCTGGTGTACGGCATCAACCGCGGCGTGGCCGAGAACCTGCTCCCGCGGCTCATCATCGGCAACCACAACCCGGCCAAGCTCGAGCTCGGTTTGAACTACGCCTACCAGTGGGTGGAGATCGCGTGCATCGCCGTGGCCATGTTCGCGGCCGTGCCTCTGCTGAACATGCTGGGCGGCAACGTCATGATGGCCGTGTCGAGCGCCGGCATCGCGGTCTCGAGCCTTTGGTACGCCGGGCTGCGCTTCAGGGAGCCGTACAAGCCGGAGGCGGCGAAGGAGTCCGGCGATGCCTCCGGGGGTTCCGCTCTGGGCCTGAGGGACTATCTCCCCTACGCGTTCTTCCGCTTCATGCACTTCATGGTCTACGGGGTGCTGGCCACGGCTCTGGCTTTGAGCGTGTTCGCTTCCCCGGGCGCGGCCGGGCACATGATCGGGTTCTACGACGGCGGGTCCTGGCTGGCCAGCCTGCTCGCCACCCTCGCCTTCCTGCCCAAGGGCATGGGCAAGCGCGCCTGGACCCTGCTGGGCGCGGCCGCGGCCGCCGCCTTCGTCTGGTCCCCCTGCCTGGGAGTCCCGGCCCTCACCTACGCCCTGGGCGGGGTCCTGGGCGGGCTCATAACCATCAACTCCAACAAGTGGATGGCGTACTACTCCGAGAAGCTGCCGCAGGGCAAGTATCGGGACCTGTCGAAATGGATGATGACCGCGAGCATCCTGGCCATGCTGCCCATCTTCGCGGCCCTGAGCGCGGCACGCATCTTCCCCGGAGTGGGCGCTCTGCTCGCCATCCCGAACATCCTGCTGGGCATCAGCGTGGCCGTGACCCTGGCGGCCGTGCTCACGGCCCTCAGCGCAGCCGCACGCCCTGGGACTCTCCCTCGAGCTGAGGGGTCTGCAGCCGATTGACGCGGCGCGCCTCGTCCTGCACTATCGGCAGGACGTAGCCGTGCAGCCCCTGCAGAGTGACGGAGCCGTCCGCGGCGGCGGCCTCGCCGTTGATCCCCTTGAGCAGGTAGTAGGTGAACAGGCCGTGCCCCTGCTCGTCGTCCGTCCCGGAGATCTCGTTCGCCAAGGAGGCGGAGAGCACCGCGAGCTTCGGCGGCAGCTGCGCAGGCGGAGCGGCCACGACGAGCGGCCGCGTGCCCTTGGCCAAGGCTGAACGCTCGCCCGCCCCTGAGAAGCAGGCATCCAGGGCCACCAGGACCTTGCGCGCCTTGAGCGCGCCCAGTTTCTCGTACACGCGGGTCAAAGGGTAGGCCGTATCGTCGAGGAATTGGGCGTCCCCGTCCGCCGGGACGAGGAACGCCTTGCCCGAGCGGGGGTCCGGCGACCCGTGGCCTGAGAAGTAGAAGAACACGGTGGAGTCCTCCCGGACGTTCATGGGGAGCCAGGTCTCCAGGTTCTTGGCGATCGAGGCGCGGCTCGCGTCGCTCCCTTTGAGCAGGGCCACGTTCCGGGGCGGGTAGCCCAGGGCGACCAGATGGTCGCGCACGGCCTGCGCGTCGCGCTCCGCGTAGTCCGCGCGCGGCAGGTGCGCGTAGCGCTCCACTCCCACGACGACCGCGAAGTCCGAGGGCCGCTCCGGCAGCTTGTAGCGCGGGATGTCCACTGCCGAGGACTGCGCGGAGGCCGGGGCGTCCGCGGAGCGCATCTCCTCGGCCTTGCGCGCCGCCCGGCTCTTCAGGGCGGTCAGCTCCGCCTCGGCCGCTGAGTCCGGAAGCAGACGGCGGACATCCAGGCGCATGGCGAAATAGGGCTCGAGCCTGGGCCCGCGCGGGTCCCCCTTGAATGCCGCGGCCCGCTTGTACCAGACGGCGGCTTGGCGCGCATCCTTGAGCACGCCTCTTCCCTGCTCGTAGAGCTCGCCCATGCGGTACTGCGCCACCGGGTCCCCGGCCTTGGCCGCTGCGCGGAACTCCTCCGCGGCCGCGCGGTCGTCTTTCCCGAGCGCGTAGCCTCCCCCGCCGCTGAGGCGGAACTCCCCGACCCGGACCTGCGACCAGAGGTCGCTGCCCGCGGCCCGCTTGTAGCAGACCGCGGCTTTCTCCGATGATTTCTCCACGTAGATCCCGTGCTCGAAGAGCAGGGCGAGGTTGTACAGGGCCACCGGAGAGCGCACGTAGGCGTAGGGATCGCATTCGCTCTTGTATTCGTTGTCGAAGCCGGCCAAGCGGAGCCACTTCATGGCTTCCGGCTCGTTCTTGTCCGTGCCCTCTCCGTAAAGATACATCAAGGCGAGGTTGTTCTGGGCCGCGGCGTCGTGGCGCCCCGCGGCCTTCTGGAACCACTCCACGGCCTTGGCCGGATCGCGCTCCATCCCTTCCCCGTTGACATAAAGCCAGCCGGCTCCGGTCATGGCGGCGGTGCGGCCCTTTCCGGCTTGAGGGAGCAGCCAGCGCAGGGCTTCGGCGTGGTCCTTGGCCACGCAGTCCCCCGCCGCGTACATCCAGCCCAGCAGGAGCGCCGCGTCGCCGCCGCCGGCCCTGGCCTGAGCCCGGAGGATCGCGAGGTCCTCGCTCACGCCCTGACCTTGGCAGGAGGCTGTGGAGAACTCGGCTGAGAACGCCTTGCGGGCGCTTTCGTTCCCAAGCAAGGCCGCCCGTTTGAGCCAGCGCGGTCGCGCGGAGGGATCCGCTTTTTGGGCAAGCTCATACGCGCTGTCCCCGTCTCCCAGAGCGGCCGCGGTCTCGAAGTCCTTGAAGAGCCGGCAGCCCAGGGGCTGCTTCGCTTTGCAGGCCTTATCGGCCCAGAAGTCCGGAGGAGGCTCGCCGGAAATGGCCTTCTGTTTGAGCAGGGCTGCCGCTAAAGTCATGGCCTCCGGGTAGCCGGCCCCAGCCGCCTTCTTGGCCCACGCGAAAGCCTCGGAGGGGTCCTTCTCCTCCCCGCAGCCTTCATTGAAGACGCGGGCCATGCGGTACATGGCCTCCGGGTCCCCGCGCTTGGCCAGGGGCTTGATCCAGCGGACCACGTCCCTGCAGGGGAACACCCCCGAGTCCATGACGGCCCGGGCCTTGTCCATATCCGACGAGATGGAGAAGGTCTGGTCCCCCCGTTCCGTCTCGATGACTCGCCGCTGGCCGTCCCGAAGGATCTCGATCGAGACCTTCTGCCCGCGCGCGTTCCCCATGGGAGGACGCATCTCCTGGAGCGTGAGCGCCTCCATGGGAGTGCCGTTCACGGATAGGAGCCTGTCTTTGGGCTTGAGCCCTGCGGATTCCGCGGAGGAGCCCGTGAGCACATCCACGATCCAGGGGCCGTCCGGCCCGATGCCGTATCGTATGCCGAGGTTGCCCTGTGCGCCGCGCACGACGACCGAATCTCCGGGCTCCGCTTTGCGTAAAGCCGCCAGAGCGGCTGCGCCGTCCGCCGGGTCGACCGTCACCGTGCCGGCGGACGAAGCGGAGAGCAGCAGGGACAGCGACAGCAGGATGTGCACGGGATCCTCAGTAGGCTGACCAGACCCTGCCCTTGTGGTCCGTGTGCGTGCAGTCGATGTAGACCTTGCCGAAGTCCGGGCTCGCGGGGTCGTTGACGTACGCCCAGTGCCCGGTGTCCTTGCCCGTGAGCGTCGGGTAGTACTCCACCGCGTTGCTCATGGGATGCAGGGCGGTGCCCCTGGGCGCGCGCCAGAGCATGGGGATGGAGGACGCGTACTTGGGGACCAGGGCCTGAAGGTCCTTGGGGAAATCCTCCGCGTCGCTCGCGTAGATGGACACGCTGGACCTCAAAGAGCCGAGCGTCCCGATCATGGAGGCGTCCACGGACGCCGGGTTGACGGCGTAGAGGATCCAGAGCGGAAGGAGGGCGCACAAGAGCACCGGGCCCGAGCCGCAGACCTCGAGCCAGCGCAGCAGCCTTCCTCCCCAGGAATCGGCCCCCCCCTTGTAGGCCCGCAAGCAGAAGAAGAGCCTCGCTCCTGAATAAGCGGCTACCGCCAGTCCGATGGCGGCGAAGACCCATGCCGAGTCCGATTCCACGGGGCAGGTGATGTATCCCACGTAGAGCATGACGAGGCTGGCCAGGCCCATGAGGCCCAAGCCCAAGGTATGCAGGATGCGGCTGAAGCGGCCAGGCATGAGCAGAGTATATCCATTTTCCCCTTGAAAAATGATGTTTCCCGATTACACTATAAGTATGCCCGTACCCCCTATCCTATTAGGGGCCTGCTTGGCCCTATTTTCTTCGCTGTCCTACGGCGAGGACGGGCCCAAAAAGCCGCCTGAGAAGCCTGCGGCCGAAGAGGCGGCGGATCCCCAGCTCGCCGGCTACGAACGGGATATCGGTACCGACTTCAATCCTGCCGTCGCGGAGGAGTTCCTGCGCGACACGGCATTCCAGGAGCGTCTCAAGAAGAGCGACCCTGCGAAATACCAGCGCCTGTTCAAAGCGGCCACCGAAGCCAAGGACATGGAGACCGTGCTCAAGGCCTACGACGACCCGAGCAAGCTGCGTCTGGCTTTGGCCTCGCACACGCGTTCGCAGCTCCTCTCGGACCCGGCCAAGCTCAAGGAATGGGCGCGGCAGAACATGCCCGGGGTGGACCCGGCCGCGCTGGAGGAAGCTCTGTGGGGTTGGGGCCATCTCAGCTTCAGCCAGCAGGCGTACCTCTCCATGAAGGGCTTCGACCAGGACAAATGGGAGAAGATGGGCTTCTTCGAGCGCGACAAGCTCGTGCTTGATTGGGGGACCGGCCTCATGGACGGGCTGATGCAGAAGGCTCCCAAGACCAAGGCCCAGTTCGAGGAGATGGACAAGATCCGCTGGGAGGCCTGGGGAGCCCTCCGAGTGGACCAGCGCCGCGCCCTGGGCGAGTACATGAAGAAGGCGGACACCGCGGTCCAGTCCATCGCGGAGGTGGAGAAGAAGCTCAAGGCCTCCAAGGACCCCAAGCTCAAGGCCATGCTCGCCTCGGCCAAGAGCGCGGGGAGCGTGGACGCGACGCTCACGCATCTGAGCGGGATATACGACGGGCTCGGCATGACGAACACCGCCGTCGCCGTCAACCGCCCCGCGCACGCGGACGAGCAGTTCAACGAGGGCGCGCGCTCGGCTTTGAGCTCCATGTTCGCCACGGACTTCCGCAAGCGGCTCGAGGGGACCACGGCGGGGGACGCGGCCCTGGCCTTCTATGAGAAGAACCCCCTGCAGATCGCGGTCCGGGACATCGGCACGCCCCTGGCCCACTACGATCCCGGGACCAAGGAGCTCGTCCTTAACGAGAAATACGTCCGCAAGTACCTGCAGGCCTCGGGCAAGACCGTGGGCGACCTCCTGACCGACAAGAAGGTCTTCGACGGTCTTGCCATGGAGGCGCTGCCCACGCTCCTGCATGAGTCCGTTCACCAGCAGCAGCACGCCTGGGCCCTGCAGCAGAAGGTCCCTGTCTGGTTCCACCAGGACATGGAGGTGGAGGCCATGTCCATGGAATCGCTCTTCATCCTGGAGAAGGCCCGCTCGGACCCCGCGTTCAAGAAGATGCTCGATGAGGGCCAGGCGCGGTCCACGCTGATCTCGGAGAGCGTCGCCTTGTCGAACAGCCTCTATCGCGACGTGGACGCGTTCCGCTCCATGATCCGAGCCGACTATTATCCGGCCCTCCACACGCTCGAGGGCAGGTCGTACCATGATTCCGCCAACGCGGAGACCGTCGCGGGGCTGGTCAAGGCCGAGCTCGCCCGGCGCGACGGGCTCTCTGCCTCGGCGCGCCGGCCCCTGGATGAGGGCGGGTCCATGGAGTCGCCGTGGTTCTACAATCAGACCGACCCCGAGGCCTATCGGAAGTCCCTGGAAGGGATCAATACCGCGGCTCTGCGGGGCCTGCTCATAGGCGCGCAGGGTTACGGCGGGGCCATCCCCGGGTATTATCAGCCGAACCTCCAGCGCCGCGACGCGTCCGAGAGGCTCGTGGACAAGCGCATCCAGGAGATCCGCGGCGGGACCGGCGGGGCGTCCCGGCTGCGCGAACCCCCGCTTCCTCCCGGAGGCGGCGGATGAGGGCGGCGTCCGTCTGCGTCGCGGCCGCGCTGCTCGCGTGCCCCTCCATGGGGACGGCCAAGCCTGCCAAGGAGAAGAAGATGGCGTATACGAGCCTGGACCTCAAGCAGGGGCTTTTCCGATGCGACATCCCCGCGGGGTGGGGACAGGCCCGCGACGAGCGCGAGGAGGCCCGCACCAAGGTCCAGGGCGTGCATCTCATCGGGCCGAAGGAGAAGGGGCCCCTGGCTCCGACCCTCTCTTTGCGCTACTTCGCCTCGGGCAACACGGTGGCGCAGACCGCGGACGCGTATCTCAAGCGCCAGCTCGAGCCCGGGCTCGTGCCGCTCAAGGGCGAGAAGACCTCCGAGCCCAAGAAGGCCTCGGCGGCCGGGCTGGCGGGCTTCTCCTTCGTGCGGGACACCTTCGAGTTCATCCCCCCCCGCTCCATGGATACCAAGCGGATCCCGGTGCGCGAGGAGTACGTGATCCTCGAGCGGAAGGAAGGCTTCTTCGTTCTCCTGTTCAAGGCTCCGTCCGCGTCCTTCAAGCGCTGGCGCCCGGCGTTCCAGCGGGCGTTGGACACCTTCCAGCCGTTGTAGTAACATCCGGTCCTATGACGCTCTCCATGCGCGATCGTGAGATGCTCGACTCCCTCGTCCGCGAGGGGGTCAAGCGTACGACGGACCGGCTCGAGAAGATGACCGGCGCCAAATGGGGCATCGTGTCCGCCAGCGTCAAGGAGATGCTGCCGGTCCAGCTCCTGCGCGGCCACTACAAAAGCTACGACGACTGCCTCGGCGCCTATTTCCACTCGAGCGCGCTGGTGCCCCTGGAGTTCCTCATCACCTTCTCGACGCACGGGGCCAACGAGCTGGCCAAGGCCATCCTCGAGCCGTTCCGGGAGCGCATGAAGGGGGTCTCCGACCCGATCGCTCTCACCATCGGCGAGGTGGCTAATTTCCTGGCCCAGAGCGTGCTCTCCGCCATCGCGGATCGGTTCAATTTCATGATCATCCCCAAGTCCCCGGACGTGCTCATCGGCCGGAAGGTGGAACTCCTGTCCAAGGCCTTGAGCCAGTACGACGGCCGGGAGGACATGATCATGCTCTCGCAGGTGGACATCTTCTCCGAGAAGCTCGCGGTGGAGTGCGGCATGCTGATCATCGTGAACGCGGCCATGGTGAACAAGCTGCTCAGGACCGCGGGGAAGTGAGGCTAGATCTCGTATCCCCCGTCCACGTTGTAGACCTGGCCGGTGATGGCCGCGGCCTTCTCCGAGCATAGGAAGGCCACCAGGGCCGCCACCTCGTCGGGCGAGACGAGCCTCTTGATGGGGATGGCGGTCAGAGTCGCCTTCAAGATCGCCTCAGGGTCCGCGTGGAACATCTGCGCCAGTACGCCGACCGTGTCCTTGTGGAACATGTCCGTGTCCATGGCGCCGGGGCAGACCGCGTTGACCGTGATCCCGAGCGAGGCCAGCTCCTTGGCCATGGATTTCGACAGCCCAAGCACCGCGGCTTTAGACGCGGCGTACGCGCTCGCCATGGCCGCCCCGGCCGAGCCGGTCACGGACGCGATGTTCACGATGCGGCCCCGGACCTTGCCTTGGCCCATCATCCTGGCGGCCTCCCGGCTCATGAGGAAGGTCCCTGTGGAGTGGACGCCCATCAAGCGGTCCCATTCCTCCAGGCTCGTGTCCGTGAGCTGCTGCACCAGTGCGATGCCCGCGTTGTTGACCAGGATGTCGACCTTGCCGAACCGCTCGCGCGCCTTGGCGAAGACGGACTCGACGTCCTTCTCCACGGAGACGTCTCCGGGGACCGCGAGGGCCTTAAGCCCCCGGGCCGCTTCCTCGAGCTTCCGTGCGTCCCGCGCCACCAGGACCAACCCCGCGCCCTCCTTGGCCAGGGCCCGGGCGATGGCCAAGCCGAGCCCCCTGGACGCGCCGGTCACGACCGCGGTCTTGCCTTCGAGCGTCATAGGCGTTCGATGACCTCCACGAGGTGCCCTCCGGGGGCTTTGACGAAGAAGAAGGAGCAGCCTCCGTGGCGCTGGACCGAATCATGGACGAGGGAGGCGCCGCCGGCCTTGAACGCGGCGAAATCCTCGTCGATGGCGTCAGAGAGGAAGGCGATGTGCTTCAAGCCCTCGGTCTGCTTGCTTTCTCCCAGGGGGACGATGAGCTCCACGGACTCACCACGGGCCTTGAGGTCGTAGATGGCCATCTTCATCTCAGGGAACTCTCGCTTGCGCTCGAGCTCGAATCCGAGGCGGCTGCGGTAGAAGTCCAGCACCGGTCCCGGGTCCTTGGCCAGCAGGCTCACATGGTCCAGCCTCTTGATGGACATCTTACTCCTCCTCTTGGAGCATCGCGGCTTGCGGGAAGAGCCTCGCCGCCTCTTTCGCGCCGCTCACCACCGCGGTCTTCCTGAGCTCGGGCCGCAGATGCTCCGCGCACAGGCGTTCCAGGTCCGCCGGTTGGATATCCGCGAGGTCCTGCAGGGCCTCGGCCGGGCTGAGCGAGGGAGGCGCAAGGAGCCCGTGAGCCGTTTCCAGGGGGTCTTCCAGGCGCATGAGCCGGTCCGTCGCGATGCGCCGGAGGGCCTCCTGCAGGACCTGGGCGCCGATGCGGCCGTGGATCACGGAGTCGATGCGCTCGATGGCCTCGGGGATATCCGAGGGTCCGAGCGAGAGATTGACGCGGAAGACCCCTTTCTTCCCGTAGAAGTTCAGCCGGGTCACGCAGAGATACGTCAGGGCGTGCTTCTCCCGCAGGGTCCAGTTCAAGAGCGAACTGTACCCCGCGCCCAGAAGGGTGTTCAGGACCCTCCAGGCCGTCTGCGTCCGCCTGTCCGGCACCGGGAAGGGCCACGCCAGGGAGAGATGGGCTTGTCCGCGGCCGCGCGGGACCACCACGATATCGGCCCCGTCGCCGGGCGGGCGGACCGGGAACGAGGTCCGCTGCCTCGCCGGACCGGCCGGGAAGGCGGAGACGAAGGACTCCGTGAGAGCGGAGAGGTCGGGGCGCAGAGCCCCTGCCCAGGCGACGGACAAGCTGCCGAGGTGGTACGCGGCGCGCAGGTGCTCCCGGAGCGCGGCGGCCCGCAGATTCTTGAGAAGGGGCAGCCAGCCGATGGGGTGCCTGCAGATGGGGTCCGGGGCCAGGACCAGGCTTTCCGAGAGCTGGGAGGCGACGAGCGGAAGGTTGCCTTCCTCCCTGCGCCTTTCCTGCTCGATGACCGCCAGCTCCGACGGGAAGGATGCCTCGTCCAGGGCGGGCTTTAGGAGCAGCTCGGAGAGCATCTCCACGCAGAGCTCTTCCTGTCCGGCCACGGCCTTGAGGTAGAACGCCGTCATGTCCCGCGTGGAGAACGCGGAGATGCGTCCGCCCGCTCCCTCCACCCTGCGGGAGATCTCGTAGAGGGTCGGATAGGAGGCTGTGCCGCGGAAGAGCAGGTGCTCGAGCAGGTGGCTGATGCCCCAATCCGCCTCGCTCTCGTACGCGACCCCGTCCTGGAAGGAGACGAGCAGGCAGAGGGAGGGCGTCGAGGGCATCCGGAGCGTCGAGACCGGTACCCCGCGCACGTCCGCGCGCTCCACCGGGTATCGGGCCGCGAGGGCCTGCAGCGTGTTCATCCTCCCCCGCGGCGCCTGGCCTTATCGGAAAGCCAGGTGCCGCGGGGCAGAGTCGTGCTCCTTACCCCGCGGCGCGACAGGCCGAAGACGCAGTAGGGGTTGTCGAACCTGTTGCCGGTGGCGGAGTAGGCGGTCACCGTGCACCCGCCCCTGCACGGCTCGGCCTTGGGGCAGCCCGCGCAGTGGCCCTTGAGCATGTCCGGCGAGAAATAGCGGTTGTATTTGAAGCGCTGCGGGTCTTCCCAGATCTTCCGGAGGGGCTCCTTGCGGATGTTCCCCTCCACGAACTCGCGCGGCAAAGACAAGCAGCCCTTGATGGAGCCGTCCGCGTCCACTCCCATGAGGTGCCTTCCGGCGAAGCAGCCCTTCCAGGGTTTTTTGCGGATGTCCGGCTCGCAGTAGTAGCCGAGATTGTCGCCGGCGACCACGTCCAGGCCCTGGAGCGCTTGCTTTTCGCTGACGAAGCGGGCCAGGGCAGGGAGCTCCTTCGGGTCCAAGGAAAGCGTGTCGTGCTCCTTCATGCGGCCCTGCTTGAACGTGATCTGTATCTGCCAGTAGTCGAGCGGTATCTCCGTGAAAGCCCGATACATGCCTTCGAGGTCTTGGAAGTTCGCCCGGGACACGTGCGTGATCGCGCCGACCGTGAGGCCCGCTCCCTTGGCCTTTCCCGCCGCTCTTCGGGCCGCGGTGAACGACCCCTGGCGGTTGCGGATGAAGTCATGGGTCTTCTCGGTCCCGTCGAAGCTGATGCCGATGCGCTTGAGGCCCGAGCCCACGACGGCCGGCAGGCTCTTTTCCAGCAGGAGCCCGTTGGTGATCATGTAGGTGGCGACTCCGGCCTTCACCAGCCGCTCCGCGTACTTGGGCCAGGACGGCTGGGTCAGGGGCTCGCCCCCGGAGAGAGTGACGATCTCAGTGCCGAGTTCGACCATCTGGTCGATGAGCGAGAACCCTTCCGCTTCGTTCATCTCGTCGGGCCTGGGATTGCCCGCGGAGGAGCCGCAGTGGATGCACTGCATGTTGCATCGGAGCGTGAGCTCCCAGCCGACCACGCGTGGTTTGAATGGAAAATCAGACATGGGCATGCTCCTGCCGTCTTTTGAGAGAGTATAAAACATAGCCCGCGAGCACTCCTAGCACGATGGAGCCGGAGGCCAGGTCCGTGACGCGCCGCAGGGGCAGGCTGTCGAGCAGGAGCCCGCCCACGGCCATGCCCGCGGCCACGCCGGAGTAGATCAGGGCGATGTTCGAGCCGAAGATGCGGCCCCGGAGCGCGTCCGGGGACTCCTTCATGAGCATCGTGGAGTAGAGCACGTTCGAGACGCCGTCGCCGATCCCGCTCAGGAAGATGGCCGCCATGGCGAAGGGAAGGCCGATCCCGTGGTACACGGCCCCCATGCCCAAGGCCATGAAGCCGATGGCCAGGCTGAACAGGGCCTCTGTCCTGAGCGGCAGGCGGCTGGCCAGACGGCGGGTGGACCACGCGCCGAGGAGTTCCCCGGCCGCCCAGGCTGCCACGAGCCAGCCGTAGGCCGCGCCGCGCGTCAAGGACAGCCCGCGGCTGAAGACCGGCAAGGCCGCGTTCAGCACCCCGCTGCCGAGCGCGTCGATGAGGCGGACCACGGTGAGGAAGGCTAGCCCGGCCCTGGCCGCGAAGAAGACCCAGACGAGCTTGAACTCTGCGAGCGGCGGACCATCCTGGGCCGGCGCAGGCTCTCCGCGCTCCGGGATGAACAGAAGGCAGGCCACGGAGAATACGAAGGTGAGGCTGTCGATGAGGAATACCCACTTGTAGGAGCAGGCCGCGACCAGGATCCCGCCCGCGGCCGGGCCGAGTATCGTGACCAAAGACTGCGACATCCTGCCCGCGGTGTTGGCTTCCATGAGGCGGTCCTTCTCCACTAGGTGAGGGATGTAGGCTCCGTTGGTCGCAAGGAAGACCTTGTCGAGCGCGGAAAGGGCCAGACCCAGGGTATAGAACAGCCAGAGCTCGCGCGTGAAGAGGAATCCCAGGATGAGCAGGGCGCGGGCGCAGTCGCAGGCGACGAGGATGTCGCGCTTGCGCAGGCGGTCGGCGAGCGCGCCGCCGATGGGGCCGAAGAACACGGCGGGCAGCATGCGCAGGAGCAGGAAGGTGCCCAGGACCTTGCCTGAGCCGAATATCTCATAGACGTAGAGGTTGAGCCCGACGAAACTGACCCAGTTGCCCAGGCCGGAGACGGTCTGGCCTGCGATGAGGATCGCGATGCTGCGGTTCACTGGAGGAAAGAGAAGCCGGCCCTGTTCGGGGCCGGCTTCGTCCTGTGTCTTTCTTAAGGCGTTACGGCCAGTCCGGCGGCGGGAGCGTGTACATCCCGTGGACTTCGCTGCAGAGAATCTCTTCTTTGTCCAGGTACATTACCATCCTCCTAAGGTTTACTTCAAAGCCTGAGTGCATTATAACAAATAAAAGGCGGGGGAAGGCTGGCTGGCTGCTACTGGTTGGCGTTCGGCGAGGGCTTCTTGTCGATAGTGCCCTGGGAGATGCCCAAGGCGCGCTCGATGCTGCGGGCCTCGTCCGCGGTGATGGTGGCGGGGGTTCCCGTATCCAGCGTCCGCTGCTGGACCTGCTGACCGATCTGCTGGAGCGTGAACAGGACCTCCTTCTGCACTCCGGTCTTCTGCAGGGCCTCCGTGCTGCTGATGCCCTTATCCACCGGGTTCATCTGCCGTCCGCGGGTCAGGTTCGGCTTGCCGGCCTGCGGTGCGATGCCGAGCGCCTGGTTCACGGAAGCGGCCTTTCCCCGAGCGGCCTCCTTGCGCTCCTTATCCTCGGGGGAGGAGACCGGCTGGTACGACCCCCCTCCACCCACGGAACGGCTGGACCCCTGCTGCGTTCCGGACGGCTTGGGCAGGCGCTTCTTGACTTCCTCGACCGGAGGGATTGGGAAGTTCGGGATGGCGAGGCCTCCCGTCCCTAGACCAGGGGGAGGTTCTGGAGGCTTTTCCACCTCCGCGAGCTTTTCAGGCTGTTTCTCGCCCTCGATGGGACCGCCGTCTTCGGCAGGCGGTGCCATCCCCCAGACCGGCCTGGCGTCCAGAGAGGACGGGGAGTGCGGCGCTGCCGGGAAGTCCTGCGACCGCTGCTGGTCCGGGAGAGGGTCGAACAACGCGTTCTGCGCCGGCCCCGTCTCCTCCTCCCCGGTGTTGGAGAGCTGCGCCCGGATGACGATGCAGATGCAGATGATGACGATGAGGGTCGTGAGCACGATCCCGCCGTGCTCAGCGAAGAACTGCCTCGCAGGGGAACGGTACTGCGAAGGCGTCGATGAACGGACTTTGAACTCCATCCTGCTCCTAGCTTAAGGTTAACGCGCGTACGGCCGTTCGTCAAGGGGTGTCGGCGTCGGCCCAGGGCGGCTCCTTCCCCATCACCCGTTCGATCCAGGGCATGGGAGGCAGAGACTCCGGGGCGTGGCCCGTGGTCAAGATGAGCCGGGTGAACCCTCGGCCATGGAGGTCCTTGGCGATGTCCTCTCCCCGGGCCCCGCCTCCCAGCTCCGAATCGAGATAGATCGCGATACCCTTGGGCAGCGTGTCGGCCCGGGCGAGGAGCTCCGTCGGGGTCTGGAACACGGCCAGACGCAGGCCCTGCGATTCCGCCGCGACACCCCAGGTCATGCGCACCAAGGCGTCGTCGTCGAGCAGCACGGCGTCCGGCCCGGACGTGCGCACCGAAATCGGCACGAAGCCGGCCAGGCCTTTGGGGATCATCCGCGCTCCCAGGCGCTTGCATCCTTCCAGGATCCCCTTCTCCTCGGCTCGGCTCGTCACCAGGATGGTGCGCCGGCCGAGTCCGAACTCCTCGGCTAGGCCGAGCCCCGTTTCGCTATGCCCGAGGAGCTCGTAGTCCATCAGATACAGGGTGGTCGGAGCCGCGGCGGGGCCGCCGCGCTTCACCCAGCCGCGCAGCTCGTCCGGGGTCGAGACGTGCAGGACCTCGATGCCTCGGTCCCGGACCTTGGCCGACTCGAAGCGTCCCCGCCAGATCTGGTGGATGCTGGTGTCGTCGTCGAGGACGACGACCACGCTCCCGGGATCGAGCGCCAGTTCCGAGACGAACCAGTCCGGCGGCCGGGCCTTGGGGAGCTGGAGGGTGACGGCGGTCCACCGGCCCTGCTCCGAGGCGATCTCGAGGGTCCCCCCCCAGGCCTCGACGGAGCGCTTCGCGTGGTATAAGCCGAGTCCCGATCCACCCGTCTTCCCGTGCGTCTCGCCCCGGCTGCCCAGCTTCGAGAGGACCTCCGGCGCTATCCCCTTGCCGTCGTCCCGGACCTCGAGGAGGATGCGCTCTCCCCGCGAGGTCAAAGAGACCGTGACGGTCCCCTTGTCTGCGACGGCTTCGACTCCGTTGTTGACGAGGTTCGAGAGCACCCTCTTGAACTCGGTCGGCTGGATCCTCGCGAAGAGGCCGTACGACGCGTTGTCGAGCCGGCCCTCGATCACGACGCCGAGCTTGGAGCGGAATTGGAGGCGTTTTTCGGTGATCAGCGGGTCGATGTGGCTCGAGAGCAGCTCTGCGGTCAGGGACTCGTCCGCCGGCGCGGCGTCCGGGCGGCCGCCTTCGGGCTCCCGCCGCATCTGTACGAGGCTGTTGGCGATGTCGCGGATGCGGGCCAGGGCGCTGCGGACCACGATGCGCTTGTCCTCCGGCAGGCCGGAGAGGTCCTTGACCGCGACGTCGAGAGCGGCCAGGGGCGAACGGATGTCGTGGGCGACCTGGGAGGCCAGCCGTCCGACGGCGGATTCCTTCTCCAGCGCCAGGGTCCTGTGGGCGACCTCCAGGTCCGTGATGCGCTGATGCCAGGTGACGACGGCCCATGAGAACAGGCCGAAGAAGACGATGATCAGGACGACGAAAGCGCCGGTCAGGCGGTCCTTGAACCGCTCGAGGTCGGCCGGGAGGTCGGCGCTGAGGTGGAGAGCCGTGCACTCGACCCCTTCGATCCTGCTGGGGAGCGTGGTGATGAGGCCCACCCCCCCTCCGGACAGGCGCAGGACGCGGCGCTTCTCCCCGCACCGGAACCCTGAGAAGGGCTCGTAGGCGGCGGAGTCGAAGCCCGGCGTGCGGAACACCATGTCATGGGGGCCGCCGAGGCGCAGGTGGAGGATCGCCGCGTGACGCAGATGCCCGTCGCCCTTGAGCCTCGAGAGAGTCAGCCCGAGCTTGAGCAGGTTGCCCTCGGCCAGGTCGTCGGCCAAGGCCGAGACGACCTCTCTTTCCAGCGACGCCGCCCTGGACTCCTCGGCCGCGGACCACAGCCAGGAGACCGCGCAGGCGAAGGCGGCCAGGATGAGGCACGCGCCAAGGGCCCAGGCGAGGTAGAAGCGGCGTCTGGCGATCATGGCTTCCACCCCAGGGCGCGGAACTCGATCGGGTCCAGGAAGAGGTTCACGCGGGAGAGGTCCACCTCGGGCCGGTGGATGTAGAGCAGGCCGGTGTGCTGATAGGTGACCAAGCGGGCGTCGTCGAAGAGCCAGGCGTTGACCCGCTCGGCGAGGCGCTGCCTCTCTCCCGCGTCCGCGCTTGCCTCGCCCTGCTCGATGAGACGGGAGAGGGCTGCGGAGCGCACGGGCAAGGCCATGCCCCTGTCGCTCATGAATATGCGCCTGAGATCCGCGTAGGGGTCATTGACGAACACTCCGTAGGTCCAGCGCATGACGTCGTAGTCGCGCAGCTCCATCTTCGAGCTGTTGGGGTAGAACTCCGGCTCCAAGCCGTGCGCCTCGAGCGTCCGGGTCAGGGAGTCCTTGACCGCGCGCTGCACGCCCTGGCCTTTGGGTTCGGAGAAGCGGACCAGGACTTTTCGGCCGGCCGCCTTCCTGAGAGGCGGCCTGGCCGGGACCGTGAAGGGCCGGTACCCCATGGCACCCTTGGGTATGAACGAGGCGTCCACCGCGGCCTGCGAGGTGAAGCGGGGGTCCGCGGCCAGAGAGCGCAGGAAGAAGTCCCTGAAGGACTGCCTGAGGGCCTTGCCCTTGAAGAGTGGCCGGTCGGAGTTCAGCTGGATGAGGTTCATGGCCACGGGAGGCCCATCGGTCATGCGCAGCCCGCGTTGGCGCAGTTCCTCGAGCATTTCCGGGGCTAGCCTGGAATGTACGAAGAACAACAGGTCCCCCTGGCCGGCGCGCACGGCCTGGAGCGCATCATCCCCCGGATGCAGGGGGGTGAGTATTTCCACGGAATCTGGAGCCGCATCCGATCCCGGGAACAAATGCCTCGACTCCAGCACGATCCGGCCCGGGGCCGCGCTCGCCACCCGGTACTGGCCCGAGCCGGAGGAGCAGAACGGCTCCTTCCAGCGGCCCTGTGCGTCGAAGCAGCCGGGGTCCGCGATGCCGTACATCGGCTGGCACAGGGTCTCGAGCAGGTTGACGGGCCGCCGGCTGAACTCGAAGACCACGCTGTCGCCCTCGACCCGGACGCTGTGGAGCGGGTCTTCGGGACTCTCCCATCGGGAGAGCTCCGGCAGAAGGGAGTTGAGGGGGAGTCCGTCCTTGCGCGTGAGCCAGAGGATGCGCCTGAAGTTCCGCAGCACCGCCTCGGGACTGACCGGAGCGCCGCTGTCGAATGTCAGGCCCGGCCGGATCTTGAAGCGCCATACCCTGCCGGTCCCGTCGACCCGCCAGTCCTCGGCCACGAGCCCCTGAGGCCTCGTATCGAGGTGGGAGGAGACGAGAGGGGCGAAGATGTTCTGGGAGACCTGCGACACGGACATCTGCCAGGCTTCATGGGTGTCGAAGGTCGTGATCGGGAAATAGCACCGGTACTTCAGCGGAGGAGTCCGCTGCTCCTCGCGGTCGCAGGCGCAAAGGCACGCGAGGACGAGCATGAGGCAGGCCCGGGGCCGGAGACCCATGCTGCGAGTCTACAATACTTATTGGCCTGGCGAGCCGAGCAGCCCTTTCACGGCCGCCAGGAGCTGGTCGGAGGTATAGGGCTTCACCAGGAAACCATCGGCCCCGAGACGGAGGGCCGCCCTCCGGTCCGAGGGATAGGCCTTGGCGGTCGAGACCAGGATCTTGACGCCGTTGAGGGACTCTTCCTTGCGCAGGTTCTGGCAGACGTCGAAGCCGTGCATGTCGGGCAGAAGCAGGTCCAGGATCACGAGATCCGGCTTCAGGCTGCGGGCCTTCTCGCAGCCCAGACGGCCTCCACAGGCGACCTCGACCGTGTAGCCATCGCACTTGAGGCACGCGGTCAGGAAATCCACCAATCCCGGGTCGTCCTCGACGACCAGGATGAGTATCTTCCTCATGGGCTAGGCATCCCCGTGGATTCTATCGCGGCGTCCCCGGGATGAACACAGTCTCGGGGTCTGGGGGGCGATCACCGCCCCGTCTCCAGCTTCTTGAGCCCCTTCCTGCAGTCCTCGTTGCCGGGCTCCACCTTCAGGCATCGCTCCCAGGCCTGACGAGCCTCTTGCAGGCGCTTGCCCATGAAGTGCTGCATCCCTTCCTCATAATACGCCCCGGCTTCCTGCGCTCCGGCTTTGGGACGCACACGCACTTCACCGGTCTGGGCGACCCGCTCGACTCCGTCCGCGCACTCCTGATTGGAAGGGTCGAGCTCGAGGCAGCGCGCCCACGCGTCGTGGGCTTTGCGATATTCCCCCCTCTGGTAGAACAGGGCCCCGGCTTTCCAATTCTTGAGAGCGGCGCCCTTGTCCTGCTGGCCTGAGATGACTGCGCGAGCGCCTTCCTTCAACCCGCCCTCGACCTGCGGTTTGGGCGCCTCGGGCTTCGCGACCCGGAGCTCCTGATGCCCGAGCAGGATGAGCCCGACGCGGCAGTCCTGGTTCTCGGGCTCGGCCTTCAGACAGCGTATCCAGAGCGACTCCGCCATCCGGTCTTCCCCGGAGATGACGGCCGAGATCCCGGCCTTCCAGAGGCGGAGGGCTTCGTCTCTTCCCCCTCCCACCACGACGCCGTCCGACGCGGAGCAACTCATGGAAGCCAGCAGAGCGATCATCAGGGTCATGGCTGTATTGTATCATTGGCTGCGGAGGAGAACACCCATGCTCGATTTCATATTCAGGAACCCCACGGAGATACTCTTCGGCAAGGGCATGATCGCCAAGCTCGACGCGCGCGTGCCGAAAGGCGCCAAGACCCTGCTGCTCTACGGCGGGGGCTCCATCAAGCGCAACGGGGTCTACGAGCAGGTCCGCTCGGCCCTCGGGAAGCGCCTGGTCGTGGAGTTCGGCGGCATCGAGCCCAACCCCCTCTATGAGACCTGCATGAAGGCCGTGGAGAGGGTCCGGCAGGAGGACGTCCGCTTCATCCTGGCCGTGGGAGGAGGCTCGGCCTTGGACGCCGCGAAGTTCATCGCCGCCGCCGCGGTCTACAAGGGCACGGACCCCTGGGACATCCTGCGCTCGTGCGGCTCCAAGGTGGAGAGCGCCCTGCCCTTGGGCACCGTGCTCACGCTCCCGGCCACGGGCTCGGAATCGAACATGGGGGCCGTCATCTCCCGCGCGGCCACGCGGGAGAAGCTCCCGTTCATGTCCCGGCACGTGTTCCCGCAGTTCTCCGTGCTCGACCCGCAGGCCACGTTCTCTTTGCCCGCGCGCCAGGTTCGCAACGGCATCGTGGATACCTTCGTGCACGTGACGGAGCAGTACGTCACGTATCCGGCGGCGGCTCCCCTCCAGGACCGCCTCGCCGAGTCCATCCTGCAGACCCTGCTGGAGGTGGGGCCCAAGACGCTGGAAAAGCCTGACGACTACGACGCGCGCGCCTCGCTCATGTGGTGCGCGACCCTGGGTCTGAACACCCTCATCGGTTGCGGCGTGCCTCAGGATTGGGCCACGCACATGATCGGGCACGAGCTCACCGCGTTCTACGGGCTCGACCACGCGCAGTCTTTGGCCGTGGTCCTGCCCGGACTGTGGCGCCGCACCCTCGAGAGCAAGCGCGCCAAACTCGAGCAGTACGGCAGGCGGGTCTTCGGGGTCGCGGACGCCGAGACCGCCATCCAGCGGACCGAGGATTTTTTCCGCTCCATCGGCGTGGCCACGCGCTTGAAGGATTACGGCGTGGATGCGCAGGAGGCTGCCGGCAAGCTCCGCTCACGCTTCGTCGAACGCGGCATGAAGGTGGGCGAGAACGGGGATATCGACGCGGGAGCGGTCGCGGAGATTATAAAAGAAAGGGCTTAAAAAGAACTGCCCCCAACGGAACGAGCGCCCCGCGGGGGCGCTCGTGCTCCCACTTGCGTAGCAAGTGGGAGCTTTTCCAACAACGGCTATTACTTTAAGGGGAGTCCCTTATAATCCCGACGGCTGGTCCAAAAACTCCCAAGGCAGGCGGAACTCCCTGGAGAGCGCGGCGGCCAGGGCTTTGACCCCGAGGGTCTCGGTGGCGTAGTGGCCTCCGTAGAGGACGTTGACTCCCAGCTCCTGGGCCAGGGAGTACGTCCAGTGCGGGCCTTCCCCGGCGACCAGCGTGTCCACTCCCTCTGCCGCGGCCTCGCGCAGACGGCCGCCGCTCCCGCCGGAGCATACCCCGATGCTGCGGCAGACCTCGGGTCCGAACGGGAGGACGACCGGCTCTTTCCCGATCGCCTTGCGCAGACGTCGCGCCAGTTCCCGGAGAGGGACGCGCGTGGAGGAGCGCAAGCCCCAGAAGGAGCCGTGGTCCTGGAAGAACGGCTTGAGTCCTTTGAGCCCGAGCGCGGCGCAGAGCAGGGCGTTGTTGCCGAGCTTCGGGTGCGAGTCCAAGGGCAGATGAGAGCTGTAGACCGCGATGTCATGCTCGAACAGGAGCTTCATCATGCGGTAGCGGGCTCCGGTCCATGGGGACGGCCCGCCCCAGAAGAGCCCGTGGTGCACGAGGAGCAGGTCCGCCCCGCAGGCGACAGCCCGCTCCACGGCCGCGGGGTTGGCGTCCACGGCGGCGGCGATGCGGCGGACCCTCCCGCTGTTCTGCGCCTGCAGCCCGTTGAGCGCGCCTTCGTAGTCCTTGGCGCTCCGGGTACGCAGGATGCGGTCGCAGACCGCCACGATCTTCGCCAGTGAGCCTGCCATGGGCCAGAGCATACGAAAAAAATGGTATCTTGGGTGCGCCTGACCCATGGACAAGAAAAAGGCTCTGGTCATCGAGGACTACGAGGACTTGGCCGATCATATGGCGGATGTCCTGACGGAGGTGGGTTTCGAGGTCGCCATCTCCCATTCCGGGGCCGACGGCCTGGCCAAGGCCGAGGCCCTGCGGCCCGACCTGGTCGTCGTGGACCTCATGCTCCCCGAGGTGCACGGCTTCGACGTGTGCCAGCGCCTGCGCAGCGGGCCGCTGGGCAAGAGCGTGCGCATCCTGGTGGTATCGGCCAAGCGGTACGACCACGACGTCCGCTTGGCTTTAAACGTCGGGGCCGATCGCTACCTCAAGAAGCCGTTCACAACGGAGGAGTTCCTTTCCGCGGTCAAGGCGCTGACTTAGGCTAGGGCAGGAGCAGCGCCGCCAGCCCGACCGCGACGCGATAGCCGGCGAAGACGTACAGGGTCCGGTTCTGTACGAATCTCATAAGGAAGCGGATCGCGGCGTATCCGCTCAAGCCCGCGGCCGCCATCCCCACCCAGAACGCCGGGCCCAGCTCCGCAGCCGGGAGGTCCTTGAACTTGAGGACTCCGGCCCCGAAGACGATGGGGATCGAGAGCAAAAACGAGAACTTGGCCGAGTCGGGGCGCTTCAAGCCCAGGAGCAGGGCGGCCGTGATGGTCACTCCCGAGCGCGAGACCCCGGGGACCACGGCCAGGGCCTGTGCCAGGCCGATCCACAGGCAGGCGGTCAGGCCCATGCCCTCCAGGCGGGACTCCTGCTTGCCCCAGCGTTCGGCCGCGGCCAGCAGGATCCCGAACGCGATGAGGGGGACGGCGATGACTTGCGGGTCCCGGAACACGGTCTCCACGTAGTCGTCGAGGAACAGCCCCGAGAGCCCGGCCGGCACGGTGCCGATCGCGAGTCCCCAGAACAGGCGCCGCTCCTTCGCGGCCAAAGTCCAGAGGTCGCGGCCGAAGCAGGCGAGCAATGCGAAGAGCGTGCCCCAATGCAGGGCCACGTCGTACGCCAGCCCCTGATCCTGCCAGCCGAAGATGCGGGGCGCCAGGGCCAGGTGAGCCGAGCTGGAGATGGGGAAAATCTCGGTCAGGCCCTGGATGAGGCCGAGGGCCGCAGCTTGGGCCAGTGTCATGGGACGGCCTCCTCGCGGAGCTTGGCCTTCAAGGCCAGGATGCGCCTGCTGGCCTCTTTCACGCGAGAAGGTCGTACTCGACCTTCTCGTACCGCGTCGAGCAGGGCGCGGTGCACGCGCATGGCCGCCGCCGTGTCGTAGTCTCCCACGCTGTTGGCCAGGGTGAGCATGTCCACCCCGGCGCGGACCGCGGCCACGGCGGATTCCTCCAGGGTGTACTTCTCGCGCAGGGCCGCCATCTGCAGGTCGTCGGAAAGGACGAGCCCGTCGTATCCGAGGCTCTGTCGCAGGAACCCCGAGACCGCGGCGGGGGACACCGTGGCCATGCGCGCCGGGTCGATGTCGCTGTGCACGACGTGGGCGGTCATGACGCAGTCCGCCAGGCCGTGGCGCAGGAGCTCCTTGAACGGCCAGAGCTCCAGCAGGAGGTCCGCCGTCTTCGAGACGTCGACCGCCCCGCGGTGCGAGTCCTGGACGCTGGAGCCGTGCCCGGGGAAATGCTTCAGGCAGTTGAGGACGCCGTTCTTGCGGAGCCCGCGTATGAACGCCTCCGCGTGCTTCGCCACGGCTCCGTGGTCCTGTGAGAAGGAGCGGCTCTGCATGGAGATGACGGGATTGCGGGGGTTCAGCGACACGTCCACCACCGGCGCCAGGTCCCAGTTCACCCCGGTCTCGGCCATGGCCTCCCCGATGAGCTCGGCCTGGCGGAACGTCTCGGTCGGATTTTTTTTGCCCAGGGAGGCGGCGCTCTCAAGCTCGGCCAAGCCTTCCACCGGAGCCATGCGGTTCACCGAGCCTCCCTCCACGTCCGCCGCGATGAGGAGCGGCCAGTCCCCGCACCGCCGGGCCAAAGACTGCAGGTCCGCGGTCAATCTCTTGAGCTGCTGCTTGGAGCGGATGTTGCGGGGGGTCCGGGCGTGGTCGCCCTCCGTGTCGAAGAGGAGTATGCCCCCGACCTTGATGCCGCAGACCAGGCGTTCCAGGTCTTCCCCGGGCCGGACCGCGTCGCCGCGCGTCCCGACCAGGAGCATGCGGCCTGCCTGCCGGTAGAGGGTCTCCTGCCCGAGCGCCGCGCCGGCCGGCAGGGCGCACAGCAGGCAGGCCAGCCGGATCACTCGGCCTCGCTCGCGAGGGACGCCAGGAGCTTGTCGCGCACGGCGAAGAAGGCCTGCCGCTTGGACTTGGGCACCGCGCTCGCCTTGGGCAGCCTGAGTTTGAGGAAATCGAACCACTTCCCGGACTTGGCGATGCGGAAGTCCAGGTGAGGGCCTGTCGCGAGCCCGGTGGAGCCCACATAGCCGATGACCTGCCCCTGACGCACGCGGCTGCCGGAACGGATGCCGGGCCCGTAGCGCGAGAGATGGCCGTAGAGCGTTTTGTACGCGGAGTCGTGATGGATCTCCACGGTCTTGCCGAATCCGCCGCGATAGCCCGCGTAGGAGACCCGGCCGCCGGCCACGCTCACTACGGGCGTCCCCCGCGGAGCGGCGTAATCGATGCCGTAGTGCGGCCGGACGATGCGCAGGATGGGGTGGCGTCGCCTGCTGGAGAACCTCGAGGAGATGCGGCGATAGTTGAGCGGGGCGCGCAGGAACATGCGGCGCAGGGTGTGCCCGTCCGCGTCGTAGTAGTCCCCCTCGAAGAGCACGGCGAGCTGCCGGCCGGTCATCTTCCCGTCGTAGAGGGCGCCGCGGATCTCGCGGCCCCAGACCCTGCCGTCCGGGGAGCGCTGCTCCTCGTAGATCACCGCGTAGGGGTCGCGTTTGCGCGGTTCAGTCAGGAAATCCACGGTCCACTGGAAGATGTCGGCGTACTCGGCGATGACCTCCGCCGGCAGTCCCTGCCCGGACATGGAGAGCCACAAGCTGTCGCCCAGTTCGCCGCGGACCACGTGGTCAACCCGTTCTATCGGGACCTTCATCTGGCGGACCCGGTAGGAGTCCCCCTCCTGCGTGAGCACGATCTGCTTCAAGCCGTGTGTGACCGTCAGATGCCGGAATTCCCCGTCCGGGGAGTACTCGATGCGGTAGGAGTCTCCCTTGAGCGCCCCTTTGAGTGCGCCGGCTTTGCGCAGCGCCGACAGCATGCCGTCCAGCTCGTCTTGCGACGTGCCTCCGGACTCGAGGTCCTCCTCCAGGGTGTCGTCGCGGAGCTGGCCTTGGAACACCGCGGCGCCCGAAGGCTCCTCATCGTAGACCTCCGCTTCCCACTTGAGTCTTCGATAGAGGGCTATCCCGGCCCACAGGATAAGGAAGACGCTGAGATAGAGGATGGAACGCTTGAACCACGCGCGCGCGGACGCGCGGCCGAGGACGCGGGCCAGAAGCTGCTTGAACACGGCGCATATTATAGACAATCCCCCTCCCTCGTAGGAACTTCGACCCAGGCCGTACTGGGCCGTATTCCATCGGTTTTCTGCCCACATGGCACGCACGGGGGAGCGCCTGCGGAGTTAGACTCTGGCTCATGCGGTCCCGCTCTCTGACGATCCTGCTGGCATTTCTCACCCCCGTCGTTTCCCTGGCCGGCGGCGTCCAGGTCAGGGTACAGGCCGTTCCGGCGGGGGCGGGCGCCGCCCTTGGGGTCGTCGGTGCCGGGCTGGCGGCTCCGGGCCTGCGGGGCGGGGACCCTCTCCAGCTTTCGCTAGGTCCGAATCCCCTTCCTCTTCCGACATCAGTCGTCCCTACGGTCTCGCCGGTCATCCAGGCTTCGCCTAGGGCTGCGCTGGAGACCGCCGCTGCGCGGCCCGTGTCCAGGGATGCCCGGGATATCCCGGAGGTGCGCGGGATCCCGGTCGCGAACGTCCCTGCCGGCCTGCGCAGGACCTTCGACGGACCGACCGCTGCGGACGGCGCGGCTTTTCCCAAGCGTCCCTCAGGCATCGTCAGCGTCTCCGTGGACCTCATCCGGACTCCCGCGGACGTGGGGCGCCTCATCCCGCTCAACTCGAACTCGCAGAACCTCATCGCCATGCTCAGACAGGCCGTCCGGAAGCACGGCGAGCTCACGGTGCTCACCTACCGCGATCCCCTGGGGGAGAGGTTCGTGGGCTTGGACTTGAGCCGCGAGCCCGCGTGGCTCGACCACATCCCGGAGCTCCAGTCCCACGAACTCGACCTCATCCGCAAGATCATCCGGCGGTCCCGCGACGTGCAGGTCCTGGTCCGCGAGGAGGGCAAGACCCCGGACCTCATCGTCAACGGGGTCGTGACCGAGATCAAGAGCGTGTTCAAGGACGGGTCCATGGAGCGGCTGGTGGAGAAGGCCAACCGGCAGGTGGACGCTTTCAACCACAGGCACCTCATCACAGGCGGCGGGGATGTGGCCGTGGACATGCGCGGCGAGTCGAGCGTCCCGGTGGACACCGTGCTCCGCACCCTCGATTCCTTCGCCGCCAGGACGCGCACCGTGGCTTTGGAGCGCGTCTGGGTCTTCGGGGGCGATGATCTGAAGGTCTTTGAGCGCGGCGCGGACGACCGCTTCCGGCTGCGGCCTCCCGAGGCCCGGACAGACCCCGGCGGCTATGCCAAGCCGCTCGACGCAGGGAAGCTGCGGCGGGCGCAGATCCTTGTCGAGAAGGGCCTGTTCCGGCCCGCCCAGGACGTGCTCTCCCAGATCGAGAGGGAGAGCGGACCCGGGCCGGCCCTCGAGGTGAAGGCGCAGCTGGCCGGCCGCAGGCTCCTGCTGCGCATACGCAAGCTGGTCCGGAAGAAGCGCGAGTCCGAGCACGCCGCCCGACTGTGGCAGCAGTTCAAGCTCTCGCACTCGGAGGAGACCGTCGGGGAGATCGAGGACGAAGTGCTCCGTGCGCTGGGTCAGGCGAAGAGCGCCGCCACCACCGAGTTGAGCCGCTTGTAGAGCGCCGTCAGCAGCCCGTGGTAGTGCACCGGCTCCGGGTAGAGCTTCACCGGCTGCGTCTCTCCCGTGTAGATGGGGAGGGTGAAGAGGAACGTGGCGCCCAGCCCGCGCCAGCTCTCGGCCCAGATCCTGCCGCCCTGCAGCTCCACCATGGCCTTGGCCAGGGTCAGCCCGAGCCCGGTGCCCGAAGAGGTCTTCTGCCCCAGCGCGGATTGCTCGAAGCTGCGGAAGACCCGCTCGAGATCCGCTCCCGGGATGCCGGGGCCCGTGTCCTTGACCTTGAACATCACCGCGCCGGTATGGTCGAAGCGGCCGAGCACGGCCGAGACCTCGACCTTGCCGCCGGCGGGCGTGAACTTGATGGCGTTGGAGAGCAGGTTGATGAGGACCTGCACGGTGCGCTTGCGGTCCGCGCAGACCATCGGGGCCGGCTCGTCCGTCTCGACGCGGACCACCCTCACTCCCTTGGCCGTGGCCCAGGAACGCAGGCTCTCGATGGCTTCCTGGATGAGTTCCCGGGGGTCCACCGGTGCGGCATCCAGGGTCAGCTTGCCCGCGCGGATCTTGGAGAAATCCATGATGTCGTTGATCAGGGAGTCGAGGCGCTCGGAGTTGCGGACCGCCATGTGCAGGATCTGGCGCTCCTCCGGGTTCAGGCGCTCTCCGATCTGCATGAGGAGTATGCCCAAAGCCGAGCGGATGGAGGTGAGCGGCGCCCGGAGCTCATGGGTCATGTACGAGGCGAGCTTCCGATCCGGGTCCTCCGGCTGGGACGGGACAGGGGCCGGCGCATTCTCCGGTTTGCCCTGTCTCTGGCTCGGCGTGGTGTGAAGGATCTCCATAACTCCCGCTAATACTATGGCTTACGGGGGTTAAGGGGGTGTTGCGGGTTTGTTAACTACTTGTTACGGCCGCAGGCCTATTTCCCGCTCCAAGTCCCATTCGGGGAGCGTGGGCTGCCGCCCGCGGGTGACCCAGGGCGGAGTCTGCGACCCGCCGTTGTCCTCCTCGGAGGGCTGGGCGTCCACCACGTCGTTGCTCTGGGGAGGCTCCACCCCGTCGAAGGCCGCGTGCAGCATGGCGGCGGAGGGCTTCTCTTCTCTCGCCATCCTGAGGGTCTCGCGGACATGGAGGACGGCCTTGCGCACTGGGACCGCTGCCGCGGAGGGGTAGACCCTGACCGCCTGTCCCACGGGCTTGGGGATCCCGGCGGGGTACACCGGTGTCGCGGCTCCGGGCAGGCTCACCGGTACGTTGTCCGCCGTGGGGAGCACGCTCGGCAGCCGGATGGGTTGCGTCGGCCAGGTCGGGGTCTCGATGGGGATGGGCAGGCGCGGGATCACCACCCCGGGCAGGTTCGTCCCCGGGATCGGTGTCGCCGCGGCCGGATTCGGCAAAGAGGTCTGCAGGGTCTGGGCCTGCGCCCAGGATGCGAGGAGAAGAGCGAGGAAGTTCATGTCGTTGTGTCCTTACGGAAAGTGTAGCGCTCCCCCTGCCGTGCCGTCGCTGACCTCGGTCAAGGCGCCCCATTGATCCGGGTCAATGACCTGGGTTGCCAGGCCTGTAATTTAGTACGCTCGAAACGTACAGGAGCCCGAGCATGGTTTTCTCTTCTCTCGTCCTCATCTCCCTGATCCAGCCGGCCTGGAGCAGTACGGACACTGTCAAGGAATCCGAGCAGACCCTGGTCATGCCGGCCGACCGCGAGGCTCCGTCCGCGAAGGGGAGCCAGGAGACCCTCATCATGCCCCCGGAGGGCGAACTTGCCCCCCCCTCGTCCAAGGCCCCGGATTCCGAGACCCTGGTCATGCCGGCGGACTCGGAGTCTCCGGCAGTCGAGCCGTTCGGGGAGACGCCCCGCAAGGCCGCGGCGCCTCCGGACCCCGGAGAGGAGGCCTTGGCGATCGTGGAGAGCATGCGGGAGACCCTCGACCTTCTGACCGGCACTCTGAGGGAGGGAGCCAAGCTGAAGTCCGACGCGGGGCCGACGCTCAAGGAGATGGACCGGGAGCTCAAGTCCTTGGTGGACCCTCAGGGGATCGCCGCCTCGGTGTCCGGCATCGCGCAGAGCCTCTCCGTGCTCTCGAGCGGGATCGCGGAGGCGGATGCGGCGGAGCAGAGACAGGCTGTCGCGACCCTTCGGCGGCTGGACAAGAAGCTGCGGACGCTCTTCCGGACCGAGCCCCGGACCGCCGCTCCCGAGCCGCAGCCCGCGCCGGAGCCGGAGGAGGGATCGGCCGATGTCGGACTCGCATCCCTCCGGTCCGCCGTCCTGCTCTACTTCAGAGAGAGCGACGGCCTCTTCCCCAAGGACCTCGCGCAGCTCGTCGAGAACGGGAAGTACCTGAGGTCGATCCCCGCCATCGAGGTCGGCGGCCACAGCCGCACCGCTTCCGTCCGGCTCCTGAACCCTGTCCGGGACCAGGAGGATCTGGACTCCCAGGTCGCGGATACCGGAGGGTGGCTTTACGTGAGCGATCCGGTCTCGCCGGTCGCGGGCACCGTGCTCATCGACTGCACGCATCCGGCTCCGGACGGAGTCCAGTGGTACAAGCATTGAGGAGGCCGCCATGCTGGAGGTCGAGATAAAGTTCACCGCCCCCGATTTCGCCGTCTTGGAGGAGCGGCTCAAGCAGGCTCGAGCCGAGGAAAGCGAGCCCGAGCACGATGAGGAGGACACCTACTTCAACGCCCCGGACCGCGACTTCTCCAAGACGGACGAGGCCCTGCGCATGCGCTGCACCGGGGAAGCCAGCCTGGTCACCTACAAGGGCCCCAAGGTGGACGCGAAGACCAAGACCCGCGCCGAGATCGACGTGGCCCTGGCCTCCGGCGAGGAGCCGGCCGAGAACTTCGCGCGTCTGCTTCTGCGCCTGGGCTACAAGCCGGCGGGAGTGGTGCGCAAGACCCGCAAGGCCTTTCGGCTCGAGTCCGGGGGCCTCCCGGTGACCGTATGCCTCGACACGGTGCAGGAACTGGGGCGCTTCGCGGAGCTCGAGATCAAGGTCCCGGAATCGCAGCTGGAGACCGCGCGCAACACGATCCTCGATCTGGCCGGGAAATGGGGGCTCAAGGACTCGGAGCGGCGCTCCTACTTGGAACTGCTCCTCTCCAAGGAAGCATCCTCCTCGAAGTAGGCGCTGAAGCAGGGCTCGATGTGGGCCAAGCCCCGCCTCTTGAGCGTGAAGGAGGCGTTGTCCGCGAAGCAGTCCAGGTGCACCAGGGCGTTGAGCGTGGCGTCGTTGCTGCAGACCGCGTAGAGGCGCTCGCAGAAACTCCGGTTCACGAGCCGGATGTCCTCGGCCAAGGACGCCAGCCCCTCCATCTTCCAGTCCGGCTTGAGTCCGCGCTTGGAGCGGAAGTACTGCGCGAGCATGTAGTTGGCGAGCTGGCGGTGCAGGTTCTGCTCCAGGGTCGCGAACGGCAGATGGGTGAATACCATGGGCCGCAGCTTGTCCAGGATGGGACAGCCGCTCGTCGGCATGCACAGCCCCACCAGCGAGCTGACCCCCACGGACAGGGGGCCGCGCTTGTGATAGGTCCGCTCCTCGGTGCGGATCTCGATGTCCACGATCTCGCTGGAGTTGGCGTCCTTGAAGAAGTCGACCACCTCGAGCAGGCCCTTGGCGGCGGGGCAGTGGGGATTCTTGGATTCCTTCAGCGGACAGTTCGGGCATCGGTTGCTGCCCAGGCGCACCCAGTCAGGATACTGGCGTCTGGGCTCGAGCTGCAAAGACAGCGCGGGCAGCTCGAACTTGACGTGGAATCCGCGCGAGCGGCCGGAGTCCGGGATGAACTTGTAGTCGAATTCCAAGGTCTTCATCGCTCCGGATTATACCTATTTGAGGGCTGGCCCTCGATGGCGGAAGTGTTGCTAAATATCCCTATAAGGTTTATCGAGGAGGGACAATATGTCCAACGGGATCTTCCGAGTGCCGCAGCCGGTCAACGAGCCGGTCTTGAACTACGCTCCGGGTTCGCCGGAGCGCGAGCAGCTGAAAGCCAAGCTCAAGGAGTTGGGTTCCAAGACCTTGGACCTGCCGCTTATCATCGGCGGCAAGGAAGTGCGCACCGGCAAGTTGGGCGAGAACCGGGCTCCGCACGACCACTCCAAGCTCCTCGGCCGCTTCCATAACGGGGACAAGCGCACCGTCAAGGACGCGGTCGCCGCGGCCCTCAAGGCCCGGAAGGAATGGGCCGCGACCCCGTTCCACGAGAGGGCGGCCATCTTCCTGCGCGCGGCCGATCTGCTGGCCGGCCCCTACCGCCAGGTGCTCAACGCCGCCACCATGCTCTGCCAGTCGAAGAACGCTTTCCAGGCCGAGATCGACTCCGCGGCCGAGCTCATCGACTTCTGGCGCTTCAACCCCAAGTTCGCGGAGCAGATCTACGACGTCCAGCCCTACTCCCCCCGCGGGCAGTGGAACCGCTCCGACTACCGGCCCCTGGAGGGCTTCATCTTCGCGGTGACTCCGTTCAACTTCACCTCCATCGGCGGGAATCTCCCCACCTCCCCGGCCCTCATGGGCAACGTGGTGCTCTGGAAGCCCGCCCGCAACACCATGTTCACGGCCACCTTCATCATGAAGCTCCTGAAGGAAGCCGGACTGCCGGACGGGGTCATCAATCTGATCAACGGCCCGTCCTCCGAGATCAGCGAGGCGGTCTTCGACCACCCCGACTTCATGGGCTGCCACTTCACGGGCTCGACGCCGGTCTTCCACTGGATGTGGGGCCGGGTCGGCGCCAACATCAGCCGCTACCGGGGCTATCCGCGCATCGTGGGGGAGACCGGCGGAAAGGACTTCGTGTTCGCGCACGCCTCCGCCGACGTGGACGTGGTCGCGACCGCTCTGGTCCGCGGAGCCTTCGAGTACCAGGGTCAGAAGTGCTCGGCCGCGTCGCGCGCCTACATCCCGGAGTCCATGTGGCCGGAGCTCAAGAAGAGGATGGAGGACCAGCTCGGCCGCGTCAAGATGGGCGGCGTCGAGGACTTCTCCAACTTCGTGAACGCGGTCATCGACGAGGCCGCGTACAAGAGCATCACCGCGTACATCGACGGGGTCAAGCAGAAGGACGGGGCCAAGGTCGTGTTCGGCGGCAAGCACTCCGACGAGAAGGGCTGGTTCATCGAGCCCACGGTCATCAAGACCACCAAGCCGGACTATAAGACCATGCGCGAGGAGATCTTCGGGCCCGTGCTCACGCTCTACACCTACCCGGACAAGAAGTACTCCGAGACGCTGAAGGTCTGCGACCGGACCGGGACGTACGCCCTGACCGGCTCGATCATGGCCCTGGACCGCAAGGCCGTGGCCGAGGCGGCCGAGACCCTGGTGAACGCGGCCGGGAACTTCTACATCAACGACAAGCCGACCGGAGCGGTCGTGGGGCAGCAGCCCTTCGGCGGCGCGCGCGCCTCGGGCACCAACGACAAGGCAGGCAGCCTGTGGAACCTGATCCGGTGGGTGTCTCCTTTGTCCATCAAGGAGACCCTTGTCCCCCCCACGGACTTCCCGTATCCGTTCCTGGCCGAGGAGCCCCGGAAGCACAAGGCCGAGGAGAAGGTCGGGGCGAACAGCAAATAGTGCGCATCCTGCTCACGGGGGCGAGCGGCTACGTGGGACGCTACGTGGCCGCTCGCCTCTGGTCTTCCCACGAGGTCCTGGGGACTTTCCTCGAGTCCGATGGGCTTTTGCCCGGGTGCCGTCAGCAGAGGCTCGACCTTCGCGACCCCGAGGCTGTGCGCGCGGCCGTGTCCGAGTATAAACCGGATCTCGTCATCCATGCCGGGGCCCTGGCCAATCCGGACGCGTGCGAGAGGGACCCGGACCTGGCCCGGGCCGTGAACGTGGAGGGGACTCGCGCCGTGGCGCGGGCGGCCGCCGAGAGAGGGGCTTGGCTGTTTTATATTTCCACGGATCTGGTGTTCAGCGGGGATTTTCCCCCCTACCGGGAGGACGCGACTCCCAGCCCTTTGAGCGTGTACGCGCGCACGAAGGCGGAGGCCGAGGGTCTGTGCCGGGACCTGTGTCCGCGCACGGCCGTGCTTAGGCTTTCCTTGGGCTACGGGTGGAAGAAGCCCCCTGGAGCGTTCGTGGATAAGTTGTATCAGGACCTGCGCGCGGGCAAGAGGGTGAAGTTGTTCCAGGACCAGTTCCGTTCCGCTTTGTTCCTGGAGGATGCGGCTGAGATGATCGCGCGGCTGGCGGAGAAGCCCTGTGCCGACGTGTTCCACTCGGCTGGCCCGGAGCGGATCAGCCGGTTCCGGTTCGGCATCTTGCTCTGCGAGGAGTTCGGACTGGACGCGGGGCTCGTGGAGCCGGTGCATATGGCGGATGTGCCCGGGTTCGCTCCGCGGCCGGCGGATTGTTCGTTGGACGGGTCGAAGTTGTGGGCGTTCTTGGGGTTCAATCCTAGGAGCGTGGCCGAGGGGCTCAGGGCCATGCGGGAGGCGGGGAATGGACATCGGGCGGCTTCTTAAAATCCTCGGGCCGCCTTTTTGGCCGCTTTCGCTGCTGCCTGGGTCTGCGCGCACCATCATGTCATCACAGTCGTCAATACTTCAAGCCAGGGGATTGTCGTACTGACCGTACAAACAGGCGACGAAACGCTTACGTTCAAGAATATTCCTCCAGGTGGGGAGACTTCTCAGACCTTTACGATCCATGGAGATGCCAGCTTCCGGATCAACGGCAAGTTCGATGATGGGAAAGATTTCGTTGGGCATGAGGGCTACGTAGCCTCGGGATTCTATGCGGTGCGAGTGCGTTTGCAGGTCGGCAATGGCGGGTCGATTCGTCATTCGATGGAGAAGGGCATCTGATAGGCTGCGAAGAAATCCTGCCTGAACGGCCCCTAATTATCTCGACGACCATCCCATGATTCCTCTGCCGGATACCGCAAGCCGAGGGGCGCGGAGGAGACGCCACACCCGCGAGATGCTGTGTCCGGACACACTCTGTTGCACTGCGTGTCGGCTTCAAACCCGGTGTCGTGGCCGGGCGTCTGGGTCGTAGGGGCTGTCGTTCCAGCATAAGATGCCGCCGGCCTCGTGCCGGCGGAGGATCACTCTTTCGCGTCGGGGCGCCCTAGGCACGACGGCCGCGCGTGCGCGGCCCGAAACGCCTGCGACCTAGACGCTGATTATGCGCCCGGCATAAGAGCCTGATATTGTCGGCCGTGTCAGAGCGCCCGCCGTCGGCCCAGGGCACGATGTGGTCGTACTCCAGCGCATCACGGCTTTCACAGCGGCGGCCATCGGGCGCCACATAAGCGCAGCGTCCGCCGTCGCGGGCCCATACCGCGCGTTTGACCGCACGCGGGACAGACCGGCTGCCGTTGCGGCGCCCCTCGGGGGCCGTTCCCGCTCGGGATCGCCTCGTCTGGGCTTTGCCCGGCTGGAGCTTGCGCTCCATGACCTCAAGGAGTATCCGCGCGGCCTCCTTGAAGATGTCTTCCAACCGCCCGCCAGGGTGCTTGTGCTTGAGCAGCCCCCGTAACCGCGTGATCATCGAAAAGAGCTCGTCGTCGCCGGTGAAGTGGAAACGATGGAGCGGAGGAGGGATGATCTCCGGCGCATGCGCCGGCTCGGTGGGCGAGGCCGCGGCCCGTGCGTCCGACGAGGCGGTAGGCTGAGGCCCCTCCGACGCGGCGAGCCGGGGCCCCTCCGACATGGCGGGCCCGGGGCCCGGTGGCGGCACGGCGACTATCAAGTCTTTCATGGGCACAGGCTCAGTCTGCAGCGTCGCGACCAACGCCATCACGTCCCGTTTGGTGGCTCCGGCTGCCCTGTCGAGCAGTTTCTTGCTGTTGTTGCTGGTCAGATGGGGGTAAAGGCGGGCGATGGCGTCGAGATGGATGCTCCCCGAGCGCAATCGCGCAAGGATATCCGGGAATCGCGCGCAGGCTCTGGCGGCGCGGATCCTCAGGAAGGCTGAGGCTTCCGAGTAGCCCAGTTTTTTGACGCAATACTCGAAGAGCGAGGAGTAGCCGAGATCGAGCGCCGTTTCCCGGCGCTCGATTTCCATCAAATGTTCTACGATGTCCGCCGAACTTTCCCGTTCTTGTCGGACAAGTTCATCCAGGCGGGCGAGAAGCGATTCGTCGCTGAGGGATCGCAGCGCAAGGGCCGGCTGTCGTAGGGCCTGGGCGATCTGCAACAGGGTGTGTCCGGACACACTATCCATGCGCGATTGACCCCCCCATAATATTACGACTGAGGGGCCGAAAAAGTTCCCTCAAAAGGTGGTCAGATTGTGACTTCAAGTCTGACGTTTTAGGAAGAGGCCTCCCTCCACTCCCCCGGCGCGAGCCCCTTCAGATCCCACTCCCCCACCCGCACCCGCACCAGGCGCAAGGTCGGCAGCCCCACCGCGGCCGTCATCCGGCGCACCTGCCGGTTCCTCCCCTCGGTCAGCACCAGCTCCAGCCAGGCCGTCGGCACCGTCTTGCGGAAGCGGATGGGAGGGGTGCGGGGACCGACGCGGGGAGCCTCGATGACCCGCGCCCGGCACGGCCGAGTCATCCCGTCTTTGAGCTTCACGCCCTTAGACAGGCGCGACAAAGCCTCTTCAGAGACCTCCCCCTCCACCTGCGCCCAATAAGTCTTCGGATGCTCGAAGCGCGGGTCGCTCAATCGGTGCTGCAAGGCCCCGTCATCGGTCAGCACCAGCAGCCCCTCGCTGTCCGCGTCCAGCCGGCCCGCAGGATACACTCCCGCGGGAAGCCCGAAGCAGGCCAAGGTCTTATGCCCCGCAAGCGCGGTGAACTGCGTCACCACGCCGTACGGCTTATTGAAGAGCACCACCATCTTAGGTATTCTACCTAAGATGCCTATCAAGGGCGCCGTCGAAGCCAAGTGCCCCAACGGGTGCCAGAGCTCCGAGGTCGAGGTCATCAGCCTCGTGCGCGGGGACAAAGAGCCGGAGCTGCGCGACCTGCTCAAGGCCGGCGAGCTCAACCTCATCATCTGCCAGGACTGCGGCGCCGCCTTCTACCCCGAGGCCCCTGTCGTCTACATGGACCTCAAGGCCGAGCTCGCCGCCTTCATCTTCCCCGAGTCCTACAAGGCGCAGGAGGAGCACTGGCGCGCCAAGATGCGCGAGGACTACGCCCAGATCAAGACCGCTCTCAAAGACCCCGCCGCGCTCGGCGGAGAGCCCTTCCTCTTCTTCGGCTATGAGGACATACGCCTCATCCTCCAGGCCGAGGACGACATGGCCGACGAGGTCGAGATCGCCGAATTCCTCTCCAAGCAGCTCGGCTTGAGCTGCCTGCGCGCCAGCCGCCGCTTCGCCAGGGAGCTCTGGCTGCCCTGGACCCTGCCGTGCACGCCCGGCAAAGGCTACTCCCGCGAGCGCGCCAAGGAAGGCGTGGAAAAGCTCCTCAAGGCCAACGACAGGCTCGAGAGCTTCCGCAAGTGGCTCGACTGGCTGGGCACGCACACGGAAGAGCCTCCCCTGGCCCCTCGCTGAGGGCCATGCCGGACCTCGGCGAAGCACATGCGTCCGACGCCTTCCTGAGGGACGCAGTGCCATGACCGCATCCGCGGTCATGGCCGTCTTCTACGACCCCCGCTACCCCTCCTCCATGGTGGAGGACCACGACGTACTGGCCAAGGCCCTGCGCCAGCGGGGAGGCTACGAGGTCATGGACGCGCGGCGCCTGCGCGAGTGGATGCTGGCCGGCATCGAGGCCGGAGCGGCCGGCGCGGTCTGCGTCATGGCGCACGGCATCGCCCCGGACACGGTGGCCGAGTCCCCTTCCTCGTCCTGCACCCTGCGCAGGTTCATGGACTCGGGCGGACGCGTGGTCTGGATCGGCGACATCCCCTTCTTCTACCAGGGCGAGCGCGGCATCGGCGGCTCCGGCCCCATGAAGGCCTGGGGAGACGACGCGCACCAGCGGGTGCTCGGCATCCCTTGGGCTTGGAGCAGGCCCGGGAAGGCGGAGATCACGGACGCGGGCAAGGCCTGGGGCATCACGCTCGACGACGCGGCGCACGACTGCGTGCCGGAGGCGTCGGTCACCGTAGTCCTGAGCAGGTCCGAAGGCTACGCCTGCTCCTACTTCCTGAACTTCAACCCGGCCTTCCCGCAGAGCGGGTTCGTGCGCTACCGCGCTTCCGCGTTCCAGGGAGAGCTCGACTACCTCGTAGACGAGCTCATCCGCGTGGCTTCCTACGACGTGGAAGAGCCGGCCGAGGTCCCCGAGGAGAAGGCCCCCGGCACCGTGGAGACCACCGCGGAGGGGACCGCGGTCCTGGTGGAGACGGGCGGCCTCAGGGTGGACCGCGCCCGGGCCATGGACAAGCTCATGCGCTTCCAGCTCCACGATCCGACCCTATACCTCTTGCCCTGGGTGCGCAGCGCGGTGCAGAGCCGGGCCACGGGCATCCGCCTGGTCGCGATACCCGAGGGGATCCAGATGAGCTTCGACGGGACCCCGTTCGCCCCGACCGAGCTCAAGGACCCTTACGGCTGCCTCTTCGAGGGCAGCCATGACCCCAGGCGCAGGGACCTGGCCCTGGGCCTGCTCGCGGTCCTGAGGCTCAAGCCCAAGGCGATCTCCGTGGTCTCGGGGCACGGAGCGGAAAGGCACGAGCTCCGGGTGGACTCCCTCTCGGAGGACCGGTTCGAGCACAGCAGGGATCCGGGCACGGATACCGTCATCCGCGTGTCATGGGGCGGCTTCTCCGGAGTCCAGGGGCACCTCTGGCAGGTGGCCGAGTCGTGCGGAGCGTGCCGCATCCCGATATGGGTGGGAGACCGCAAGCTCGAGCCGCGGCGCGCCCCGGAGAGTCTCCCCGGGCTCGTGTTCGATAAGGACGGCCTCTTCGGCATCCTCAGCATCACGCCGGCGCCTATGCTCGGCAGCAGGCTGGACCTGAGCGTGTCCGGCGTGCGCGCGTGCACGGTGGATAATCCCTTCCCCGTGCCCCAGGTCGAGGGAGTCGTGGACCATCCCCGCTTCAGGCTCAACGTGTCCCAGAGCGGGGTGTCCAGGGATGTGATCTACGCCCAGGCCATGGCGGCCGCGCTCAAAGAGGTCTTGCGCCTCGCCGAGGGCATGATCGAGGAGCTCGAAAGAGACTTCCCTGTGGCCGCCTGCCTGGCCATGGAGGGAGGCTTCGCCGGGCTCTGGGGACGTACGGTAAGGCTCGGCTTCGACGCGGGGCCGGGCCCCCTGAGCCGGCTCATCCGCTTCTTCTCACCGCTGTCCGGCAGGGCGTCGGAAGCGGAGCGCCTGGTGCGCAGGACCGCGCGCATGGCGGATTGGATGCGCCAGCTCTGCGTCAGGGTGGCCAAGGAGTCCCCGGCGGGGATCCCCGAGGACCTCATGGTCCGAGTCTGGGAGACCCCCCTCTACTTCCGGGCCGGAGGAGGCACCTACACGCTCCGGCAGCTCGAGCTCATGCGAAAGGACCTGGGCGACGTGCGGGTCTGCCCGAGGTCCAAGCCCGGGGTGTTCGGCGCGGACGCGGTCTGCTGCTTCGACGGCCGGGAGGGCGCGAGCCTGGAGGGAATATTCCGGGACGAGGTGAAGGTGGCCGAGAGCCCGATGATCAACTCGGTCCGGGAGCTGCGCGCGGTCCTGGGCCAGCGGCCGTCCAAGACCCTGGCCTGTGAATCTGCGGCCGGCAGGCGATGGACCGAGCTGGAAGTCCTCCTCATCGGCGCGAGCGTGGCGAGGCAGCTCCAGGAGAAGCACGGCTTCGAGCCGCCTGTGGTGCACGGCTGCGTGTGCCCGGAGTGCATCGGCATCCGCTATGGGGGGGCCGAGGCCGTCCTGTCCGAGTTCGTTCGGGGGCAGGGGAAGAGCGTCCGGTCCGACATCTATGCGCTCGGCAAATGCCTGGATTCCATCCTGGGCAAGCCCGGGCGTTCGGCCGCATCTGCGAACATCCTCTACAGGATGCTCAGCTCCAGGCCTGAGGAGCAGTTCTCTTCAGCGGAGGAACTGCGTAAGGCGTTTGTGTCGGCTCTTGCTGGACGTTAGTCTGAGTCCTTCATCACCGGCCGGTCCGTGCCCTTGAACGAACTGTGGTCGCCCACAGTCACCCGCCCATCGGCACGATGAATGAAAAGTTATCCCCATTACTTCCGGAGCGGAAGTGATTTTACCTTAGAAGGCATAGCCCCTCCCATGGCCCGGCACACATGTCCAACATCTTCCTGAGGGACACAGTACTGTAACCCCTCCCATGGCCCGGATGGGTCATGGGACTGGGCATCCTAAGGATGTGTGTTGAGGCCCGGTCCGGGGTTACGGCCACGGATGCTTCGGGTACTTCCTCTGCAGCTCCTTCTTGATCGCCAGGTAGCTCCCCTTCCAGAATGCGCCGAGGTCCTCGGTCTTCTGCACCGTCCTGTGGTTCGGGGCGAGGATATCGAATAGGACGGGCAGCCTGCCTTCGCAGAGCGCCAGCCTCGGCTTCATCCCGATGAAGTCCCCGATGCGGGCGGAGAGCTCGGCAGGCCGGCCCTCGGCGTAGGTGAGCCTGCCGAAACGGCCGGACTTGAGCTTCAATCGCGCGGGCAGGGCCTTGTCCAGGAAGTCCGCGAGCCCGGCTCCGATGTAGCGGCATACATGCGACTTGAGCGAGGCCCGCTCGATCTCGTCCCAGGAGCGCTTGCCCTCGCAGAGCTCCTCGTAGACGAGACGCCAGTCGTCCGCGTCCATGGCCGGGAACCCGTAGTCCGGGTAGAGCACGCGCGCCACCCGGATGCGGGCCACGAGCTGATCCACGACATCGTCCCGGGGCAGCTTGAGCTCGCCTGATGCCAGCTTCTCCGCCCAGAGGCTGCCGGCGGACCGGTCCGGCCGCTCCTGCCGGACAGCCAGGGTCAGTCCGCGGAAGAGCAGGCGCTGCTCCCGCACGACCCTGCGCTGCCCTGGGTCGAGCTCGCTCACGTCCTTCCAGACGCATTCCTCCGGGAAGACGCGCTGCACGGTCTCGGCGCTGCAGGGCAGATAGGCGGAGATGTTCGAGTGCCTGGCCTGTCCCCCGCCGAGGGTCTGGCGCACGTCCAGCGCCAGGACGAGGGGCGGGCCCTGCTCGAGCACGGCCTTCCTGCCGTCTGAAAAAGCGTAGCCCGGCCCTCCCCCTTGCCTGGTCCCGAGGCGGTCCGCGTAGGCTTTCAGCCAGACTGCGGCGAGGTCCCCCTCCTTCGGCTTGGCGGTCGGCTCCCCCAGCCTGCGCAGCTGCTCGAAGACCCTGCGCGTCTCTGGGTCCAGGTCCAGGGATTCTTCCGAGAGGTCCGCGGGTGCCTTCCTTTGCGCGTCGCTCTCCAGCGCGGCGACCATGGCGCAGGCGCGGTCGAACGCTCTTGAGCCCAGGAGGCGCGCCTCCTCGAGCACGGAGGCCAGCCTCGGCGAGGTCGGATAGGCCAGCAGGGCCCTCCCTCTGGCCGTGATCCGGCCGTTCTTCCCGCGGGCCTCCAGCCTATCGAGGGTCCCCCCTGCGGCGGACCAAGCTTCCGGGTCCGGCTCCGTGAGCCAGCGGACCGGCAGGGGCATGGAGGCCGCCATGAGGGAGAGGCGCGAGAGCTCGAGCCTGAGCACCTCCGGGGGCACGCTCTCCTGCATGGAGGTCTCGTCCGCCTCGGACCAGAGCCGTACGCAGCGGCCTGGAGCGGTGCGGCCGGCCCGGCCCGCCCGCTGCCTGGCGTTGCTCAGGCTGATGCGCGAAAGGGTCAGGGAGTTGATGCCCCGGCCCGGGTCATAGGCCGCGATGCGGTGCATGCCGCTGTCCACGACCATGGTGACGTCCGGGAGGGTGAGCGAGGTCTCGGCCACGTTGGTGGATACGATGACGCGCCGCGGTCCGGGCTCGAGCACCTTCTGCTGGGCCGAGAGCTCCATGGAGCCGTGCAGCTGGCAGAGGAGCAGGCCCTGCTCCCGGCAGAAGGGCCCCAGCCGCTCCAGGGTCCAGCGGATCTCCCGCATGCCGGGCATGAACACGAGGGCGGATCCGCCGGCATCCTCCTGGAGCAGGGCCTTCAGGGCCTGGGCCGCGGCGTCGGCCCAGCCGTCCCTGCGAACGGGAGCGAGGCGGCGTATCTCCACCGGGAAGAGTCTCGACGGCGCATGCACGTGCTCGGCCTCCAGGTAGGAGCGCAGCGCCGGGGTGTCGAGAGTGGCGGAGAGGACCGCGACGCGCAGGTCCTTGCGCTGAGCCGAGAGCGCCTTGAGCCAGGCGAGCGCGAAGTCGGCCTCCAGGGTCCGCTCGTGGAACTCGTCCAGGAGCACGGTGCCGATGCCGGGCAGGCGGGGATCCGACAGGGCCTGCTGCGCGAAGATCCCGTAGGTCTCGAAGAGCACGCGAGTCCTCTTCCCGCATCGGCTGTCGAACCGGACCTGATACCCGACCTCCTCTCCCAGGCGGGTGCGGGTCTCATGGGCCACCCGGTACGCGAGGCTGCGCGCGGCGAGGCGGCGGGGCTCGAGCACCAGGGTCTTGCCCGGGAAGCGGGCGTGCTCCTCGAGGAGGAACCTGGGCACCTGGGTGGATTTGCCGCTGCCCGTGGGAGCCGTGAGCACGAGGCGGCCTCTCTGGAGCGCCTCGAGGATCTTGCCGCGGAAAGGCAGGATGGGGAGGTTTTCTCCCATGGGTGGGAGTATAGCAGTCTCTGGGCCGAGACAGGGAGATACTACTCCAGTTACACAGTAATATCGCAATTTGCATATATAAATCCACGACGATCCAGCGATTCGGAGCAGCCGCCCGGGTCCCTTGACAGAATCGTGCGGTGGGGCCAACAATTAGGGTAGGAGGAACGAATGGGGCCGAAGCTCGGGGGGCTCGTACTCATTATAGCCACGCTCGCCGGTACGCCCCTCATAAGCTTGGCGCAGCAAGACGGCGAGCAGCCGGCGAAGCCCGCCCAGGGCGATGAGCAGAAGGATCCGCCGCTCAGCGAGGAGCAGAAAAAGCGCGCTGAGGACATCAAGACGGGGATACAGAACAAGGGCGGGAAAGCCCAGATCCTGGGTACTGCGGAAGATTTCGCAAGAGAGTATCTCGGGGTCGAAGATCTCTCTTCCGATTCCGTGTCCGGGGAGGATATGGGCCGGGTCCTGGACAGGCTGCACAAAGAGACGGGAATCCCCTTCGAGACGCTCAAGAAGCAGCTTGCCGAAGAGGCTGCCTTCCGCGAACAGCAGGCAGCGAAGGGCGACCCGGTCCCTGGAGCCCACGTCCCAGGGTCCACCGAGGGCGTGGGCGCGGACCCTCAGAAGGTGCAGCAGAAGCTCGACCAGGACAGGGTAGACTCCGGGAAGAATCCCAGCCTGCTTGCGTCCAAGACCCAGTCTGGAGAGCCGGGCGCCGCGATGCGCTCCTCCCCGAGAACCGATTCCTCTCCGGGGGATCCCGCGGCCAAGCGCGGCGGGTTGCGGAGCTCCGATATCCAAGGCGTCGTCGAAAAGGCCAGGGCGACCCCGCGTGCGGCCCCTGGGATATCTCCCGAGCAGGCGCAGGCGCCGGCTCCACCGGTGATCCGGGCTCCCGATCCCCCGACCATCGGTCTGCCGACGCCCACCGCGACGATCCGCGCGCCCGATCCCAGGCCGGTCCCTCAGATCACGATGCCGACGCCCACGGCCACGATCCGGGCCCCGACTCTGCAGGACCAGAAGAATGCGGCCTTCGCGCATACGCAGGAAATGCGCGACATCCTCTTCAAGGACACCGCTAAGATGATCATCAATAACGCCCCGGGCTCGACTTTGGCGAGCTTCGTCAACGGCGGCCAGAACCCCCTGACAGGCCAGACGGACCCAGTGGCCAGCTCCAAATACGGGGCCTTCTTCGCCGGGCTCGACCTGATGGGCGTCGCCAGTCTCGCATCGAGCTTGTCGGTGAAGTCCGTGTCGGCGGCGGGGGGCAGGACTGCGGCGGAGGTCACGGCCGGCAAGACTCCGACCGCCGCGAAATTGACGGGTTTCGGCACTACGGGAGAAAAGGCCGCCGAGCTCTCGAAACAGCTCTCGAAGCTCTCTCCCCAGGCTGCCGAGCACTACGAGAACATCGAAAGGGGTCTGCGGGCCATGGCGGAGAAATATCCCGGTCAGAAGCTGGACGTCGACGCCGCGCTCAAGTGGGTCCGGGAGTCCGGCATCCTGGACAAGGGTTCCACCCAGGAATGCGCCAAATACGGCAGGGAGTTCCTGCAGAGCTTATTGGGGCAAGAGCGGGTCCAGAATCTGATGAAGCTCAGCCCCGAGCAGCTGAATTCCACCCTGGTGGGGAAAGCGCTCTCGCAATCGGGGTACAAGCTGAGCGGCTACTTCCATGCCGACGATGCCGTCAGACTCCTCAATCCCAACAACATCCGGAACGGAGACGTGCTGCTCGTCCAATACCGCGTGCCCGCCCAGAACTTGGGGACGCAGACGCTCGGGACCAAGGGGCTGCCGGACGGGGGCACCCGGATATTATCCTCCGGCTACAGGGACGCGGGGCATTTCGAGGTCTACTTCCAGGGCACCTCCGCCTCGGATCATGCCCAGAAGATGAATGCGGCTCTGAGCGGGGTCGGGAACGAGATCATGGATATCGATTCCGGCGTCGTGGTGCCGGTCATCAAGGCCGTCTCCGTGTACCGCTTGAAGTGACCCAGCCCGCCACGGCCCGGCCGGCCCTATCCAAGAGGGAAAGAGCGACGGGCGACAGTTTGCACGGTTTCAGGGTCTCCTGCAGCTGTTCCGGTCTCGTGGCTCCCACCGTCGCGGACGCGACCCACGGCTTGGAGAGCACCCAGGCCAAAGCTGTCTGGGCCATGGACAGGCGCTCGAGCTCCGCTACGCGCCGCAGGAGCTCCAGCAGGTGGGACAGGCGCTTTTCGTCGAGCCTTGGGAAAGCCTCGGGCCTGCTCCTCCTCCCGTGAGGGCCACCGGCGAGGAACCCTCCCCCCAAAGGGCTCCAGGCGAGCAGGCTCAGGCGCTCTGACTCCAGCAAGTGCGCCAGGTCGCGCTCCGCGTGCGGCATGGCCAGGCTGAACTGGACCTGGTCGAACTCCAGCCGGGTCCGGCCCAGGCCCGCTTTCCAGTCTCCGCACCTGAAATTGGAGCAGCCCGGCACGCGGACCTTGCCCTGCTCCTTGAGGCGCTCGAGCTGGCCGAGCATGTCCTCCAGGGGGAAGTGCGGATCGAAGGAGTGCGGCATGTAGAGGTCCACGTGGTCCGTCTTGAGCCGGCGCAGGCTTCCCTCCAGCGCTTCGCGCATGGGCCGGTCCCATCGGCTGAACTTGGTGGCGATCAAGAACTTCGAGCGCCTGCCCTTGAGGAGCTTGCCCAGCATGGACTCGGACGCGCCGTGCCCGTAGACCTCGGCCGTGTCCACGAGGTTCACGCCCGCGTCGGCCGCCGCGTCCAGCATGCTCCGCGCGGTCTTCTCGTCTGCGGCTCCGCAGCCGAGCCAGTCCGAGCCGAAGTTCATGGCGCCCAAAGACAGGGCGCTGACCTTCAGGCCGGACCGGCCCAGCTCGCGGAGCTCCACTACCGGGCGACGAGAGTGACGATGGAGCGCGCCGGGCTCAGCGTCTTCGCGGTCTGCCCCGCGCTCCAGAGCTGGAACGGGATGTCCTTGCCCGTCTTGTTCAGGACCACGACCGCGAGCCTCCCGTCCGTGTTCAGGAAGGCCACGGCTTCGAGGTCGTCGGTGTTGGACGTGCTCGCCACCCGCTTGGCCCCGGGCTTGAAGAACTTGGAGAAGTGCCCGATGTAGTAGTAGGGCGGCGTGTACTTCAGCGTGCCCTCGGCCGTGTCCGCGTGCACGGGGGCGAAGGTGTAGTTGGCCACATGGTTGGGGCCTCCGCGCTCGTCCAAGAGGATGTTCCAGTCCGTCCACCCGGCCGCCCAGTTGTTGAGGTCGCGCAGGAGGGACGTGGCGTAGAGCTCCCCCCTTTCCCAGCTGTCGACCTTCTTCGGATCGAAGGGGCCGTCGCAGCCCTCGGTGAAGAACACGGCCTTGTCCGGGAACGCGTCGTGGAGCATGCGCACGTTGTCGAAGTGGTCCCCCACGTACCAGTGGTAGCCCAAGCCCCATACGTAGCGCGAGGCCGCCGGGTCGTCGTAGACGACCTGAGCCCGCTGGTACAGGATGCCGCGGTTGTGGTCCCAGATCATGAGCTTCAGGCGCCCCAGCCCCGCCTTCTCCAGCGTGGGGCCCAGGTGGTCGCGCACGAAGTCGCGCTCCTCTTGCGCGGTGAATACGCAGGACTCCCAGATCTGCGTGGCCATGGGCTCGTTCTGCACGGTCAGGCCCCAGACCGGGATGCCGGCCTTCTCGTACTCCTGGACGAAGCGGACGAAGTAGGACGCCCAGCTCGCGGCGAACTCGGGCTTGAGCTTGCCGCCGTGGAGCATGTCCTGGTTCGTCTTCATCCATGGAGGCGGGCTCCAGGGAGAGGCGAAGAGCTTGACCGGGCCTTTGGCCGCGGCGAGCGCGGCCTGGATGAAGGGGATGCGGAACCTGCGGTCATGGTCCACTGAGAAGGTCTTGAGCTCCGCATCGCCCTCCTTGACGTAGGTGTACATGTCGCTGGAGTAGTCGCAGGAGTGGATGTTGGTGCGGGCCATGGTGTAGCCGATGCCCTTCTCCGGGTCGAAGTACGCGGTCAGGAGCTCGGCCTGCTTGTCCTTGGGGAGCTTCGCGTAGACTTCCGCCGAGGAGTCGGTCAGGGCTCCGCCGATGCCTTCCAGAGTCTGGAAGGTCCGCTTGGAGTCCACCATGATCATGGGTTCGTGCTCGGCGGGCTGAAGAAGAGCGGTGAAGGAGACCGGGTCCTTGGCGGTGAGCCTGTCCTTGGTCCCCTTGGCAGTGACGTAGACGTCCATTGAGGCGGCGGATACGGAGAATGCTAAGAGGAATGCGAGAGTATTCATGCCCGTATTTTAGTCATTTTGTGATATCCTTAGCCCCATGCTGCCGCGGCTGGCCGCCGTACTCGCCGTCTACACCCTCGGCTGGGCGGCCGTCGCCTTCAGCATCCCCCTGGAAGGGCCTGATTCCTGGCTGCGCATCTTTCTCTGGATGACTGTCCCGCGCGGGCTCTGCTTCGTCGGTCTGCTCCGCATCACGCGCTTCGACTTCAAAGGGCTTGGCAGCCGCAGCGTGTTCGGCTACGCGGCGGTCATGCTCCTGCTCTGGGCCGTGTTCCTGACCCAGGCGGAGGGAGCCTCGTGGCCCTGGGAGCATCGCCTGGCCGGGATCTCGGCCTGCCTGGTGGTGGGGCTCTTCGAGGAGACCCTCTTCCGCGGGCTCGTGCTCTCCAGGATCCGGGAGAGCCGCGGGGACATGAGCGCGGTGCTCTGGAGTTCGGTCCTGTTCACGGTCTATCACGTGCGGCCGCAGGCCGTCGCGGCCTGGCCCCACATCTTTTTGACCGGCGCCGTGTTCGCGAACCTGAGGCTCAAGGGCATGAGCCTGGCTCAGCTGGCTCTCATCCACGCGGCTGTGGACTCCGCGTTCTTCTTCGTGGGCAAGGACGCGGTGAAGGCGCACGGTCCCGCCTCATGGATCTTCATCGCCGGACTCTATGCCTTTGCGGTCGCGACGTTCAGTACCATAAGAACTTCCGGAGAGCGGACTTGTCCAAGCTGACGCCGGAGGAACTGGTGGAGCGCACCCTGGACGGGGCCTATGCCCTGGCCATGCAGCTCTCAGGCGACAGCTCCGACGCCTGGGACCTGGTGCAGGAGTCGCTCTCGCGCGCGGTGCGCGCCCTGCCGGGCTTCCGCGGGGAGAGCGACCCCAAGACCTGGGTCTACCGCATCGTGGTCAACGTTTGGAAGAACAAGGTGAAGTCCCGGGCGTGGCGCTGGTGGAGGGGCCTGGTCTCTCTGGGTCCGGACCTGCCTGAGCCCGCTTCGGCTGAGCCGCCTTTGGACAGCGGCATGCAGAAGGCTGAGGACCTCGAGGCTCTGGACCGCGCGCTCGCCTCTTTGGAGCCCGAGGACAGAGCGGCCCTGGCGCTCCGGGAGCTCGAGGGGAAAAGCTATTCGGAGATCGCGGACATCCTCGCGGTCCCCATGGGAACGGTGAAATCAAGGCTTTACCGGGCGCGCTCCGCTTTGGCGCGCCTTCTGGAGAACCGCGATGCGGCATGAGCAGCTGAGGGAGAACCTTTCCGCCTATCTCGACGACGAGCTCTCCGGGCCGGAGAAGACGGAGCTCGAGGGACATCTGCGCTCCTGCGAGGGGTGCCGCAGGGAGCTCGAGAGTCTGAGGGCCGCTTCCGCGGCGTTCAAGGCGCGGGCGAAGGCCAAGGTTCCGGAAGGCTTGCGGGAAGCGGCTCTCCGGCGCAGGGAGCCCAGGCCCGAGCTCGTCTTCGCCGTCGCGGCCGCGCTCATACTCTTCGCGTTCGTGGCCGCCAGGATGTTCAAGCCTCAGCTCAGCGCGGTCTTCAATCAGGTCATGGGCATGATCTCGGGCGCCGCCAGCACCGTCGGAACGGCCCGGTAAGAACAAAAGCCTTCCTGCCTTGTCTAAGCCTGCGAGGGGACACCCTCGGGAGGCGGATATGACCTATCGCTTCAACAACAAGGGCCAGAACACGGTGGAGTATCTGATGATGCTGGCCGTCATCGTGGGAGTCATCCTGGTCGTCGGCAGGATGTTCAAGCCGCAGATGAGCGGCATCTTCAACCAGGTCATGGGCATGATCGCCAACGCCTCGATCCAGGTGGCGAGGCCCGACTGAGCGCCCTTACTTGAGGATGTCCCAGAGGAAGGACGCTGTCTCATCCGGCCCGACCTTGGGCAGGAGGTGCACGTTCTTCACGAGCGGGTCCGCGGTGCGGCCTACCGCGAGAGCGGTGGCGTCCGGCAGGGCCTTGGCCATGAAGTTGTCGTCGTTGCCCGGGTCGAACTCGTCCCCGAAGAAGAGCACCTCCTCGGGCTCCACCGAGACCCCCTCCTCCTTGAGCAGGCGCAGCACGCCGTGCACTCCGCTGGTCTTGTTCGCGCCCGCCGCGCGCACGCGGATGTAGGGCTGCGAGCCGGGCTTGACCGGGATCTTGAGCTTGGCGTCGTACTTGCCGTTCAGGCCAAGGGCCTTGAGCCTGGCCGAGAACGCGTCGAACAGGGCCTGCGCCTTGTCCGCCTGTTCCCGGCGGATGATGAAGCTGCGCTCGTAGGCCTTCTGGTCGCGGTCGGCGCCCACTCCCACCCCGAGCTTGGCCGCTTCCTCGCGGTAGGCGGCTTCCATGGCCTGGAGGTCCTCGGGCTCGATGACGCTCATGGTGAGAGACGGGGTCTTGGGAATCTCCCCCTGGGGCCCGAACTTGTACACCTCGGACCCGCCGCCGACGGCCAGGATGAAGCCCGCGCGCTGCTCCGGCGTCATGCGGTCCGTGAGCAGGTCCCTCATGCCGAAGCCCCTGCCTTGGAGGGGTCGGTTCGTGACGAAGCCCGCGCGGACGCCTGCTTGTTTGAGAGCCGCGAGCAGGGCCAGACGCTCCTCGGTCACTGGCTGGTTGCGCCGGGTCCAGTTGTCCATGAACGTGTTGTCCCAGTCCATGAGCACGAGCTTGGGTCCCGCCTGGCGGTAGCGCTGCACCAGGGCCTGCCGGTCCGAGTCCCCCATGCGCGGCGCGCTCGGCGCCTTGAGGAGCGGGACGAAGGCGGCCAAGGACGCCGCGCCTGCGGCGATGGCGCGGCGCAGGCGGTAGCCGCGGCCCAGAGTCCTCCCGGCCGGTCCTTCGCGCACTCCGGCCGAATCCGAGAGCCGGAACATCCGGTTGAACTCCTCGAGCTTGGGAGTGATGAGCATGTTCGCGACGAGCGTCCCGATCGAGAACATGGAGGAGAAGAGGAGGATGTACCAGCCGACCACCGGGACCGCGGTATAGCCGGCCGAGGTCGTGTAGGTGAACGCGATCAGGCCCAGGATGGGCAGGAGGAAGTACTTCCACGGCTTCATGGACGCGGGGGCGCGGGACTCGAGCGCCTTGCGCACCGCGCCGAGGTAGTCCAATGCCATCCATACGAAGGGGATGCCGAAGACCACGAACATGTCCGCGATGTTCGCCCTGCCGTGTCCGAACGGGATGAAGTCCACGACCTTGCCGTTGACGAGGCCTTCCAGGCTGTTGCCGAGAGTGCCGGCGAGCACGGCAGCGACTCCGATGCCCAGCCAGCGGAGCATCTTCGCCACGACCGGGTACTTGGCCTGGATGTCTCCCGCGTAGCGCTTCTCGTTGACCCCGACCGGGAAGGTCAGGACCTGGAGCAGGCCGTAGGCCAGGTTCCCGACGATGGGATGCTTCTCGCGGAACTCGGCGAGCTTCTGGAGAGGGGCTTGCTTGGAATGCGCCACCCAGAGGTAGTAGGCGGCCACGCCGAGGTTGATGGGGATGGCCGCGTGCATGAGCCCGAGGCGGCCGGCCTCGAGGAAGTGGTACACGAAGGGCAGGCCCGTGGAGTAGAAGAGGAACTTGGCTCCCCAGTCCAGGGCGAGGAAGGCCAGGGTCGTGAGCGCGACCTTGGGAGCCCAGTGCAACCCCTGCCTGGGGGCAGGGACGTCCCGGCCGGCCTGTTCCGCGCCGGAGGCCGGGGCCTGCAGCGGGTTCCCTGAAGGGAGCGTCGCTTGCGGCGCGAGCACCGGCAGGGTCTCCCTGGACCTGGACGACCCGTCGAAATCCTTTCCAGCCTCCTGCTTCACCCCGTCGCCGACGTAGGTCAGCAGCTTCGGAAGGGCTTCCGTCGCGGACTCCAGACGCGTCAGGGAGGTCTCTTGCGCCTGTTCGGGCTTCTCCTCAGCGGAAACCGCCGCGGCACGCAGAACAGGGTTGGACTTGATGAGAGGAGACACCGCAACAGGCGATGCCTGGACCGGAGCGGTCTCTTGCCGGAGAGGGGCGGCGACCTGGCTTTGCTGCGGCGTCGGGGTCACCGAGGGATTCGTCACGCCGGGGAGCGAACGCCCCAAAGAGAGGGTCTGGCCCAGCTGAAGAGAAGCCCCTGAGCCGAGAGTCTGGCCTGGGAGGGTCAGGATCAAGGGCATGCCTGTCCCTGCGTTGCCGATATTGACCGTCGCTGCCGCGGTATTGGCCAAAGCCTCTGCCGGGGAAAGGGATGCGACCGCAGCGGCCAGCAGGCATGCGAGAGCTCTCTTCATACAAGGGATGATACGGCAACAACGACCATTTCTGAAGGGACTAAAAGGAACGAGGGGCCGGGAAACCGGCCCCTCGGATATTGGGCCCTACGGCCCACGCCTCCAGAGCCGGCGGATGATCTCGAGCTCCACTCCGGACCTGGGGCCGGTTTTGACCTCTACCTCGATGCGGCTCTCCTCGATGGGGTAGAGCTTCAACCCCAGGTTCTCCTCGGGCTTCGGCCTCCACGAGGTGAGGAGGTCGCGCACCGCCGCGGCGCGCTTGCGCGCCAGGGCCTTGGCAGGGGCGAAGGCCCTGAGCTTGACCTCGTAGTGTGGGAACGCGGCCAGGATGCGGATGGCCTCGTCGAGCCTCTTGCTCCCCGTTGGGGAGAGCTTCTCCGTGTTCTTGCTGAAGCCGATCCAGTAGAGGTTCTCGTTCGGCCAGACCGTCACCTTCTTGGACTTGGGCTTCCGCTTGGGCTTCGGCTTAGGCTTGGGTTCCTCCGGGGCGGCTTCCTCCTGCTCGGGCGGCGCTTCGGGAGCGCCCTCTTGAGCGGGCTCCTCCTGCCCGAAGCAGAAGAAGGCCATGATGAGGGAGAGGAGCAGGACTTTCATGACGCCGCGCTGGCCCCGGCCAGGGTCCCGCTGGCCCAGGCGAAGTGGAGGTTGTAGCCTCCGGAGTCGCCGTCCACGTCGAGCATCTCCCCGGCGAAGAAGAGTCCCTCCACCCGCTTGGACCGCATGCTGGGGATGTCCGCCTCTCCCAGCCCCACCCCCCCGGCGCTCACCATGGCCTCGTCCCACGGCCTGGGCCCGGAGACCTCGAAGCGCCAGGCCTTGAGGGCATCGCAGAGCCTGCCGAGCGCGGATGCGGGCAGGGGTTCATGATCGGAGAACCCGTGCTCCTCGAGGAAGACGGAGGGCATGCGGTCCGGGAGCATGCCGCACAGAAGGCCTTTCGCGGCTCTCCGGCTGAAGCGCTCCGCGCGCCCGCGCAGGAGTCTGAGCAGCGCGGCCTTGTCCATCTCGGGGAAGAGGTCCACGGAGCACTCCGCCCCTCCCCTGCGCACGACCTCGCGGCTGAGGTCCAGCGCCGCCGGCCCGGACACTCCGTAGGCGGTGAAGAGGAGCTCCCCTCGGCTCTGTGCGAAGTCCTCGGCCCGGACGGCGGCGTCCACCCGGATGCCGCGCAGGCGCTGGACCCAGCCGGGCTTGGCGCAGAGAGGGACGAGGGACGGCGTGACCCGGGTCACATCGTGCCCCAGGGCCTCGGCCAGACGGAGCCCGGAGTCCGTCCCCCCCATCTGGGGGTAGGCCGGGCCTCCGCAGCAGAGCACCACGCGCTCGGCCTGGAGCGTCCCGAGGGAAAATCTCTCTGCCTGCCTGCGGATGCTCTCGACCCCGCAGCCCAGCCGGATGTCCACGCCGAGCTCGTTTAAAGCCGAGCGCAGCACGTCCACCACGGCCTGGGCCTTGCCGCAGCGCGGGAACACGCGGCCGTCCGGCTCGGTCATGAGCAGCAGGCCCAAGCCCTCGAAGAGCTCGCGCGCCTCGGCTTCACCGAACCGGGAGAGGAGGGCCTTGCACTCGCCGTGGTAGTGCCGGGGGCTGATGTCCTTGTTCGTGAGGTTGCACCGGCCCCCTCCGCTGGCCAGGACCTTGCGGCCCAGGGCCTTGCTCCGCTCCAGGAGAGTGACGCGGGCGCCGGCCCTGGCTGCCGCCAGAGCGGCTGCCAGGCCCGAGGCTCCGCCTCCCACGACCGCGACTTCTCGCGCCACGTCCAGATGGTACGAAATCCGCCTTGCATAATTCAGGTCCGCGCATAATACTATCCCCGTGCCCCTCGTCCTGGTGCTGTCCGTTTTCTGCGTCGTCTCCCCGGCGCAGGTGTTCGAGAGCTCCAAGACCGCCTACTCCGTGCTTTGGCGGTACGAGAACGGTATCCAGACCGCTGAGCTGAAGGATTGGGAGGCGCACGGCGAACCCGCCCTGCGCAGGGAGCTGGCCAGGCTCAGGGAACTGCAGGCCCCCGCTCCCCTGCTCTCCGAGATCGAGGCGTGGTCCAGGTCCATCAGGGCGCGGCTCAAGAAGAAGGCCCGGGGCAAACTCGACTCGCGACTGGAGGAGGTGGGCAAGGTCGCGTCGGCCCAGGCGCAGGACAAGGCGCTCAACTCCATGTACGAAGGGTTCTCCGCTTCGGGAGGAGGCTCGTTCTCCGGGGTGGATGCGACGGAGAGGTTCTCCTCGGCCTTGGATACGACCTCTCCTGTGAAGCCCGCGCCTGTGAAGTTCCGTTCCCGCGTGCTCCCCGCGCCCCGCGCGGCGCCTCGTCAGGCGCCGGAGATCCCTCTGGGAGTCTCCAGCCGCATCGCCTTGTTCCGCGCCGTGGAGCGCATCAGCCCCGCGGCCGCGGCTCCGTTCCTCCAGGAAGCCTACTGCGACAAGGCTCTCGAGGCTTCACGAAACTGGCTCGTGGAGCTCAAGGAGCAGCTGCCCTCCTACGGGTGGAAGTACACGATCCCCGGCGCGGACGCGCTGCTCGAGAAAGGGGCTGCCGCGTCCTCGGGGGAGGGGAGGGACGAACGGATGCTCCGCAAGGCCCGGTGGCTGAGCGAGGTCTCGGTCCTCATGCGGGAGCGGGAGTGGCGCAGGACTCCGGCGATGGAAAGCGCCTTCGCCGCGCAGGAGGAGTACCTGCTGTCGTTCTAGCCCCGGAAGAAGTACAATCGCGGCGGATGTCCAACGAGAAGATCCTCATCGTCGAGGACGAGAAGCACCTCGTCAAGGTCCTCAAGTACAACCTGGAGAAGGAAGGCTGCCGGGTGGTCTCCGCCGGCGACGGCGAGGCCGGACTGGAGGCGTTCCGGACCGAGAAGCCGGACCTCGTGCTTCTCGATATCATGCTCCCCAAGCTCGACGGGTTCCAGTTCTGCAAAGCCGTGCGGCAGGCGTCCAAGACCCCCATCCTCATGCTCACCGCGAAGAAGACCGAGGTGGACAAGGTGCTGGGCCTGGAGCTGGGCGCGGACGACTACGTGACCAAGCCCTTCAGCGTGCGCGAGGTGCTGGCCAGGGTCAAGGCCATCCTGCGCCGCGCCTCGGATGCCGAGGCTCCCAAGGTCTTTTGCGCCGGCGGGCTCGAGGTGGACCCGGAGCGCTACGTGGTGCGCGTGAAGGGAGAGGCGGTCTCCCTCAGCCACAAGGAGTTCGAGTTCCTTAAGTGCCTGCTCGAGGCGCAGGGCAAGGCCCTGACCCGGGAGCAGATACTGGAGAGGGTCTGGGGCTACGACCGGTCCATGGAGATCGAGACCACGACCATCGACCAGCACATCGCGCGCCTGCGCAGGAAGCTGGGGCCGGAGGCGGACCGGGTCGTGACGGTCAAGAACGTGGGCTACAGGCTCAAGACGGACTGACCGTGCCGCGAAGATTCTCCCATAGGCTCGCTCTCGCCTTCTGTCTGGTGCTGGTCTGCACCATGGGACTGACCGACCTTCTCCTGACGCGCGCCCTGCGCAGGCAGTTCGTCGATGAGCTGACCGAAAGCCTCCTCACCCAGGCGAGCCTCATCGCGGCCGGGGCGCCGGCCGGACCTAAGGGGCTTCAGGAGTCGGCCCGACTCCTGTCGCGGCGCTCGTCCTGCCGCGTCACTTTCGTGGGCCCTGACGGCGCGGTCCTCGGCGATTCGAGTCTTTCCGCGGACTCCCTCCGGACCGTGGAGAACCACAGGGACCGCCCGGAGGTGCGCGAGGCCCTCCAAGGGCGGCCCGGCCACATCATCCGGTACAGCGGCACCGTGCATGAGGGCATGCTCTACGCGGCCGCGCCCATGGCGGGCGGGGGTGCTGTGCGCGTGGCCATGTCCTTGAAGGCGGTGGACCGGAAGGTCTCGGGGATACGCAAGGCCATCGTGTCCATCACCCTGGTGATGGTTTTCGCCGCGCTCCTCGCCGCCTTGTGGCTTTCCCGCTCCATCAGCCGGCCCGTGGCGGAACTCTGCCGCACGGCCGAGAGGCTGGCCCAAGGGGACTACGGGGCCAAGGTCAGGCCCGGGCTCCCGGACGAGCACGGCCGGCTCGGGGATATCCTCGACCTGCTCGCCGAGCGGGTCCGTGACGCCATCGGCTCGCTTTCCCGCGAGAAGGCCCAGCTCTCGGGCATACTCTCGAACATGGTGGAGGGAGTCGTGGCTGTGGACGGCGGGGGCCGCATCCTGGAGATGAACCCGGCCCTCTGCCGCATCTTCGGGGTCCGGCGCGAAGACTGCGTCGGCCGGCCTTTCCTGGAAGCGCTCCGGCACAATAAGCTCGAAGTGCTGCTCCAGTCCGTCCTAGATGAGGTATCCCCGCACCGGGACGAGGTCCGCCTCTTCTCTCCCGAAGAGATGGCCTTCGAGGCGCAGGCGGTGCCGCTCGACGGAGGCGGCGCCGTGCTCGTGCTCCACGACATCACCCGGCTGCGCCGCCTGGAGGCCGTGCGCAAGGACTTCGTGGCCAGCGCCTCCCACGAGCTCAGGACCCCTTTGGCCTCCATCAAGGCCTTCGCCGAGACTTTGCGCACCGGCGGGATCGAGGACGCGGCGCATCGCATGGAGTTCGTGGAGATCATCGAGAAGGACGCCCAGCGCATGACCCGTCTCGTGGACGACCTGCTGGACCTTTCCGCCATCGAGTCCGGCCGCCGCGCGCCGAAGCTGGAACAGGTCTTGCTGTCCGAGGCTCTTGAAGAGGTGTCCGTCAGCCTTAGGCCCCTGGCCGATCGCGGAGGAGTTCGGCTGGACCTGCGGGTGCCGCGAGGCCTCGAGATCCGGGCGGACAGGGACCAGCTCAAGCAGGTCCTCACCAACCTCATGGACAACGCGGTCAAGTTCAACAAGGAGGGCGGAGAGGTCGCGGTCTGCGCCGCGGCTGAGGCGGGAGGCGTGCGCGTCTCGGTCCGGGATACCGGGACCGGGATCCCGGCCGACGGCCTGCCGCGCATCTTCGAGCGGTTCTACCGGGTGGACAAGGCCCGGTCGAGGGAGCTCGGCGGTACCGGGCTGGGTCTTTCCATCGTCAAGCATATCGTCGAGGCGCACGGCGGCTCCGTCGCAGTGGAGAGCGAGCCTGGCAAGGGCTCCACGTTCCACTTTACCCTGCCCGCCTGAACCGTCATCTTGCCGTCACCCAAGATTCATCCCGTCTCCATGGCTGTCGTGCCGGCAGGTCCGGTATCCTACCGGCATGAGAAGATGGTTGCGGTTGAGCATTCCCACGATCGGCCTGGCGCTTGCGACAGGAGCGCAAGCCCAGGTCTTGAGCTTCCGGGATACGGTCCGGTCCGTGAAGCTGAATGGAGATCTTCGGCTGAGGCATGACGCGATCAACTATCAGACCTCGCCGGCCTACACGGCCGCGGACACGAAGGGCACCGCGGAGAAGCGGGCCCGCCAGCACTCGCGCTTCCGCTTGAGGATCGGCGCGGACATAGGCCTTCCTTATGATATGACCACCTCCCTGGGCCTGGCATCGGGCAAGGGCGAGCAGACCTCCACGAATCAATCCTTCGAAGGCATGGGGACCGCGAAGGGGATCTGGATCGACTACGCCTACCTCAGATGGGCCCCCAAGTTCTCGGACGACGCGTCCGCTTCCTTCGCCGCCGGCAAGGTCAAGAGTCCGTTCTGGCGCGTGGCTTCGTCGGACCTGGTGTTTGACGGAGACATCAACCCTGAGGGCCTGAGCCAGAGTGTGGAGGGCTTCGCCCCCCTCGGAGTCTCCCTCTTCGGCAACGCTCTCCAGTGGAACGTGAACGAGAACGGGAGCAGCGCCCAATCCTCGGTCTGGATGTTCGGCCAGCAGGCCGGCGCCGAGGTCCGCCTCCCGCTCCAGTCGCGCATGCGCGTGGCCGGGACCTGGTACAAATGGACCAAGGAGCGGCTGCGCTCCACCGCGTCGACGAACCCGACCACGAAGACCGCGGACGGCAACCGGAGGGGGTCCGACGGGATGCTCTGGAACGAGTTCAACGTGGCGGAGGTGACCGGAGAGCTCTCCGGCTGGGTCTCCAAGGTCCCGCTGCGCCTGCAGGGCACCTACATCAACAACATGGCGGCCAGGCACGACCTGGACCGGTGGGGCCGCCAGCATGAAGGCTGGCAGGTCGGAGGGATCATCGGCGAGGCCAAGCTCGCGGGCTCTTGGGAGGCGGCCTTCTTCCAGAAGTGGCTCGAGGCCGACGCCACCCTGGCGGATGTGACGGACTCGGATTTCGGCGAGGGAGGGACCAACCGGCGCGGGCAGATCTTCTGGCTGGCCTATTGCCCGCTGGACTGGATGGAGTTCCGCACCAAGTTCTTCCATACCCGCACGATCGACGAGAGCCTCAAGCCATGGCGCAACGACATCAACCGCTTCCAGGCGGACATGACCATCAAGTTCTGAGATCCGCGAGGCCAAGGAGATATCCATGAAGAAGGACCTCATCGCAGTCATGGCCGCCGCTTTCGCGATCTTCGGCCTGTTCGTCGCGGCGGCGCGCCTCCTCGTCTAAGGGCCGAAAGGTCCAGGGGAACACCCCCTCTCCGAGGCGCATCCCCGCGTCTCGGCGAAGGTGTCGGAGCGTGGGGCTCCGCAGAAGCCCAGCATCCTGCGCCTCTATTCCATCCAGAGCGGCGGCCTGCTGATCGCCTCCTCACGGGGAGGATAAAGCACTTGATTCGGGACGTTTATCCGGATATACTTACCGCATGGGTAAGATTATCCTACGTCTCTTCGACCTCAGGCTCCCCGAATCGCGCTCAGCCTTCCTATGGGGGCCGAGGAAGGTCGGCAAGACCTACTGGCTGACCCGCGCCTTGCCGGGCGCGACCGTCATCGACCTGCTCAAGACCGACGTCTTCGCGGAGTACGCGGCGCGGCCGGCGCTTCTGAGGGAGAGGTTCGAAGATCACCGCGGGCTCATCGTGATCGACGAGGTCCAGAAGGTCCCGCGTCTGCTCGACGAGGTCCAATGGCTCATCGAGAATCGGCCGCTGTCGTTCCTCCTGACTGGCTCCAGCGCCAGGAAGCTCCGGCAGGGCCACGCGAACCTGCTCGGCGGCCGGGCATGGCGGCGCGTGATGGTCCCCCTATCGGCTCTGGAAGTGGAGGGCTTCGACCTGGAGGCCGCGGTGACCTCCGGCCTGCTCCCCCCCCACTTCCTCTCCCCCGACCCTGCCGAGGACCTGCGCGCCTATGTGGCCGATTATCTGAAGGAGGAAGTCGCGGCAGAGGCCGCGGCGCGCGACATCCCGGCTTTCAGCGAGTTCCTGAGGGTCGCCGCCCTGACGAGCAGCGAGCTGCTCAACTACGCCAATGTGGCCCGGGAGGCCGGGGTTTCACCGAAGGTGGTCCGGGGGTATTTCGATATCCTTGAGGACACCTATCTGGGGTTCCGGGTGCCTCCATGGAAGAAGTCGGCCTGCAGACGCATGATACTGACCGAGAAGTTCTACCTTTTCGATGTAGGCGTGGCGAACCATCTGGCGCGGCGTCATCCCCGCATGGGAACTCCGGAGTTCGGGAAATCATTCGAGCACTACATCCTCATGGAGCTCAGAGCCTACCAGGCCTACAGGCAGCCTGACCTGCCCATCACGTTCTGGCGGACCAGCACCGGGCAGGAGGTGGATTTCATCCTCGGCGACAAGGCCCTGGCCGTGGAGGTCAAGGGCTCGGCCCGGGTCCACGAGGGAGATCTGCGCGGCCTCGCCGCCCTGCATGAGGACGGGCGGGCGAGGCATCGCGTGGTCGTCAGTCTCGAGAAGGAGCCGAGGCGGCTGGCCGGCGGCATCGAGGCGCTGCCTTGGAGGGTCTTCCTGGAGCGGCTCTGGGCTGGGGGCTTTCGCCTGTCCTAAACAGAGCGGGAGCATTGAGCTCAGGCCGTGAAAATACGCTATCCTTGACGCATGAAGGACAACCTCGAGCCCCAAGACCTTGTCAGGCTCATCAAGACCTCCATGGCTCCCCGGCCGGGAGAAAAGCGCCTGGCCATCCTCGTGGACCTGCCCGACGCCAAGACGCCCGACACGCCGGAGTGGCGCGAACTGCGGGAGATCTGCTTCGAGTGGCGCTCGATGCTGGGCTCGAGTCTCAAGGAGCTCGGCTTAGACGAGGTCCGCCTCTACGCCTACGGGAACGTGGGGTCGAACAACGCGGACCTCCCTTCCGAGCTCTTCGCCATCGAGGAGGACCCGGCCCCTCTCTCCTCCGCGGACCTCGCCTCCAAGGGCAGGAAGGCCGCGCTGGAGCAGGCGCTCAGGGAGTGCCCCATCGTGCTGGCCCCTACCCATTTCTCGACCACGGCGCCCCTCAAGCTTTTGGCCAAGAGTATCCCCTTTCGGGCGGCCACCATGCCCGGCTTCACCCGTGCCTTCCTGCCCTCGCTCGGGCTCGACTACGGCAAGGTCCACGAGCGCGTCGCCGCTCTGGCCGGGCGCCTCGGGAAAGCGGTCTCGGCCGAGGTCGTGCTTTCCGCGGGCAAGCAGCGGCACCGCCTGGTCCTCGACCTCAGGTTCCGGGAGGGCCACGCCAGCGGCGGCCTCATCCGCGAAGCCGGCCAGGTCGGCAACCTCCCGTCCGGAGAGGCCTACATCGCCCCCTACGAGGGAGAGCGCGAGGGCCTTCCCAGCCGCAGCTCGGGCACGCTCCCGGTGCAGTTCGATGACGAGATCGTGGTCTACGAGGTCCGCGAGAACCGCGCCAGGCGGGTGGTCTCGAAAGGGCCGCGCTCCGAAGGTGAGGCGGAACGGCTCCGCCGCGAGCCGGCCTACGGCAACATGGCCGAGCTCGGGCTCGGGATACTCGACGAGTTCGGCATCAAGCCCGTGGGCGCAACTCTCCTGGATGAGAAGTTGGGCCTGCACATCGCCTTCGGCCGCAGCGACCATTTCGGCGGCGCGACCTCTCCCGCGAGCTTCAGCAGCCCGTCCGCGGTCGTGCACATCGACTACGTGTACGTGCCGTCTCTCCAGCCGGATGTCTCCGTGGATGAGGTCTCCCTGTCCTATGAGGACGGCCGGGAGACCCTGATGAGAGACGGGCGCTACCTGGAGCTCCTCCCAGACCGATAGCGTCACGCGGCCGTCATCCAGGATTCAAGCCGCGTCCATGGTCTTCCTTCCGCCGACACGGTATCCTAGTGTCAGAAGGAAAGGAGACCCTCATGAAGACCCTCGCTCTCATCCTCGCCGCGAGCCTGGCCTCGGCAGCCGGCAAGACCGTCACCATCAAGGGTTCGGATACCATGGTCATCCTGGGCCAGCGCTGGGCCGAGGACTACATGAAGTCGCATCCAGGAACCGTCATCCAGGTCACGGGCGGAGGTTCGGGAACGGGGATCGCGGCTCTCATCAACGGTTCCACGGACATCGCCGAGGCCTCGCGACCCATGAAAGCCGAGGAGAAGGCTTCCGTGAAGCGCAAACAGGGCAAGGACGTGTCGGAGATCCCCGTGGCGCAGGACGGTGTCGCCCTCTACGTCCACAAGGCGAACCCGCTCAAGAAGATCACCCTGGCCCAAGCCAAGCGGATCTATGCGGGAGAGCTGACGCAGTGGAGCGAACTCGGAATCAAGCTCAGCCAGATCATCGTCTACGGCCGTGAGAACAACTCCGGCACCTACGCCTACTTCAAGGAACATGTGCTCGGGAACCAGGACTTCGCCCCGGAGGTGCTCTCTCTCCCCGGGACGGCGGCTGTCATCAATGCCATTTCCAAGGACAAAAACGCCATCGGCTACGGCGGCATCGCCTACGGCAAGGGGATCCGCGCGGTGCCGGTGGGGAATGACGAGAAGAGCCCGGCTTTGGAACCGACCATGAAGAACGTCCTGGACGGCTCCTATCCCATCTCAAGAGCCCTTTACTTCTATACGGCCGGCAAGCCGGAAGGAGAGATGAAACGCTTCATCGACTGGGTCCTTGGACCCGAGGGACAGAGGATATGCGGACAGGTGGGATACTATCCGCTGAAAAAGCCGTCGAAGCCCTGATCCGGCTGAGCGCGTTCAGCGCAATCCTGGGGCTCTTCCTTATCTTCGTCTTCATCGGGAAGGAGGCCCTGCCCGTCCTGACTTCGCCCGAGGCCCGGAAGGAAGCCGGCCTGTCCAAGTTGTTTTTGCCCCAGGAGGGACCGCGCCCCTATTCCTGGCAGCCGGTCTCGGAAATCCCAAAGTACTCCATCCTCCCCTTGTTCATGGGGACTCTTAAGGTGACGCTCGTCGCGATCCTCTTCGCCATCCCCCTGGCCCTTGGAGCGGCCTTGTTCACCTCTGAATTCGCGCCGGATTGGACCAAGGAACTCCTCAAGCCCATCATCGAGCTCTTGGCCGGCATCCCCTCCGTCGTATTGGGATTCTTCGCTCTCATGGTCATGGCCAGCTGCGTGCAGGACGCCTTCGGCATCATCTACCGCTTGAACGCGGTCAACGCGGGCATCGCCCTAGGCCTCGCGGTCATCCCCATCGTCTATACCATGGCGGACGACGCTCTGACCGCGGTGCCGAAGAGCTATCGCGAGGCCTCCATCGCCATGGGGGCCTCGGCTTGGCAGACCGCGTCGAAGGTGGTGTTCCCGGCCGCTTTGCCCGGCATACTCGCGGCCTGCGTCCTGGGCTTCGGCCGGGCCATCGGCGAGACCATGATCGTGCTCATGGCCTCCGGGAACGCTCCCGTCATGACCTGGGCTCTCCAGAAACCGGTGCGTTCGCTCTCGGCCACGGTCGCGGCCGAGCTCGGCGAGGTCGTGGTGGGGAGCCCGCATTACCACGTCCTCTTCTTGATCGGCACGCTTCTGTTCGTCTTCACCTTCGCGTTGAACCTCTTCGCGCACTGGTTCGTGCGCAGGCTGCAGAGGAAGATACTGGGGGCCGCATGATGGGCAGGTTCTTCATCGCCCTTTCCGCGCTCTGCTGCGCCGTCATCGTGGCCATGACGGCCTTCGTGCTCGGGGATATCGCTTATTTCGGGTGGGAGAAGCTGACCCTTTCGTTCCTGCTCGCGGCTCCGGAGCAGGGCATGGCGGCCGGCGGCATATTCCCAGCCATCTTCGGCACCTTTTTCCTCGTGCTCATCATGACCGTGGCGGTCATCCCCCTGGGGGTGATGACCGCCGTCTACCTCAATGAGTACGCGCCGAAGCACTCCAGACTCGTGCAATGGGTGCGTCTCGCCATCGCCAACCTCTCCGGGGTGCCGGCCATCGTATTCGGGCTATTCGGTCTGGGATTCTTCATCGACTTCGTGGGCAAGGGCATGGACGCGGCTTTTTTCGGGAGCAGGCTCGTGTTCGGACAGCCGGCCATACTCTGGGCCGCCTTGACCCTGGCTCTGCTCACCTTGCCCACCGTGGTCGTGGCCACGGAGGAAGCCTTGCGCGCCATCCCGGACTCGCACCGGGAAGTGGCCTATTCCCTGGGCGCCACGCGGCTGCAGATGGTGCGGCGCGTGGTCCTTCCGCAGGCAATCGGAGGCATCCTCACGGGAGGCATCCTGGCCGTGAGCCGCGGCGCGGGAGAGGTCGCTCCCATCCTCTTCACCGGCGCGGCCTATTTCCTCCCCTATCTGCCCAAGAAACTCAATGACCAGTTCATGGAGCTCGGCTACCACATCTATGTCATGGCCACGCAATCGCCGGACGTGGAAGCCACCAAGCCCATCCTCTATTCCACCGTATTCGTGCTCCTGGCTTTGACCTTCGTATTGAATTTCACGGCCATCTGGGTCCGCTCGAGGATACGCCGCAGGCTGAGGCTGGCCAAATGAACGCTCCCGGGGGTTTGTTCATCGAGGCTCTGGCTGTCCGGGCCGGCGACAAGGAACTCCTGAAGCCTTTCTCCCTGCGCGTGGACCGGGGAGAGATACTCGGGGTCATCGGCCCTGCCGGCAGCGGCAAGAGCACGCTTCTGCGGGTGCTCAACCGGCTCGTGGACCTCGATGACGGCCTTTCAGTCTCCGGAACGGTCCAACTCGATGGAGCGAATATCCTGGGCCCGGAGGTCGACGTCCCTTCAGTGCGCAAGCGCATCGGCATCGTATTCTCGGTCCAGGTGCCGCTGCCCATGAGCATCTACGACAACCTGGCTTTCGGCCCGAGGCTCGCCGGCGTGACCGATCCCGGAGGACTGGGGACTCTCATGGAGGAGAGCCTGCGCGCGGCCTATCTATGGGACGAGGTCGAGGACCGGCTCAGGGAGCCCGCCTCGAACCTGTCCGGCGGCCAACAGCAGCGCATGTGCCTGGCTAGGACTCTCATGCTCAGGCCCGAGGTCCTGCTCCTCGATGAGCCGTGCTCCGGCCTGGACCCCATCTCCACCGCGAAGATCGAGGAGGCCTTGCAGGGGCTCAAGAAGCGGATGGCCGTCATCCTCGTGACCAACAACGTGAAGCAGGCCTCGCGCGTGGCTGACAAGACCGCGTTCCTGCTTATGGGAGAGCTCGTGGAATGCGGACCCACCCAGGACCTCTTCACCAACCCCAAGCACAAGCGGACCGAGGAGTACATCACCGGGAGGTTCGGATGACCGGCCTCACGGTGCTCGAGACGCTCAAGTTCGACCTCCACTACGGGGATTTCCAAGCTCTCCGGGGCGTGAACATCAAGATCCCGGAGAAGAGCATCACCGCGCTCATCGGTCCGTCCGGCTGCGGGAAGTCCACCCTGCTCAGGGTATTCAACAGGATGAACGACCTCATCCGCGGGGTGAAGACATCCGGCAGGGCTATGTTCCACGGCCAGGACATCTACGCCGAATCCATGAGCGCGGCCTTGCTCCGCAAGCGGGTGGGCATGGTGTTCCAGAGGCCCAACCCTTTCCCCCTCTCCATCTTCGAGAACGTGGCGTACGGGCCGAAGATCCACGCTCTCGCCCGGAGCGAGGCTCTCCCGGACGCGGTCCAGAGCGCCCTGGAGCGGACCGGGCTCTGGGAGCAGGTCAAGGACCGGCTCCACGCGTCGGCGCTCTCCCTCTCGCCGGAACAGCAGCAGCGTCTGTGCATCTCCAGGCTTCTGGCAGTGGAGCCCGAGGTTCTCCTCATGGATGAGCCCTGCTCCGCATTGGACCCGATCGCCACGGCCAAGATCGAGGAGCTCGCGCTCGAGCTCAAGAAGAAGTACACCATCGTCATCGTCACCCACAATATGCAGCAGGCCGCCCGGATCTCGGACAGCGCCGGGTTCATGCTCTTGGGGGACCTCGTCGAGTTCGGCCCCACGGCGCAACTCTTCACCAATCCGAAGGATAAGCGGACGCAGGACTACGTCACGGGAAGGTTCGGCTGACAGGACACATGACGCCTAACGCACATCCCGAGAGGCGTCAGTGCGACGCGCTACCGCGCGTCGGGAGGCATCCATGAAGCGTCATTTCGAGGAAGTCGAGGAAGAACTCAAGAAACGCCTTCTCTCCATGGGGAGCCTGGTCGAGGAGATGATAGGCTCCGCGGTACAGGGTCTGGTCAAGCGGGACGCGGGGATGTTCGACGCCGTGAAGAGCGGCGAGGATAAGGTGAACCGGCTGCACATCGAGGTCGATGACAGCTGCCTGAAGCTCATCGCCCTGCACCAGCCCGCGGCCGCGGACCTCCGCTTCATCGTGGCCGCGCTCAAGATCAACTCGGACCTGGAGCGCATAGGGGATCAGGCTGTCAACATCTCCCAGAACGCCGCCGTGCTCTCCGGGCTTCCCCCCCTGGAGAAGCGGCTCCTGGACATCCCGCGCATGGCCGAACTCGCGCAGGGCATGGTCAAGGACAGCCTCGACGCCTTCGTCAGGAAGGACGTGGACCTCGCCCGCTCCGTGATCTCCCGCGACGACGCGGAGGACCGGCTCAAGAGCGAGGCGTTCCACGAGCTCCTGCACCTCATGCAGACCGACTCCTCCTCGGTCGAGCGCGCCCTGTGCCTCATCCTCATCGCGCGCAACCTCGAGCGCATCGCGGACCATGCCACGAATATCGGTGAGGATGTGATTTTCATGGCTTTGGGCAAGGATATACGGCATCGCGCGGAGCAAGAGGGTTCTTCCGACGCCTGAATTTGCCTCCGCCTCCCCGGTTTGTTAGGATGCTGTCCTCCCGTGACACTCGGCATACTCCTGATCATCGCGCTGGCCCTGGTCTTCGATTTCCTCAACGGATTCCACGACGCGGCCAACTCCATCGCCACCATCGTATCCACCCGGGTGCTCTCCCCCCGGCAGGCCGTGGTCTGGGCGGCGACCTTCAATTTCCTGGCCCTGCTCTTCTTCGGCCTCCACGTGGCGGGCACCGTGGGCAAGGGCATCGTGGACCTTTCCGCCATCACCCCGCAGGTGATCGTCGCCACCTTGGTCGGAGCCTGCACCTGGGACATCATCACCTGGTACTACGGCCTTCCCACGAGCTCCTCGCACGCGCTCATGGGCGGGCTCGTGGGGGCCGCTCTGGTCAAGGCCGGGACCGGAGCCCTGATCATGAGCGGCATCCTCAAGATCGTGCTCTTCATGGTCCTCTCCCCCCTGCTCGGTCTCGTCATCGGCCTGGCGATCGGGGCGGTCGTGTACCGCTGCTTCTTCACCTGCGCCCCCAACCGGATCGAAAGCATCTTCAGGAGGGGACAGCTGCTTTCGGCCGCGTGCTACAGCCTCGGACACGGGGGCAACGACGCGCAGAAGACCATGGGCATCATCGCGAGCCTCCTCTTCAGCGCCGGCCTGCTGGGCGAGAAGTTCTACATCCCGTGGTGGGTGGTGGTCTCCTGCTACACCGCCATCTCGGTGGGGACGCTCTTCGGGGGCTGGCGCATCGTGAAGACCATGGGCCAGAAAGTGACCAAGCTCCGGCCCGTGGACGGGTTCTGCGCCGAGCTGGGAGCCGCCACCACCCTCTACGTCTCCTCCGCCTTGGGCGTGCCGGTGAGCACCACGCACACCATCACAGGCTCCATCATGGGAGTGGGGACGCTCAAGCGGTTCACCGCGGTCCACTGGGGAGTGGCCGGCAAGATCGTCTGGGCGTGGGTGCTGACCATCCCCTGCTCCGCCGTCGTGTCCGCCGCGACCTATTGGATCGCCGGCCTCTTCAGGTAATCAGCCGGCCGTCGGCGGCGGAGGCGGAGCCTTCGGCCGCAGCTGCTTCCAGAGCCCGCCCTCGTTGACGCAGGTCCAGCCCCATCTCAGCCACGCGAGCAGAGACGAGGCCAGCCACAGGGCCCAGGCCAGCATCGCCAGCCGATAGGCCATGCGCGGCAAAGACAGCAGTCCCGGCCTGGCCAGCGCGTCCGCGGCCGTGTCCTGGTACCAGTTCAGCAGGTACGCGGTCGAGCCGTTGCCCGAGATCTGCATCTCGGGCTGGCCCAGCAGGCCTTTCTTGATGGCCGCGAACAGGCAGACCAAGGCCGCGGCGCTCCAGAACGCCAGCATGAGCTGCACGAAGTCGAACCTCCAAGGCTCGTCGATGACGATCTTCCTGCGCACTCCCAGGACCAGGACCCAGCCCGCGACCAAAGCGGCCAGGTGCACGGGCAGCTGGGACAGGCCGATGGAGAGCAGGAGCCATTCCTTCATGCCGAGCGGGGTGATGCCCAGACGGCCCAGGCCGAAGCTCACCAGGGCGAGGATCGCGAGCACGCTCCAGAAGAGCACGGCCGGTCCGAGGCGAGGGCCCCAGGTGAGCAGGGTCCACCGGTCCGGGGAGACCGTCAGGCTCACCGAGGAGTTGACGCTCGAGGCGCCGAGCTTGACCTCGGGCACGCGGTAGAAGGGCCGTATGCCCCGGGGTTCGCGCCAGGCGAGGGCGAAGGCGTGGCTCCCCGGAAGGACGGGCAGGGTCACGCTCCCGCCCTCCTGACGCACGGGCTGGCTCATCCCGTCCTGCGACATGGACTGGAGCTCCGCTCCTTCCGGGAGCGTGAGGATGTGCTGCCCCCCGCGGCTGGAGCGGTAGCCGAACTCCAGGGTGACGTCGGTGGCGCGCAGCCCCGGATTGACCGAGAGCTTCGACGAGTCGAAGGTCAGGGTCCGGCCCGGGACCCCCTCCGGCCGCGACACGGAGAGCGTCACGGCCTCGCCCGGCCAGGGCTGCCACTCGCGCAGGCGGGCGCCCGCGGGGTTCTCCGAGTGCACGACAGGGATGCCTTCCGCCTCCAGATGCCAGATGGGGCTCGCGTCCACGCGCCACACCTCGGTCCACGCCGCGGAGCCCGGGGCCTTGAGCGGGATGCTCTCGGCCTGGGAGAGCTCCGAGTACCACGCCAGGGCGTTGGTCTGCGGGCCGAAGCTCAGCTTGGCCTTGCCTTTCTCCACGCGCGTGTCGGCGGTGGTCACGGACTCGCCCGGCAGCAGCGGCACATCGAGCACGATCGCGGACCCCAGGGGCGTCAGCCGGTAGACCCGGGTCTCCACCTGCCAGGAGAGACCGAGCCTGAGCACGCGCTCGACGCGCACGAACGGAGGCAGGGCTCCGCCTTGGAGCGTGTTCGAAGGCCCGCCCTGGACGGCGCGCACGCGGGAGAGCTGGAGCGCGTCCTCGGGGACGCCGTCTTCCTGCACTCCGTCCAAGGTCCAGCCAGAGACCTGGGATTCCAGGCGATGGGGCTTCAGAGGCAGCGGCACCTCCACGCTCTCGCGTTCGGGCAAGGGTCCCTCGAGCAGGACCTGATGCACGCCTGTCCCCACGGGCAGATAGAGCAGGCCGTCGCGAGAGCGCAGCAGGCCTTTGGCCGGGGAGCCGTCGAGAAGGACTTGCGACGGCACCCACGCCTGCGCCGCGCCGGGCAGGGGCAGCCCGGCCGGGGCGCCGGCCGCGACCTCGAGCCTGGCCCGCAGCGTGTCGGCGGTGGCTTCCAGGCGCATGCGCGGGATGGAGACGCAGTTGGGCTCGCACTCGGCCGGCCTGAGCAGGCGGCCGCGCAGGTCGTTGAGGAGCTCGTCGGTCGGCATGCCGGCCGAGGCGTTCGACGGGAGCAGGAACAGGCCCAGGAGCATGACGCCGGCCCCGAGCTTGAGGCGCGGGCGCAAGCGCCCGAGCCACTCGGCCACGGGCTGGCCGCAGACGCACAGGGTGAGCAGGAGGAGCAGGGCCAGCCTTGCCAGCGTGAGCAGGAAGTTCCCGCTCGGACCGACGAGGAAGAGCCACATGCGCTGGTCGCGCTTGACCGGCCCGCGCCAGACCAAAGAGACCTTGTCCCAGTCCCAGCTCGGCAGTCCGGGCCCGGTGGAGACCTGCGACTTCGGGTCCGGGGCGTAGACGTTCATGGCCATCTTGCCCGGCAGGCTGCCCGGCACGCCGTGGCGTCTGCGCTCCAGCATCTGCTTGGTCCTCTCGAGCTGGACCTGGGCCGCGCCCCGGAAGGCGCCTCCCGCCCTCCCGGCCGCCTTCATCTTCACGCCAGGTCTGAACTCTTTTCGCTCGAAATCCGCTTCCATGTTGTCGTACGCCATCGGCTCGACCTCGACGTCCGCGGCGGCTTCGAATGGAGGGGCTTCCTCCGGCATGGGCGGAGGCTCGGCCATCGAGTATCCATCGGGCGCGCCCACCGACTGCTCGGCCCCGGCGAGGAGGCCGCTTGTCATCATGCTCATCTGCGGGAACACCGGGGCGCCGTGGTGGCGCTTCTCCAACTGCGGATAGATGGCCGTGCGCAGCTGGCTGATGAAGAACGGGATGAGCATGAGCACCACGCACACCCGCAGGCCGAAGCGCAGCATGACCGACGTCTTCTGCAGTTTGCCTTGAGGAAGAGCCCTGGCGAGCGCCTCCAGGGCCAGGAGGAAGACCCAGATCCAGCGCGGCGCGCCGGATTCGTGATAGCACAAGGCCAAGGCTACGAGTGTCAGGACTCCCCAGTTGCGGCCCCAGAGCCTGCCGGCCGCCAAGGAGACCATGAGCACGATGAAGAGGTCGAGCAGGGTCCAGCGGCTCACCCAGGTGGGCGAGGCCTGGTCCACTCCCTTGGCATGGACGAGCCTCCAGCCCGGAGGGAGGTTGAGCAGGCCCGAGACCTGCTGGAAATCATGGTTCCAGCCGACGGCGGGGACGCGGAACCGGGCGTCCGGCAGCCGCGAGTCGGCGTCTAGAGACACCGCTCCCTGCCGGATCTCGATGCCGGTGGCCGCGGGTCCGTCCTTGGTCTTCAAGCGCGTGATGAACTGGTCCATCCCTCCGACGGCCACGCGGCCGAGCTCGGTGGGCTCCGCCATCTCCATGCGCCAGGCGCGGCGCAGGGTGCCGGAGACCTGGTCGCGCACGGTGTAGCCGCCTCCGTCGAAGTCGAGCCACCAGGTCCGGTTCAGGGTCAGCTGGTCCGGAGCCGGGTCCGCGTCGCCTCTGCGGCGCTCGGCGAGACGCATCTTCTCTCCGGGCCGAAGCAGGTAGGCGGGCAGATGCCTCCAATGGCGGGGCAGCTCGGTCTGCTGCGGATCCACGGCCGGGACTCCCTCCACGGACACCAGGCGCAGGTCCGGCTTGGCGTCGAAGACCCAGACCTCCTCGTCGTCCCACTCGCCGGGGTCCTTGACCTTGGTCTTGGGCGCGTCCGGACCCAGCTCTGTCGTCGGCCCGTCGTGCCGGGCGCCGAGCTCCAGGCGCCAGTCTCCAGGCCGGACCTGCACGCGCAGGCGGCTGTCGCGCTCCAGGCGCGCGGGCAAGGGGCCCGTGAGGGACATGGGGATAAATCCTTGGGGCAGGGCCTCGCGGAGCAGCACTTCGCGGTTCTTGCCGGAGACCTTGAGCTGGATGTCCGTGACGAGCTTGAGAGGGATCTCGTCGATCACGCGGCGGTGGACCACCACCTCGATCCTGGATTCGCCTTCCTGCTTGCCCGAGGCCTTCTGCAGCCAGAGCCGGCCTTCCTCGTCGCGGTTCGGGAAAGAGACCTTCTTGCCGCGGATGGAGAGAGACACCAGCCCGGTCTCCCCCGGCACCTGGATGAGTTCGGGCATGCTGTCCCAGCGGAACTCCCCGGTCACCGTGTGCGCTCCGGCGCTCAGGCGCACGTGCGGGGCGTTCTCGCGGAGCACCGCAGCCGAAGCCTTGCCGTCCACCTGCAGGTCCAGGGGCCAGCGCTTCGCATCGCCCGGCAGGGGCACCCACCCGTCCTTGTAGACCTGCCAGTCCTGGCGGAAGCGGCCCTGCTTGTCCTGCACGCCGAGCTCCAGGCGGGCCGGCCACTCGCAGGGGCGCTGCCGGCCGTCGGGGGCGGCCCCGCCCGCGAGCATGGGACAGCGGCGTTCCTCGTTGCCGTCGAGGACCCACTGGACCCAGGGCTTGAGCGGCTCAGGGACCTTGTCGATGGGAAGCGGTTCGGCGTGAGCGGCGGTCGAGAGGAGCAGCAGGCAGATGGCGTAGCGCATCAGGGTCTCCTGTCTCGGCGGACGGAGTCCGCCGATTGTCCGGCTTGTGGCGTATTATAGCCTCATAATAGGTGATTTAGAAGTTGTCCACATCACCGCCACCGTGAAGGTGAAAATCAAGTATCATACCCTCCCTGATATCGGAGGACCGCATGGCTCTCTCGGACGTGGACATCCGCGAATACCTGGCCAAAGGCGTCATCAAGATCGAGCCGCTCCAGGACGACCAGATCGGGCCCGCCTCCGTGGACCTGACCCTGAGCGACGAGTGGTACTTCTTCAAAGACCACGTCCACGGCAGGACCGTGGCGCTCGACGAGACCGGGTTCCAGGAGGCTTTCTCCAAGGTGGAGGCGGACAGCGTGGTGCTCAAGCCCGGGGAATTGTGCCTGGGCAAGACCCTGGAGAAGATCACCCTCCCGCCGGGCATCATCGGCAAGCTCGAGGGCCGCTCCCGCTACGCGCGGATGGGGCTCATCATCCACATCACGGCCGCGCTGGTCCAGCCGGGCAGCGACAACCACCAGGTCCTCGAGATCGTGAACCTCGCGCCCTTCCCGGTCGCTCTCCGGAAGGGGATGAGGATCTCGCAGATCCTTTTCGAGGAGATGAAGACCCCCACCTCCCGGCCGTACCGCGAGTTCGGCGAGATCGCCAGGCACCAGTAGTTGGATCCAGGATTTCAGCGCTGTGCAACCTCCTCGGGTAGTGCAATAAGTCCCAGCGCTCGTTCTGCAACCTCCTCGGGCAGCGCAGTGAAGGGCGTCATCATTCCGCAACCTTCCGGGGTAGCGGAATAGCTGGAGCGCTCCGTGTGCAACCTGCTCAGATAGCGCAACTCGGGTAGCGCAAGCAGGATAAAAAGTCGCGGCACTCCCCCCCCCCCACTGGGTCGTGAAATGGAATTTTTCGGGGAACTTTTCAGCCCCTCGTTCGTATATATCAGTATGGGCCGACCGACTGACGCCGAGGCACTGGTACGGCTCAAGGAGCTCCTCAAGAGTCTGCCGCCGGATGTGATAGAGCAGGTCCTCAAGGTCGGCCGTACCGTGCCTGAGGATTGGGTCAAGCTCTCGACAGCCGGCATGGTGAAGCGTCTGCGCCGGAGGTTCGATATGACGCAGCGACAGCTCGGAGGGTTGTCGGGCCTGCCGCATTCAAAGGTCGCGAAGGTCGAAAAAGGCCAGGATGTCAGGATGAGTACGCTGCGGCAGTTGTTCGCCGGCTTCGGCTGCGGATTGCTCATCCTTCCGGTTTGTTGTCTGGACGCCGAAGACCTCTGGCGAAGGACGGATCTGATGGCGGAGAAAGGCTACGTGCCGCGTCACCGCCGCTATCCTCGGAAGTAGCCGCGCGCCGCTGTCCGGGGACGGCCGCCCGCGTCGGCAGGCTAGACCGCCTTGGCGGGCGGGTCCTCTTTCACGTTGACGAGGACCTGATAGGGGTGGATCGGGAAGCGCGGAGACAGGAAGTCGACCTCGGAAGAAGAAGCGCACCACAGGATGCGCTCCGGCCCCAGCACCCGCGCCAGCTCGGGCTTGAGCTCCCCCCACGAGGCGGCCCAGAAGCGCAGGCCGGGCTCGCGCATGGAGAGCGTCTCGACGTCCTGAAGGGTGAGCACCGTGCCGGCCGCGCTCAGGAACAGGGGGACGCCGCGCAGCCGCCGCCCCTGGTCTTCCCCGTGGGGACCGCTCACGCCGTTGAGATGGGCGCCGCATAGCCCGCGCAGCCAGCGCAGGCCCGCGGCGTCCTCTTCGACCCGCGCCAAGTCGGCTTCGGGGTGGCGCCCGATCCAGAGGGAGCGCAGGGCGAGGACGAGCCGGCGCCATCGGTCCCACGGGCCCGAGGCGAGGGCGCGCGACCAATCAAGGCGCGCGGGATCGGATGCGCGCAGGAGCCGTCCGGTGTCGGGAAGGCGCTGCGAGAGAGCGCGGGAGACCTGCTGCAAAAGGACCTCGGATCGCATCCCGAGCAGCCTGAGCGCCGCCCGATAGCGGTCGTTCTGGGAGACTCCGCCCAGCGATGCGTTCAGGCTGAAGCGGTCGTCGTTGATGCCGGCATGGACCTGGACCGAGGGGAGCTCGACCTCGACCTCGGCCACGAAGACCCCGAAGGAGTAGAACCGCACCTTGCTGGCCGGCGGCGCGCCGTCCGGCACGCTCACGGACCCGTAGACGTCCCCTTCCGAGAATTCCAAGCGGAGCAGGCTGTCCGGAGCCGTCTTGGGAGCGGCCTTCTCCCCGTCGACGAGGATCTCGGCTCTGCTCAAGGAACAGGACTCCCGCACGTGGCGCAGGGCCTGCTCCGCGGCATGCCCTTTGGCTCCGAGCACCCACACGACGGTCTCCGTCTCCTTGTCTTCGGGACACGGGTCGACCCGCTCCGTCCTGCCCGGAGCCGCGCTCAGGCAGACGCGGCGCTCGCCGACCCCGGAGACGACTTCGACGGAGGACGGTCCTGCCCGCAGCGCGGCCAGGAGCCCGTAGGCCAGGTGGCGCAGGGGAGCGCGGCGATGCCGCTTCGCCCCTTTGTCGAAAAGCGAGGCGTACGGGTCTCGGAGTTCCTCCGGCTCGAAGGGAGCGCTGTCGAAGCGCATCTCCAGGCGGTCCTCCCACCGGCGCAGGGAGATGCGCGTGGCCCCGGCCGCGCAGGCGGAGCGCACCCAGCAGAGCAGGTACCGGGACGGGTCGGGGAGCTGGAAAACGGCGAGAACGGCGAGGGCCTTGTCCCGGTCCACGCGGAACGTTCCGGACTCCACCCAGACCGCGTCCGGGTCGTCTTTCATAGACGAGGCCATTGTATCTATAATGTCCGAGCAGCGCCTACGGGGGGACCCATGAGGAAGACCTTAGCGATCGTGTTCGCGGGCGGACGCGCCGAGGAGATGTCGGTGCTCACCTTCCGCCGGCCGAAGTCCGCGGTCCTGTTCGGCGGCGGGTACCGCATGATCGACTTCGCCTTGACCAACCTGGCCAACACCAAGTCCGTGGAGAACGTGGGCATCCTGACCCAGTATCGGCCTTCGTCGCTGGTCGAGCACGTGGGCATCGGGCTGGCGTGGGATTTCGTGGGCTCCTCCCGGAGCATACGCATCCTCCCCCCGCACCTGAAGCTCTCGGGCTCCGAGTGGTACCGGGGCACGGCCGACGCCCTGTTCCAGAACATGGACTTCATCGACCTGCACCAGCCCGACGACATCCTCATCGTGTCCGGAGACCACTCCTACAGTATGAGCTACGAGCCGGTGCTGCGCTTCCATATGGAGCACAACGCGGAGCTGACCATGGGCGTCACGCCGGTGGATCAGAATCCCTCCCGCTTCGGCATCGTGGAGGTCAACGCGGAGGGCCGCATCATCAGCTACATGGAGAAGCCCAAGCACCCGAGGACCAATCTGGCCAATATGACCGTCTACGTCTTCAGGCGCGAGGTCCTCGTCGAGGAGCTCAAGCGGCAAGCGCACAGCCCCCAGTCGCCGAAGTCCTTCCAGATCTACGACGAGATCCTCCCGACCCTGGTGGCCCGGAACCGCGCCTACGCCTGGATCCATCACGGCCGGTGGGACTACGCCCGCACCCTGGACGCCTATTTCCAGGCGCACCAGGACATGCTGGGCGAGAACCCCTCCGTGGACCTGCAGCGCTGGAAGGTCCGCACCAACGTGTTCTCCCTGCGCTCCGCCTTCCCGGTCCCGGCGCGCTGCCGCCCCGGCGCGGTCGTGCGGGACTGCGTGGTCAGCGGCGGCTGCGACATCGCGGGCACGGTGGAGCGCTCGGTCCTTTCTCCGGACGTGAAGGTGGGCAAGGGCGCGGTCGTGCGGGACTCCGTGCTCTGGAGCGGAGTGACGGTCGAGGAGGGCGCGGTCGTGGACAAGGTCATCTGCGACAAGCGCTGCGTCATCGGCAAGGGCGCTGTCGTGGGCCAGGGTGCCGAATCGCCGCCCAACGCCGAGCTGCCTGCGTCCTTGACCTGCGGAGCCACGGTCCTGGGCATGGACGTCCATGTCCCCCCCGGAGCCCGCATCGGCAGGAACTGCGTCATCTACCCCGGGGCCGGGGCGGAGCTGCTCAAGGGCCCCGTCCCGTCGGGCGGCACCGTGCGGACTCCCGCCCCATGAGAGGCCTGCCATGAAAGTGACCATCATCAGCCGGGAGTTCCCCCCCAACGTCTATGGCGGCGCGGGAGTGCATGTGAAGTTCCTCACCCGCGAGTTGGCCAAGCGCATGCAGGTGGATGTCCGCTGCTTCGGCGAGCAGGAGGCTCTCGATGGGAGCCTGACCGCCAAGGGCTACCGGACCTGGGAGCGGATGTGGGAGGGCGGCGAGCCCAAGTTCAACTCGGTGCTGGGCACGTTCTCGGTCGGTCTGTCCATGGTGCGCGATCGCGTGGACAGCGACCTCGTGCATACGCACACCTGGTACGCGTCCCTGGCGGGCTACATGGCCAAGACGCTCTACGGCATCCCGCTGGTCTGCACCGTACACAGCCTCGAGCCCCTGCGTCCCTGGAAGGAGGAGCAGCTGGGGAGGTCCTATGCGCTCTCTACTTGGGCCGAGAAGATGGCGCTGGAGAACGCGGACCGCATCATCGCGGTGTCCAAGCACTCGCGAGAGGACGTGCTGCGTCTGTTCGACGTCAAGCCCGAGAAGGTAGCCGTCATCCACAACGGGATCGATTTGGACCTCTACAGGCCTCTGGACACCAACGACACCCGCCAGGCCTTCGACATCGGGAAGGACTACGTCCTCTTCGTGGGACGGGTCTCCAAACAGAAGGGGATCGAGCACCTCATCGAAGCGGTCCAATATCTCGACGACGGAGTGCAGTGCGTCTGCTGCACCAGCGCCCCGGACACCAAGGAGTTCGAGGAGGAGATAGCCGCCCGGATCGCCAGGCAGCCCCGCATCGTCTGGATCAATTCGCTGCTGCGCGAGGAGCAGTACGTGGAGCTCTACAGCAACGCGCGGGTCTTCGCCTGCCCGTCCGTGTACGAGCCCTTCGGCATCATCAACCTGGAGTCCATGGCGTGCGAGACCCCGGTGGTGGCGAGCGGGGTGGGCGGCATCCTGGAGACGGTCGTGGACGGCGAGACGGGCCTGCTCGTGGAGCCGGCCAAGCCCCGCGCTCTGGCCGACGCCATCAATCGCCTGCTCAAGGACCGTCCCATGGCCGAGCGGCTCGGCAAGAACGGCCGGCGCCGGGTCACCGAGCACTTCTCCTGGAAGACCATCGCGGAGAGGACCGAGAAGCTCTATAACGAAGTCCTGAAGGAGAAACAGAAGTAGAACGGCATCTCCTGCGCGCTCGGGCTTGCGGCTTCGACCTTTCGCTGTCGCGAAAGGTCGAAGCTTTCCATCGGCAAGAATTTCCTATGGGGAATTCCTCATGAAGTAACTGCCGTCGTTGGGGAGCTTCCACTTGCTCCGCAAGTGGAAGCACGAGCGCCCCCGGGGGGCGCTCGATCCGTTGGGGCGAGCCCTTTAAATGGTCCTTTCGAGCTTTAGGATGTGCGCCGGCGTCTTGGCCGGGTCGAGCTTCACGTAGTTCCTGTTCCCCCAGACATAGGTCTCTCCGGAGAGCAGGTCGTGCACGCGCAGGCGTGAGCCTTCCGCCAGGCCCAAGGACGGCGGATGGATGGAGACCATGGACTCCCGCACGTTCGAGGGATCGAGGTTCACGATCACGAGCAGGATGTTGGAGCGGTCGAGGGTGTGCCGGACGTAGGCCAGGACGCCGTCGTTGTCCGAGTCCAGGAAGAAGATGCCCTCGGGCCTCTGCAGGGCTGGGTTGCTCCGGCGGATCGAGTTGACGCGGCGCACGAGGGCCCGGATGTTGCCCGGCTCGTCCCAATCGCGGCACTTGAGCTCGTACTTCTCGGAGTCGAGATATTCCTCGCGCCCCGGAAGGGCCGCGTTCTCGCAGAGCTCGAAGCCGCTGTAGATGCCGTAGGACGGCGTGAGCGTGGCGGCCAGGACGAGGCGCAGGGCGAAGGCCGGCCTTCCCCCGGCCTGGAGGAAGTAGGGGTTGATGTCCGGCGTGTTGGCGAAGAAGTTCGGGCGGAGCGCTTCCGCGGCGGCCCCGCTGCGCAGCTCGCGCATGTACTGGGAGAGCTCGGCCTTGGTGTTGCGCCAGGTGAAGTAGGTGTAGGATTGCGTGAACCCGGCTTTGGCCAGGGTCAGCATCATGGGCGGCCGGGTGAAGGCCTCCGCGAGGAACAGCACGTCCGGGTACTCCTCCTGCACCGAACGGATGAGCCACTCCCAGAACGCCACCGGCTTGGTGTGCGGGTTGTCCACCCGGAAGATGCGGACCCCGTGGCCGGCCCAGAAGAGCACGATGCGCCGGACCTCTTCCCAGAGGGCCTTCCGGTCCGTGGAGTCGAAATCCAGGGGGTAGATGTCCTCGTATTTCTTGGGAGGGTTCTCCGCGTACTGGATGGAGCCGTCGGGCCGGCGGAAGAACCAGTCGGGATGCGCGGCGACCCACGGGTGGTCCGGCGAGCACTGCAGGGCCAGGTCCAGGGCCACTTCCATGCCGAGCTTCCCGGCCGCGGTGACGAAGGCGTCGAAGTCCTCCAGGGTGCCGAGCTCGGGATGGACCGCGTCGTGTCCGCCCTCGGGCCCTCCGATGGCCCAGGGGCTGCCCGGATCTCCCGGCTTGCACGCGGGGCTGTTGTTGGGGCCCTTGCGTCCCGTGCGGCCGATGGGATGGATGGGGGCCAGGTAGACCACGTCGAAGCCCATGCCGCGGATGTCCTCGAGCCGGCGCGACGCGTCGCGGAAAGTCCCGTGCCGGCCGGGGACCGGGCTCTGGGAGCGGACGAAGAGTTCGTACCAGGCCCCGTAGACCGCGCGGGTCCGGTCCGCCATGACCTGGGACTCGGGGCTGCGGACGGCGTCCTGGCGCTCATCCGTCTTCGCGGCGCTTTCCTGGAGCTGGGTGCAGAAGGGCTCCGCCAGCAGGGCCTCGGCGTCCCGCCGTTCGATGAGCCGGACGCCCTGGCTGATGCGCTTGGCGTCCGCTCCCGAGGCCGTGGCGGCGCGGGGAGTCAGCCTGCGCAGGCCTTCCGTCCATTCTCCCTCCAGGTCCGGGACTCCCGCGTCCACCCTCTTGCGGAAATCCGCGATCCACGAGGCGAAGCGGTCCGTCCAGGCCTCGATCTGGAACGCGTAGCGCGAGTTCTGCTCCAGGAGAAAGCCCCCCATCCAGCGGTCCAGGCCCGGGTTCACGCACTGCATGGGGGCTTCGCGCCAATCCTTCTCGTCCGCGGCCTTCCACCGGAGCACGACGCGGATGCGGTCATGGCCGTCGCGGAACACCGTGGCCTCCACGCCCAGGCTCTCCCCGGCCAGGCGCTTGAGGGGGTAGAGGCCGTTGTCCAAGCAGGGGGTGATGTCCTGGATGATGATGTGGCGTTCCATGGCTGGTGATGGTACAAAATCTATGGGAAGAGCATCCCCTCGCCGAGCGGCTTCTCCTCGCGCAGGAGCCCCTTGCGCGCCTTCCGCCCGAAAAGGACGAAGTCCCGGTCTTCGTAGAGGGGCTTCCACGGCCGGCCCATCATCCGGGAGGCCGCCGCGTCCTTCTTCATGAGGACGTAGTCCGCGTGCCCCGCGGCCTCGTCCGGGGTGATCTTCGACGCGTTGAGGAGATGGCTCCTCATGTAGACCTCCTCCGGATAGACCGTATCGTAGCGGCCGTCGATGCCGACGAGCACGCCGCTGCGATGGAGGTGCCAGAGGAGGTACTCTCCCGAGTCGAACGGGTTCCAGAGGCGGCCGGAGAGCCGGTTGCGCTCCATGAACCGGCTCGGCCCGGCCGGGAAGATCCGGGAGGAGTAGTAGAGACCGGTCAGCGAGTGGCGCCGGCCCCAGAGGAAGAAAGCGAAGAACAGCACGGCGGCGGCCTGGAGCGCGAGGATGGCGCGCGGGCGCAGCCTCGCGAACAGCTCCGAGAGCGCGGTCTCGTGCCTGGCCAAAGGATAGGCGCCGAGGACCCAGGCGACGGGGATGTTGCGGCGGGCCGCGAGCACGAGGGCCAGGCCGAGCGCCAGCAGGGCCTTCTCAGTCCAGCGCATGCGGCGGTGGGAGGAGTAGAGGACCCCGGAGGCCAGCACGACGTACGCCAAGCCCATGAGCGAGACCGGCTCCAGCACGAACTTGTAGGGATGCCATTCCGTGATGAAGCCGTAGGTGCGGCGGTTGGACATGAATCGGAGCACCGACGCCGGGAACTCGGCGCCGTAGGGGTTGCACAGGACCGCGGCCGTGCAAAGGACGAGCACGGGCGCGAGCCTGAGGCACAGGCGCCGTTCCTTCGGGCCCTGGACCGCGTGGGCCGCCAAAAGGAGGAGGAAGACGCCGAGCCCCAGGATGAATCCTCCGTGCATGTTCGCCCAGAGCATGAACAGCAGGGGCAAAGCGTAGGCCAGCCTGGAGCCGGTCTTGAAGAAGCACAGCACCCAGTGCAGCTCGAGCACCAGGAAGAGATAGGTGGCAGTGTGAGGACGGAAATTGAAGTAGAGGCCCATGCCCGTCAGGCCGGCGCAGAACACGAGGACCCGGGACTCTCTCGAAGGCCCGCCGAGCCTGACGAGGCGGTCGTAGGCGAAGGCGAGGGCCGCGAAGAGGAGCGCCCTCAGGAGCAGCATGCCCTTCACGCCTCCCGCGAGGTAGGCGGCGGCCAGCAGGGTCTCGCTGAGCCACTCGTGGTCGATCCACGGCGCTCCGAGCGCGGTCCAGGAGTAGAAGTCCGCCTGGGGCAGGCCGAGGCCCTTAAGGACCTGCAGGCCGAAGAGCAGGTGGCCCCAGAGGTCGTTGTCCACGGTCTGCGCCCGGATGAGCAAAGCCAGGGGGAGCATGCCGCCGATGATGAGCAGAGACGTCGTCCGGGACCAGCGGGACATGAGGAAGAGTATATCTCATGCCGCCCCCCTGGCGGGGATCCCGTTCTCCCTATATAATAATCAGGCTGCCATGCTGAAGAAGCCTTTCGCGGTCCTGTGCGCATCGGCCCTGCTGCTGCAGTGTTGCGCCGGCCTGGCCGACGCCGCGGACAAGAGCCGCACCATGAAGACGGCGAGCGGCGCCGTGACCCAGGGGGACCGCACCTACGACGGCTCCGCGCGATCCGGCACCGCGGGGCAATCCTCCCCCGCGCCCCTGGCCGGCCCTGGCTCCGGCACTCCGAAGATAATCAGCTCGGGCAAGGTGGAGCCCAAAGTAGAGTCCGAGTCCCCGGCCCCGCCCGCCCCGGAGAAGAAGGAGAAGAAGGTCAAAGCCGAGGCCGACGCCCCCCCCACGGACATGACCGCGGTCATCGCAGCCGCCGGACTCGGGTTGGCCGGCGCGGCCCTGGGCATGGCCCTGGGCGGCCCCATGGGCGCCTGCGCGGGCTTTCTCATCGGCGTGTTCGTGGGCGCGCTCGCGGCCAAGGTCTACGAGTACGTGAAGGAGAAGCAGGAAGCGAAGAAGCAGCAGCCCGCCTCGTAGGACCGTACATTTGCGTATAATACGGCCATGAGACTCAGGAACCTCGCCTACCTGCGCTCCGTGCTGTTCCTCACGCTCCTGCTCGCGGTCCTCTACAAGCCCGAGCTCCATGTGCGCGTTCTCTACGCCCTGCTCCCCCTGGGGCTCTACGCCCTGTTCCACCTGACGCTCTCATGGCTCACGTGGAAGCAGAGGATCCCGCCGGACTGGACCCTCTACGCGGCCCTCTTCGACGTCCCGACCATCGCCCTGGTCATCTACGCCATCGCGGGCGTGGACCTCAACCTCTACATCGCCTTCTTCGTGGCCATCATCGGCGGCCTGCTCATGGAGAACGCGGTGTTCGGCTTCCTCATCGCCCTGGCGGCGTGCGCGTTCTACGGCGTCACCATCGCGATGACGCCCGAGGCCTTCAGCCAGGCGGAGAACCTCCTGGCCTTCGCGCTCCTCATCGTGTCCTCGTTCTTCCTCACCTGCCTGTCCACCATGGTGCGGGCCAAGATGCGGGCGCTCGAGCAGCGGCGCCAGCAGCGGATGCTCTGGGACGAGCGCCTGCGGGAGGGGCGCCGCATCCTCGCGGAGGTGCAGAGCCGGCTCAAGGACCCGCTCGAGCACGTGGCGTCGGTGGCGGCCACCCTCCCGGATGCCGGCAAGTCCTCGGAGATCAAGTGGGAGATCGAGGCCATCGCGGGTCAGCTCAAGCGCATGGGGCGCCTGTTCGATCTGGACAAGGAAGAGCGGATCCTGCTGGAGCTCGAGGCTCCCCTGGAGCGGGCGGTCTTCAAGCTCCAGGACGCCTTGAAGACGGGCGCCTTCGAGGTGGACGTGCAGACCCTTCCCCCCGCCGTCATCCGCGGGACCAAGGAGCATCTGGCCGAGTTCTTCTGCGCGGTCATCGAGGACCTCCTGCGCACCCTGCCCAAGGGCGGCACGGTGGTCATCTCCGGGGCGCTCCGGTCGGTGCAGTGGTGGGAGCGCGGCGAGGGCGTGAAGGCCTGGCTCGCCCTGCAGATCGAGGGCAAGGGCGGACAAGGAGAGCCCGTCAAGCAGGCGGCGCCCACCGGCTATGATGCCGCGGCCGCGGAGTGGATACTCATCAGCCACGGCGGCCGGATGCTCGAGAAGCCGGGGCAGAAGGCAAGGCGGTACCGCTTTCTCCTGCCTGTCTGCGAGGCCCCGAAGGTCGAACCCAAGTTCGCGGCCGCGTGACGTTTTTGTTCGTGCCCCTGCTGCTTGTCCGCGGCGGACATCGTGGTGTCCAAACCGGGAGGGCCGACCGCCTCGAAGGCCCTGGCGGCTATTTAGGCGCCTGATACCGGCAGACGATCTTTCCGCCGGCGTCCATGTCGAAGGCCACGTTCTTGATCTTCTTGTCGCGCATCTCCACGAGCGACGGCGCGAAGATGTCGAAGAGGATGCGCTCGAGCTCGCGGATGCCGAACTTGCTCACCTTCAGGTTGCGCTCTAAAGCCTGCATGATGAGCTCCGGGGCGACGAACTCCACGAGGAGGCCGTACTCCTTCCCGAGCCGGGCGATCTTGAGCAGCGCGATCTCCGCGATGACCATGCCCTGCAAAGGCTTGAACAGGTAGACCTTGTCGATGCGGCCGAGGATCTCGGGCCGGAAGGTCCCGGACTCCGAGAGCAGGGTCTTCAGGGCGTTGAGGATCTCGTGGTAGTCCGTCATCCCCTGGGTGGTCTTGGCCATCTGCTCCGCGATGGCGTTGGAGGTGAGGACCACGATGGACTGGGTGAAGTCCGCGACCTTCCCCGTGCTCTGCTCGGTCAACCTTCCGTCCCCCAGCATCTGCAGCAGCAGGTCGAATACGAGGGGATGAGCCTTCTCGATCTCGTCGAACAGGATGAGACGCCGCGGGTTGGCGAACATGGGGCGCGTGAGCTGGCCGCCGGATTCGGAGTCGCGGAATCCCGCCGAGGAGCCGGTCAGCCGGCTCTTGGCCATCTCTGAGTTGGCCAGCTCGGAGCAGTCGAAGCGGAGCATGTCCTTCTCGTCGCCGTAGAGGAACTCCGTGATGGCCTTGGCCAGTTCGGTCTTTCCCGTCCCGGTGGGGCCGAGCAGGAGCAGGCTGCAGATGGGCCGCGTCCTTTCCTGCTTCTTCCAGCTCAGGCGGATGAGCTTGGCCACGTCGTGGAGGATCTCGTCCTGGCCCTTGACCCGGGACGTGAGGTGGGCCAGGAGCTTGTTCTCGTCCACGGTGTGGCTCTTATCCTCGAGGTTGGAGCTCTCGATCATGCCCTTGAGCTTGCTCCAATCCGTCATCTTGTTGAGTTCAGACATGGCCTTAAACTCCTTTATAGAAACACCTAACCTTAAATTTCAATAGAAACACCTAACCTTGTGAAGAACAGCCGTACTCATCGCTTGGCCGGGATAGTGAGCCCATGGTTGCCGGACCCGCGGACCGTCACGACGTCCTCCAGGCCCGGCTTGATGGCCAGGGGGCCGAGCGTCAGGTCCGAGAACGTGCTCCCGTTGGCCTCCAGGGTGGCCGGCCCCAGGAAGCCGGCCCCGCAGCGGTTCTTGCTCACGAGGACCTTCTCGAGCACCACCAGGGAGCCGTCCAGGCGCACGGCGCAGTCCCGGTTGTCCCGGATGTCTCCGCCGGTCACGCGCACCTCGGCTCCGGAGAGCGCCAGCACGGCCGCGGAGCTGTTGCCGGAGAGCGTCGAGTCGGTGATGCGGACCCGCGCGAAGCGGCTCGCGTCCACGCCCGTGCCGCGGCTGTCCTGGATACTGGAGCGCGAAAGCGTCACGTCGGCCCCCCCGCCCGAGGCCGCCACGGCCGTCTGCTCGCCGGAGATGCGTGTCCTCTCCACTTTCACCTTGGACTTGCCCTCGACCGAGAGCGTGACTCTGGCGTCGAGGTCGGAGTCCGTGATGTCGAGGTCCGAGTCCACGCAGCGCACTCCCTGCCCGGCGGAACGCATCCGGACCTTGTCCAGGACCAGGCGCGCTTTGGCCGCCACCACCACCCACTGCTCGCGGCTGCCCGTGTTGGTGATCGAGAGGTTCCGAAGCGTGGCGCGGCCTGTGCTCAGACCGATGGTCTGGGCGCCGGCTGAGATGATCTCCACCTTGTCCGGGGTCTGCCCCGCCCCTTGGAGGGTCACGGCCCGGTTGATGAAGAGCCCCTCGCGGTAGATGCCGGGCTTGATCGTCAGCGTGTCCCCGTCGCGCGCGGCGGAGAGCGCGGCCTGCAGCGTGGCGCAGTCCGCGTCCGGGCTGTCCTGCGCGTCGATCACCCAATGCCCGGGCATGCGGGGGGTCAGCGTTGAGAACGCGCTTTTCACCGAGGTCTTGACCTGGGCCGCCTTCTCCGCGATGGGGAGCGCCGCCGCCTTGGGGACAGGGCGCGTGAGGAAGTAATGCGCGGTGAACATGCCGGAGACGATGGCGAGCAGGGCCAAGACCTGCGCCCATACGTCCTCGAAGAGCCCGGGCTGGGACGCTTCGTGCGCGCCCTCGGTCCCGTAGCTCATGCGTCCGCCGCCGTCACCTGCCCGGTCCTCTTGTCGAGCTCCAGGCGGACGCGGCTCGCGCCGTTGCGGCGGGCCGCCTCGATGGTGGGGGTGGTGAGCTCTTGGATGAGATGGGCCAGCTGGCGCACGCCGTAGTCCTGGAACTCCACGTTCCTGCGCACGGCCTCGACGAGCAGCTCGGGGGAGGCGTAGGTGACCTCGATGCCGTACTGCTTCCAGTGCTTGGCGATCTGCAGGCAGGCCACCTCCGCCACCACGACCGGGGAGAGCGTGTCCATGAGGTGGACCTCGTCGAACCTGGCGAGCAGGGCTTTCTCGAAGCCGTCCCGAGCCAGGGCCTCCCGCGCGCGCCCCATGCGGGCGATGGGGTCCTCGGATTCCTTCCATATGGCCCGGAGCGTGTCCACTCCCGAGTTGCAGGTGGCGAAGAACGCGCACCCGTTGAAATGGACGGTCTTGCCCGAGCTCTTCTCCCGCCCCTGCCCGCGGTCCAGGATGTCGTAGAGGCAGTGCTTCACGTCCGGGTGCGACTGGTCGAACTCGTCGAGGATGACGACCCTGTAGGGATTGTCCAGCACCGGACGGGTCAAGGCTCCCCCCACCTCGTAGCCCGGATAGCCCGGTGGAGGGCCGATGAGGGTGAACACGTCCTCATGGTCCTTGTACTGGTTCATGCGCAGGAGTATGGGCTCGCTGTCCGGATAGAGGGCCTTGGCCATGAGCTCGGCCAGGTAGGTCTTGCCCGTGCCGGTCGGCCCCACGAGGAGGAACGCGCCCAGGGTCCTCCCAGGGGCGGCCAGGCCCAGGCCTTGCTGCACGCGGGACAGCACCTTGTCCACGACCGCGTCGTGGCCGCGCAGGCTCTCCTTGATCCAGGCCCCGTAGCGCGTGAGGTCCTTGGAGCGGAGTTCGGTGAAGCTCAGCACGGCCTTGGCGTCGCGCTGGCGGCGGCGCTCCTTGGCGAGCTGGACGGCGCGCAGGATGAGCCCCAGGAGGCTGCCCAGGAAGAACACGGGCATGAGGATGGGCGCGCGGTCGTACAATTGGTAGAGGCCGATCACGATGGCGATGGCCGCCATCAACAGGAACAGAGGATGCATGCCTCCTGAGAAGATCACCAGGGAAGGATTATATCACCTCTGCCGTCCGGTCAGCCCGCCGGTCAGAGGATTCCCGCTCTTGATGATGGTCGAGCCGCCGGGCGGCAGGTCCACGTCCCAAGCCTCCCCGTTCTGGCTCGTGAACGTGGCCCGATACCCGGAGCCCGAGCGGTTCGTGATCTCGTACGCGTAGGCTCCGCCGCACATGCCGATGAACTTGGCCGCTCCGACGGCTTTCCCTCCGGACGGGGCGATAGGGTCCCGCCTGTAGGGGACCGCGCCGTCCCCGCACCGGGTGCATCGGGGGAGGCCGGCCGAGACCTGGGTGATGCTCGAGTTCGGGATCAGGTGCATGGTCTTGAAGGACCCCTGGTCCCCCCGCTGCGCCACCGGCTGGATGTCGGCGATGCGCCGGAGCTGGGGCTTGGGGGCGTACGCCCGGCCGCCCGCGAGCCTGTCCAGCTCCTTCTGCGCCGACTCCTGATAAGGTACGAGGTCCCCGAGATCCTGTACAGCCGCTCCGCTGCCGGTCGGCTGCGTCTGCACGAGGTCGATAGGGATCTCTGCCAGGACCGGCGCCTGCGGGACTACGGCAGGTTCCGGAGGCTGCTGCGGGGGAGGAGCGCCTTTGAACAGGGCCATGGCTCCCAGCCCGACGGCCAGGACCGCGGCCACTGCGAAGGCTTTGCCGCTCGGGCGCGCCATCGCCCCTTCTCTGGAGGGCGTGGGCGCCGGGATCGGTTCGGCGGCCGGCTCGGACTCCGGCCTGGGCTCGGGTTCCGCCATCCTGGTAAGTATGGCCTGGAAAGAAGGACCGTGCAATAGGCAGTAGGCGGCCGGCTTACCTGCCCAACTCGCGCTTGAGCCCTTTGGCGATCCACCCCTGCATGAGCACTTGGTAGTGCCGCTTGCCGCGCTTGGCGATCCTCTTGGCCGTGTCGATCTGCCACTGGGGGAGCCTCAGCGAGATGAGCTTCTTCCTCGCGCGGCCGCGGACGCGGTCGGCGAGCCCCGGGTCCCGGGTGAGGGCGTCGTCCATCGAGCGAGCGTCATCGAGCGGATCGGTCATAGCGGTGCCTTGAGCGCCGAGCGCAATCGGAACGCTCGGCACCGTGGGGCAGAGCCGTGCTCCTTACCCCACGGCGTGCGGCCCGGCGGAGTCCCTTCGCGCTCCTCTAGTTCCCGAATCTGGGACGGGAGGACAGGACCCAATGGACGGCCGGGGGCGGCGGCTTGAGCAGCCACGACACCGCCTCGGTGCGGCCGGAGAAGAAGATGCGCTTGAACGAACATCGTCGAGACCTCGTCCGGATCCAGTCCATGGCGCGGGATGCGATGATGACTCGGCTCATCTCCCCTCCATAAACGTATCTACGATCTTGTAGCTACGGATAAGTATATACGAATCTCGCGATTTGTCAAGGGGGTGTTTAAGGAGGGTGTTTAAGGAGAGCTAATGGTTATCCACCGTACTTTCGGAGCGGAAGTGCGGCGGATAACTCCTCGGGTATTATAGGGACTAGGCTTGAGGCGACGGGTCCAGCGGGAGGATGTCCTCGGGAGGGCCGAGCGTGCTCGCCGAGAAGCCCACCAGGCGCAGGCTGCGCTTCTTGGCGAGGAAAGGCTCCAGGAGCGAGCGCGCCCCGCTCTCCAGGTGCGGGAGGGATCCGGTGGAGAGCCTCAGGGTGGTCTGCCTCGAGTGGGTCTCGTAGCCGGAGAAGCGCACCTTCACGGTCAGGGTCCGGCACCAGAGACCTTCGGAAGCCAACTCGCCGTGCACGTGGGCCACGCAGCGCAGTAGCGTCTCCAGTATCCGGGCTTCGTCGGCGGTGTCCTCATCGAAGGTCGTCTCGCGGCCGATGGACTTGGCCTCCCAGCTGGGGTCCACGGGCCGCTCGTCGATCCCGCGGGCCTCGTCGAAGAGATGGGACCCGAACTTTCCCAGCTCCCTGGACAAGGATTCCCGCGACGCCCGCCGGAGCTGGGCCACGGTCTTAAAGCCCTTGGAGGCCAGGAACTCGAGCGTCTTTGGGCCCACCCCGCGCAGCATGCCCACGCTCTTGGGGTCCAGGAACTCCTGGACCCGGCTGTTGATGACCACGGTCAGGCCGCCGGGCTTCTTGTGGTCGCTGGCGAGCTTGGCCACGAGCTTGTTGGGGCCCAGGCCCACGGAGGCGGAGAGCCCCTCCTCGCGTTGGATGCGGGCCTGGAGCTCCCGGCCCAGGTCGCGGGCCGCCTCGAACGTCGCGCGGGAGCTCACGTCGAGATAGGCCTCGTCGATCCCGGCCGGCTCGAACACGTCGGCGGCGGAGCGGAGGATCTCCATGACCCGGCGGCTGACCTGGCCGTAGAGCGGCATCCGGGGCTTGCGGTAGACGCCCGACGGGCATTTGCGCCACGCGATGGAGATGGGCATGGCGCTTCGCAGGCCGAATCTGCGCGCCGCGTAGTTGCAGGTGGCCACGATGCCGCGGCCGTAGCCCCCCTTGGGGTCCGAGCCTATGATGACGGGTTTCCCTTTGAGCGAGGGGTCCTCGCGCTCCTCCACGGCGGCGAAGAAGCAGTCCATGTCGACATGCATCACCATCCGGTCGGCCGGGTGCAGCGGCACTACGGGAGAGGACTCCACTCGGCCACGTCTTCCACCCTCACCTTGGTCCGTCCGGCCGCGGTCCACTCCTGGCGGAGGTTGTAGCCCCAGTCCATGGTCTCCGAGTCCCCCCCTCCGGCCGTGGTGATGAGGAAGCGGTTGTCGATGGAGCCGAACGCCTTCGCCTGTTCGTAGGGTTCGTCCTTGTCCCCCGCGTTGGCGTCCACGGGGATCCAGCCGTAGCCGGGCAGATAGATCTCCGCCCAGCGGTGGAACACGTCGTCCCAGGACGCGTCGTCGTTGCGCACCACGTAGGAGCCCACGTAGCGCGACGGGATGCCCGCGGCCCGGGTCAGGGCGAGATAGCTGAAGGTGTATTCCGAGCAGGAGCCGTGTCCGCGCTTGAGCACCTGGGGAGCCGTCTCCCAGCCGCCGGCGAGCTTGTACTCCATGTGCGCGATGAGCCAGTCGTAGAGCTTGCGCGCCACCCAGTACGGGTTGGTCTCCGAGCCCACGGCCTCCTTGATCTTGGCCTGGATGAATTCGTTCTTCAGGTCGAACTTGACCGCGTCCTGCAGATAGAGACTCTTGACCTCTTTCGGCACGTCCGCGAGCTTGCCGACTTTGTGCGGGAAGATATAGTGCTTCGCTTCGGAGAGCGCGGCATCCGCCTTGAGCGTGATCTCCCTGCGGCCCGGAGCCTCGATGTCCGAGAACTCGTACACGGCGAAGCGCTGTCCGTAGCGGTCCTGCGTGAAGCCCTTGGGAGAGGGCGTCAGCTCCACGCTCGAGAGCAGCTTCTGGTTCTCCCGGTCCTCGGGCACGGCCAGCCAGGCTTTGAGCTCCTTCAGGCGCGAGGGACCGTAGTTGAGGATGAAGCTCGTGACCTCCAGGCGCTCCTTCTTGGGCTCCGAGGCCGCGAAAGACTCTCCGTCGTCCGCCGCTAGCCTGTAGAGCTTGCGCCGCTGATAGTCCGCGTTCCAGAGCTCCCCCCCCGCGGCGGCCAGCCCGTAGGAGAACGGCCCCGGCGCTTTGAACGAGAAGACCACGGCCTCGTGCTCCGGCTCCACGCAATGGATGAGGTCCGCCTTGCGGTCCGAGACCCATAGGTATCTGCCGTCGAAGGCCAGGCCCGTGGAGGCCTTCGACGGCGCCTTGAAGCCCTGGAGCACGGTCCCGTCCTCCGGGTCGAGCCTCATGAGCCGAGACTCCTTCTCATCCACGACCCACAGCCCGTTCTTGCCCCAGGCCAGGCCCGCGGGCTTTGGGGTCGGCGAGTCCAGCACCCTGGAGACGCTCCCGTCCGCCGGGTCCATCCTGAAGATCTTCCCGTCCTCAAGGTCCGAGACCCACAGGTGCTTGCCGTCGAAAGCCACCCCGCTCGGCATGAAGCCCGGGGTGTCGAGCGCCTTCAGGGTCTTGCCCTGCCGGTCCACGCGCAAGAGCTTGTCCTGCTTGCGGTCCGCGACCCAGAAGGCTTCCCCGTCGAAAGCCAGGCCGGTGGGGCAGGGCCCGGGCGCCGGGATGTCTCCGAGCACCTTGCCCGGCACGGCGCGGGCCGAGGCCGGGAGCAGAAGGGAGATCGAGAGGAGCAGGGACGCGCGCATGGGAGCCTCCTGTGCGGGCCTATTATAGCGCTTGGGATGCCGGGCAGAACGGATTTAAACGTTTCTTAAGCCTGGGGAAAGACTGCGTTGAGGTCTATACGGCATACTAGGAGTATGGACACGATAGTGCTTAGCCCCACAGTCCAGGGCTTGCTCCCGGAACCGCCCGGGGCCCACCCGAGGTTCATCAACCCGAAGATGACGCGGTGTCCGATCTGCAGCGCCAGATTCGGGAAGCCGTTCTCCCTGAACATTGCCGGGGGGGTCGTCGAGTTGAAATGCCCGAACGCCTCTTGCGGATTCACCATGCCGATAGTCTGGACCGGCGTCCCCGCCCCTACGTCTGTCGAACTCGACGCGATTCATGTCTCGGTTCGCGAAGCCCCCGCCATGAACATCCATGCGACCGGGACCAAGACGGACTTCTTCAGCGAATCACACTAATATCTCTTCCACGTGGATGCCCCGAGAAACGCCGGGGAGACTTACCGTGCCATGATCTCTTAGATTGAAGACGCCCTTGACCGATCCAGCGGTTTCCGGGCCAGCTAATATCTGGCCCGGCTCAGCGATCTCTTCCAAGCGTGAGGCGATGTTGACGGCTTCTCCGACGACGGTATATTCCGATCGCTCGACGGTCCCAAGGCAGCCCGCGACCATCTCTCCCGTATTGATCCCCATTCCGACACGCAGCGGGATGAGCCCTTTTTCTTGCCTGGAACGAGCCAGGGATTCTATCGCTTGCATGGCTTTGACGGCGGCTCTGGCCGCGGCGATGGCGTGATGCTCCAGCGGCGCGGGAGCGCCGAAAAGGGCCATCATGCCGTCCCCCATGAACTTGTTGAGTATCCCGCCCTCGGACCGGATGGCCTCGATGATGCAGGCGAATACCTCATTCAACGCGGACACCGCGTGTTGCGGCGGGACTTTCCCCGCGAAGGGCGTAAAACTCCGCACGTCCGCGAAAAGCACCGTCAGGACTTTCTGCTCGCCTCGGTCGCAGATGCTGTCCGGATTCGCCAGCACGAAGCGAGCCACTTCCGGGGTGACGAATTGTCCAAAGGTGTCGCGCACGCGATCCATCGTGGAGAGTTCGGTGTAGGCCCGATCCAATTCCGTGCGAAGAGCCTTTTCTCTGGCGAGCTCTTTGGAGAGGCTGCGCTTGTCCAGGCAGCGGCTGATGGCGTGCCGCAGGGTCTCTTCGCTGAACGGCTTGATCAGGTAATCGTAAGCCCCATCCTTCAATGCCTGGATCGTCGTTTCAAGTTCAGGGTTGCCCGTCATGATGATTACATCCGAGCTCGAGCCGGAGCGCACTCGACGGGTGAGCTCGTTGCCGCCGATGGGACCGGGCATCCCCAGGTCCGTAAGGACGATATCGAAGTCCTCGGACAAACGCCCTGCGGCTTCTTCGCCTGCGGCCGCTTCTGTGATCTCGTGACCGGCGGTACTGAGAAAACGTCTGCAGATCTGTCTCAGGCGCGGATCGTCGTCCACGATCAATATCTTCGAGAAGTAGTTGGTGTCCATTGGGATATGGATTCATCCCGGCCATCCGCGGCGGGCAGGGCCAGGATGAACTCGCTTCCTTTCCCGTCCTCGCTGCGCACCGAAACCCTGCCCCCGTGGGCCTTGGCGATGCGTCTGACGATGGCCAGCCCGAGCCCCAGGCCGCCTACCTGGCGGGTGAGGTGCCCGGCCGCCTGGTAGAACCCGTCGCCGAGCGTTGAGAGGGCCTCTCGCGGGATGCCGATGCCCGTGTCCTTAAACGAGATGCGGGTCTCCTCCGCGGAAGCCTCTCCGCGTACCGTGATGCTCCCGCCGGGACGGTTGAAATAGATGGCGTTGAGCAATAGGTGCCTCAAGGCGGTCTCCAGAAGGTCGGGGTCCGCCTGCAGGGTCGGGAATCGGTCGCTGAACGAGACATCGACCTTGAGGCCCTTCTCCTCCCATAGGGGGCGGTAGCGGGCCACGAGCCGGGAGATGACTTCCGGCGCACGTACTGCCGAGCGCTTCGCTTGCGGGTCGTGTGAACACATCTCGGAATATGAGAGCAGGTCCTCCAGGATCCCCCCCAGACGGCCGAGCTGCGCGCCAATCATCCCCAGGAACTTCTTGCGCTCCTCGGGTTTGGTGCCCTTGTCCTCGGATGCCTCCGTGGCCATGAGCACGACAGCGAGCGGTGTTCGCATTTCGTGGCTAAGCCGGCCCAGGAAGGCGTCTTTGAGGCGTTCGAGCTTTTGCAGCTCCGCATAGGCCGCCTCCAGTTCCCGGCGCAGGGTCCGCTCGCGGTCGAGCTCCGCGGAGAGTTGGCGCTTCTGGAGGCAGCGAGACACCACGGCCTCCAGGCTTTGTGGCGTGAAGGGCTTGACGAGATAGTCGTAAGCTCCCTTCTTGAGCGTGGCGACGGCGCTTTCCAGGGAGGGGTAGGCGGTCATGACGACGACGTCGGTCGAGGGCGAGCGCGACTTGACCTCCCAGCACAGGCGCACCCCGTCCACCTTGCCGGGCATGGAGATGTCCGTCAAGACCAGGTCGAAGCTCGCGCGGCCGAGCATGGCCAGGGCCGCCTCGCCGTTTTCCGCGCTCTCGATTTTAGATCCCAGGCCGCGTAGTGTCCGGACGCACACCGCGCGCACGCCGCTCTCGTCGTCAACGACCAGGACCCGGGCCGTTGGGAACTGCGGCAAAGGACGCGAGGCCCCCTCGTCCGCTGCGACCATCGTCGCGACATTCTCGTTATCCATGTCCATAGTATGGCTTGTCGGACTGAGGGGAAGGTTGTGGCGCGCTTAGGAACTTCTTAAATCCGGATGCGCTTAAAAATAATGCCGGATTAAGCCGCGGGTCAGGAGGGCATAATGCTCAAGGACTAGACTATGAGCATGGAAGAGCGAAGGAGGACCTGGACGCTTCTTGTGGCCGTCGCCGCGGCCCTCTTCCTTAATGGCGCGGCCTGGGCCGGGAGCTTCAAAGGGCTCGCAAAGGACCTCTCCCGCGCGGCCCGCGACTCGGGGATCACCCGTGTCGCCGTGCTCCCCTTCGAGCCGGCCGACGGCAGCAACGCGGCCGAAGGCTGGAACATCTCCGAGAAGCTCGTCACCCAGATCGTGCGTCAGAGGCGCTTTCAAGCCGTGGAGCGCTCTTTCCTGCGCAAGCTGATGGAGGAACATTCCCTCGGACGCAGCGGGGTCCTCGATCCCTCGACATTGAGGAAGGTCGGAAAGATCTTCGGGGTGGACGGCGTGATCACCGGGAGTTTCGTCACGATGGGCTCCGAGGCGCTCTTGAACGCGCGATTCATCGATGTCGAGACCGGAGTGATCCTCGCTGCCGAGGAGTGCAAGGTGGATCGGGACTGGCTCGACCTATTCGCCTATGGGGTCGAGACCGGGGAGTCCGGAGGAGAACCCTTCGATGTGCCGGCCCCCCTGCTCTTCGCCCGCGCTCCGCATGCCCACGACCGGCCGCAAGCGGAGGAGCGGCTTCGGGATGCCTTATCCGATGAGAGCTGCGAGAACGCCGCGGGACGCGTGGACCGCATGGAGAGCACGATCCTCGACCTCAAGTCCCGGTACTGGGCCCTGCGGCTCAGGAAGGGTCTTCCCGGCGGCAGTCTCGAGTCCAATCCGGGTTCCTTCATGACGGACCCGGAACTCAAGAAACGATTCTACGACAGGATGAGGTTTTGGTACGGACAGGCCGCCATCCCGGAGTTGACCCCGAGCGAGGTGAAGCGATTCGTGGCCATCGACCAGCGGGCCTTCATCCTGCACCGGAAATGCGGGACATGAAGGGGTGAGTGTCCGCGCGCTCAGCCGATGGGCGTCCCAAGAACATTTGAGGAAGATTTAACCGCGCCTTAAGCGTTGCGTAGGATGCTCGGGCTATACTCTGCTAAGGCGGTGCAAGCGTATGGAGACGGTCCTGCGGCGTGATCCCCATAGTCCGGCCTTGAAGACCCTGAAGGTTTTAGTCGTCGACGACGACCGGGCCGTCCTAAGCATCGTCAAGCGGTATCTGACCACCGGCGGGATGTGCTGCGTGGTCACGGACAACGGCTCCGAGGCGCTCATGCTGGTCAGGGAATCGCGGCCCGACATCATCCTGGTGGACGCCGAGATGCCGGGCCTGGACGGTCATGCCGTCTGCCGGGTCCTGAAAAAAGAGGCTTCGACCCATTCCCTGCCGGTCATCATCATGTCCGGTTCCCGCATCGATGAGAAAGAGATCCTGGCGGGCTTCCAGGGCGGCGCGGACGACTATGTGATCAAGCCTTTCTCCCTGCCGGTGCTGATGGCGCGCATCCGGGCCGTGCTGCAGCGCTACCAGAGTTCCACGCGGTGCGAGGAGAAGCTCAAGCGGTTCGGCTTGGTGCTCGACCCGGCCGGCCGCACCGTGAAGATCGACGGCAAGAGCGTGCCCATGACCCGCAAGGAGTTCGACCTGCTCATCACACTCGTCAGCAAGCCCGGCCGGGCCCTGAGCATCCGCTATCTCCTGGAGACTGTATGGGGGTATGATCCCGCCGACTACAACGACCCGGGTACGGTCGAGGTCCATGTCTGCCACTTGCGAAAGAAGTTGGGCTCCAAGCTCGCCAAGCGCCTGGTGTCCGTCATCGGCCACGGCTACAAGTTCGAGGGTTGAGCCGGAAGTGGGATGGAGGATGCGTCATGGAAGCCGGCAGGAAGGTCGCGTGTTCGTCGAAGACTGAGGATGCCGTCCTCCGGGAGTCCGGGGACGGACTCCTCGGCTCGCTCCCTTGGGGTACGCATCTCTGCCTGTTCTACGAGTCCAAGCAGGACCTTCTCGATATCCTGGTCCCCTACTTTGCGCTCGGGCTGAAGAACAACGAGTTCTGCCTCTGGATCACATCCGCTCCCTTAGAGCCCATGGCGGCCGAGCGCGCGCTGCGCGATGCCGTCCCCGACTTGGAGGAACGCAAGCGGCGCGGACAGATCGAGTTCCTTCGCCACGACCAGTGGTACACGAGGTCGGGACGCTTCGACGCCGATGCGGCGCTCAACAGGGGGGGCGAGAAGGAGGCCTGGGCTCTGGCGAACGGCTACGAGGGCCTGCGCGCGGCCGGCGACACCTCGTGGCTCGAGGACGAGGACTGGGGTGCCTTCCTGGACTACGAGCGCGCGGTGGACAGCTCGATCGGCGAGCGCCGGATGCTGGCGATCTGCACATACTCTCTCGCCAAATTCGCCTTGCCCGACATCATCGAGGCGCTCGATGCCCATGAATTCGCCCTGGTCAGGACTCGCGGGGCGTGGCACGAGGTCACGGGCGGCCGCGGGAAGATGCAGACGACTCTGCGCGAGTGCGAGACGTTTCGTCGGATGGTCTTCGCGCAGGCCCGCGACGCCATCCTGATCCTCGAATTGCCGTCGGACGGCCCCCCCATCATCCGGGATGCCAATGCCGAGGCTCTGCGGCTGCACGGCTATTCCTACGGCGAGCTCATCGGCAAGCCCATCTCGTTTTTGGATGCGGAGGAGGACCCTAGACCGTTGATCGCGGCGCGGCGGCGCTTGCTGGGGGGGGCCGAAGGCGCGCTGTTCGAGGCGCGGCATCGGCGCAAGGACGGCTCGGTCTTCATCGCCGAAGCGTCGGTGAGAGAGATGACGGTCGGAGGGAAGCGCCTGGCGATCGATGTCTCGCGCGACATCCACGAGCGCAAACAGGCGGAGGAGGCGCTCAGGACCTACAAAGAAGCTCTTGAGAATTCCGCGGACGCCATCGGGATGTCGACGCCCCAAGGTCGGCATTACTACCAGAACAAGGCGTTCGACCAATTGTTCGGCAGCGCAGTGGAATACCCGCCCGACACGGTATTCGCGGACAAGAAGGTCGGCGATGAGGTCTTCAGGACCATCATGGCCGGCGGGCAATGGATCGGCGAAGTGAAGATGCGCGGGAAAGACGGACGCATCCTGGATATCTCCCTGCAGGCATACGCGAATAAAGACGAGAACGGCGCCATCATGTCTCTTGTCGGCATCCACAGCGACATCACCGAGCGCAAGCGGGCGGAGGATGCGCTGCACAAGAGCGAGGAGCAGTTCCGGAGCCTCTTCGAGAGTTCCCGCGACGCCTTGATGACCCTGGCGCCGCCTTCCTGGAACTTCACATCGGCGAATCCTGCGACGGTGGCCATGTTCCGGGCCAAGGGCGCGGCGGAATTCACCTCCGATGGGCCCTGGGCCTTCTCGCCCGAGCGCCAGCCCGACGGCCGCGCCTCGGCCGACAAAGCCAGCGAGATGATCGAAGCGGCCATGCGCGAGGGAAGCAATTCCTTCGAGTGGACGCACAAGCGCTTCGACGGCGAGGAGTTCCCCACCGACGTGCTCCTCACCCGGCTGGAGTCGGGCGGCAAGATGTCCCTGCAGGCCACGGTCCGCGACCTCACCGAGCGCAAGCGGGCGGAGGATGAGCGGGAGAAGCTTCAGGCGCGGCTTTTGCACTCCCAGAAGGTGGAAGTCGTGGGACGCCTGGCCGGGGGCGTGGCCCATGACTTCAACAACCTTCTGACCGTGATCCTCGGCAACTGCAGCTTCCTTTTGAACGACATCCCGAAGAGCGACCCCAGGCGCGCGGACGTGGAGCAGATACGCAGCACCGGCGAGCGCGCCGCCAACCTCACGAGGCAGCTCCTGGCATTCGGCCGCAAGCAGATCATGCAGCCCAAGTTGCTCGACCTCAACGCCGGGTTGATGGATATGGAGAAACTGCTTCGCAGGCTCATCGGCGAGAACGTCGGCCTGACGGTCTGCTGCGCCAAGGGCTTGGCCTTGGTCAAGGCGGATCCTGGGCAGATGGAGCAGGTCGTCATGAATCTGGCGATCAATGCGCGCGACGCCATGCCCAAGGGCGGGCGTCTTTCCATCGGAACAAGCAATGTCGACATCGCGGACATCCATCCCCTCGATCATGACGCCGCGATGCCTCCGGGCCGCTATGCCCTCATCACGGTGAGCGATACCGGCACCGGCATGGACGCGGGAGCCCTGGAGCATATCTTCGAGCCTTTCTTCACCACTAAGGGACTCGGCAGGGGCACAGGCCTTGGCTTGGCCACTATTTACGGCATCGTCAAGCAGAGCTGCGGTTTCATCGACGTCAAAAGCGAAACCGGCCGAGGTACGACATTCAAGATATTCCTGCCGGCGGTTTCAGACATGCCCTTGGAGGGAGAGGGAGAGGGAGAGGGAGAGGGAAAACGGCATGAGGTCAAGAGCCTGTATGCCATTCTGTTGGTCGAAGACGAGCCGGCCGTGCTCAGCATGACCAGGAGGATGCTTGAGGGCGCGGGTTATGCAGTCTTAGAAGCCCGGTCCGCACGGGAAGCCCTGGCGTATGCGGATAAGGATTTCGACTTGGTGTTGACGGACATCGTCCTGCCGGATGCGTCCGGAGTAGACCTGGTGGCCAAACTGAAGAAGGGCAGGCCGATCGAGGCTGTCTACATGTCCGGCTACTCTGACAATCCGGACATCCGCGACATCCTATCCCGGCCCGGGAGCCGCTTCCTACAAAAACCGTTCACGGCCATGGCATTGATCAACAAGATACAGGAGGCATTGGCGAGGGGCCCAGAACCGCCTTTCTCTCGTCAACGTGCCGGTGTATGACTCCGGGTCCGGAGAGCGATTCCCGCCGCAGGCGAGTGCTCGTGGTCGACGATGAGGCGGCGGTCGTTTCCGTCGTGGCCAGGCTGCTCGAGCGGATGGGTCACGCCGTGGCCGGCGCGAGCACCGCGGAGCAGGCCCTCGAGTTCCTGAAGACCGAGTCCTTCGACGTCATCTTGCTCGACATCGAGCTCCCGGGCATGACCGGATTCCAGGCCTTGGAGCGCTTCGCGGAGGTCTCCAAGGCCAGCGTGGTCCTCATTTCCGGCTACGCGGACGAGGAGTTCCGCAAGGATGCCTTGCTCCTAGGCACGAAGGGCCTGATCGGAAAACCGTTCGGCGCCGTCGAGCTAAAGGCATGCCTTTCCAGCCTTCCCTTTTGAGCCCGATAGCTCCCGAACCGGGCCCATCGCCCTCCGCCGGCCTTCTGCTCGGAGCTCCGCAGGCCGGGATCATCCCCGCGGCGGCCGGCGCCTCGGCCGGACGAGCGTTAGTGGTGCGCCTTCTCTTCTGACTTCTCTTCCCCGGCCTTCTTCATGTGCTCTGCCACGGCTGCCTGGAGCTTCTTCACGGTCTCGGGGTCCTTGGCCGTCAAGGTGATGGTGACCCCGGCGGCCGTATTGGCGACCTGGGCCTCGACGCCTTCCATCTTCATGGGGCACTTGCAGGAATGCTGGCCCTTCCCCTTCATGGGGCAGGAGTGACCCTTCTTTCCCCCCTCCGCGTTGGCTGCGGCGAAGAGCGCGGCGGCCAGGGCCACGGCCAGGGCTACGGCGGCGAATCTCGTTCTCATGGGAGGACCTCCGAGGACTTACTCTAGCAAATGGCGGGATTCAGATGGAGCCGACGGTGGTCATGGCTCCGGAGACCATGCCCATGACCTGGTTGAATATATCCATCATCCGGGGCTTCATCATCTTGCCGACCACCAGGATGACCCCCACGATCACGGCCAGCATCATGAGGTATTCGACCGTGTTCTGCCCCCTCTCGTCGCGCAGGCGGGACATAGACCCTCTTCTATTAGATGGCGCTCCCATCGGCCTCCGTCAAGGGCCTTATAGCCGCCCCAGCAGGCTCAGGGCCAGGGGGACGTACGCGGCCGCGAAGAGCGTGCTGAGGAGCACCGCCGAAGCCACCTGCTCCTCGTGCAGACGGAACAAGGACGCCAGGACCGCCGTGCTCGCGGCCAGGGGCACGACCGAGAACAGGGCCAATATGCCGCGCGCCGAGGCGTCGAAGAGCCCGAGCCAGAGCCGGTCCGCGCTCAGCAAGAGGAGCACGGCGAGCGGCCAGGCCAGGAAGCGCGCCAAAAACGTCATGCCGATGAACGACCAGTCCAGGCGCAGGCTCCGCAGAGGGGCCAGGGAGAGCCCCACCATCAGCATGCCGAGCACGATGTAGGCCCCCCGGAAATGCTCGGTCAGCTGCAGCAGGGGCTGCGGGGCCTTCAGCCCCAGGAGGTTGATGGAGAGCCCCAGGAGGAACGCGTAGAGCGCGGGCAGGCGCAGGGTCCGCAGCAGGGCGTCGCGCCCCCCGTGCCGGCCCTTGGCGGTGAAGAAGTAGCCGGCCGTGAAGTTGTAGAGCATGGGCCCCAGCAATGCCACCACGTAGCGTCCTTCCACCTCGGGCCCCATCACGGCCAGGGCCACGGGCAGGCCGAAGTAGCCGAAATTCCCCAGTCCCGCGGCGGCCGCGATGATGTCCCGTCGGGAATCCTGCCAGAGCAGGCCGGAGAGCTGATAAAAGAGCAGGCAGAGACCGAGGCACAGGACGTAGGCGGCCACGGGCAGGGCCAGGGCTCCGGCCGAGAGAGGGGTCAGGAGCGCTCCCCGGAAGAGCACGACCGGGATGACGACGTAGAAGAGCAGGTTCGCCACCGGCCCGGATTCCACGCGGAGCCTGCGCCCGGCCGCGAAGCCGGCCAGGGCGCAGAGATAGAGAGGGAGGATAGCCCCGAAAAGGGCGAGAGGGCTCATGCCCTGCCGACCGCGGACTCTGCGACGCTGAGCACCCTCTGCGCGGACTCGCGGAACATGCGCTCCTCTTCCACGCCGAGCCGGGGAGGCGCGGCTTTGACCGCGCCCCGGCCCACGCGGCAGGGCAGGCTCAGGAACACATCCTCGATGCCCAAGGCGCCGTTCAGGTCCGTGGACACGGTCAGGGTCTCTTCGGAATCGGACGCCAGGGCGCGCACGATGCGGGACAGAGTCCCGCAGATGCCGTAGACGGAGCCGCCCTTGGCCTTGTAGATGCGCATGCCCGCCTCGCGCACCTCCCGCTCCACCACGGTCCGGTCCGGAGCTTCGACGGGCCGCCCCGCCACCGTGACCGTGGACCAGGCCACGATGGCTTGGTCCCCGTGCTCACCGATCACATAGCCTTCCACATCGCGGGCGTCCGCTCCGACCCAGCGGGCCAGACACGCGTGAAGGCGGGCCGTGTCCAGGACGGTTCCGCTGGAAAGCACCTGCCCGCGGTCGAATCGGCCGAGGCGGAGCACGTGCCAGGCGATGACATCCACCGGGTTGGTCGCGACCAGCACCATGGCGTCGGGCGCGGCCTTGGCCAGGCGCGGGACGATCTGCCGCATGAGCTCGACGTTGTCCGCCACCAGCTCGAGACGGCTCTGGATGGGACCCTGCCGGGCGTCCGCGGCCAGGACCACGACGGCGCAGCCCGCCGCGTCCTCGAGCACGCCGGCGCGCAAGGATACGGGAGAGCCGGGGGCCAGGGCGGGGCGGAGGTCCTCCGCGTCCGCTGCGGCCTTCTCCCGCGTGCGCCGGATGATCACGAGTTCCGCCGCGGCTTCCCGTACGGCCAGGTCGTAGGCCAAGGTCCCTCCGACCTTGCCCATGCCCACGATGGCGATCCTCGGAAGGCCCATGATGAGCGGGTATTGTACCATCCTCGGCGGGTCCGAAGGTCCCAACCGCGGCTGCGGCGGCCGTGGTACAATCGAGGGTGATGCTGCGGGGTCTGCTGGTCCTGGCTTCCTGCCTGGCCGCTTTCGCGGGAGAAGTGAAGCGTCCTTTGCCGGTGCAGAAGGCCCCTGGCGAGGCCCGGCCGTGCGTCTCCAGGGGCGCGAAGGGCTTGCGGGAGCCCAACGACCTCGACAGCCTGCTCGACTGCCAGTTCAAGTTCCGCCAGTCCTGGGTCCGGCGGTACTCCGAGAAGGAGGGCCGCCAGCCTTCGGACGCGGCCATGGACCGATTCGACGATTTTCAGCGGGCCGAGGCCAGGGATTATCTGGTCCGGCATCCGGCGCGCGCTCAGACCCGGGACGGGGCCGACGCGGGCCGGGGGGCCTCGGCCCCCCGGGCGAAGGCATCCTCCTCCCGCGGGAAGTGGGACTGCTCGTTCCGCCATCCCGGCGCGCAGAAATGGGCCAAGCCTTCCGCCGAGGACGAGGGACTCTCCGAGACTTGGGACCGCACCACCCGGGCCATGGACAAGAACCTCGAGGGCCGGGACCCCGCGATGGCGAACGACCTGCGAGCCCTTGGGAACGTCATGATGTCCGAGTCGGAGGGAGGGCGCAAGGGCATCACCCCGGCCGCCGCGCAAGCGGTCCTGGATTTTCTGCAGTGCCAGCGGGGAGGTCCGTCCGTGGAGATGCGCGGCCTGCTGCGGAGCGTCTCCCAGGACGGCGCCGACCTCAAGCCGGCCACCCTGCTCCAGCTCAAGCGCGCCGCGCGCGCGGCTAAGGGGGAGGAGCTCCAACTCGGGGTCGAGTCCGGGCTCGAGAAGTGGCTCCTGGACCCCGGGACCGACCCGAGCGTGTCCCTCGACGACCTGCTGCTGGACTGAAGACCGCGATAGCTCAGTCCTTGACTTGGAATTTCCGCAGCAAAGTCATCTTCAGATGACCGTCAGGGGTGCGCAGCCGGGCGCGGGCCTGATATTTCCCGGGCGCGAAACCGGACCAGTCGTACCACCAATACCCGCCGTCCTGCCGGCACTCCTGCCAGGGCTCCTTGCCGATGCACAACTCGACGGCGTCGGCCTCCGCGGGCGCGCTGACGCGGAAGGTGTATCCCGCTCCTGTGCGGACCGTCTCGCCTTCCTGCGGATAGTCCAGCGCGATGGTCCCGGGGGCCGAGACGGCGGTCGGCCCATCGCCCCTGCTGCCCAGCCCTATGTTTCTTTCTCTCATGATGTCGCTCCTCTGCTCGGTAGGTCCCTTCTCTTTTTTCGCCAGGAGATCCTCGTGCCTCTTGCGGGTCAGGACGGTCTCGATCATGACCACCGCGTCCTTCTGGGTGAACGGCTTCTGCAGGAACGCGTTCACGGTTTTGGACCGGGGGTCCGTCTCCAGGACGCCGTCGGTGATGTAGCCGCTCATCAGGATGGTCGGGATGTCTGCGGTCCTCGCCTCGTGCCGAAGTCCCCGCGCGATCGAGAGGCCGTCGGCCTTCCGCAGCCGATAGTCCACGAGGATCACGTCCGGCTGGATCTCTTGAGCGGCTTCCAAGGCGATGGACGCATCCTGGACGGTCACGGCCACGTAGCCGCTCGAGCTCAGGGCGTCCTGGAGCTCGTCCAGGAACGGCCCGTCATCGTCGACCAGCAGGACCACCGTCTGACCCTGGAGCATCGCTCTATCATACCGGGATCCGGAGCGGGGCGTCAGGGCCTGTTTCGTCTTTTCCCTGACCTATTTCCCTTCGAGCGCCGAGAGCTTCTTCAGGAGTTCTTCCGGCTCGAAAGGCTTGCCGAGGAGGCCGTCCGCCAGGGAGGCCAGGGGCTCGTCCTTGAGGAGCTCCTCCATGTCGGGCCTTCCCGTCACGAGCAGGACCCGGGCCCTGGGACTCTTGCGCTTGATGGCCTCGAGCAGCTCTATCCCGTCGCTGCCGGGCATCTTGAAATCGAGGATGGCGGCATCATAATCCGCGGCCGCGATCATGCGGGCTCCCTGCGCCCCGTCTTCAGCCGTTTCCACGAGATAGCCCGCGTCGCCGAGCATGTCGCGGAGTTCCTCGCAGAGCTCTCGGTCGTCGTCAACCAGGAGCAGCTTCAGCGGCATGGGCGGTCTTCTCCATCGGCAGCGTCACGATGACCTCCGTCCCGGCTCCCTTTTCGCTCTTGAACTCGATCTTCCCGCCGTGCAGGCGTACGATCTGGCTGCAGACGGAGAGCCCCAGCCCCGTGCCCTTGGATTTTGTGGTGAAGAACGGCTCGAAGACCCTGGCCGCGTCCTCGGCGCTCAGGCCGATCCCGTCGTCCCGGAACGAGACCTCGACTTCCCGGGCTTCCGTCAGTCTGGCGGACACCGTGATGGCGCCTCGAAGCCGCGGGAGCGCGTCATGGCAGTTGTTGAGGATGTTCCCGAAGAGCTCCCGCAGCTGCAAGGGATCCGCTTGAAGGACGACGCCCTGGGTCCGGTCGATCCGCCTCTCGACGGCCACGGCATGCTTGGGGAAGCGTTCCCGCGCCGCCTCGAGGCATTCCTCCAGCATCTCGGTCAGACGGACGGCCTCGTATTTCGGCATCTTCGTCCGCGAGTAGAAGAGGAGATTGCTGATGATCTGGTCGCTTTCCGCGATCTTCTTGTCGATGTTCGCCAGATGGCCCGTGAGCGCGGGGTTCGGGTCCTTGCGCCGGATGTTGTAGGCGGCCATCTTCATGGCGGCGAGCGGATTGCGCAGTTCATGGGCCACGGTGGCGGAGAGCGCTCCGATGTCCGCGAGGCGCTTGGCCTTTTCGAGCTCCTCGAGGCTGCTCAGCCACTTTTGGGTCCTTTCCTTGACCAGCCGGCTGAAGGTCTCGTTGTCGCGCCGGAGGACCGCTTCCGCCTGCGTGCGCTCGGTGACGTCCCGACACAGCGAGATGATGCGCAGCGTTTGGCCGTGCCCCGCGATGGTCGCGTTGACCTCGATCGGGGTGATCTTGCCGGCGGCGTCTATGTAGTCCACGCGCAGGTTGCGGACCGAGCCCTCCTTGACGCACCGGGCCACGGCGACCGCGTTCCGCTCTTGGTCGGCGGGAGAGGTCCACTCGATGACGCTCCGTCCGAGGATCTCTCGGAGCTCTCGATGGCCCGTGAGTCTCACGTATTCGGCGTTGGCGTCCAGGACGTGCCCGCCCATGTCCAGGATGAGGTACCCGGTCTCCGTGGTCTCGACCAGGGTCCGGTACTTCTCCTCGCTCTCCCGGAGGGCCGCGCCCGCCCGCCTGCGGATCATGGCCATGGAGACCTGGTCCGCGATCGTCCTCATGAGCGCGAGCTCGGATTGAGTGAACGTCTCTCGGTCCAGGGCCCCGAACGCGAGAGTGCCCAGCACCTTTTCGTCGGACCGGATGGGGAAGCAGGCTAAGGCCTTGACCCCGGGGACCCTCGCGAGCTCCGCGCGCGGGTCGCCGTCCAGCCGATCGAACCTTCGCGCGATTTCTTCCGATATCCCCGCGTGCGCGTTCAGGCGCAGCCGGTCGGACTTCTCGTCCGCCAGGAAATTGAAGAAGACCTGGCAGTCGAGGAATCCCATCACCCGCCCGCATAAGTCGTTGATGACGGGCAGGGGATCCGGGGAGGAGAGGAGTTGCGCGGCCGTGACGGCCAGCAGCTCCATCTGCCGCCGTTCGCGCTTCAAAGCCTCGTGCACCTCGATGCGCGCAGCGTCGCTTCGATCGGCGGACCTGGCGCTGTGCCATACGAGTCCGAACAGAATGACGGTATAGGCCAGCGCCGCCCAAGCGATCCCTTCGTCCGACAGGAAGAGCCCGAGCCGCTCCCCTCGCAGGCGGAGCAAGGCGGTCACGACCGGCGGCACCAGGAGGAAGGGAAGGACCCGGCGGGCCATCGTGCTCCCGGGCCCCCCTCCGGTGAACACGCGCATGAGCCAGGCGGAGATCCGCGCGATGGGCGGATGGGTCCAGCGCATCACCCAGCCTCTTGGGCTCTTTCTCCGGGCCTTCGGCGGAAGGCCGAGGGCGCTTGACCCACGACCTTCTTGAACTGCCGGATGAAGGATTCGGTGTTCTGGTAGCCCAGCTTCTCGGAGATCTGGTCTATGTTGTAGTGGGTCCGCCCGAGGAGGTCCTTGGCTTCCTCCATCTTGAGGGCGATCCGGAATTCGTTGAACGAGACTCCGGCCTGCTCCTGGAAGACCCGGCTCAGGTACTTCGGGCTCAGGCAGACCGTCGCTGCGGCGTCCTGCAGGGTGACCTTCCTGAAGCGGTTCCTGCGGAGGAAGCGCTTGACATGCTCGATCTTGTCCCCGACGTCCGCGGACTCCTGGCGGTATGCGTCCTTCTTGGCGCTCAGGATCCTCTCCACGATGGCCCGAGTCTTGTCGATGTCGAAGGGCTTCTCGATGTAATCGTCGGCCTTGCCCCGCAGGGCGCCGATGGCCGTGTCCTTGGAGCTGTATCCCGTCAAGATGATGGCGCCCACGTCCGGGGCGATCTCCTTGATGCGGTCGAGCACGGTCAGGCCGCCCATCCCCGGCATCCTCACGTCCAGGATCACGAGGTCGATCTCATTGGGACGCTTGAGGATGGCGAGAGCCTCCTCGCCGTTGGAGGCGTGCACGATTTCGTACTCGGAGAAGCTCTCGGCGAACTCCTCCCTGAAAGTCTCGTCGTCATCGACGAGGAGTATCTTTTCGGAGATGCTCAATCGACCGCTCCTGACGCGTATCCAGAGCATAGGATAGTAAAAACCGCGCCGCCAGCCACGCCGATTCCCACTATTTCCTGACCGGACGCCACTTCGGGCCGTGCGTTAAACATCCTAGGACCTTTGACCCAATCGGCGTTGGGCCATTCGGCCCTTTGGTTCCAGACTTAAATGGTCAACTCTATCGCCGGTCCCGGGGGGGGTCATGGTCAAGAGCATAGGGGTGGCGGCGCTTCTGTCGTCCTTCGCGGTCTGCGCCTCGGCGACGGGGATGGATGCCGAGGACATCGTGTTCCAGGGCAAGGGAGTGGGCTCCGTGCTCTCATCGGGCGGGGAGCAGACCACTGGGTTGGGCGGGGAGCAGGGCTGCTTCTACTTCGATTCCGGCCCGAGCGATCCCGTCTCCAGGCCGTTCGACGCGGTGGGCATCAACGGCGTGCTCCCGGACATCCCGGTCGGCCTGGAGGTCTCGCGCGAGAACCAGGACGGCTCTTGGTCCGAATGGATCCCCATGGAGCAGCATCCTTTCGAGGGAGGCCGCTTCTGGGCCAAGGCCGTGTTGCCCCCGGCCGCTCCGGGCCGCGTCCGCATCCGGGCCAAGGGGACAGGCACCCCGGAAGACCGAGCCATGAGCTTCTACGGTTTCGAGGCTTTCGAGCGGCGCCAGGAGGCCGCCGGGAAGGAGGCTTCGGTCGAGCCCGAGCCGGCCGCGACCCGGGTCATCACCCGCGCGGAGTGGGGAGCGAAGCCCGCCAAGGCCACCGAGCCGATGTCTCCATACCGCATCACGATCCACCATACCGAAGGCGCGTACCCGGCGTCCATCGAGGAAGGCAAGCGGGAGGTCCGCATCATCCAGGACTATCACATGAACGGCCGCGGGTGGAACGACATCGGCTACCAATACCTCATGGACGGCTTGGGCAACCTCTATCAAGGAAGGCCCGAGAAGGTGCTGGGCGCGCACGTGTCCGGGGCCAACAGCGGGAACATCGGCGTCTCGGTCATGGGCAATTACATGGAGCGCAAGCCCAACGACGCGCAGATGGACTCCTTGAAGTCCTTCCTGCCTGTGCTGGCCAGGCGCTACGGCATCCCCTCCACGAAGCTCTACGCACATCGGGAGCTCGGCTCATCGGACTGCCCGGGAGACAACCTCTTCGCCAAGATGCCGGAGCTCCGGAAGGCGCTGGACGGCCGTGAGGGAGGGCTCGTGGCACGGCTGGCGACCGCGCCGCTCTCGGATTCACTCGACGGCTACGCCGCCTGCTTCGCGGGAGACGTGTTCGACGGCAGGTGAATCCTTCCCGCGACTAGGAATACGGCTCCGGCCAGCAGGCTGGCGGCCCAGAACACGGAAGGATAGCCGCAGGCGTTCCACAGCATCCCCCCCAGCGCGGGCACGGTCATGGAGACCGCGTGGTCCATGGTGATGCCGAGAGATAGCGTGGCCGGGATGTCGCTTTTGTCCTTCGCGATCTTGCCCAGGTAGGTCGTGCGCGCGATGCGCGTGGCGAACATGAGGTTGTCCAGGATGTAGAGCCCGTAGAGCAGCCAGCGGTTGGCGGACAGGGCGAAGCCCGCGCAGATGACGAAGAGGATGGCCGCGTCCGCGTAGAACATGCGGCGTTCGCCGAAGCGGTCCACGAAGTCCCCGAAGGCCTGGCGGAACACGACGCCGAGCACGGAGGCGGCCATGAAGAGCGCGGCCATGGCCCCGGGCGAGGTCCCGAACACGGTCACGAGCAGCCAGGGCGCGAACGTCAGGAACACCTGCTTCCTCGCCCCGAATAGCACGTTGAGCCAGTAGAAGTGGCGGTACTCGGAACGGAACACGATGCGGGGGCCGCCTCCCTCCGACTCCGAGCCCATGCGGGAGAACGCCCATGAGGCCGCCAAGGCGGCGAGTGCGGCGGCCCCGTAAAGCCGGGGATAGAGGGAGTCGCCGCATAGGCGCGCGAAGACCCAGACCAGCGCGCAGCCCAGGATCATGGCGAGGGCGCGCGCCCCGCTGATCTGCCCGAGGCGCCGTCCTTGCTGCCCGGCGCGGGCCAGGCGCAGGCCGACCGCGCTCTCGATGGGCATGAACAGGTGGTCCGCCAGGCTCCAGGAGAACATCCATACCGTCATGGCCCGCACGGAGGGAGAGGCGAAGCCCAGGCCCGCGACGCCCACGGCGGAGAACAGGCCCACGAGCACGGCCCAGGAACGCATCGGGAAAGCCGCGAGCGCGCCGGTGATGAATAGGATGAGGAAGCCCGGGAACTCGCGCGGGAATTCCAGCGCCCCGCGGTCGGCCGCGCTCATGCGGAAGACGTCGTTGAGGTAGTTGTTGAACGTGGAGTTGAGCATGCCCTGGTTGATGCCGAGCAGGAGGATGCCCAGCAGGAAGGCCTTGAGGTCCGGGGAGGCCTGCGCCCAGCGCTTCCTCATGGCGTCTTCTTCTGCTCGAGGTGCGTGCGCAGGAGCTCGGCGTTCTGCTTGGCCTTGGACATGCCGGGGTCGATGAGCGCCGCGGTCTCGAAATGGTCCGCCGCTTCCTCGAGCCTGCCCTGGATCGTCAGGATGTTCGCGAGGTTGAAGTGCGCTTCCGCGTCGGCGGGCCTGAGTTCCAGGGTCCTGCGGAAGTGCTCGCTCGCCTCATCGAAGCGGCTGAGCGAGGCCAGCGCGCTGCCGATGTTGTTGTGCGCGTCCGCGTGGTCGGGGTCGAGCTTCAGGGCCTGCTCGTACTCCCGCACCGCCTCCCGCCACGAACCCTGCTGCGCGTAGGCGGCGCCGAGCTCCACGTGCTTCTGCGCGTCCCGGGGCGTCTTGCGCACCGAGGACCGGGCCTCTTCCACCAGAGGGGCGAAGCGGGTCCGCATGGCCTCTTCCGCGGCCGCGTCCAATTGGGGCAGGCGGATGTCCAGGCCTTTCTCGGTGGCTTTGCGCAGATGCTCGCGCGCCTCGCGCTCGTCCCCGCGCTGGAGCAGGAGCCCGGCCAGGCGGCTCTGCACCCAGGAATTGTCCGGATTGGACGCCGCAGCCATGCGGTAGTGGCGGATCGCCTCGTCCAGCCTTCCCGTGGATTCAAGATACCCGGCGATGCTCGCGTGCGCGATGGGGAACAACGGTCTGATCCGGAGGGCTTGACGGCTGAGGTCCATGGCGGCCGCGATGTCCCCGCGCTGGGCGAGCACCGCGGCGAGATTGACGTGAGCCATGGCGTTCTCCGGATCGACCCTCAAGGCGTGGGTCCAGAGCGTCTCGGAATCGTGCCAGACCCGGGTCTGGCGCCAGGTGAGGACGAAGAGGGCGAGGCAGCAGAACGCCACGGCACCTCGGATGAGGTGCCGCACCGTGTTCCTCGGGAAGACGGTGAACACGTGTGCCGCTGCCAGCACGGCCCAAGGGATGCAGGCGAGGTAGGAGTAGCGGTCCGCTGCGAGTTGGTCGCCGGACTGAAGCGGCCCGAGGACCGGCAGCACGGTCACGACGTAGCATCCCCAGGCCGTGAGCAGGGCCGGGTGCGAGCGGCGCAGGCGCAGCGCCAGGAGCGTGACGACCAGCACGGCTGCGGCGCTCAGCAGGAACGCCGGAGCCAGGGGGTCGAAAGGGGACGGGATGAGATAGAGCGCAGAGAGCCCCGTGGGCCAGAGCGTCTTGCGGAGATAGAACGCGAGACCGTAGGCGGTCTGAGCCAGGCGCTCGATAAGACCGTACTGCTCGATGCTCTTGGCCGCTCCCGCATGCGTCTGTCCCAGCCAAGCCACGACGGACACGATCACGGCCGGGAGCAGATAGGGCAGCTTCTCCAGTAAAGAGCGCCGGCTGAGCCTCCGCAGGGGATACGCGTCGAGCATGAGCAGGACCAGGGGCAGGGTGACTCCCATGGCCTTGGAGAGCAGGGAGCATGCGTACGCGGTCAAGGAGAGCAGGAGCATGGGGCGGCTCTTCGATGCGGCCGAGCGCAGGTAGAAGAGCAGGGCCAGGAGATAGAAAGCGCCGGAGAGCACATCCCGGCGTTCCGTGGCCCAGGCCACGGATTCCACGCGCAAAGGGTGGACCGCGAAGAGGAGCGCGCAGAGAGCGGACGCGGGCAGAATATCTCCCCGGGGGAGCGGCAGCAGCTCGAGGCAGACCAGCAGGAGCAGGGCCGCGTTGAGCGCGTGCAGGAGCAGGTTCGTGAGGTGGTAGCCGGACGGGTCCATGCCCCAGAGCTTGAAGTCCAGGGCGTAGGTCAGCCAGGCGAGCGGCTGATAGGTCCCGGATCGGAGCGTGGTGAACATCCACTTCAGATTCTCCCAGGCGAAGCCCCGGTAGAAAGGGTTCTCGTACAGGAAGACGTTGTCGTCCCAATTGACGAACTCGCCGGACAGGGCCGGCAGGAAGGCGGCGAAGGCGGCCAGCGCCACGAACGCGCAGGCCAGCCATGTGAAGCGGGGGCGCTTGGAGGACACGAGCCGGTATTATACAAACCGGCGCAAGGACGGCCCTGCATGCGTGGACACCCCTGTGCGCTTTTGCTAGTTTCGACGGATGAGGAGGCCTGCTCCGCCCCCCGCGCGTCCCGTCCTGCGCTGGGCCGCTGCCGTTGCCGGGTTCCTCGCGCCCGCCGCCGGGAGCCTGTGGCACATGCTCTCCAGCCGGGTCCCCCCCACCTGGGACGACGCCGCGTACCTGACGTCGAGTTTCATCCTTTGGGACCGCTTGGCGGCCTTCGACCTCCTCGGGTTCCTCGACGGGTTCTCTCAAGCGATGGGCTTCAAGGCCCCCTTGATCGCCCTGCTCCCCTTCCCGGTCTTCCTGGCCGCAGGCAAGGGCTTCGCCCAAGCGAGCGGGTCCCAGCTCCTGGCCCTCGCCGCGCTGAGCTTCTTCGCCTGGAGGATCGGCGACCGGCTGCGCCCCCCTTACGGAGGGCCGCTCGCGGTCTGGATGGTGAACCTCACGCCCATCGTCTACGGGTTGTCGCGCCACTTCTACGTTGAGACGCTGCTGGCCGCGCTGTGCGCCGCGGTCCTCTGCTTCCTCCTGGAAGGAGGGCGCCCCAAGACCCTGGGCGCGCTCCTGGGACTCGGGATGCTCTGCAAGCTCACATTCCCCGTGTACGTCGGCGTTCCAGTACTCCTCCTCGCTCTCCGCCGCAGGAGCTGGCGGGACTGGGCGTGGACCTTGGGGATCGCCGCCGCGGTCGCCTCGGTCTGGTACGCCAGGAACGCGGGGAGCGCGATCCTCTTCGCGCGGAGCGCCGGATACGGGGCGACCGCCGCCTCGCAGTCGCCTTGGAGGCTCGCGAGCGCCTGGGACTACGTCAGTCTGGTGGTCCGGCAGGGCTGGGGCTGGCCGCACACGTGCATGATCGTGGCCTTCGGCGCGCTCCTCTGGCGGCGGACCGGGATGCCGAAAGGAGAGCCGGCTCGGGACGCCATCGCCCTGGCCGCATGGGCCCTGGTCCCGACCCTGTTCTTCTCCACGGGTCTGGCTCCTGAGCTGCGCTGGTCAGGCCCGGCCACGGCCGGCGCCGGCGTCTGTCTGGCCCTGCTCCTGGCCCGGATGCTCGAGGATGTCCCGGAGAGGCTGCGGGTCTGGGCCGGAGCGGCGGTCCTTGTCCTGCCCGCTGCGGTCTATGTCGAGCAGACCTTCGGCGTGAGGACCATCCCTCCGGGCTCCGGCGCCCCCACTCCCTATGTCTGGAACGGCCCGCCTCGGAAAGGCGGCTTTTGGGGCCAGGACAAGCTGTGGGCGTTCGTAGCCAAGGACGCGGCCTCGACTCCCGGGGTCAAGCATGTCGTCCTGGCCGTTTCTCACAAGTTCTTCAACTCGGCCACGGCCGACGCGTACGCGGTCCTCCACGGCTGGCCCGCGCGGTTCCGCAACTACAGCCGCTATCCCACGGCCCAGGCCGCGCTGCGCTTCATCGAGGGATACGGCGCCGACTATATCATCTCGGTCGAGGGGCTGCCGGAGGCCGAGCTCGACCCGCGGCTCAACCGCGATAATCCGGCCGTTCTGGCGGCCATCCGGGACGGCGCCCTCCCGTTCAGGCAGTGGGCGGAGGCCGACCTGCCGAACGGGGCCAAGGCCCGGGTGTTCAAGCGGGTCCGTCGGCGGGTTTGACCCGCTATGGAGATTATGCTACCAAGTCCTAAGACTGCGGAGCAGTCTGGGCCCTGCGCGGACCGGGCCTCCGCACACATCCTGAGGAGGCCCAGTCCCATGGCCCATCCGGGCCAGGGGATGCGAGAAGTGCGTCAGCGCATGGGCCTGATAGCGGGGCGAACCTATGGCTAAGATAGACGCGTTCTTCAAGTTGATGGCGGAGCAGGGGGCGTCGGACCTGCACCTGGTCTCAGGGCAGCAGCCCATCATCCGCCTGCGCGGAGAGATGGAACGGATCAAATACAAGGCTCTCGAGAACGATGAGCTCAAAGCGATGCTCTACGAGATCGCCCCGGAGATCAAGATCAAGCAGTTCGAGGAGACCGGGGATGTGGACTTCGGCTACGAGATCCCGGGCCTGGCTCGCTTTCGCGCCAATTTCTTCAACCAGAAGAACGGCTGCGCCGCCGTGTTCCGGCAGATCCCGAGCAAGGTGCTCTCCGCCGAGGACCTGGGACTTCCCCCCATCCTCACGCAGGCCGCCATGTACCGCAAGGGCCTGGTCCTGGTCACCGGGCCTACCGGGAGCGGCAAGTCCACGACCCTGGCCGCGATCATGGACTACGCCAACAAGCATCGCCACGACCACATCATCACCATCGAGGACCCCATCGAGTTCGTGCACCAGAGCACGGGCTGCCTGGTCAACCACCGCGAGGTGGGCCGGCACACCCGTTCCTTCGGCGCCGCGCTCCGAGGCGCCTTGCGCCAGGACCCGGACATCATCCTGGTCGGCGAGATGCGCGACCTGGAGACCATCCGCCTCGCCGTGGAGGCGGCCGCGACCGGGCACCTGGTCTTCGGAACCCTGCACACCATCAGCGCGGCCAAGACCGTGGACCGGGTCATCGAGGTCTTCCCGCACGAGGAACAGAGCCAGATCCGGAACACCCTGGCAACGAGCCTGAAGCTGGTGGTGGCCCAGAACCTCTTCAAGCGCATCGATGTGAAGGGCCGCTGCTGCGCGCTGGAGATCATGGTGTGCACCTCCGCCATCGCCAACCTCATTCGCGAGAATAAGACCTACCAGATCCCCTCCGCGATCCAGACCGGCAAGAAGCAGGGCATGGCCTCGCTCGACGATGCCATCTTGGACCTCCTCCAGAAGAAGAAGATCTCCGCGGAGGAGGCGTTCGATAAGTGCATCGATAAGACCAAGTTCCTTCCGTTCCTGAAGGAGACCCCAGCCGACTATTTCGGCTGATCCGCATCGGAGTTTACCATGAGAAAAGCCGAGATCGATTACATGCTGGAGAAGATGCTTTTCACGTTCCCGAACGTGTCGGACCTGAACGTCTCCGTGGACCGGGCGCTCCAGGTCGAGACCTCGGGCCAGCTCACCAAGGTCCCCTTCGAGCCGGACATCGACAAGCTGACCCCGTTCCAGACCGAGGTCTTCGCCTTGAACATCCTCCAGAACAACAAGCGGCTCTCGAAGACCTTGCTCGAGGAGGGCTCCTGCGACAGCTCCTACCAGCTGGAGGGCAAGGCCCGGTTCCGCGTCAATGTGTTCTCGCAGCGCGGCAACTACTCGATCGTCCTGCGCAAGCTCGAGACCACCATCCCGTCCGTGAAGGACCTGAAGATGCCTCCGGCCTTCGCCAAGATGACCCAGGAGAAGAACGGCCTCATCCTGGTGGTCGGCGGGACCGGGAGCGGGAAATCGACCTCCCTGGCGGCCCTGCTGCGCGAGTTCAACGAGACCAAGTCCATCCATGTCGTCACGCTCGAGGACCCCATCGAGTTCGTCCATCCGAACATCAAGGCCACGTTCAATCAGCGCGAGCTGGGCGGCGACTTCGACGCCTTCAGCAGCGGCTTGAGGGCCGCTCTTCGGCAGGCGCCCAAGGTCATCCTCGTGGGCGAGATGCGCGACCGGGAGACCGTGGAGCTCGGCATGAAGGCCGCGGAGACGGGCCACCTGGTCCTGAGCACCCTGCACACCATCGACGCCGGGGCGACCATCAACCGCATCGTGGGCATGTTCGACCAGGAGGAGGAGAAGCAGATCCGACAGCGCCTCTCCGAGACCGTGCGCTGGATCGTGGGCCAGCGCCTCGTCCCCAAGGCGGGAGGCGGACGCTTCGCCATCCACGACATCCTGGGCAATAACCTCCGCACCAAGGAGTCCATCCTGCTCGGCGAGTGCGAGGGCAAGACCTTCTACGAGATACAGGAAGCGAGCCAGCCCTTCGGCATGCAGACCTTCGATCAGGCTCTCATCAAGGCGTACCAGGACGGGGTGGTGACGTCGGAGAACGCGGAGTTGTACTCGACGCGGAAAGCCATCGTGCAGCGCGGGATCGACACCATCCGGCAGGCGCGCGGGGAGAAGACGAGCGATATCGAGGGCCTCGCCATCGACACGGACTATGAGGCCAAGATCTCCGTGGGCCCCGAGGAGAAGAAATAACATGGAGATCACCTGCGGCAAGTGCGCGACGAAGCTGAGCATCCCGGACGACAAGCTCCCCAAGGGAGTCCCCAGCGTCACGGGCAAGTGCCCGAAATGCCAGAGCCCCATCGAGATCCGGATCCAGCCGCCGCCGGCGCAGCCCCCGGCCGCGGAGGCGACGCAGCCCCTGAAGCCGGAGCCCGCTCCTGCCGAGCCGGCCGCCCCCCCCTCCGCCTCGAAGGAGGAGGCGACGCAGCCCGTGGCGCCGCCCGAACCGGCTCCGGCGCCGCAGCCATCCGCGCCTCCGCCGCCCGCCCCCGAGGCTCCCCCTCCCCCGGCAGCGCTCACGGACGAGGATTTCGCGGAAGGGCGCAAGCTGGCCATGGCCTGCTTCGATTCGGCCGAGGCGCAGTCCCAGGTCAAGGCGGCGCTGGAGGAGGCCGGCTACACCGTTCACGCCCCGGCCAACCCGCAGGAGGCGGTCCTGCGGCTCCGGCGGACGCGCTATGAGGTCCTCATCCTCGGCGAGGAATACGGCGGATCCGCGGAGAACAACCCGGTCCTGAAGGCGATCCAGCCCATGGCCATGGCGCTCCGGCGGCACATGTGCGTGGGGCTCGTGGGCAAGAGCCTGCGCACCCTGGACAACATGACGGCTTTCGCCAGGAGCGTCAACTTCGTGGTGGCGGAGCGCGAGCTCGGCAAGATCAAGGCCATCACGCGGCAGGCCGTGGCGGACAACGATCAGTTCTACCGCATCTTCCGCGAAGCGCTCGTCGACGCGGGCAGGGCCTGATGCTCTACGAGGAGAAGCTCAAGCTCATCAAGGCGCTCAAGCCCCTGCAGGGGATCCCGGAGAGGCAGCTCTCGGGTCTGGCCGAGTTCCTGAGGCCGAAGCCGCTCCAGGACGGGGCCGTGGTGTTCGAGGAAGGTTCCATCGGCATGAGCTTGTACTTCGTGTCGAACGGGCAGGTCCGCATCTGCAAGCGCGCGGCCGGGGGCGGCCGCATGGACCTGGTCATGCTGGGACCCGGGGACTTCTTCGGCGAGATGGCCCTCATCGCGGAGGCGTCCCGGTCCGCCAGCGCGATCGCGGTCGGGCCCACTCTCGTCTTCGAGCTCTTCCGCGGGGACCTCGACCGCTGGGCCAAGGCGAGCTCGCAGCAGGCGGTGCAGTTCTTCGCGGCCCTCGTCCACCTGCAGTCCCAGCGCCTGCGCCATACCTCGGACGAGCTGACGCTGCACTGCGACCTGGAGGACATCCTCCTGGACCCGGACAAGGCTCCGGCGGCGTCCCTGCCCCAGACTTTGGAGCGGATCGTCCGGCACCTGGGAGGGCCCTGGTCGGCAGCCGTTTATCTGGCAGCGGGCGGAGCCTCGCCCGTCGCTTCCTCGGGCAAGTTCTCGTTCGACGATGCCGCGCGCAAGGTCCTCGCCGGGACTGCCGCTGCGAGCGCCTGGCTCGATCCGGCCACCTACCACGTGAAGCTGGTATCCAAAGAGAAGCCTCTGGGGCACCTGCTCGTGCACTCCGAGACCCCGGTGGCGAAGGGAGTGCAGGACGAGATCGGCCGGAACCTGGATTCGGCCGCGCGGATGGTCTCCCTCGTCTTGAGCGTCCGGCAGCCGGCCGGCTGAGCCCCGCTAGATCGCGAGAGCGAAGCGGACCGAGTCTTCCTCGGCCGCGAACGCGTTCGGGCCGAGATAGGCGAGAGCGCACAGCACAAGCAGCAGGAGCAGGATCGGCGTGGAAGGCGCGTGGCCGGCCATGAGCCGGGCGAGACGCCGGCCGCAGAGCATGCCGTAGTTCAGCGATTGCCGCAGTGTGCTGACCGCAGGAGCCATAGGCGGCTGCTTGGTCTGCACCGACGCCGCGGCCGCTGCCAGGGCCCTGACCCGGTCCGTGGTGGCGTTGCGCTTGGCGGGTTCGGCACGGCGTGATCCCGTTTCGTCCGCGGCCGAGGGTTCGTCGGCCGCAGCTGCAAGAGCGGCGCTGCTCCGGAGGATGAGCGTTTCGTGCGGCTGATGGAGCCGCGTGATCCGGACGACGGGCTTCCTGCCGGCGGGCTGGATCATCCGGCCGTTGGGCCTCGCAGTGGACCGACGCAGGGAGATATCGGTCCATGGGGCGGGGTTATTTGCACGGTTGCTTTCAGCGCTGAAAGTGGGAAGGGTGAAAATCCTTTGATTCGTTGAAGTGCCCGAGTGCGAGGTCGCCGTGGTCGGCCCGTAGGCCTGGGAGGCCTGCGGCTTGAGGCTCGGCGCGGCCTCGGCCTCGCGAGCGGGAGCCGGGCCGCCCCTCGAGACGGTGAGACTGTGGTCGACCACAGTCGTGCTCTCGGCTCCGGGTTTGGCGATCTGGGCCGGAGTCTCGGGCTGCACGGTAGGGGCGAGTCCCACGAGAGGTTTCACCGAAGGGGTCGCTTTCGCGAGCGAGTCGCCGGCGGGCGCCTGCTCGCGCGGGGCGTCGAGCAGCCGGCTCTTCACATCCGAGACCCAGCCGTGGATCGTGTCGATGATATCGGACTTGGGCTGCGTCTTGGCGATCGGGGTCTTGAGGCCGGGCTGCGTCTCGGCCTCGGACTTGGGCTGCGTTCTTGCCGCGGGTCCGGGGACCAGCGGGGTCCGGATGTCGGCCCCCTCGGGCAGGAGTGCGCGCCCAGGCTCGAGCACGAGCGGCCGGCCCGCTTCAGGAGCCGTTTCGCCCTTTGGAAGCGTCGGGTTCGGCCGCACCTTGGAAAGCTCGTCAGCCTTGGCCAGCAGGACGGTCGGCTGCGGCCGGGTCGGGCCCATGGGAGGGATGCCGGACCCTCCCCCTCCCTCGGACTTGGGGCCGCCAGGTTGTGTCGGCGTCCCGCCGGCGAAGACCGGGTCCAAAGAGGTCTTCTCCGCCGCCTCCGTCAGGACCTTGGCGGTGCTGACCGGGAGCGCTCGGGCGGGTTCTTCCCCGGCGGGAGTCTCCTTCTCACCCTTCAACGGCACGGTCACGGCGACCAGCTTGCGCACCGGCGTGCCCCGCGTCCTCTCGCCCGACACCCGGCCGCTCGGCACCACTCCGCCTCTCGCCAAGGAGCCGTCTGTCGGGGCTGGGTCCGCTGTCCCGGGAGCATGATTCCCGTCGAAGAACCGGTCCAGACCCTTCTTGAGCAGGTCCACCAGGCCGCCCTTGGCCAGAGCCGACTGGGAAGGCAGGCCCTCGGCTTCGCGCGCCTGGTCGAGCAGGATCTGCTTGAGTCCCTCGAGCTGCTTGTGCGCCTCGCTGACCTGGGCCGGGTCGCTGCTCTCGCGTGCCGTCTTGCCCAAAGAGGCGATGCTCTCAGGCTTGGGAGAGGGCTTCTGTCCGTTCTGGGTCGACGGACCGCCTGCGCTCGGAGCCCCGTCCGTGCCCCCGGTCCCTGTGGACCCGCCGGCGACCCAGGGCGCGTAGGGGGTCCCCCCCAGAAGGGACTGGGTGAGCCCGGCGCCCCGGAGGGCCGCAGGCCCGGCGATGTCGCGGATGATGCTCTCCCCTTCCGGCCGGCCGGACCTCCCGTCCAGGGCCTGGGCCGCTCCGGCGACGCCCAGAGCCGCGCGCAGGATGGGGTCCAAGGCGTCCTGGGACGCGGTCTTGAGGAAGTTGAGCGTCCCCCCGTCTGTGCCCCCGGTCTCGCCCGCCCTGGAGCGCTTGAGTCCGGAAGCGATGATGCGGTCGATGTGGCGCTTGTCCCGGGCGTGGGCCAGCACGTCTAAGAGCTCTTCTTTGGTGAAGGGGGTGTAGTACATCGCCAGGTACAGGTTCCGCTCGGTGCGCTCCGGGCTGTATCCCGCGTCGCGCAGGCCCTCGGTGCGGTAGCCGTAGGCGCGCTCCTCCACCTTGTTGCGCTGGTCCGGGCTCAGGCGCGAGAGGTAGCCGTCCGCGTCCATGAACGCGCGCATGGCCGGCATGTTGGCGTAGCCGTGAGCCGCGTAGTAGCCCGCGGCCTCATTGCCGGTGGCCCAGTAGTAGATCTCGGTCCCGCCCGCGCCAACGCCGGTGACCACGGTCTGGCCGACCCACTTGCCGCCCTTGAGGACATGGCCCACCACCGGGGTGTCCCAGATGCCGTTCCAGATGGCGCCGGCCGTGGAGGTGCCGGGGACCGGGTTGACGATGGCCTCCTTGACCTCGGAGCCCGCCACGACCCACTTGCCGGTCTCCGCGTCTCCGGACCAGCGCTTGCGTATGAGCGAGACTTCCTCGGTCATGGCCGCGTCGCGGAACCAGCCGGCCGGCTTGACCCCGAACTTGGAGTGCCACTGATGGTAGGCGCCGGTCTCCAGGAACTCGGCCCAGCGCCGCGGGTCCTGGGTCCCGTTCCCCTGCCGGTCCGTGAACATGGGCCTGAGCACGACGATAGCCCGCTCGCCGCGCGCCTGGCCCGCGTACGGGGTGGCGGAACCGAAGGAGGCGCGCTCCACGCGCATCCTTCCGTCCTTCATCTTGTATATCAGAGTGAACCCGTCTTCCTTGGTGAAGGTGACCCGGGCGTCCGTGTACCTGTCCGCCAGGGGCCACACTTCCCAGAGCCAGGTCTGCAGGGCCCTGGAGCAGGCCTTGCCCTCGTCCGGGAGGCCGAGCGCCTTCACGATCTGGCCGGCCAGGTCCCAGGCGTGCGCGTCGCGGGCCTTGCCCTTGAGGCCGCCGGTGAGCTCGGCGATGTTCATGATATAGGAAGCGTTGGCTCCGCCCGGGTCCGAGACCCGGACGATGTTCGGGCTCACGGTCTCCACGGTCTTGCCGTCGCGGCGGACCATGCGCTGCATCAGGAAGCGGCCGTCCTCGCCGAGTATGCCTTCCTGGGAGGCCCACACGCTCGAGAGGTCCGAGGAGCTCACCACGGCCTTGCCGTCCTTGCTCCGCATGCGCATCTTGCCGGTCCGGTCGTCGAGCTCCCGCTCCCCGGTGAGGGTATTCACGGTCTCGATGCGGGAGATCGCGCCGAGGTCGTCGAAGAAGGCGTGGGTGGTCAGGCTCTTGGCCAGGTCCACGAGCTCCTCATGGATCTTCTTCCGGGTGGCGGTGGAGAGGACCGTGGTGCGTGTCTTGCCGGGCCGTCCGTTCGCTCCGTAGTCGATCCGGGTGCGGACCGTGCGGCCGTCCTTCGCAAGCTCCGCCTCGATGAGGCTCGAAGACCCGTCGGACCCCTCGAACCGTACCGTTTCGTCCTCGAACCGGGTCAGGATCCCGCGGAAGGAGGAGCCGTCGTCCGAGACGCTCCGGGTCTCCACGGACACCACGCCCTTGGAGTCCAACCCGAGCTCCCAGGGGCTCAGGCGCAGGTCCTGCGGGATGGCGCCTTTGTCGAGCGACTGCTGCATGAATATCTGGTAGAGTCCGCGCTGGGCCAGATACCCGGACAAGGACGGGACCTGCGCCTTCTTGTCCTGCAGGGAGTAGAGCTTCGCATCCGCCGCTCCCAGCGTGGGGAACTCCTCCGGGGCCAGGCCCAGGTCCAGGAGGGCGCGGCCGGCCTGGGTCATGAGGCGCTCTTGAGCGTCCTGGCGGGTGCGCAGGAACAGGGCTCTCTTGCCCTCATCGGTGAGGCCGGCCAGGGCTCCGGCAGCCGCGAACAGGGAGTCCTCGAGCTTCTCGAGCGTCCCCTTGGGCTTGGGCTCGAGCGAGGCGCCCGTCTCGCGCTCGGGCTTGGGCACGGAGCCGGCGTGCAGGGAGAGCTGGAGCTTGACCGGCCGGGTATCGTCCTTCGGGGCGGCTGTCTGTGCCGGGCCCACCGGGAGGGGTTCTTCTCCGGGAGCCGGGCCTCTGGAATTGTCGTAGACCGCCCCCAGCTCGGCCGCGGGAAGGGCCGACGTCTTGCGCAGGTCGTCGGCCAGGGGAGCTCCCTTCTTCGGCTGCTGCGGCGCCTTGACCTCTGTCCGGCGGATCGCGTTGAGAAGGGCTAGGGCCAGGTTCAGGCGTTCCTCGATCGCGCGGGATTCGGCCGCAGGCAGCCCCTCCTGGAGCAAAGACGAGCGCACTCTGGAGAGCCTGTCGTGCAGGACCTTCAGGACCTCGACGGGCAGCGGCCCTTGCAGGTCGGAGAGGTCCGAGAGCAGGCAGTCCACGCCTTTGGCCATGGAGCCGCCGCCCGGAGAGAATCCCTTCGCGTATCGAGGACCCGCTTCGCAGCCGATTGCGAAGAAGGTCTTCTCAAGAAGGCTGCGCGCCGTGCCCAGACGGGTCTGCAGGCTCTTGCGCTCGGGCTCCTGCAGGGACGCGCTGGCCAGGCCGGACTCCACCGCGTCGAGCCGCTTCCTGGCCCCGTCCAGGGGAGCGAAAGGGTCCGCGGACTTGGGGGTTTTGAGCACCGATGTCAAAGTGGAGAGGACCCCATCGAGCTCGGAGGCGAGGCGGGCGGAGTCCAGGGGCTGGAGCTTCTTCTGGGCGTGCGCCGGCAGGGGGGATGAGAGAAGGACGGCGAGGGCTAGCAGGGTGCTGATAAACCCCTCCTGAACGGCGCCTCCTGCGCGCCGTGGGGTAAGGAGCACGGCTCTTCCCCACGGTGCCGAGCGTCCCGATATCGCTCGGCGCTCGGGCT
>JBAZKS010000006.1:0-116914 GCA_041650695.1 Elusimicrobiota bacterium
GCGGTGTCACCGAGCTCCGCTTCTGGCGAGACGACCAACTACTTGACGTCCAAACCCTCAAAACAAGCGAGCTGGCGGGTATGCAGTTTTGAAATTTAAACTATGCACTTTTCAAAAACGCCCAACACTTCGCCTTTTGAGGATGTCCTCCAGCAGACACCATCGCGAGAAGGCGGACTGCAGCAGATTGACGCCGACGAAGGCGGTGAGCCAGAGGAAACGCCTGTCCACCCATACCGCCAGAGCAAGGCTCGCGAGGATGACGCTCCCGGCGATCAGGCGGATCTTATGCTCGATGCTCATGAGCCCTCCGTGCCAGCAGGTAGTACAGGACGGGGACAGCGGTCCTGGAGAGGACGGTCGAAGCCACTTCCCCGGCCATGAGAGACAAGGCGAGGCCTTGGAAGATGGGGTCGAAGAGGATCACGGCGGCTCCCACGACGACGGCCGCCGCGGTCAGCAGCATGGGACGGAACCGGACCGCGCCCGCGTCCACCACGGCCTGCTCCAGGGGCATGCCTTCCCTGAGGCGCAGCTGGATGAAGTCCACCAGGATGATGGAGTTCCTGACCACGATGCCGGCGCCGGCGATGAACCCGATCATGGACGTGGCGGTGAAGAAGGCGCCCATGGCCCAGTGCGCGGGCAGGATGCCGACCAAGGTCAGGGGGATGGGGGCCATGATCACAAGCGGCACTGTGAAGGATTTGAACCAGCCCACCACGAGCACGTAGATGAGGATGAGGACCACTGCGAAGGCCACGCCGAGGTCGCGGAAGACCTCGTAGGTGATCTGCCATTCCCCGTCCCACTTCAGGGCCCACTCCTGGGAGTTTTCGGGCTGCCTGGCGAAGTATTCGCGCAGCTCGATCCCCATGGAACGGGACAAGGCTTGGACCTTCGGCCGCAGGGCCGCGATGGCGTAGACCGGGCTTTCCTGGTGCCCGGACACCTCGGCGATGAGGTAGGTCGCCTGCGCCAGGTTCTTGCGGTAGATCGGCGCATCGAGCTCCAGGGTCTTGACGCGGATGAGGCTCCCGATGGGGATGATGTTCCCGTTGCGCGACAAGAGCGCGATGCTCTTGACCGCGTCCAGGCTCCGGCGCTTCTCCGGCGCGAGGCGCAGACGGATCTCCACCGGCTCGTTCTCCCCTTCCACGTGAGCGAGGTCCACGGTCCCGCCGTCCAGGGCCAGACTCACGCTCCGGGCTACCTGGGAGGCGGGGATGGCGTTCAAGGTCGCCTTCTCCCGGTTCACCTCCAGCCTGTCCATGGTCTGGGGGTCCGGGACATAGGTGTCCACGTCCACGATGCCGTCCGTCCTCTCCAGCAGCGCGCGCAGTTCCTTGGCCAGTTCGGTCCGCTTGACAGGGTCCGGTCCGTAGAGCTCGAGCACCAAAGTGGAGAGCACCGGCGGCCCGGGCGGGATCTCGGCCACCTGCACCCGCGCGGAATACTTTCGCGCGATATCCTTGATGGGCCCTCGGGCCTCCTTGGCGATGTCGTGGCTCTGCCTCTTCCTCTCCTGCCGACGCGACAGGTTGACGAGGATGTCGGCCTGGTGGGGCTTTTGCCTGAGGAAGTAATGCCGCACGAGCCCGTTGAAGTTGTAGGGCGAGGCGGTGCCCACGTAGCGGGTCACCCTCCGGACCTCCGGGATCGTCTTGAGATAGGCCGTCAGCTCGTCCACGGCCTGCGACGTGCGCTCGAGCGAGCTTCCCTCCGGCATGTTGACCACGACCTGGAATTCGTTCTTGTTGTCGAACGGCAGCATCTTGACCGTCACCTTCTTGACCCAAAGGAGCCCGACCGAGCCTCCCAGCAAAGCCAGCATGATGACGAAGTACCAGGCCCTGAGCCGGCCGTTCTGGAGCAGGGAGCCCATGAAGCGGCGGTAGAAGCGGTCCAAAGCGGATTCCTCGTGCCCTGCATGCGCCTTGGGCGGGGCCCATTCCAGGATGTGCGCGAACGCCCAGGGCGAGATGATGAAGGCGATGGCCACGGAGAAGAGCATGGCCGCCGAGGCTCCCACCGGGATGGGCCGCATGTAGGGCCCCATGAGCCCGCTCACGAACGCCATGGGCAGGATGGCCGCGATGACCGCCCAGGTGGCCAGGAGCGTCGGGTTCCCGACTTCCCCGACCGCGTCCACGGATAGCTGCCAGAGCGAGCGGCCGTCCTTCATGGTGAAGTGGCGATGTATGTTCTCCACCACCACGATGGCGTCGTCCACCAGGATGCCGATGGAGAAGATGAGAGCGAACAGGGTGATGCGGTTGAGGGTATAGCCCAGCAGATAGTAGATGAGCAGGGTCAATGCCAGGGTCACGGGGATGGCCACCACGACCACGAGCGCCTCCCGCCAGCCCAAGGTCAGGGCGATGAGCAGGGTGACGGACAGGGTCGCGAGGACCATGTGATAGAGGAGTTCGTCGGACTTCTCCTTCGCCGTCTCCCCGTAGTCGCGCGTCACCGCGATCTCCAGCGAGGGCGGCAGCGTGCCCTTGACCTGCTCGGCCCTGGCCAGGACTTCCTCAGCCACGTGCGTGGCGTTCGCGCCCTTGCGCTTGGAGACCGCGAGGGTCACCGCGGGGCGGATGCCGTCCGCTCCTGCGGTGGTGCTGACCGAGCTTTCCGTCTCGTCCTGCGAGTCGGAGACCCGGGCGATGTCTCCCAGAAGCACCGGATGGCCCGCCGAGACGCCGACCACGACGCGCTTGAGGTCCTCCACCGAGCGGATGAACGCGTCGGTCTCGACTTGGATGTCGAGGCCCGGACGGCGGTAGTGGCCGGCCGGGAGCCTTTGGTTGGAGGCCTGGATGATGCCGGCCACCTCCAGCGGGGTGAGGCGGCGGCGGGCCAGGGCCTCGGGGTCGAAATGGACGAGGAACTGCCGTTTATGGCCTCCGATGAGCTCGGTGTCGGATACGTCCGGGACCGCGCTGATCTCCTGGCGGAGAGCGGCGGCGGCGCGGCGCAGGGTCAGGTCGCCCAAACCCTCTCCAGAGAGGGTCAGGGCCAGAATGGGCACGTCGTCTATGGAGCGCGGCTTGATGAGCGGCTGGGACGCCCCCTGCGGCATGAAGTCGAGGTTCGCGAAAGTCTTGGTGTAGAGGCGCGTCATGGCCTCTTCGGGGTTCGTGCCGACCTTGAAGCGCACGATGAAGAGCGCGGCGTTGGGTTCGGAGATGGAGTAGATGTACTCCACTCCGGGGATCTCCCAGAGCTTGCGCTCCCCGAGCTGGACCACGCGCTCCTCCATCTCCTTGGCGCTGGCTCCGGGGAAGCCCACGAAGATATCGAACATGGGGACGTTGATCTGGGGCTCCTCCTCCCGGGGGAGCTTGACCACCGCGAAGAGCCCGAGGAGGACCGCGCCGAGGGCGATGAGGACGGTCAGTTTAGAGCGTATGAAAGCCTGGGCCAGTGCTCCGGCCGCGCCAGGGGACCCCATATGTCCTCCGGACGTATCCCCTGGCACTGCCGGATGAGGGACAGCGCCGGCCGCGCCGAGATGCTGTTTTTCCCCGTTCATTTCGCCTCCTCCATGCCGCGCACGGCCTCATCGTCGAGACTCCCGGCTGCGAGCAGGAGCCGGGCTCTGCCGGCCTGAAGGGCGAAGAGGGTCTCCAGGTAGGCCGCCTCGGCCTTGGCGAGGCCGTCCTCGGCCCTGAGCACTTCCAGGATGCTCTGCCGGCCCTCGCGATAGAGGGGCCGGAACAGGTCCAGGGACTGCTTCGCCTTGTCGAGGGTGTCTTTCGAAAGAGGGAGGCTGTCCCGCGCGCCCTTGTACGCTTGATAGAGCTGGCCGACCTCGATGCTCACGATCTCCCGCATCCCCTGGAGTTCGGCCCGGCTCGCCTCCAGAGCGGCTTGGGTCTTGGACCGCCGGGGCATGTAGCCCGGGTCTCCGAACGGGATGCTGGCCCGTACCCCGAAGATCCGGTTCCAGGGGTTGCGGTCGAAATCCTTGGTGTCCGTCTCCAGGGAGGCGAACGCCTCGACCTTGGGAGAGAGGCTCAGTCCCGCCTGCCGCCGCAGGACCGATGCCATGTCCTGCTTGAGCTCGCTCACGCGCAGCTCCGGCCTCTCCCGGAGGGCGCGGCCGGCGAGCTCCGCTTCCGCCTCGAGCGGCGGGATCTTCTCCGACAAGGCGCCTTGGACCTCGAGGCCTTGGGAGGGGATGCCGAGGAGGACGGCGAGCTTGGTCTTGCCGGCCTCCAGCCCCGCGTTCACGCGGGTCTGCCAGACCTTGAGCCCGCCCAGCGTGGCCAGGGCCGCATAGTAATCCGACCCCAGGACCAGTCCCCGCTCCTTGAGTTTGCGCGCGCTCTCCACCTCCTGCTCGGATGCCGCGATCCTGTCCGCCAAGGCCTTGGAGAGGCTTTCTTGGAGCAGGACCTGGAGGAAGGACTCGACCACCGCGTAGCGCGTGTTCTGTTCAGCGGCTCTCTGTCCGCTCGCGGCCGCGTCCCGCCCGAGCCTGCCCACGCGCTCGTGGCTCTGCAGCTCGAAGCCTGTGAACAGGGGGACCCCGACGTCGAAGGAGGTCCTGAGGTTGTTGGTCAGGCTGGGGTTGTTCAGGCTGTAGATGTCGAAGTTCGCCTGGGTGAAGGACTTCTGTCCCATCAATGTCCCGAACACGTAGACCGGGTTGTTCCCGCGCGTGAACGCGCTGTTCGCCGCGAGGCTCGGGAGCCTCTTCATGCGGATCTCCTGCAGGGCGGCTTCAGCCTCCTGCACGCGCAGGCCCGCTCCCCGGACATCGGGGCTGCGCCCCAGGGCCAAGTCCACGGCCGAGCCCAGGGTGTAGGCCTGGGACTGGACTGCGGCCGCCAGTAAGAGTGTCGCGAGCGTCATGGTCCTGTCCTCCTATTCTTTCGATGCATGGGCGGCGATAAGGATTCAGGCCTTCTTCAGCCTTCGACGCAGTTCGGATCGGAGCCTGGCGGGGGGAGAGGCCTTGGGCTGCTTGCGAAGGACGGCCTTGGTCTTGCGCAGCGTCCTGATGAAGGCGATGCAGGGCTTGCATCCCTTCATGTGGGAGTCTATGTGCCTGCAGAGGGACGGGTCCAGGTCGCCGTCGATATAGTCTGAGAGGTGCTTGAGCAATTCCCTGCATCTCATGATGATGCCGCCTTGTCCAGCCGATCCCGCAGAAAGAGCCTTCCGCGATGCAGCCTGGATTTGACCGCCGCCAAGGAGAGCTTCATCGCCTTGGCGGTCTCCTCGTTGGAGAGCCCCTGGATGTCGCGGAGCACCACGACCAGGCGGTGGTCGATGGGGAGTTCCGCCAGAGCCGCCTCGATCGCCCGGCGCAGGGACTTCTTGCGGGCCAGCTCCTCGGGCCCGTCGGACCAGTCCTTGAACTGCGCGTCTTCCGGGATGGGGACCACCACGGGCTCGGCGCGCTTCTTGCGGAAACGCATCCAGCAGAGGTTCGAGGCGATGCGGTAGAGCCAGGTGCCCAGGTCGGAGCCGCCTCGGAACTGGGGCAGCTTCTTGAACGCGGTCAGGAAGGTCTCCTGATAGACGTCCTCGGCTTCGGAAGGCATGCCGGCGCAGACCTTGTGGGCCAGGTTGAATATCCTGTCCTCGTATCGGGAGACCAGGGCGGAGAAAGCCCGGGGGTCTCCCTGCTTGCTTTTAAGGATCAGGTCCGGCTCGGGTCCCATGCGGCAATGATATCATCTGTTTGATATCATACGCGAAAGAAACCGTAAGGAGAGCCTATGGCAGAGAATCAGATCGGGACCGTGGATCATTTCTTCGGCAACATCAGCGTGAGCATGATCAAGCTGACGGACGCGCTGAAGGTGGGCGAGAAGATCCGCATCAAGGGGAAGGGCGGCGAGCTCGTCCACGACGTGGACTCCATGCAGGTCAACCGCGTCCCGGCCCAGGAAGCGAAGGCCGGGGATATCGTCAGCATCAAGGTCGGGCAGAAGGTCCGCCCCGGCGACGCGGTCTACAAGGTCTGCTGAGGGATATCAGAGGAGAGGACCCATCGAGGATGGCCAAGCCGGTCGTCTTGATCCTGAGCGGCGTCTTGTTCCTGGCTGGATGCGGCCACTTCAAGCAGATGTTCCACGGGAAGGGGCATAAGGCGCGGGTCCAGACGCAGAGAGCGGATATAGCCTCAGCTCGGATCCGATAGACGGCGGCATCGCCCAAGCCTTAGATCTTCGAGAGCCTCTCGAGGAAGGTCTGGACCGACTGTATCCGGACGGACGCCGCCGGGTGGAGGGCGTCCCGGACCAGGGAATCCACGGCCGCCGGGATCCCGGGCGCGCAGCCGCTCGGATCCTTGAACTCCCGCTTGGTCCTCCGGGCGTAGACGTCCGCGTCGTAGGGCGGGCTCCCGACGAGGAGGGCGTAGAGCGTCGCGCCCAGGGCGTAGACGTCCGTGGCCGGGACCTCGACGCCCCCTTCCGTCTCCGGCGCGCGGTATTCCAGCTGGCAGCCGCCCCAGGAGCCGAAGTCCGTGAGCCGCACGTAGCCCTGGTCCGACACCAGGATCTTGGCGGGCGTGACGCACCGGTGCAGCAGCCCGCGCTTGTGCGCGGCGGACAGCGCGTCGCACGCTTTTGAAAGAAGGACCCGGACCTTGTCGAACGGCAGACGGCCGGAGGTCTTCACTATGTCCGCTGCCGTGGCCCAGGGCGTGGACTCCAGGACCACGTGGAGCTCCCGGCCGAGTTCCACGACCTCCAGGACCACCTCGATGCCCGGGTGGCGCATGTCCGCCAGGAGGGTGAAGTCCCTCAGGGCGCGCGCGCGCTGCTTCACCCCGGGTCCGTCGGCCTCGAAGCTCAGACGGCGCACCTGCACCTCCCGGCCCAATGTGGCGTCGTGGGCCTCCCAGAGCTCGGCGTGCTCCGCCTGGCCGGTCCGCCGGGTCATCCGGTACTTCTCGGCGAAGCGCTTCGCCGCCTCCGAAATCGCCGGGTCGGCCGGCGCCGCTTCGGCGGCCCGGCCTGCGCGCCTGCGGAGCAGGACGAATCCCGCGGCCAGCAGGCAGAGCGCGCCCAGACCCACGCCGATGGGGACGGCCCGGGGATTGCGCCTGCGGGCCAGGGCTTCGAACAGGAGGTAGCTCTCGGGATCGTCGGGGTCGAAGAGGCGCTCTCCCGCCAGGGCGCGGCGCAGATGCTCGTTGAACCTGGGGTCCAGGGCGGCGGCCTGGCGCAGGTCCTCGATCATCTTGTCCCGCATGTTGAGCTGTTCGTAGATGAGGGCGCGCAGGACCAGGGCCTTGGCATCCTTGGGATTGAGGGCGAGGGCTCGGTTGATCGCCTCGAGGGCCTCCCCGTTCTTTTTCAGATGGATCTGCGCCCAGGCCAAGGCGATGTAGCCCTGGGGGTCGTCGGGGTCCAGACGGATCGCCTCCAGGGCCGCCTTCTCCGCCTCCTCGTGGCGGCCCAGCCTCGAGAGGGCGTTGGCCAGCAGGCGGTGGCCGCCGGCGTCGTCGGGGTACGCCTCGACCATCCTCTTCGCCCAGTTCAGAGCCTCGAGGGCTTTGCCGCCCGCGATCAGGGCCTCCCCCTGTCTGAGGAGCTCGGCGTCCCTGCCCTGTCCCCGCCCCATCCCCGCGTCTCCCATGGGCTTGCCGGCGATGAGCTGGGCGGCGCTCAGCGTCCCTCTTTGAGGAGGAGGCATGCGGCCTTCAAGGCGTTTGGAGTCGGAGCCCGGGGCGGTGACCGGGATGGAATCCCCGGTCCCCGCGGAGGACTGGCTCGACGTCCCCTTGGAGCCGTCCTTCTTGCCGTCTTTGGACAGCACGCGGACATCCTTCAGGCGCTGTTCCAGCAGGTCCGAGTTCTTGATCTTTGACGGGTTCAGGTCCGGCTTGGCCGTGGTCGAGTCCATGACGGCCTGGCGGATGGCGAGCTCGGATCTCGCGCTGACGATCCTGCCGACCACGTCGCTGCGCAGAGAGGGGTAGACGTAGTTGTGCCGCGCGTCGTAGTAGGTGTCCTCCGCCTTCAGGTAGGTCCCGGCGTTCTTGTCCGCCGTCTCGAGGAGGCCCTCCTGCGCCGCGAGCTGTTGCTCCTGCCTCTCCAGGGCCTGCAAACGCCCCGCCTCGATCGCCTCCTGGGTCTTCTCGATCTCCGCGGTGTTGTCGTCCAGCGCGGAGAGGTCGTCCTTGATCGTCGACGCAGCCTTGTCGACCGCTGCCCGCAGCGGGTCGCTGTTCGGGTGGTGGATGCTCGGGATGTGGATGCCCTGGAACTGCTGGCGCATGTCCTCGAGCCGCTTGTGCATGTCCTCGACCCGCCTGCGCGTGTCCTGGATCCGCTGGGCCATGCCTTGGTGGTGGGGCTGGAGATCGCCCTGATGGTACTCGGTCTTGGGGCTGCTGGTGCGGGTGGTATGGGTGCCGCTGCGGCGGTCTGCAGCCTGGCAGAACGGCGCCAAGGCAAAACACAAAACGACCGATAGGCATATCGGTCTCATGCGAGGGTCCCCTTCCCAATTAGGTTAACCCTGGATGCTGCAGGCGTCAAGGCTTATCCGGGCCACAAGGCCCGGAGGATGGGGAATTTCCAAAACAGGATGACGAGGCCGGTCAAGAGGAACCCGCCGCCCCAGGCCAGGACATCGAGCGTGGTGCCCGACATCCCACGCCCCCAGACGACGTCGTTGTTGCTCGGGTTGCGCGGATCATAGCGGACCGGGATCTTCCCGTCGACCCCGGCAGACGCCCCCGACAGATTCCTCGTCAGGAACATCTGCTTGCCCGAGTCCGTGGTGAAGACGACATTGATCCGGATCGAATTGGTCCTGCCTCCCCGGCCTCTGCTCATGGGCCTGACCTCGGTGATCGTCCCCTCGGCCTGGGCCGTCCGGGCCCGACGGAAGCGGGCATCCTCCCTGGCCGGCGCGTAGAAGCGGGCGAGCACGAAGATCCCCAGGAGGATGGCGCAGATCGCCGCCGCCCCCCAGACGAGCATCTTCACGGATTCCCACAGCGGGCTCTCGGATTTCGGCTCATCCCCCTTCTGCCAGCGCGCCATCCTCGTCCACGCGGCCTGGTACTCCGCGATCACGGTCTCCGCGGTGACCGCCTTGATTCCGGAGCACGACCGCTCGCGCAGGAGACGCTCATGGAGCGCCCCGCTGGATATGTCCGGCTCGTCGAAGATCACCCGGAAGAACGGCGGCTTGGGCACGCCCTCGTCGGCGCGGTTGATCAGCATCGTCGTCGTCCCGTCGGCGTAGCGCACGTTGAGCTCGAGCGACATGCCGAGCTGCCCCGGGCGCTCGCAGAGGAACGCCGCGACCTTGTCCCGCTCATGGAACATCACGCCGAGCCTGAATCCGGTCAGAGGCAGGATCGCGTAGACCCCGAGATCCACGAAGCCCTTCTCGCGCAGGGGTCCGGCAAGCCACTCGGCGGTCGCCGGGTCCCGCCACTCTGGCCCGGACACGCGGGAGAAGGTTATCTCGTCCGGCAGGCTGCTGCCCATCGGTGTGATTCTAACATAAAGCCTCCTTGATTCCCGGGGCTTAATCCCCGATAAGTCCTTCCTCCCTCTCAACTTGGGAAAGTCATTATCGAACCTTATGTAGAATCGATGAGATGAAGACCCTCTGCGCGGCTCTTTCCCTATGCTTGGCCGCCGGCGGCTGCGCCCTGCGCGGTGTCCGGCAGCGATCTTTCGCCAGTCCGCTCGACGGCCGGAACGCGGTCGGCTACGGCATCCGTTTCGACAAGAGCGGCCGCGTCGTAACGGCCGGCATAGCGTCCGACGCCCATGAGATCTTCAGACCGGCAGTCTGGCGCTTCAGCCGGTCCGGCCGGCTGGACCGGGCTTTCGGCAAGGACGGGGTCTCCACCCTCCCTGTCGAGGGATGGGCCTGGTCGCTCGCCATCGATCCTCGGGGGCGCATCATCGCGGCCGGGTTCTTCGGGGACTCCTGGCAGAGAGCGCCGGCTGCCTTGGTCCTGCGTCTGATCCCCGACGGTTCGCCGGACCCGAGCTTCGGGCCCGGGGGCATCCGATCGCTCAGGAGCCCCCTTGGCGGGGAGTCGGCCGCGGCCTACGCCGTGGCGGTCCAGGAGGACGGTTCGGTGCTCGCGGCGGGCGCGGCTTCCGACAAGCAGGGCGTCACCCGCGCCGTTGTCTGGAGGCTGCGCCCGGACGGGGAGCCGGATCCGGGCTTCGGCGCGGGCGGCGCGGTCGTCTTCCGTTGTCCTTCCGGCGTGAAGGAGTCCCGGGCCGACGCCATCCTGCTCCAAGGCCGCTCAGTCGTCGCGGCAGGCAACTTGGATTGGGAGCGGATGTCCGTATGGCGGCTCAAGGCGGACGGTTCCGACGACCCGGAGTTCGGCGAGGCTGGGCGCACTCTGACCCCCGACGGGATGGGGCGCGGGCTTCTGGCGGCCGAGGACGGGGGCCTTTGGGTCGCGGGATTCCGCTATGCCGGCGAGGGGGGGGAGACGGACCGGGAAGAGATGGTGCTCACGCGGCTGGATGCCGCCGGACGTCCGGGCCCGGAGGGGGCTTTGATCCTGCGGCGCGAGGGAGTGCGCGGCGGTCAGGAATCCTTCGCCGTCGCGGCGGGAGGGGGCCGCATGCTCCTGGTCGGATACTCCGGAGCCGAGGACATCGTCCGCGCCGCGCTCTGGCCGTTCGACCTGGATGGCCGCCAGGCGGGCGGCGTTCTGGAGCTTCCGTCGCCGGAAAAAGGCCGGGAGGACCGGGCCTACGCGGTCGCGGCAGCTGCGGATGGCGCGGCGTGGGTCACGGGGTTCAGCAAGGACGCCGGAGGGAAACGGTCTCTCGCGTTGTGGCGCATCCCGATCGCCCGCACATTTGATAGAGTCAGGGACCGGGGGAGAAGACCATGAGCGAAGAAGTCCAGGTCAATTTGACGGGCTGGAAGGCCGTCGCGGCCATCGCAGTCCTTTTTGCGGTCGGCGGTTTCCAGATGATCCGCCCGGGAGTCGGTTTCATGGGGGGCGGGCCCAAAGACGTCGTCAAGCGGTGGCTTGCGGACAAATACGACACCGGCCGTTTTGAAACGGCGCTGGCGGGGGCCTCCGCAGACATGTCGGAAGAGGCCGCTCAGAAGCTGCTGGCCGCAGCGAGAGAAGAAATGGCCATGAGCAAGGTCGAGATCACCGGGATGTCGGCCCGCCGGCGCGGGGACGACGAGTACATCGTCCGCGTCGAATTCCTTGTCGCCGGCAAGCCGCCTCCGGATGGAAAGAGCGTGCGCTACTTGCTGGTCAGGAAGCACGACGTCACCGGCTGGGAAGTGCGGTTCGAAGACTCCGCATTCAGCTACTACTCCGCATTCGGGTTCTGAATAAGGTCCGATCCCGCCCGGACCCCCTGGTCCATCCTCAACGCCCTTCTTCAGCGCGCTTCCTGCGGATCTCCCTGATGCGCTTCGCGCGGACATAGCGCAGGCGCTCGCGGTCCTGCTCGACGGCGGGCAGCATGTCGCCCAGGACGTTGAGGGCCGTCTGCGCCATGTCCAGGACGCGGTCGGCGGGGAGGATCATCGTGTAGACCTTGTTGATCTCGCCGGGCTGCAGGCCCGTCTGGCGGAGGACCGGCTCGAGCAGGGTGATGTTGGAGGCGGGGATGCCGGGCGCGCCCATGGCGATGACGAGGACCGTGAGGGCGGTGTAGAGATACTGCATCAAAGTCGGCGCCGCGCCGAACATCGAAAGGGCGTAGAACGCCGTCAGGCCCATGTAGAGCGAGGTGCCGAACATGTTGAACACCCCGCCCAGAGGCACCACGGCGTTGCGCGTCTTGCGCGAGACGCCCATGGCCTTGAGGGCCTCCTTCTCCGTCGGCATGGTCGCGCTGCTCGAGGAGATGCTGAAGCCGACGAGCGCGGCCTTGAGGATCGCCTTGAAGTCCTTCGCGCGCGCGCCGAAGGCGAAATAGGCGGCCAGCAGCGCGACCATGCCGACGGCCATGCCGGCGAAGGCGGTGATGTAGTAGCCTCCGAAGGAGCTCAGCAGGCCGAGCCCGCCCGCGGCCAGGGTCATCGAGAGCAAGGTCGCCACGGCGGGGAGACCCACGACGTCGATGAATATCGGGAAGAATCTGTTGATGAGGGCGGTCCCCTTCTCGCCCAGCTTTCCGGCTTTCTCGAGGAAGGGCGCGGTGCGGCCGTTGACCACGAGCCCGGCCGCCTTGTCAGAGATGCGCAGGAGCGCTCCCTTCCAGCCGGGCGGGTATTCCCGCCTCGCGGAGCCGTCGTTTACGCTGCGCGCCCGCTTGTAGAGGAGCGCCGCGCCGGTGAATGCGCCGATGATCGGCAGCATGAACTGCATGGGACTGAAGCCCCCGTCCGCCAGGCCGGGGATGGCCACGGCCGCGAAGCCCGCCGGGTCCACGACCGGCAGCAAGGCCGTCATCGCGATCGTGACGCCCGCCGAGATCGCGAGGCCCGCCGCGGTGATGACGAGGAACCCAAGCAGGGTGCGGGATTCCTTCACGACGCTGTAATGCGAGAAGGAGCTGTACACGTTGAGGCCGATGAAAGGCGCGGCCAGCCAGGGCAGGACGCCGAAGAACAGCCCGGGCGTGAGGCTCAGGACCGGGAGCGCGCCGAGGTCGACTCCCGCGAAGCCGAGGGCGGCGCCCGCGGCGGCCGCGATCAGGAAGCGGTTCTCCGTGAGGAGCGCCCAGCGCGAGGACGCCTTCTTGCGCGTGAGCGGCGCCTGGACCCCGGGCGCGGTCCGGGGTCCGGGCGCACGCAGGCGGGAGAGGAGACTCGGCCGCCTGCTCCCCGGCTCGGCCGGCGCAACGGGGGCGTCGAAGCGCGGGGCGGGCTCCTTCATGGCGCCGTCGAACATGGCTGCGAAGCGCCCGGCCCGATCCCCGCTCGCGGAGTCCGACGCGGCGGGGGCGGACCGCTCCGGTGCGGCGAGGCTCTCGAGAGCGGGCAGGGAGGCGCGCGGGGCTTCAGGCTTCTGTCGCTCTCGGAGGAGCGGCTTCGCCGCGACGGGACGCGGGGCGGATACCGGGATGCCCGTTCGAACGGCTTCAACGCGCGGCGGGGAGGCCGCCGCGCCGATCCGGAACTCCGGTCGGAGATGGACGGACGGGAGAGCGTTCGTCAGGGGCGGGGAGAGGCTCAGCGAAAGCCCCGGGGTCCCGATGGGCTGCAGACCGACCACGCCGACGACCGCGGCCGCTGGATTCCCAGCTCCGGCATGGACCGGCACGGCCGCTCGGATGGTCGTGGCGAAGGCTTCCTGGCATTGCGCCAGGATGAGCGAGAGGGCGATCAGCCGTCGAAGACCCGCCATCGCCTCATCATAACATGAGGCCCGTCCCGGCCCTTTACCTGAAATGCCTATCGGCTGCGGGCATTGGGCCCAGGCCGGATTGGGCCGTTGGACCGGTTACATGGTATCATGCAGCGGATGACCTTGGTCTGGCTGTGGCTCGCCGGCGCCGTTGCCGCCGCGCCGGTGCAGCGCCCCCATATTTCGGTCGAGCTGGTGTCGGCGCGGGAGAGCGCCGCCGACGACGGCTCCGCCTTGGTCGGCCTTGATTTCCGGCTCGAGCCCGGGTGGCACGTGTATTGGAGCAACCCCGGCGACAGCGGCGAGCCCGTGCGCGTGGATTGGGACCTGCCCGCCGGCGCCTCGGCGGGTCCCATCGCTTGGCCGGTCCCCGAGCGGATCGCCCTGCCTCCGCTGGCCATCTTCGGCTACGAAGGCCGGGTGCTGCTCGCGGCGCCCCTTTCGCGCTTCCCCGGGGGCCTCGTCGCGTCCCGGGCTTCCTGGCTCGTGTGCGACCGCGGGGGGTGCGTCCCCGGGCAGGCGCGGCTTTCGCTGAAGCTTTCCCGCGGCGGGCCCGCGCGCGCGACCCGGTCCGCGGGCGCTTTCGAGGCGGCGGCCCGGCGCGTCCCCCGCCGCGACCCGGCCTGGACGGCGCGGGGTCGGGCGACCCAGGAGGCGTTCGTTCTCGACGTCTTCGGCCCCGAGGCCGCGACTTCCGCGAGCTTCTTCCCGTATTCCGAGAGCGTCGTCAGCGCGGGGATGGAGCCCGTGTTCGCGCCGCGGCGGGGGGGCTTCACCTTGACGCTGGGGCGAAGCGCTTTGCTCGAGCCTGGCAAGACCCCGCTTCAGGGCGTCCTAGCGGTCCGGTCTCCCGCCGGGGAACGCTTCATCGAGCTTTCTCCGACCTGGGCGCAGGGCGCTGCGCGAGCCGCGCTCGCGGCCATGGGCCTGGCTTTTCTGGGCGGCTTGATCCTCAACGTGATGCCTTGCGTGTTTCCCATCCTGTGCCTGAAGCTGCTTGCCGTGGCCAGGCTCTCCGGCGCTCAGGTCCACGAGGCGCGCCGCCAGCATCTGGCCTACGCCGGCGGCGTGCTGGTCTCGTTCTGGCTCTTAGCCGCCGCCTTGGCGGTCTTGCGCCGGGCCGGGCTGTCCCTGGGGTGGGGCTTTCAGCTGCAGTCGCCGGGCTTCGTCGCCTTCCTGGCCGTGGTGATGCTCGCGCTCGCGCTCAACCTGTTGGGAGCGTTCGAGATCGGCGCTTCCTGGATGGGGTTCGGGCAGGACCTTGCCCGGCGCCCGGGGCTCTGGGGCTCCTTTTTCTCGGGAGCGCTGGCGGTCGTCGTGGCCACGCCCTGCACCGCCCCTTTCATGGGAGTCGCGCTGGCCTTCGCCCTGACCGCCTCGCCGCTCGAGACGTTCGCGGTGTACACCGCGCTGGGGCTGGGGTTCTGCGCGCCGTTCCTGCTGCTCGCGCGGTTCCCGGGCTTGAACACGCGCCTGCCCCGTCCCGGGCCATGGATGGAGAAGGTCAGGAAAGCGATGAGCCTTCCCCTGCTGGCGACGGCGGTCTGGCTCGTGACCGTGCTGGTCCGGCAGCTGGCCCCCGCGCCAGCGGTCGACGCCCGCTGGTCGGTCTATTCGCCCGAGGCGGTGAGCCGGGCTTTGGCCGAGGGGCGCCCGGCGTTCGTGGATTTCACCGCGGCCTGGTGCCTGACCTGCCAGGTCAACGAGCGCCTGGCGCTCGATACCGAGGCGGTCCAGCGCGAGTTCGCGCGCAGGCGCGTAGCGCTTTTCCGCGCCGATTGGACCAGCCGCGACCCGCAGCTCGCCGAGCGCCTCCAGTCTTTCGGCCGCGACGGGGTCCCGCTCTACGTCTTCTACCGCCCGGGAAAAGCGGAGCCGGAGATCTGGCCGCAGATATTGACCCCGGGCTCCGTCATCTCCCGGCTCGATTAGTTATAATCGTCCCAGGGGGAAACGCCATGAAAAAGATCGGACTGGTCTTGGCCGTTTTTACGGTCGCGCTGTGCCTGACCGCGGCTACGCACGCGCGGGAGAGCGATTTCAAGGTCCCGAAGATCGGCAAGCCGGCGCCGAGATTCTCCGCGGTCGACAGCAACGGGAAGGTCCGCAAGCTGGCCGATGAAAAAGGCAGATTCGTCGTGCTCGAGTGGACCAACCACGGCTGCCCCTACGTCGCCAAGCACTACGACAGCGGGAGCATGCAGCGCCTGCAGCAGACCTACACCGCCAAGGGTGTGACCTGGTTCTCGGTCATTTCCTCGGCCGAAGGCCTGCTGGGATTCTCGACGCCCGAGCAGGCCAACAAGGACCTCGAGCGCCTGAAGGCGGCGCCGACCGCCGTGCTGCTCGACAAGGACGGGAAGCTGGGGCGGCGCTACGGAGCCACCACCACGCCGGAGATGTTCGTCATCGACCCCAAGGGCGTCCTGATCTACGAGGGCGCGATCGACGACATCCGCTCGAGCGACGCCGGCGACGTGGCCAAGGCGAAGAATCACGTGTCCCAAGCGCTGGACGAGGCCCTGGCCGGACAGCCGGTCACGGTGGCCGCGACCAAGCCCTACGGCTGCCCGGTCAAATACAAGATGGAGGAAGAGCGGCATGGGAAAGTGCGGCAGGGCCAAAAACGCTAAAGCGATCCTCCGCGGCTTTCGCCGCGGCCTAGTTATAATCGCCTTGAGGGGGAATCGATGAGAAGGATCGGACTGGTCTTGGCCGTCTTCGCGGCTGCGCTGTGCCTGGCCGCGGCTTCGCGCGCGCCGGGGAGCGAGCTCAAGGTCCCGGAGATCGGCAAGCGGGCGCCGAGATTCTCCGCGGTCGACAGCAACGGGAAGGTCCGTAAGCTGGCCGATGGGAAAGGGAAATTCGTCGTGCTCGAGTGGACGGACCACGGCTGCCCCTACGTCGCCAAGCACTACGACAGCGGGAACATGCAGCGCCTGCAGCAGGCCTACACCGCCAAGGGTGTGATCTGGTTCTCGGTCATTTCCTCGGCCGAAGGCGAGGGGGAATTCCCGACGCCCGAGCAGGCCAACAAGGACCTCGAGCGCCTGAAGGCGGCGCCGACCGCCGTGCTGCTCGACAAGGACGGGAAGCTGGGGCGGCTCTACGGAGCCGCCGTCACGCCGACCCTGTACGTCGTCAACCCCAAGGGCGTTCTGATCTACGCGGGCGCCATCGACGACATCCGCTCGTTCGAGGTCGAAGACGTGGCCGAGGCGAAGAATTACGTGTCCCAGGCGCTGGACGAGGCCCTGGCCGGACAGCCGGTCACGGTGTCCGCGACCAAGCCCTACGGCTGCCCGGTCCATTACAAGTAGGAGCAACGGCGTGGGGAAGTGCGGCAGGGTCAAAAACAGCAAGTCGGACTGTCCGATCTCCTATTTCCAGGCGCAAGTGCAGAATTGCCTGGATTATGCGGCGCTTCAGAAGAAAAAAGGAGCCAAGATCGTCGGCATCATGTGCGAATACACGCCGCGCGAGATGATAATGGCTGCCGGCGGAGTGCCGGTATGCCTCTGCGGCGGCTCAGCCGAGATGGTCGAGCCGGCGGAGAAGGTCCTGCCGTCCAACCTCTGCCCTCTCATCAAATCGACGTTCGGGTTCAGCCTGGAGAAGGAGAATCCTTTCCTGGAGATGGCCGATCTTCTCGTCGCCGAGACGACCTGCGACGGGAAGAAGAAGATGTACGAGCTTCTGTCCGAGGACCGTCCCATGCACGTCCTCGAACTGCCGCAAAAGCCCGACGATCCCGACTCGTTCGAGCGCTGGGTCGCCGAATTGGAGAAGTTCCGGGCTGCGCTGGAAAGACATTTCGCGACGACGATCACTCGCGGGAAATTGAGAGACGCGGTCCGCGTCATGAACAAGGAGCGGCGACTGAAGCGAGACTTGGCCGCGCTCATGAAAGCGAAGGAGCCCCCGTTGACCGGGCGGGAGCTCCTGGATATGAAAAGCCTGATCTCGGGCATGCCGTCCGATGTCGAGCAGTATGAAAAGGCATTGAGGATGCTCCCGGGGCGGACGCTGACTCCCGCGGCCTGCTCCCGGGTCAGGGTCTTGCTGACCGGCGTTCCCCTGGCCCATGGCGCCGAACGCGTCATGGACATCATCGAAGATAACGGGGGGCTGGTCGTATGCCAGGAGAACTGCACCGGCCTTAAGCCCGTGCAGGATGATGTCGATGAGAAGGCGCGTGACCCGATCCGCGCGCTGGCGGAGAAGTACTTCCATCTGCCGTGCTCGGTGATGACGCGCAACGACGCCCGCATGGATCGGCTCCGGGCCCTCGTCACGGAATACCACGCGCAGTGCGTGATCGAGCTGGTCTGGCAGGCGTGCATCACCTACGACGTCGAATCGCGCATGGTGAAGAGGCTGGCCGAGGATGGATTGGGCCTGCCCTATCTTCAGATCACGACGGATTACTCGCCGTCCGATTCGGCGCGCATCGCCCTTCGGGTGCAGTCTCTTTTCGAGACCATAAGAGGCCGGAGCAGGTCTCGGGTCTAGTCCATGCTCTATGGGGGGGTGGACGCGGGGTCGCGCACCATAAAGGTCGTCCTGGTGGACGCTGCCGACGGCCGGGTCTCCGCCTCGGGGATCTGCGACCAAGGCGTCAGACAGTCCGTCCTGACGAAAAAGTTGTTCGATAAGGTCCTGTCCGAGGCCGGCTTAAAGAAGGACGAGATCGCCAATATCATCGCGACGGGCTATGGAAGGGACGCGCTGGATTGGGCCGACACGACGGTCACGGAGATCACCTGCCAGGCCCGCGGCATCAAGCATCATGCCCCGGACGTCCGCACGATCATCGACATAGGAGGTCAGGACAGCAAGCTCATCCGTTTGGACCGGAGCGGCATCGTCCATGACTTCGCCATGAACGACCGCTGCGCGGCGGGGACAGGGCGCTTCCTGGAGATCGTCGCGCAGCGCCTGGGGGTGAAGCTGAAGGATATCGGAGCTGTCGCCGAGAAAGCGGATCACCCGGCGGTGATCAGCAGCACGTGCGTCGTCTTCGCGGAGACCGAGATCGTGGGGCTGTTGGCTTCGGAAGCATCCCTGGCGGACCTGGCCGCGGGGGTCCAGGATTCCATCGCGAAGCGCATCGGGGCCATGGCAGGGCCGAGGATCGAAGGGCCGATCGTCTTCACCGGGGGGGTCGCTCTCATCCCGGGCATGAGGAAAGCCCTTTCCAGAGTCCTGGGGAAACCCGTCAGGCCGGCCAAAAACCCTCAGATGACGGCGGCTTTGGGCGCCGCTCTCATCGCGGCCGAATAGGCTATTCTTCGGTGTCCTGACCGGTCAGCTTGCGGTACTTCTGATGGGACTTCCAGTCGACGATCCCGTCAGAATCGTCGGATTCGCCGGGGTGGCGGGGCTTCGGCTTGGGAGCTGCCTGGGCGTCATGGGTCGCGGGACCGCCCGCGCGGGGCGCATGGATGTCGGCGTCGGGTTCCGGCAGCCGAGGCAGCTTCGAGTCAAGGGTGTTCTCGTCCCGCACCCCCAGACCGTGGCGCACGGTGCTCTCCCAGGATTGCGCGGCGCTCTCCAGCTTCGACTTGGCCGAGTCCGCCGCATTCTGCGCGGCTTTCACCTCGTCCTTGGTCTGGCTGAAGGACTCGCGCACCTTAGCCACGATGGCCGCCGCCTCGGCCCGGAGCGCCGCTCTCTCATCGTCCGTCTGCGCCTCCCTGAACTTCCGGAACAGGCCGCGCATCCTTTCGCTCCCGCCCGAGCACGCGCTGCCGCAGGATCCGCATCCTCTGGCTCCGCGGCCCCCTTGGCCGCCGCCTATGCCTTTCCCGTCGGTGGCGGCGGCCATGGCTATTTCAGCGGCCCTTTCGAGGGTAAGCGCCGCCTTCATGAGCTTGCCATGGGTCGGGTTGGAGACCAAGTCCGTGTTCTTGCGGGCCGTCTCCGTCTGTTCCGCGGCGCACACGAGCTTCTCCGCCGCGTCTTCGATGACCGGCCCGGAGCGGCCCTCGATGGACTCGAGCTTCGGCTTCGGGCCGCAGTTCCCCGTCGGGCAGCCCGAGGTCTTTTTCGCTGGTCTGCGCGTCTTGGCGACGGCGGACTGCTGCCCCAAAGCGGAGAGGCAGTCCCCCGTGGTGCAGCTCATGGCATCCGATTGGCGCTTCGCGGCCTCGCCCACCGACTTGAGCGCTCTGGAGGAGGAGCGGTCCTGCGTCGCGCGGTCGATGGCCTCGGCGTCGCGCTTATCCGCCTCCTCCGCGAGCTCGCGCGCCCTGGCGGCATGTCTGAGCCCCAACCGCGGACCTTCCGCGGCCGCGCGCACGAGGACGTCGGCCCGGCAGACCTGGTCCTTGATGTCCTTTATCCTTTCCTTGATCCTGGGCAGTTCCCTTTCATGGGCTTTCAGGGCCGAGAGGTCCACAGACCCGCCGCCGCTGAAGGAGTCGGCATCGAACGAGGCGGCGATCCGCTCCAGCTCAGCCGTGACAGCGTCGATATCCTCCATGACCCGGGTGCCGTGTGCGGAGACGTCCCGCAGCTCGGCGATGGCGTCATCGATGTACACGCCCGCCGCGGCCAGAGGGACGAGGCCTTTCTCCACGAGCCCGTTATAGCCTCGGACGAGCTCGCGCTCGGCCGGGACCACGACCTTGGCCAGCATCTCGTAGCCCGGGGCATCGGGGAACTTCTTCTGCTGGCGCTCCCGGCGTTTGCGGAAGTTCTTGAAATCGCGGCCGTCCGCCTTGCGCATCGCCATGCGGTTGAGGGCGACCCCCAGGATCTCGGTCAGATCCGTCGCGGTCCCGTCGCACGGGTTGCGTTCGGCGTCGGGATCGATCTCATCCCTCTCCCCAGGGTTCGCGTCGGGCGGAGGAGCGGACCGTTTGCGCCGAACGGGTCGGGCGTCGGTGTCTATGTCCTCCTCGGGCGGAGGCTGTCGTTTGCGCCGACGGGTTTGAGCATCCGTGTCCTCCTCATCGGTCTTCTCCGGCGCTGTTCTGTATCGAGGACGCTGTTGGCCCCAGACGGGGGGGAAATAAGCCAGCACGACGGTCAGCGCCGCGATGAGACGGAGGGCCCTTCTCATGCCATATCATATTAGCCCCCGCGTCCTGCGCTGTCAATGGTCCAACGACTCAACTTGTGCTAAACTGCCATAAATATGCTCAACCTTCTCCTCGTCCTGTTGTCCTGTGTGCCGGCGCAGGGCCAATCCAGCGCGCCGGCTCATTGCCAATCCATGGAGCCGATCGTCGATTCGCCCCCGGACTGGATCGCTCTCCCCACCCCGCGTCCCGAGTACTTCAAGGATCTGGCGTCGGCGTTGTGGATGGCGCGCCTCATCCCCTCCGCCACGGGGACCATGGATGCGGCGATGTTCGAGCGGTTGGGGAGCCTGGAGAAATCCTTGATCATCTATCAGCCCGAGTCCCTGGTCTCGGTGGACCAGTTGGAAGGAGCGGTCTGCAGCTCGTTTTGCGCCAAGCGGCGCGAATACTCCATCATCAAAACGCTGGTCTCCGATCTCAATGGATGCCGGTACTGTCTGGGCGGCGTGGTCCAAGGCCTGCGCAGCGCCACTCATGACGAGGAATTGATCCGGAGCCTGCTCAAGGATCCCAAGCAAGCCAAGTTGTCCCGACGCGAGCGTGCCATGGTCGAGTATGCGCAGGCGCTCACGCTGACGCCGCGCGATCTCGGCCCGGTCTACGTGGATAATCTGCGCAAGGTGGGATTGAACGATCAGGAGATCTTCGAACTGGCCTTCATGACGAGCTGGTTCAATATGCTCACCCGCATGGGGCCCGCGCTCGGCTACTTCCTGGACCCTCAGCGCCAGATCTGGGAGAAGCAGATCTACGACAAGGATTACATGCCGCCGGAGCAGGGCGCCTGCTTCGGCGGCGGCAAGGAGTGGCCGTCGCCGGAGAGGGATCCGAAACGGTCCGGAAGACCGCGATAGGCCGTCGCCGGGCCCGGCGCAGCCTTGCCCTGATATTTCCGGCATTGTATCAAAACGCCCTTAGCCCTTCGGCTCCAAGCTCCCCGGCAATAGAATAGAATGCCCTCCGCCGCTGTTGTATGGATAGGGAGACCATGGACACCGATTGTGAGCTGATCCTCCGTTGTCGGGCGGATGCCCGGGCTTTCGAGACGCTCATGGAACGGTACAAAACCAGGATCTACAGCTTCCTGACCGGCTTGGCCGGAGCGACTCTGGCCGATGACCTCTTCCAGGAGTTCTGGCTCAAGGTCTATCGCAATGCCGACCGATACGAGGCGCGGGGCAGGGCTGCCGGGTGGCTGTTCAGGATCGCCAACAACGTGGCCATGGACGGGCTGGTCCGGCAAAGACGCGGCAAGGACCATGTCGATATCTCCGAGCTCGGCGAATCTCTGCCCGACGGCGCGCCCACGGCGCACGCTCTGGCCGAGCGGGATGAGCTGCGGCGGCGTTTGGACGCGGCGCTGGAGCAGCTGCCGGTCGAACAGCGGCAGATATTCCTCATGCGGGAGTACGGGCGGATGTCGTTCCGGGAGATATCGGAATCCCTGGCCATCCCCCTCGGGACGGCGCTCTCGCGCATGAACTACGCCCTGGAGAAGCTCAGAAGCTCTTTGGAGGACCTCGATGCATAAGGAACGCTGCCTGCTGTACGAGTCCGGCGAACTGAGCGCCGAGGACGCCGCGGCTTTCGAGCGGCACTTGGATTCCTGCGCCGGATGCCGCGAGTGGCTGGCTGTCGTCCGCTGCGGGCACGCTTGGGCCGAGGCGCGCGCGTCGGAGCCGCCGGGCGGCGCGGTCTCGTCCGTCGCCAGCCGCCTTGACGACTCCCGGGCCGGCGGACGGAGGCGAGCGTTCCTGGCCCCGATGACGCTCGCCCTCGGCTTCGCCTGCCTGGCGCTGCTCGTCTACCAGAAGCGCGGCCCGCGGCCGCCGGCGCCCACGCCCGACGCGAGGATATCCGAGGTGATGCCGCATTGGAAGATGAACCTTCTGCTGGCCGACATCGAAAGGACCGAAGAGCGGATAGCGTCCCTGCGGGAGGAGATTCGCTTGACCCAGAGCTGGTCCACGGGAGAATGACCATGAGAACACATCTGATCTGCGGGATATTGTGCGTTTCCGCCGCGGCGGCGGGTTGGGCGGGCCCGGAGCCGAAGTCGTCGGGGAGACTCCCAGCCGGGGCCGTGCTCGATGGCGCCCCGCTCGCCGGCGAGGCCAAGGCGCTGGACTACCTGAAGAGCCATGAGCCGGATGCATATCGGAAACTGACCGCGATGCCGCCGGCCAAGATGCGGCAGGTGTACGGCGACTATTTCATCTGGTTCCAGCGCGCCGGCGCGAGCCACATGAGAGAAAAGACGGCGATGGTCCGAAAGATCAAAGAACACCTGCGCATGGTGGACGTCGCGCTGGCATCCCGGTCGACGCAGGACCCCCGCGAGAAGGCAAGGCTGCGCGCGGAGCTCGAAAAGTGGGCGGCCGACATCTTCGAGGAGGACTTGAGCCTGCTGGACCGCCGCGTCTCCGAGATGCGGGGGACATACGCCCAATTGCGGCAGGAGATCGAGGCGCTGGAAAAGCGCGTGGCGGATCTGCGCGCATCGAAAGATGAGATCATCGCGGCGAGGGTCAAGGTGCTGGAGGATCAGGCCGTGATCGAGCAGCGGGCGGATTCCAACTGCGAGGATTTCAGCACGTGCTTCAACACGGCGGACCTCCTGGTCAAAAGCGGAGACTGCTTCGAGGCGGTGCATGCCTTGGGCCGCGCCGCCGAGTATCAATCGGACAATCCATGGCCGTGGTATGAGCGGGCGCTGATCCGCGGGGAGCTCGGCGACGAGGCCGGCGCCGAGGCCGACTTCGCGCGGGCGCTGGCCGTGGGGGCGGGCAACCCCGACTTCGTCACGCGGCGCAAGCCCGCCGACGGCTCCCGCCCGGACTTCCATTTCATGTATGGGCCGACCCTGCGCTGCAGCGCCGCGTCCCAGAAGAAGGGCCGGGACCTCGGCTGCCGCGACTATGCCTCATGCTACCGGGCCGGCGGCCTCTTGGTCTCGATCGGCGATTGCGCCGGGGCGGCGCGGGCTTTCGGGGAAGCCGGCGAGTACAAGCCGAAGAACCCCTGGCCCTGGTATCAGAGGTCCATCATCCGCCGGGAGCTCGACGACAGCGCCGGCGCGGACGCCGATCTCGCGCGGGCGGTGTCGCTGGAGGCGGGCAGTCCCGACTTCAAGCGGAGGGCGAAGCCTTCCGACGGCAGGCCGCCGGACTTCCAATTCGTCCACGGCTCGCAGCAGCTGTGCGTGGATTCGCCGCTGGACAAGGATTCCGATTGCCGCAGCTTCGACGAGTGCTACAACAGAGTCCATGATCTGATGGCGAAAGGGGATTGCGCCGCCGGGGTGAAGTCTTACGGGCAAGCCATGCGGTTCCACCCGCGCAACCCCTGGCCCTGGTATCATCGCTCCATCCTCCGCAGGGAGCTCGGAGACGCGGTAGGGGCCGACTCGGATTACGCGCGGGCGCTGGCGCTCGGCGAAGACGATCCCGATTTCAGGCGGAGGGAAGTGCCTCCGGACGGGTCCAGGCCGACGTTCCACTTCGTGTACGGGCCGGCGGCGCGCGAATGCGATCGATAATCCCCGCCGTTATAGGGCCAGCGCTTTCCGGTCCGCTCATGATATGCGCCTTCCAGGCAAGGGCCCGGATGCGTCAAGACCCCCGAAGGCCCCTTCGAGCCCCGACCCCGATAAAAGGGCGGGGTTTCTTCCGGCCGATTCAAGGAGGTACAATCCCATTAGAATGACAACCCGACGAACCCCGGTGATCCTGTTGGCCGCATGGCTGAGCATGCCGCTTTCGTCTTTCCTGGGGCTGTCCTATGCCTGGGGCGATGCGGGAGACGATGCTTACGCCGCCCTCAAGTCGAGGGATTACCCGCGCGCTCTCCAATCGGCCCGGCCAGCGGCGCAAAGGGGGGATCTGTTGGCCCAGTTCACGATGGGGAGGATCCACCAAGAAGGGAAAGGCGTCCCGCAGGACAAGGCCAAGGCGGCGACGTGGTTCAAGAAAGCCTTGAGTCAGGCCGAGCCCGCGGCCCGAAGGGGCGAGCCCAGGGCGCAGTTCGTGCTTGGGCAGATGTATCAGGCGGGCTGGGTCTTGCCGAAGGATCACACCCGGGCCGTCGCCTGGTATCGCAAGGCCGCGGAGCAGGGCAATGCTTGGGGCCAATTCAGTCTAGGGCAGATGTACTCGCTTGGTCGGGGCGTGGCCAAAGATGATAAGGAGGCTTTCGCCTGGTATCGCAAGGCCGCCGAACAGGGCATCGTCGGCGCGCAACACAATCTTGGGCTGATGTATTACGAGGGCAAGGGCGTCGCCCAGAACCATAAAGAGGCCGTTGTCTGGTATCGCAAGGCTGCCGAGCGAGGCGACGGCGCCGCGCAATTCCTGCTCGGGCGGATGTATTCCGCCGGTGAGGGAATCACCAAGGACTATGACGAGGCCTTTGTCTGGTTCCGCAAAGCCGCTGAGCAGGGCGTCGTCCTTGCGCAGACCGCCCTCGGGACCATGTATGACAAAGGGCAGGGCGTCGCCCAAGACGTCAAAGAGGCCGTTGTCTGGTATCGCAAGGCCGCCGAGCGGGGCGAAGCCGTTGCGCAATTCAATCTTGGGATAATGCATGTCAAAGGCCAGGGCGTCCCCCGGGATCATAAAGAGGCCGTTGCCTGGTTCCGCAAAGCCGCCGAGCAGGGCGATGCCCGCGCGCAAGCCGCCCTCGGGTCCATGTATGAGAAGGGTTGGGGCGTCGCCCAAGATGATAAAGAGGCCGTTGTCTGGTATCGCAAGGCCGCGGACCAGGGCGATGCCGCTGCGCAAGAGGCGCTGGCTAGGTCGGGGGGCGGCGACCGTAAATGACCCTGATTCTCGAACCGGCTGGGATCCGCGAGACGCAGTCCTATGAGCGCGGCAGCCGGTCGGCCGGGATATCAACGACCTTCCCATTCCGCCAAATCGAGATGGGGTCCCCGGTCCGACGGTGCTCCTCGATGGTCTTGGCTACGGCTATACGGAGCGCACGCTCTGCCTTGCGGGTTTCAGCGGGGATCTTGCGTTTCTTCTTCTTCATGGCAGCTCCAGGCGCTTCCTCATGTCTGCAAACACCGAGACATCGATGATCTGGACGTTGCCGTGGCGCGCATAGGCGACGAGACGCGGAGTACGTCCCGAGTTGTCCAGAATCGTCCAAGAGTCCACCGATTCGCGATATTCGTTAAGTAGATTCTTGACGCCGCGATTGAATCGTCGACGTATGTCGACTGCGGGGACATTGTGTCCGCCCCGGCGCACCCTGTCTCGGACTCGGCGGATGGCGAGCCGGACATGAGGGAGCCATAGGTATATAAGATGAATCCGGTAACCCTTCCCGCGCAGGGAACGCAAGAGCGACAGATAGCTCCTGCCGGAGAGCGTTGTCTCGAACGCAAAATCGTGGTGCCGCGACGAGAGTTCGGCGATCCGCTTGAGCATGATGCGCCCGGCCTCGATGGCGGCTGTCCTTGCGGAGAAGGGGGATAGCCCCCCTGCGATGAGATCTGCGTTGATGAACTCCTGGCATTTCGCGAAATGGGGGAGGAACTCTCTGGCGAAGGTGGTCTTGCCCGCGCCATTGGGGCCTGCAATCACGTATAGGTTGGGTCCGCTCGCCATTATGGACGCTGGATGCCGACGAGGAGATTATATGAAGTTCTGGCCCGCTGAACCGATATAAGGGCAAGAAGAAGCCCTCCGAGAGGAGGGCTGGACCAGTACGCCTAGGTTCGCGTCAAAGCTGGCTGCGGGAGTCCAACGGTGTTAGGACGGATTCTCCGTTAGTGAACCCGCTCTTATCCCTGGAAAGCGAGATAAACGCCCCGCTAATGGTGGACGAATCCCATTTCGCGAAGGCCAGTGGGCCGAAGGGGATAAGATAAGTGTCCACAAAAGCTCTCAAAAACCAATTTAAAACAGCAATTAATTTGCACTAGTGCATGAATATTTATAGAAATCTCTTGCTTTTCGGCTGAAATGGCTTTATACTATTAGCGGGCTTGAGAGAGCATTATGAAGAGCGCGCAGAAGCTGCTGGATGCCATGAAGTCGGGGAAGGTCTACAGGCGCCAGGACCTGCAGGGGCGCTCGACCTCCGTTGACCGGGATTTGAAGACGCTCGTTGAGATGGGCGAGGTGCAAAAACTCTCGGGAGGGCTCTACTACCGCCCCCGCAAGAACGCGTTCGGCGACACCCCCGCGGATGACAAGGAACTCGTGCGCGCATTCCTCAAGACCGAGGACTTCTTGCTGACTTCGTATAGCTACTTCAACCGGCTCGGGCTGGGGCTTACGCAGGTCTACAGCCATTATGTGGTCTACAACCACAAACGGACCGGGGAATTCGCGCTGGCCGGCAAGCGGTTCGAGTTCCGCGTCATGCCGGGCTTCCCGCGCAAGCTGAGCAAGGAATATCTCCTCGTCGACCTCCTCAACAATCTCAAGCGCTTGCCCGACGATACGCGTCGGGTCTTCGACTCCCTGAAAGCGAGGTCGGCGGAGTTCGACGGGAAGCGCGTGCGCGTCTTGGCGTCGCGCTATGGCCGGCCGCGCACCAAGAAGATGCTGAACGAGGTCTATGCCTAGCTTCTTTCACGAATTGCCGGACGCGAAGGACCTCTTCGCCACCGTCGCGGGCGAGAAAGGAATCCCCGAAGTGGTCGTGGAGAAGGACTACTGGGTGATGCATTGCCTGTGGGGGCTCAAGCAGCAGGGGTTCAAGTTCGAGATGAAAGGCGGGACATCGCTTTCCAAGGGATGGAACGTCATAGATCGATTCTCGGAAGACATCGATATGCGGTTCGACCCGCCGTCGGAGCTGAACATCAAGGGGACGAAGCCGCAGCATGTCAAAGCCCGCCTCGAGTTCTTTGACGGCCTGGCCTCGAAGATCAATATCCCTGGGATCTCCGTCGAGAGGAATCGAGCCTTCGACGATGAGCGCGCCCAGAACGGCGGGATCAGCCTCAAGTACGACTCTTTATTCGACCCGAACCCGGATATCGGCTTGAAGCCCGACGTGCTGTTGGAGGTGGGCTTCGCGAGGACCGCGCCCAACGAGCCTCGGAGCATTTCGAGTTGGGTCCTGGATAAGGCGTTGGCGGCGGCCGATAAGCTTGAGGTCCGGGATAACCGGGCTTCGGATGTGGTCTGCTTCAATCCAGAGTACACCTTCGTGGATAAGCTTCAGACGATCTGCAGGCGGTTCCGACAGTATCGGGATCGGAAAGACCCGGAGAAGGACCGGCCACGGCAGTTCATGCGACATTACTACGATCTCTACAGGCTTCTTGAGGTCCAGCGGGTCTTGGAGTTTATACCGACTAAGGAGTATCAGGACTACAAGAGGGAAAAGCTGCGGGGCCAGGACGCCGAGGAGTTCAAGACGAGGGAGCCCTTCACCATCCCGGATGCGCAGACGCGAACGCTATTTGGGGAGGAATTCAAGTCGCTGAGAGGGCTGTTGTTCTCTTCGTGCCCGAGTTTTTCCGAAGTTCTTGAAGCGATTTCAAAGCACGCCCCGCGATTCTAGGTCGGCCTAGGGTTCTACGGCTCCCAAACCCCGATTGCCCTTGGTATGAAATCAGGGGAACGTCACAGAGGGGCGATCTTCGCGTCCTACTGAAGGCCCTTGAGAAACGAAGAGCCCTCCTCTCGGAGGGCTGGACCTGAAGGCTCAGGTTCGCGTCAAAGCTGGCTGCCAGAAACCGACGATATCCTAACCTGGCTGAGGGCCCGGAATCCGTCTATATCGCCCGGATGGGAGATTTTTGCGGGTTATCCATAACCCTGAACAAAACGATAGCAGGACCCACCGAACTCCCTGGAGAGTCCTAATCCCGCCCCTCCCGCCACTGTGGGTCCTGGTCGGTGTTGAACTGGCGCCGCGCGGTCCTGGAGACCAGCGGTTTGGCGTAGTCGAAGGCCGCGCGCAGGTCGCCGCTTTCCTTGAGGCCCTTCAGCAGGAAATAGGTGAAGAGTCCATGTCTCTGCTCCGTGTAGGAGTTCGATATCTGGTCGCCGGCGGAGGCCGAGACTACAGTCACCTTGGCGGGCGGGGCGGCCTGCGCCGAGAGGACCAGCGGTCGGGCACCCTTGGCGATGACTGAGCGGCCGCCGGCTCCCGAGAAGCAGGAGTCCATCACCACGGTCACTTTCCCGGCCGGCAGCTTGGCCAATTGGGCGTAGAGCCTCTTCAAGGGATAGCCGGTCTGCTCGACGTACGTCGGGTCGCCGTCGTAGGGCACCAGGAAGGCGTCGCCGCTCTTCGGGTCCGGCGCGCCGTGGCCCGAGTAATAGACCAGGACATCGTCGCCGGGTTCGACGCGGTTGGGCAGCCAGCGTTCGAAGTGTTTCTCGAAGTCCCCGCGAGTCGCGTGATCGTCGGTAAGCAGGGCGACGTTCTCATCCGGGTAGCCGAGCAGGCGCCGGACATATTCGGCGACAAGTCTGGCGTCGCCGGCCGCGAAATCAGCCTTCGGGAGACTCTCGCGGTAGCGCTCGACGCCGATGACGACCGCGTGGGCCTTTGCCTTGACGTTTCGAGGACGGGGCAGTTCTTCGATGTCGGAGAGAGCTGCGGGCCGAGCGAGGGGCGGTTCAATGGAGGATGCCCCGGCCGCGGGAGACATCGGGGGTTTTGATGCGACTTGCGGCCGGGAGGGCTTGGTCCGGCCACTGGCATTGCGTTCGGCGACGAGCCGTTCGTAATCGGGTGAGCCGATCCGGAATTGCTTCGCCAGGGATTTGAACAGATAGGTGATGGTGGCATCCCCCCGCTTTTCGCCATGAAATAACTTCTGCCCCGTATAAGCGGAATAGGCATCGCCGAAATCCCTGTTGAAGACCGTCAATCCCTGTTCGATATTGAACATCACGTCGCAGCCTTCAGTATCCCTCAAAGTCCCGCGAGAGACGACGGATCGGAAGAAAGACTCGGGCTGAGAGCGGAGCTTCGGCAGGTAGTACTCCAAGACATTATCCGCCCATTTCTGGCGTCTCATAGTAAGACACAGGTCCAAATCAATCTCGGTTTGAAGGGAGCCTTCAAAGGGGTCGGGAGCCGGTCCATGCGTGGCGCAGCCGGCGGACTGGAGCAAGGCTGCGGTGAGAATGGCGGCGGGTAGTAGTTCCTTCATAGCTTCCTCGCAGGTCGCATTATGCAAAAAAGAGCCCTCCGGGTGGAGGGCTGGACCGATGCGTTCAGGCTCGAGTCAAAGCTGGCTGCCCGAAACCGACAATATCCTAACCTGGCTGAGGTCCCAGGACCCGCTTGTGTCACTTGGATGGGGTGCTCTGGCGGGTCAGCCATAGCCCCGATTGTTATGGCTCCCACCGTCGGCCAACCTCCTGTAAGTGCTATCATGCCGCGAATGAAGACACGCTACGCGCTAATGCGCGTTATAGGCTATATACTCCTTGTCATGGGGATCCTGGCGGGTGCCATCAACATGTGTCCCTGGAACATCTTTTTAGGGCTGGGGATTGTTCTTTTTTCTTCGGGTCTAGTGCTGGGTAGCATCGGTGCTGAGAACGGATGGCGTATGTGCCCCAAGCTCCCCATCCTCTTGGGCTGCACGCTTGGTGGCGTCGCTTGTGCGGGGATGTACCCGGCGAGCATCAAACAGCAGCGTCGGGAAACGGAGGGCTACACAAGGGGGAACCTCGGTGCCATACGAAGCGCGCTGACTATTTACTACGAAGACAATGGGACATACCCATCCAGTCTGATGTCGTTGGCCGAAGGCGGAAAATACCTGCGGAGCGGGATGCCAACCGCGAAGACGCCCCCCTATCATCCGCCTTCCAATGCGATAACACAAGCTACGAAGTCCGACGATTCCGGCGGATGGCTTTACAGCAATGTCCGCGGGGATGCCGGTTTTGGCGGGGTCTTCGTCAACTGCACGCATACGGATACGAGAGGGAAGGTCTGGACATCCCACTGAACGCTCGCAACAAATCAAAAGCCCTCCGCGAGGAGGGCTTTTTTCCGTGCTTGCGGTATAGACGGTCTAAGGGGTTTCTGCGCGGGTCCAACGGTAATAGGACGGCAGATGCTATCAGCGAACAATTGCTGGACATCGAGCCGGGGAATGGATCCGCTCCCCTGTTGTGGGATGAGTCCGAGTTCACCGAAGTGAGGGTCGCCAAAGGGCTGGTGGCTTTTCTCGCGGCTTAAGCGACCGATGCTCAATTAGGCTTGACAATCGCCAATTCACTGGTATACTATTAGCGTAATTGATACCCGATTACAGGCATTTAACGCATTAAGACTATATCATGGCGAGAATGACGATTCGTCAGTCTCTTTCGGTCCTACAGCGAGAGTCACGGGGGATCATTCGAATCGAAAACGTGCCCAAGATCCTCGGCATCCTGCCATTGGCGGCAAGGAAGCTTCTATCTCGTTGGGAAGCCCAAGGCTGGGTGGTTCGGATCAAGCGGGGGATCTACCTGCCGCTGCCTTTGGAAGCGCAGTCATCAGAACGTTGGACGGAGGATCCTTGGTTGGTCGCGACCATCCTGTTTGAGCCATGCTATATCGGGGGGTGGAGCGCCTGCGAGTATTGGGGCCTCACGGAACAGATCTTCAGGGAAGTGGTAGTGGTGACCACTCGCGCGTTTCGAGGCAAGGAGAAGGAAGTCCTCGCTAATAGGTTTCGCCTTAAACGCGTTTCACCTAAGCGCATCTTCGGCACGACGACGGTGTGGAAGCAGCAGGTGAAGACAGCCGTCTCTGATCCCTGCCGCACGATCGTGGACCTTTTCGACGACCCTAGCCTGGGAGGCGGTTTTCTGCAGGCTGTTGCCGTCTTGAATGCATACATGGCTTCCAAGTCCAAGGACCTCCCCAAGCTGCTGCAGTACATGGAGACGCTTGGGAACAAGACCGTGTTCAAGCGTCTCGGATATCTGTTCGAGAAGAAGTATCCGGATGAAAAAGCCTTCATCGCAGGTTGCCTGGAGCGGATCGGGAAAGGCTACTCCAAATTGGACCCGGATGGTCCGGCAACGGGGGCGTATGTGCGGCGTTGGAATCTTCGAATCAACAAGGACATCTCTCTCGCATGATACCCGACATCGAGATACGTGAGGATGCTAGGGAGTGGAGCCTGCGGGCAGAAGTGGTCGAGAAGGACTATGTGCTTGGGTGGGTGCTGTCGGGCATCGCCCAAAATCTCGCGACTAACGCCTGGATATTCAAGGGCGGCACCTGCCTTAAGAAGTGCTACTTTGAAACATATCGATTTTCGGAAGACCTGGACTTCACCATCCCCGCCGATAAGCCTTTCGACCCGAAGGTCTTCACGGAAGCGTTCGAATCCATCTCCGCGTGGGTCTATGAACAGAGCGGGGTGGAGCTTCCCAAGGACGGAATTTCGTTCGAGTCATACAAGAATCCGCGCGGCCGAGATTCCATGCTCGGCAAGATTTCTTACCGCGGCCCGCTTCAGCCAAAGGGGGCCCTGCCCCGCATCAAACTAGACCTGACCCAGGATGAAGTCGTGGTCACAGGCCCCGTAGCCAGGCCTATCGCCCACCCATATACAGACGCTCTCCCGACTCCGGTCACGGTCCGCTGCTATTCCTTTCCTGAGGTCTTTGGGGAGAAGCTTCGTGCTTTGGCTGAGCGTCAATTGCCCCGGGATCTCTACGACGTGGTGAATATCTACCACCAATACTCGAAGCCGGACCCGGCGGCCGTGCGCGCCGTTCTTCAAAAGAAATGCGAGTTCAAGGGCATTCCATTCCCAAGCGTCGCGGAGATGGAGAGGCATCCTCGGCACGGCGAGTTGACAAGCGAGTGGACCAACATGCTGGCGCATCAATTGCCGCCGCCGCTGCCGCCGACCGAGCACTACTGGAGCGTCGTCACGGAAATCCTCCAGTGGGTCGAGGGCAAGATGCTGCCGGTGCCGATGACCTCCATCCGGGTCCAAGCTGATACGGATACGGCATGGCGCCCCGCGCCCACGGTGACGCGGTGGGGGTTGCCGATACCGCTCGAGACCGTCCGCTACGCGGGTGTGAATCGGCTTTGCGTGGCCTTGATGTATCGCAAGCAGGGCGCATACCCAGCCCAGCAATATGTCATCGAACCGTACTCCCTTCGGAGGACTCGCGAAGGGAGGCTGGTCCTGTATGGCGTGCGGGCTGACATCAAGAAGGACCGCGCATTCAGGGTGGATCGGATCGAGAGAGTCGAATTGACCGGAGAGCCTTTTGCGCCCAGGTACCGCATCGAGTTCGGCGGCACGGTTTAATATCCCGGTTAGGACGCCATAAGCGCGTCGTGAGATGGCGGCCCGACATGACGCGCTAGAGTTCCCAGAAAAAAGCCCTCCGGGAGGAGGGCTGGACCGATAAGTCTAGGGCCGCTCAAATCGGGCGGGGTCATAGCCGAGCCGCCGGGCCTGATCGAAAATTTGGGCTTCGAGAGCAGCGTCGAGCTTGGGCTCACGGGCGAGCAGCCAGAAATAGTCTTTGTGGGGACTTCCAATCATGGCCCAGCGATACTGGGTATCGAGGCCGACGATCCAATAGTCTCCCGTGAACGGCCAGAAGAATCGAACCTTGAGCCGGGAGTTGCTGGGGTGGGTACTCCAGCCGATGGCCCGGGCAGTCTTGACCTTGAGGGCCTCGCCCTTGCGGCAAATATTGATTACGTCGACCCGGCCGTCGGGGCGCAGGCCATAGTCGGCGGTAACGTCGCGGCAGCCGCGCTCGAAGTAGTGGGTGTAGCGGACGATCTCGTACCAGCGGCCCATGTACCGGGCCAGATCCACCTGTGGCATGGGCTGAGAATCCAGGGGCGGGCGGTGGGCACAGGCGCCGGATAGTAGCACCGCGACAGCGGCCAAGAGGCTCCTCATGCGCTGGATTATATCTTTTCATAATTCGGCCCAATCCGGGGGAACGAAGAGCCCTCCTCGAGGAGGGCTCTTCGTGACCGCCTGGATAGTCTGGATAAGCTGGCTGCCCGTCGTCAACGATTGTCGAACTTGGCTGAAGGTCGGGAACTCAGCACAACCGCCCAAAACGCCGATTTGGGCGGGTTATCCACAACCCGAATGGGATGATTCTCGAACAAGCATCAGCCGGGCTTGAAGCGGGCGTCCTGACAAATATCCTTCGAGCGAAATCTGCTAGGCTTTGCCCATGCTCGACGCCATGCGCGACCTGGTCCCGTTCCTGGGCCGCATGCACAGCCGGGCCAACCGGCGCAAGCTGTCCGACCTTCTCGGCTGCGGGCCCCTTCTCAAGCGCATCGGGGAGCGCGTCTATTGGACGTTCAGCGGCTCAGGCTTGGAAGCGGCGTTGATCGCCGGCCGCCTGGGGGCCTGGTTTCTGTACGCCCGGAGGGACTCGGGGGGAGAGGAGTTCACGGGCAGACTGGAGGGGGATCTCCCGGTCCAGGCTACCCGGCGCGAGATCCATCGGACCTGGGGGCTGCCTAAGAAGATATTTCCGCCGGAGACGGAGAGGTGCGGCGAGTCCGAAGACCACGTCATCGCGCGGCATCCCTGGCGGGACACCTACGAACGGGCCGGCTGCTCGGTGTATATCGAGTATTCCAGCGGGCTTCACGAGCATGCGGTCCGTCCGGCGACCATCATCCTCACCGGCGGGCGCCAGCCCACCGTTGTCAAGCGCTCGGACCCCGCCAAGGTCTCGCGGAGCCGGGAGACCCTGGCCTGCACCTTCCGCTGCGCCCGCTGCGGGAAGCCGGCGGAGACCGTCGAGCTGATCCAAGGGAAGGATCCGGTAGCCCGCTACGGCTTCGGCGAGACCCGCGCCGGATTGAGGGCGGAGGACGCCGCGCACATGATGAAGCTCCTCCTTGTCGGAGACCCCGGCGCGCTGCATGCCTTCCGGCCCGACTACGCCGCCTCGTTCTGTCCGGCATGCGGCGTTTGTTACTGCCGTGAGCACTGGAAATACCGGCATGGCGCCCCGCCGCCCTGGGGCGACTCCTACTCATGGGACTGGGTGGAGTACGGCGCCTGCCCGTACGGCCACGAGCGCATTTTGCGCGAACTCTGACTCACTCCCGCCCAGCTTCCGGTTCCGACGACGGCCGCGAGAGCAGCGGAAGTCCAAGGAGAAAGCCCTCCCCTCGGAGGGTTGGACCGATACGTTCAGGTTCGAGTCAAAGCTGGCTGGGGGAAACAGACGTTATCAGAATCGAGTCAGGAACTCTCTTCTTCCCGAGCCATCAGTTCCTCCGCCTCGGCCTCTGGCAGGGCCGGGGAGAACCACCGCTGGGCTATGAAGGTCGGAATGATGGCCGTTCCGATGACTACCGCCACCAGGATCGAGAACTGCCCCTTGTCGATGTAGCCCGCTTGGAGCCCGTATAGGGACGAGATGGTCCCGAATGTCAGTCCGGTGCTCATGAGCAGGGTCGTGTACTCAGCATGGTCGCTGGCGTACTTCCTGGCGAGAGGCCAGACGCCGATGAACTTGGCCGCGATCTTGACGCCGAACAAAATGAGGAAGAGCGGCCACTGCGCCATGATGGCACTGAGCGACACGCTCATGCCGCCTTTGATGAAGAAGAAGGGTGTGATTATGGCGAAGGCCACGACTCGGAGCTTCTTCTGAAGGTCCTGATGCTCGCGGAACATCGTTGCGAGGCAGAGCCCCAGGATGAACACCGGCAGGACCGCGTGTCCCTTGCCCAGCTTGGCCAGGGACATGAAACAGAAGAGCAGGAAGAAGAGCAGCTTGATCTCCGGCTCGATGACCCGCTTGCCGTAGCGTAGGAACACGCCCGGCAGCCACCGAGCCGCCGCAACGATGAGCAGGATTGAACCCACGATGAACCACAAGGTGTAGCGGTTGTACTCCGCGAAGGTCAGGGACAAGGCCATGGCCACGCCGAAGTCCGTGACGAAGGTCGCGGCCATGATGATCTTCCCGATCTCCGTATTGGTCAGCCCGGTCTCCACCAGGACGGCATAGACCACGGCGAGGGACGTGGTGGAAAGGGCGCAGCCCGCGATGAGCGAGGCGTTCCAGGTCCACCCCGCGCCCCAGCGGCAGTAGGCGATGGCGGCGATGTAGGGGATGACGAAGGACATCCCGCCGATGAGCAGACTCTCCCTGAACTTCTCGCGCATCATCTTCGGGTCCACCTCGGCCCCAGCGAGGAAGGTCAGGAGGATGCCGCCGAACCCCGCGAGGAAGTCCATCCAAGGAGCCGACTCCAAGCCCAGGAAGTTGCCAGCGATGACGCCGACCGCTATCTCGATGATAGCCGCTGAGAGCGCGATCTCGACGGAAAAGACGCTGGCGATGAAGACGAGGAGTGTGATGCACGTAGCGGCGTATGTCGTGTCCATGGTAAACCTCAAAAAAAGAAACCCCTACCGACCTTGGTAGGAGTCATCAGCCCCGACGCCGGGGCGGTTCAGGCGAACTCCATCGCCTTGGACCTATTCAAGCAGTTTGGACGGCGGGGAACAAGAAGCCCTCCTCGCGGAGGGCTCGTGTTCATACAGTTATTATAACTGGCAAACTCTCTGCCCGTCATTAGCAGTATCCGAACCTGGGCGCAGGGCGGAAACGCGATAAAACTGCCCAAAGTGGCCGTTTTGGCCGGTTATCCACGACCCGAATAGGACGTTATCAGAATCAAGCTCGAAAGACATGAAAAGGCACCCTGGAGTTCTTTCCCTCCAGGGTGCCTTTTCGAGGCTGATGGATCTCAGGCTTTTTTCGTCAGTTCCCTGACCGGAAGGCCCAGCGCATCGGCCACGCCCTTGCCGTAGGCCGGGTCGGCTTTGGCGCAGTTGCCGATGTGGCGCAGCTGGACATCCTTGGACGCGCCGCCGATGGACCGGGCGGTGTTTCCGAAGAGCGCCTCCTGCTGCGTGCGGCTCATGAGGCGGAACAGCAGCCCCGGCTGGGTGTAGTAATCGGCGTCATCCTCGCGATAGTCCCAGTGTTCGGCCGCACCCTCGAGCTTGAGCGGCGGCTCCTTGTGCTCCGGCTGCTGCTGCCACTCGCCGAAGCTGTTGGGCTCGTAGCCGAGCGTGCCGCCGTAGTTGCCGTCCACCCGCATGGCCCCGTCGCGGTGGAAGGCGTGGAACGGGCAGCGCGGGGCGTTGACCGGGATCTGCTGGTGGTTGACCCCGAGCCGGTACCGCTGGGCGTCGCCGTAGGAGAAGAGTCGCCCCTGCAGCATCTTGTCCGGGGAGAAGCCGATGCCGGGCACGATGTTGGCGGGGTTGAAGGCCGACTGCTCGACCTCGGCGAAGTAGTTCTCCGGGTTCTTGTTGAGTTCCATCACGCCGACCTCGATCAATGGGTAGTCCTTCTTGAGCCAGACCTTGGTCAGGTCGAAGGGATGGAACTTGTACTTGGCCGCGTCCTTCTCTGGCATGATCTGGACGAACATCGTCCAGCGAGGGCAGTCCTTCTTCTCGATGCTCTCGTAGAGGTCGCGTTGGTGGGTCTCCCGGCATTTGCCGATGGCGGCCTCGGATTCCTGGTCGGTGAGGTTCTTGATGCCCTGCTGGCTGCGGAAGTGGAACTTGACCCAGACGCGTTCGTTCTTGGCGTTGATGAGGCTGAAGGTGTGGCTGCCGAAGCCGTGCATGTGGCGGTAGGTCGCGGGGATGCCCCGGTCGCTCATGACGATGGTGACCTGGTGCAGGGCCTCGGGCAGGGATGTCCAGAAGTCCCAGTTGTTGAGCGCGCTGCGCAGGTTGGTGCGCGGGTCGCGCTTGACGGCATGGTTGAGGTCCGGGAACTTGAGCGGGTCGCGCAGGAAGAAGACCGGGGTGTTGTTGCCGACCAAGTCCCAGTTGCCTTCCTCCGTGTAGAACTTCATCGCGAAGCCCCGGATGTCGCGCTCTGCGTCGGCTGCGCCGCGCTCGCCGGCCACGGTGGAAAAGCGCACGAAGAGGTCGGTCTTCTTGCCGACCTTGGAGAAGATTTTCGCCTTGGTGTAGCGGGTGATGTCGTGGGTGACCGTGAAGGTCCCGTAGGCGCCGGAGCCCTTGGCGTGCATGCGCCGTTCCGGGATGACCTCGCGGTCGAAATGGGCGAGCTTCTCGAGGAACCACACGTCCTGCAGGAGCTGGGGCCCCCGCTTGCCGGCGGTCAGCACGTTCTGGTTGTCCGCGACGGGCGCACCGGCCCGGGTCGTCAGCTTCTGGGTCTTCTTGTCGGCCATGGTTCCTCCGTGTTGAAGGCCTGAGCTTAACCCATTATCCTGCGAGGGGTCAATCCGTAAAAGTACAGCCCTTTCGCTGTGCCATCTGGCGATGCCAGTTGCATGACGGCGGCGTCGGGGAAGCAGGGAAAGAAAAAGCCCTCCTCTCGGAGGGCTTTGCGACTATCCCCCACGTGGATAGTCTGGATAACCTGGATAATCTGGCTGCCCGGGTCCGACGGTAATAGGAATTTGTCCTATTACCGTTCGAAATCAGACCCCGAGTCCAACGGTATTAGTTACCTATTGCTGCATCTCATAGAGCTAACAGACGGCCCAACCCCACTCCTGCTGTGGGACGAATCCGAGTTCATCAAAGTCAGGGTGAAGAAGGGCCTCGTCAGGTTCCTGCCGCCTGATGAGGCGCATGCGATTTTGAGCCGCCAGCGCCGCTATGAGGACCTGTACAGCTCTCCCGCGGAGGCAGTTGCTGAGCCTAGTCGGAAGAAGGTATCCCTGGGACAAGCCTTGTCTCGGGAGGGTGGAAATGGAAGAAGAGCGTTATCAGCCGGTGGATCCGGAGGAGATGACGTCGGAGGAGCGGTTGAATCGAATCGTGGAACTGTTGGCTCGGGCTGTAGTCAATCTCACTGAGGGCGAGAAATAAAAAGATGACAAATCGGACGAGAGTCGGGAAGAACGAAAATAGAGGGAACTAAATTGGGGTCTCATCCGTATAGTATGGTAGGGGAGGGTTTGATAGAATCAATTCGGGGTATCTGTCGTGACCATCGACCTTCTCCCAGCCAATATCCGGAACCTCTACGAGGTCCATGAGTGGAAACATGCGTGCGCTGTTCTCAATGAGGATTTCCCTGAGCAGTGGGGGAACATTGTTGAGATCCTCAGTGAGTTTCGCCTGCACCGGAGAAACGTCCTCAAGCCGGGAGGGGGACTTTCTCCCATTTCGCAGTGGTTCAACAATGCGTTCGATCGTCGCGGCTGGGTCGAGAAGTCGTTCGAGACGAAATTTGTCGTTGATGAAAAAGAGATTGAATCTCCGACACACAAGGTTGACTGTGTTAAGGGCGAGGTCGCGCTAGAAATAGAATGGAGCAACAAGGATCCATTTTACGACCGGGACCTCAACAACTTTCGGCTTCTGTTCGACCTGAGAGCCATCAGCGTCGGAGTGATAATCACCAAGTCGGATGAACTCAGTGAGGTTTTCAAGGGGCTTGGAGAGAAGACTTGGGACAAATACGGCTGGTCCAGCACCTGGATGAAGAAGTTGCTTCCTCGAATCGAAGGCGGTGGTGGGGGCGGCTGTCCGCTATTGGTGTTCGGGATCACCAAGAAGCTCTATGTCGAGGACTAGGGATTATGTCGCTTAGACACAAAAGTACGCATTCGATAGTCGCTGAGGATCTCCTCTCTATGGGGATGGAGAAGTTCAGCACGATTCTGGCCGATCCTCCGTGGCAGTTTTCCAATCGCACCGGCAAGATGGCCCCTGAGCATAAGCGCCTTTCTCGCTATTCGACCATGACTCTACAGGAGATCATGGAACTGCCTGTTCCCCAGCTTGCTGCGCCCAAGAGCCACCTGTATTTGTGGGTGCCGAACGCTCTCATCCTCGAAGGCTTGGAGGTGATGAAGCGGTGGGGCTTCACCTATAAGACTAACATGATCTGGTACAAGATTCGGAAGGACGGCGGTCCCGATGGCCGCGGCGTGGGCTTCTACTTCCGAAACGTCACGGAAATGATTTTGTTCGGCGTCCGGGGTACCATGCGTACGCTCAAGCCGGGGCGTACTCAGGTTAATATCCTCAGCACTCGAAAAAGGGAGCACTCCCGGAAACCAGACGAGCTATACGACATCATCGAGCAGTGCAGCCCGGCCCCGTATCTTGAGCTCTTTGCCCGCCATGCTCGGCCAAAGTGGGCGCAGTGGGGAGATGAGTTTGGGCCGAACGGCAAGCCCTATACGAGTAGTTACTCGCACGCCCCGCGAGAGGGCCAGATGGTGCTGTTAGAGGGGAACGGGAAGTACTCAACGAGCAAGACCTCTCGGCTGCTGCGTGGAAGATCGGCATTACGGCGCCAGTTGAACCGCACAGTTTCGACGATCTGATCTTCTAGCTTCACTATAGAGCTCTTCGGACAAACAGCGGTCGCCATTTGCCTGGATTCTCATACCATAGTACAGGGATGCTGTTGTTCGGGCAATTGTGCTTGAAGGCAACGAGAAGCCCACACTCGCCATACCCTCGGAGATACTCTTCAGAACAGCCCGTTTGTTTGCAGACTGCGAGTAACGCTGTTTTGTCATTGGCACTGAAATGGTGGTTCTCCGGCCCGAACACGTTTGCGGAGGAATCGAGTTCCTCAACTGCGATGACTCGAAAATGCGCAGCTTCTAACTGATTCCTTGCTTTCTCATTCACAACAAGGAGTGCCAAGAGAACGCGTGCTTCTTTCGGCAGAACGAGGGGCTCGATTTTGGGCCACCAATCCAGGATCGTATGGCCGGTCCCGCTAAAATCATCGAAGAACACAATAACGTCGACATTGCGCCGATCGAGTTTCTCTAGCTCGGCCAGGGAAATCAGGTTCCGCCTTGGGACTATGTCAGCGCTCCGTAGCGACCTTGAAATATAGTGCGCCCCTGACCCCGGATCGCCGATGGGTATGAAATAGATTCGGTTCTTTGGTGTCTTTCGATGGGTGGAGTAGACTGATTGCGCGAGCTCTGAGCTCATTTTCCGAATCTGGGAGGCGGAATAGTAGTAGTGTCGGGCCGTGGCCCGGAGGATCTTTTCGGCAAGGGCCCGGTCTTGTTCGCGAAACTGCGAAAGCCATCTCGCGACAGTCGCCGTACGAATGCCTTCGTGATCTCCGAACTGATCAGTCGCTTCGGCGATTATCTCCTCGAATTGGACTTCGATGGGGTTAGTCATGTGTCTTGCCGGAAGGCCTATCAAGGAGTGCGGATGCAAGCTTCTTCTCGATTAGAGTCTTGAGGTCGCGAAGCATCTCGATCAGTTCTCTGTCGCTGGCGATATTCTCCAGATCAAAATCGCGAATCTGAGTGTATAGCCGCCTAGCCGAGCGGCCGATTTCTTTCATTTCGCGCTCATAGGACGCTCCCGGCACGCGAAGATCGTCAATTCGTAGGTTCTTATGTCTGAAGAATCGATCCAACTCTTGCAGGAAGAGAGGAACTTTCTTTTGTCGAACTGCGCCACGATATAGGGCCGCAAGTGCTCGGAATTCTGTGACCGACTTGATTATGTTGGCATCAAATTTCTCCATCATGATATCTATGCAGGCGGAATCGCCTCGGTCAACCCAGGGTTTGAACCGCTTCTCCAGCGCGATCCCTCGGATTCTCTGGAGGTCGATGAAGAAATCGGATTTGTACCTCTCGGATGCCGGAGCGAGCATTCTATTTTGATATTTGAGTGGGTAGGTAAGCAGTATCTTGCATCGTCTGATTTGGGAAAGAGAGAGTTGGGTGATGACTGCCAGCTTCCTTTCGTTGTGAGTCCGGAGTTTCTTCATGAGTGTGCGGAGCTTTAGGGCAGTCGGCATGAGCTGCCAGCCCTCTCTGACATTATGGATGTGAAACATCGTGAGAATGTTCTGAATGTCGGAGGGCCTCTCATGGACTATGACTGGAACACGTCTTAGACCTAACTCAGTGGCACATCTCCATCGTCGCTCGCCGTCAAGGAGAATGAATTTGTCCTTCAGTGGGTCCGCCTTGTGTTCCTTCGCCGGGTACACGCTAAGTGGGACCAGGATGCCAAGTTGCTTGATGGAATCCTGCAAGAGGCGCATCGGCTCTTCATCAAACAGCCGACGAGGATTGTGCGGGTTTCTGATGATGTTCTTAACAAGAACTCGCGTGACTCTGGCTTCCGGTGTGTGTTTGCCGTACATGGATATGTGCTCCTAGTGCGCCGTAGGCAAGCGTAAAGGCCTCGGGCTTAGCTCCTTGGGCTGACTTCGGTCAATATTTCGAATTACGCGTCTGATTTCAGAGAATTTGGAAATCGTAAAGCTCGGCTGCTTCCCATCCGCAAACTGGAAGTTCTGCCCAAGTTCGTGCCTCACGCTTGCATCATCCCAGTGAGAGATGGCAATCAGTTGGCGATAGTGGTCAGGATCATACTCGCGGCCATACTTGGCGTATATGTCCCAGACACCACACGTTCTGGCCATGACTAGGTCCCGGCGAATGCTGTCACCAATGTAGAGCGCCTCAGGAGGAGAGACCCTAAAGTACTTTAGTGCCGCTCTAACGCCAGCGGGGTGCGGTTTCGCTTGGCTGTCGGGGAGTACGCGAATGTAGGGGGGATGGCGTCGGCGACATTTGACCTTGTAGAGCGGATCGTGCGTCGCGACCAGCCCAGAAAATAGATTGATTATTCCCAGCAACCCCATGCGGTGGAGCGCTGTGCCAGCTCTTGCGTCGGTATGCGCGACCAGGATGTATCCGTCATCACGAAGTCTCTGGAGCGTGGGGCGCACCGATGGGTAGAGACGCAGAGTCTTTCTTCTCATGTCCCTGAAGGATTCGATCGCGGAACTGAACCTCCGTTCGATTTCTCTTGAAGATAGGTGGGAAGCTGACTTTCCAAGCACATCCAATTCTCGAATTGCTTCTCGAAATTCTGTGGTGCCATGACGACGGTAGACATCCCGGAAGGACTCCTTCAGACGGGGTTTCGGAATCCCGGTGAGTTGACTTAGAGCGTTTACCATTGCATTAAAGCACGGGACGAAATAGTCGACCCAGTTGTAGATCGTGTTGTCCAGATCTGTGATGATGAGTCTAATCAACTCTTTAGAGCTCCTGGACGGATTTGTAGGCCATACTCGGGAGTTGGCTCTAAGCGACAACCCCAATCTCGCTCAAAATCGTCGGTGGCCTCACTCTTGGAGCATATGATCACGTCGATCGCTGAGGGATCGACCTCCAAGATTGAAAAACTGTTTTTCCCGATGCCGCCGGTTTCGGAACGTACTATTCCCGCGCTTCCGGCTGCATGCACAACAAGATTTCGGCATGGGGATGTGCTTCCCTTTGCGGCCCTTGCGATCGAGGAAATAAAGGGCTGGTGCTGATGGCCATGCAGGATCAAATCAGTAGAGTGGGTGTGGGCTCGCGCCATAATGTCGCCGGAGTCAAGTGTGATGCTGTAGTTGTGATCAGTACGGCGCGGCTCTTTCGGACATACTGGGAGGATGTGGTGATGCAGTACCAAAATGCGGTATCGAGTGGTCTTATTGTCCGGTCGCCAATCGAGTTCCTTCATCGCATCGTCAAGTTGTTTAGAAGAAACGAATCCATAACCGGCGAAGTGTCGCGTTTCCAAGAGGCTAGAGTTCAGTCCGATTATGTCTACTGCGGTGTAGTTGGCTAGGACAATCCTGCGTCCACACGAGAGATGCTCACTTGGCGTGCAACCGAACATCTTCTTATAAAATTCGCGATAATTTGATTCGGCGGCCGCTCTGCTAACCTCTACCTTCTTTGTGGGGTCGTAGCTATTGCCTTGTTGCGAAGCCCACTGGATATCATGGTTCCCAGGCACGACAAGGAAGTCCTGAATGCTCAGCCCAAGTACACTGCGCAGTTCATGGAAGAACTCGTGGGCCATGTCGAACTCATCTGATTTCCCCTGCCAAGTAATATCTCCAGTGACGACGACAAGCGCTGGCATGGTATCAGGGCGGTGTTTCCCCAGAAAAGCGGTGACGTAGGAGGCGAGATTTCGTGTTTCACTCGTGCTCTTGATGGCGAACCCGTGATGATCCTCGCCGAAGTGAAGATCAGATAGAAGTAATATGTAGTTGGACTTCCTGAACTCGGGACGAGAATAGAAGTTGACCGGCGCAATAGGTGGTGAGAGTTTGATTTCGTGATCGCGATGTTCTGTCTTGTAAGGGGAGAGAAAGTAGATGGTCCGGTGGGACCTGCCGAGCATTTCTTGGAGACTGAAGACTCGCTTGTCCTGGAAATCGGCTGCGTGCGGATCGGCGACAAATTCGTTCACCTCATCGTAGGACCAACTTCTGAGTTGATCGGTTGAGATCTCCTCAATCTCTGAGAGCTTGAACCAGGCTTTCCACTGCCGGGTCTGATAGTAGATTGGAGTCTTTGCTTTCTCTGGGGACTCGATCTTTTCCTCTGTTTCTGAATGCTTGATTTCAATTAGCTTCGCCCGAAATAGTTTCGAAGTCCCAGAGTTCAACAGAAAAATGGGAATACTGCCGGTTGCCTTGATTTGGCTTTGAAAGCCCGCGAATGTATGACGAGCGACCTTCTCATCGGGCTTGTTCCACCAGGCCCACCAGACATATCCGTCTTGATCGATCTGCTTCTTGTGCTCGGGGATGGTATCGGCCATCAGGTCCCGGAATCGCAAGACCATGCTCGTAGGCATCTGCCCTCCAGAATTGCGAGTTTCGGAATAAATAAGAAGGCCGGAGCAGATTCCCTGGCTCCGGCCTCAACCACCGGTCTCTCTTGACCAGAGGCAAATCTGGCTGCGGTTTGATTCCTCGTCGCCAAAATATCCCGTATCGAAAAAGCCTTTTGTTTTGTGGGATGTTTCCAAGTGCCTGATCGTACGGGTCCGCCGCGGACGCCATAAATTGGTCGGTGAGGCGGCTTTTCGGGCCCATAAATCGATACGGGATAAGGCGGCCAGGATGCCCGCCCCGCCGCGAATTCAGGCCCTCCTGCGGCAGGCCCACGAGATCAAGGCGCGCCTAGCCGCCGACCCCGGCCTCACGCGAACCGTCGCGGCCCGGGAGGCCGGGGTCGACCCCTGCCAGTTGACCCGGCTTCTGCGCTTGACCGTCCTCGCCCCGGACATCCAGCGGCACATCCGGGCCTTGCCGCCCTCCATCGGTCGGATCGTGGTCACGGAGCGCCGGCTGCGGCCGATCGCCAAGCTCCCGAGCCATCGGGATCAACTCGAGCGATTCCACGAGCTCCTCCAAGGTCCGGTACGGGCCAGCAGAACGCCTATTGCCGCCCTTCAGATCCCAGTCGCGCCCGCCGTGGTTCCTGTGGCGTCCCTGGGACATCCGGGGGCTTGAGCTCGGGGCGGGAAGGAAGGTACCTCTGTCATCGCCTCGGTCAAAATCGGCCGCCGGCGGGAGGATGGGGGTATGTCGCCCAATCGCAAAGAAATTCTGTTGACCGAATTCGTAGTTGAGGTCTACCCAGATAGGGTGGACTGGGATCATTTCGATCAATTCCTGTTTGCCTTGCTGCGACGAAAGCCGAAGGGCGGATATGCGGCCGCGGTCAGGGAGGCGCGTTACCGCCGGGCCAAACTCGTCCGGACATGATCCCCAAACAGGCGAACGTGTCGCGAATCACATCGAATTGGGCCTTCAGGCCGCCGAATTGGGTCTTGCTTCCTTCGGGAAGTCGCTGTAGCTTCAGTCCTGACGGGAGGGCAACATGGCCAAGATAAGCGAGGCGGACATGAAGAAGGGGATCAGAAGAATCTCGTGGGAGCGGCTCACCAGAATATACATGGATACCCGTAGGCCGAAGGTCAAGGCGATGATCCAGAAAGAGGCGCGGCGGTGCGGCTATCGCATGCGCGGGCTCGTCATGGCGCACGTCCTTCGGCACTTTGAGAACGCCGGTGGGCGGTAATCAAGGGGGTAGACATGGCCTTCTACCAGGATCTCATCATCAAGACGACGGGAGCTAACCCCAAGGACGCCGGGTATATCGAGGACATCATGCGCGAGGACATCTTCCACTCGACCTTGGATTGGCAGTCGCGGGCGCAGTTCGTGCGGGGGGCGCGCGAGGCGGCTGAGTTGTTGAAGGCCTATCGCGCCGATTCCATGATGGCAAATCACTTTCCGGCATAAGGAGGGGCAATGAGGATCAAGAAGTTTTGGGTGGTGACGAGGCCGAACGCGGCGAGTACGCCTGGAGATATCTGCTTCGAGACCGACACCAAGGGCCTGGCCCTCCAGTTCAATGGAGGACTCGACCCCGAGAGCATCCATGCCGTCTACACCGCCCGCCATGAGGCGGAGATGGAGGCTGGGCGTATCCTGGCTGCCTTCGAGAAGTACGACGCGGCGCTCAAGGAGGGGCTCAAATGAACCTGCCGAAGGATGACGTGCTCAACGCCATCGTGACCGACCTGGTAGCGGACCAGGTCATCCGAGCGTTGGAGTTGGGCTATAGCTGCAAGGAAGTCGAGGCGGCCGCCGAGATGGGCGTTGACCACGGTCTCTACGAGTTCTCAGAGCGAGAGAAGGGGATGCCTAGGAAGGCGCGGCGGGCCTGAGCAGTGGGGGAGCCGGGCTATGATCTGCGAGAGGTGCGGGGCGTCGGTCGATGTGGGCCGGATCGTAGTCAAGCGCACGTTTGCGGGGTTCGCATGCTATTCGTGCGCCGAGAACGTCAAACGAATCGAATCGGAGGCGAGACTTATGGCGAAGAAGAACGGTAATGGGAAGAACAAGAAAGAGGGACCGCCGGCGGCGAAGGCCAAGGCTACCACCAAAGCGACCAAACCCCAGGTGGCCAAGAAAGAGGGCTCCCTGGCGGCCATCATCGACCCGTTGCTCCTCGCGGGCGGCCACACGGTCAAGGAGATCGCAGAGGATCTGGGCCGGACGGCGGGTGAGGCGGCCAAGGGCAAGGACCTGGCGGCCAACGTCCGCGCCCGGATGGTCAGCTACACCCGCAAGGGCTGGAAGGTCGAGAAGGACGACCAGAAGCGGGTCAAGGTCGTACAGGCATGACCCCGAACGCCTTGCTGGACGACTTCGTCCGGCATCTTCGGGTGGAGAGAGGGCTCTCCCGGAACACAGAGTTGTCCTACGGCTACCAGCTCAAGGGCTACCTGGCGTTTCTGGCGGCCCGCGGGAAGGGCCCTCTCTCCGTAGAACGGGACGACGTCCTGGCTTACCTGGAACGCCGCAAGGAAGACGGCCTCAAGTCGGCGTCGCTCTTCATCGCTGCCATAGCCGTGAGGCAGTTCCATCGTTATGTGGCTCAGGTGGGACACGTCGCGGCCGATCCGACCAACGGGCTGCGGCTTCCTCGGTTCAAACAGCGAATCCCTGAACCGTTGGACGCGGAGCGCATGGATCGGCTGCTTCATCCGCCCGTGGGGGCCAAGTTCTCGGCCCTGCGGGACCACGCGATGTTCGAGCTCATGTACGCTACGGGGATGCGGGTCTCCGAGTTGACCGGCCTGCGGATGGGGCAGGTGGACCTGGCGGGCGATTGGGTGCGGGTGATGGGGAAGGGCTCCAAGGAGCGCATCGTCCCATTCGGGCCGCGAGCGGCACAGGCCCTGGGGCGCTATCTGGCGGCCAGGACGGCCAAGTTTCCGGCGGCCCTGGACACCATATTTCTCAACATCAGGGGCAAGGGACTGACGCGTGCGGGTTTTGGGTGGCGGCTGGCAGCCGCGGCGCGCCGGGCGGGGCTTTCATGCCGCCTGACGCCGCACCAGATTCGGCACACGACGGCGACGGTCATGCTTGAGGGCGGGGCGTCGCTGTGCGTAGTGCAGGAAATGCTGGGCCACGCGAGTCTGCTCACCACCCAAAAATACACCCATGTCTCAGCCAAATTCATGCGGGAAACCTGTCGAAATGCGCATCCCAGGTTCTGATCGTTTCCTGCTGCTGCGTCGCTTTTCGCCTTGACCCATACGGGGACTTGAAGGTAGGTTCTGATTAGGAGCCGGTGACCGGATATATCGACCTTGGATGGGAACTAAAACGAGGGGCCAATCGTATATATGGGAGGGGGCGGTATGGTAGAATCAATCAGAGACCTTTGTGACCACAGATCTACTTCCCGCCAGAATACGCGACCTGTATGAGATCCACGAGTGGAAGCATGCCTGTGCCGTTCTTAAGGGAGATTTCCCGACGGAATGGCAAGAAATTATCAATGTCCTTGGGGAATTCCTGCTGCATAAGAGGGACATCGTCGCGCCAGGGGGAGGGAAATCCCCGATATCCCAGTGGTTCGATAAGGCATTTGGCGACCATGGGTGGAAAGAGAAGTCCTTTGAGACGCAGATCGTCGTCGATAAGCACAAGATGGACACCCCCACGCATGCTGTCGACTGCTTCAAGAATCAGGTCGCGCTGGAGATCGAGTGGAGCAACAAGGACCCCTTCTTTGATCGCGACCTCAACAATTTTCGGTTGCTCTTCGACCTACGCGCCGTCAGCGTCGGGGTCATCATCACAAAGGCCGATGAACTTCGTGGAGTCTTTGAGGGGTTAGGGATTTGGTCGAAATACGGGACGTCTACGACCTGGATGCACAAGCTTCTGCCACGGATAGAGGGTGGTGGGGGCGGGGGTTGTCCGATCCTGGTTTTTGGGATAACGAAGAAGCTCTACAGAGAGAAATAGATATGGCTCATCGGAATTTGAGTACTCATTCATTGGTCGCAGAGGACCTGCTGTCCCTCGGGATGGAGCGGTTCAGCACCATCTTGGCCGACCCTCCGTGGCAGTTTTCCAACCGGACGGGGAAGATGGCTCCTGAGCATAAGCGGCTCTCCCGCTACTCGACAATGACCTTGCAGGAGATCATGGAACTGCCTGTCCCGCAGCTCGCCGCGCCAAAGAGCCACCTGTACCTATGGGTGCCAAACGCTCTCATTCTTGAAGGCTTGGAAGTGATGAAGCGATGGGGCTTCACCTACAAGACGAACATGATCTGGTACAAGATCCGGAAAGACGGCGGCCCTGATGGTCGCGGCGTCGGTTTCTATTTCCGGAACGTCACTGAGATGATCCTGTTCGGCGTCCGGGGCTCGATGCGCACGCTGAAGCCGGGGCGTACTCAGGTCAATATCCTCAGGACTCGGAAACGGGAGCATTCCAGGAAACCGGACGAGTTCTACGATATCGTTGAGCAGTGCAGTCCCGGTCCGTATCTGGAACTCTTCGCCCGCCACGCTCGCCCCAAGTGGACGCAATGGGGGGACGAGTGCGGTACCAATGGGAAGAGCAAACCATACATCAGCTCCTACTCACGGGTGCAACCGGAGACCCAGCCGGTGTTTTTTGACGGCGGGAACGGCAAGTATGGGGCTCCAAAGAACGGCAGGGCTTTGCTAAAGAGGGCCGTCGCAAGTCGTTAAGTCTCCTCTTTTTCTTGTTGGCCTGCCTTGAAGCACTTCCCCTTGTGGTAATGCAGTGCCCGAAGTGATAGGCGATGCTGGCCGTGTACGTGGAGTTTTCCAAGAACGCTTGGTGCTGACCCTCTCGGCGCAAGGATGGCCGTCGTCGCTGGCTCGATAGAAATGGCCCCTGTGTCCAGCTGGCGGTGATGATTCGGACAGAGTGAGAGCATGTTCGAAACCGAATCCGGGCCGTTATGCGGCGAGCCCAGGGGCTGAATATGGGCGTAGTCGATCGTGAGCTTTCTTTTGCCTGCCGGTAGTTTGTTGCCGCAAATTTGGCAGACCTTGCCATACCATCCTTCGAGCGAGCGCTTGTTCTTGGTGGACCGCATAAGCTGCTGGCTTTGGACACTCTTGCGGCCCACCGGGCCCGTCGTCTCTTCTTCTGCTTCGCCGGTAGACTCCTGAGTGCCGGTCAATAACTCGTTGCGGTTGGAGAGGTACGCGAGCGCGGCGCCATCCGCAATTTCGTTTACCCAGGAGAGCGGCATGCCGAGCAGCTTGTGTATCTCATGCTCGTAGATCGCTCCCACCAAGTCATCCAGTGAAGCGTTGGGGGAATCTATCCGGTATCTGTCAAAGAAAAGCCGCAGGGCGAGAGGGCCCCAATGATCCGCGAAGGTTCTTAGATGGCCGTTTCGGGAAACTGGGAACTCGCATTGCTCGAAGAAGTAGCGGAAGTTGGTGCAGAACTTCCGCCGGCCAGTGGTGAGCGCCACATGGTCTCGAACCCAGGGCTCTATGTGGCGGTCCAAATCCAGGCGATCTGCGAGCCAGCCATCAGTGTCGTGGAGATATGTCCGGACGAAATCGTTTTGCGCGCCAGCAGGAGAGGAATACTCGGCCTTCAGCCGTTGCCCTGGCATATTGAGAAGTAGGGAAAACAGGTAAAGCCTCTTGAGTGTTAGGTCGAGTGGGGCTCTTTCAAGAGTTTCGCGGATCAACGCATCATCGGCGATGATCTCTTCTCTGTTGAGGATTTGGGTGGCGAGGAAGAACTCGCTGATGATGAGTTCGTTCTTCCTAAGCGATGCGGGTAGGCGACGACGGAAGTCATGCAGGCAGACGCCACGAGAGTAGGCGCAACGAATGGCCTCATAGAGATGTTGGAGGCCGCCCAGGTTCTTGGTGAAACTAAGGGGGCGATGTTTCACCTTTGTGTTGGCCCCAGTATTTTTCTTCAAGGCTCTTAAGTGGTTGGGATTCTCCGCTCATGCCAGGAGGGAACTTCGCTGTATTGAATGGCGGAGGCGTATACGGAGAGCTTCGGATTCTTTGAGGTCATCTTGTAACGAGAGTCTATCAAAAAGGGAAGTGGTGCCGGGCGCATGGGGGGTGTGTGGCGGACGCTAGACTCAGAAGTTCATTCGGAGTCCGAAACCAAAGCGCGGATTTCCGGACCAATCCGGACCGGCCATGCTAAGAATCTCCAGATTGCCGAAGGGTGCGAAGTCGTCCACATGCCGCGAGACGCCCATTCCGCAGAACTCCGGTGTGATTCCAATCGTCGCGCTGTAGCGACGCCAGTACCCGATCTTGAGGTCGACCAAGGGTAGTACCTCTCCCGCATGGATGACCCCGCCGCCCAGGCGTGCCGTGAGCCCGCGATCCTTGGCCACGACCTCCGGGGGTTTCTCGGGTTGGTCGATCCTGGTCACGATCTCGACCTTGCCCTCCGGTGGCAGGTAGCGATCACGGTATTCCACCTTGAGCGGCCCATCTCGCGTCACGACGCGGATGCGGTCGCGGTAGACGGTTACCACCTGCTTGGTGTTCGGCGGCAGCCCCTGCATCTTGGACGCCAGTTCCTGCGCATGCCCGCGTTCGCGATCAATCCGCCAGCACATGGTGCCCAGGAGCAGCGCCAGCAGGATGATGGCGGCGTCCTTGGGCCGACGGACGGCGAAGAGGCCTGCGACTTTCGCGGCCGCGAGCAGCCTAGTCACCGGCCCCATTCTCATCATCCGTCGGCGGCGGCTGATGGTTCCCGTTGCCATTGCCGTTTCCGTTCTTGACCTTCTCGTAGGTCTTCGAGAAGACATAGCCCGTGAACACCACCGAGACGATCCCGCCGGTCACGGTCAACGCGGTGCCGAGGTGGTCCGGGTGGTGCAGCGCAACCCAGATGCAGAGGTAGACGTACAGGGCGAGGTAGAGCCAGTTCCACATGGCCCGCAGGGACTTGAGGTCCCGGAGGACGTTCTGGATGATGTCGCTCCTGGCCGTGTTCCTCGCCAGGAGCATCGTGAGCTGCTTGAACCTGTCCATCAGAGTTCCCTCCTGAAGGCTTCCATCTCCCAGAGGCTGCCCGGGCAGGTCTTCTGCCGCGGCACTCCTAGGCGGTCGAACACTTCGCGATGCCCGATGACCCGGTCGGCCGGGATGGCGAACGCCTCCATGAATGCCCGCGTGAGCCGCAGGTTGAAGTCCCAATGCTCTGTCCTGGGCGGCGTCTTGTCGAAGTCCCCGATAGCGCAGATCCCCAGGAACTCCTCGTTGAAGCGGTTGGATACCCCCTCGACCCCGGCGTGGGCTCCCGCCATCAAGAGCAGCCGGCCCCAGCGGAAGACCACCTGCCCGGCCGCCCACTCTGTCCCGGCGTGGTAGCCGACGGCCTTCCAGGGCTTCTGGAATACCTTGCCCTGCCCCGCAGCCTTCCGCCGCTCGAACTCCTCGGGCGTGACGATCCGGAAGTCCACCCGATAGGACGTGTGGAACCTTACGATGCCGTCCCAATCCCTCGCGGGGCTGTCCGGCGTGGCCGAGTGGTGCCACACGATGCCCTTCCATGGGCGCGACATGGATGCGACTATCGGGATTTGCAGCTTCGGTTTTGTCATATCTCCTCCACCGAGACCTCGATTGTGAGACCTGCGTCCTTGTGCTTGTCCGTGTAGGGGTGCGGCAGGTCATCCGACTTCCATCCCACGTCGAAGAGGTCGCGCGGCCGGGCTACGGGCTCGGGCCAAAGAGTGACTTGGCGAATAGCGGTGAATACCTGCGCCAGGGCATCCTTCGTCGCCTGCTCCACCAGGGCCCAGCGCAGGCGGGCCGCGTACTTCGCGACCCCTGCGAAAGAGATCAGCCGGCCGCCCAGGGTGCGCAGATCCCCGGCCTCGAAGACGCGCTTTACGGGCTCGTACTCGTCCATGGGCGGCATCACGACGAGGATTCGTCCTGCATAGACCTCGCCGATCTTCTTGTTCTGGTTGGCCGGGCGGGTGGACTTCCCCCTGATCTTGATCCCCTGGGTGTCCACCTCGTCGAAGACGATGATCTCGTCGTCTTCCGTGACCTCTCCAGAGAACAGCACCGCGTCCGTGTGGCTCAGGACGTCCAACTCGCGCAGGTTGTGGTTGCGCAGGATTACGGAACCTACGCGTTCCGTCTTCGCCACGCCGTTGGCGTCGCGGAACTGCATGTGCAGGGTCGCTTGCTGGCCGTCCTGGGCATTGCCGAGGCTTGCCCACTGGGTCGCGGCATCTCCGTCAACGGCCTTGGCCGTGTTGGCGCTTTGGGTGGCCTCCTCGCTGCTCACGACGTATGACCAGCCGTTGGCCGCGTCCAGGGAGAGCACGATAGGGGCGTCGTCCGCCGCGGCCGCCACTTGGCTGGTGAAATCGAAGCCGTTCAAGGACGGGCTGCTGCCGCCGATGAACTCCAGCTTGGTCTCGAAAATCATGGCGGCGGCGGCCGCGACTTCGCCGGTCTCGATGTCCCCCTGCGCCGTGGTCGGGGCGGCAGTTCCCCAGGGTTGCGCCTGTACATCCTCCACGGTGTTCCCGGCGCGCAGGTAGACGTTCACGCGGTTTGCCTGGGAGGGCAGGACTCGATCCAGAGTGAACCGCTGGAACTTCATGGCCGTCATGTACTGATGGCGCAGCACGACGTGCCCCTGAGCCGCCTGCTGAGGCTGGCCCGAGAGCTTGAAGTAATCGAAGGCTACGCGGCTGCCGTAGATTTGGCCGTAGTGCCCGATGGAGAGATGCCGGTTGCCCGTAAGGGTCCGCACGGCCGGCGAAGCCGTCAGGGTGTCCAGGATCGTCTGGCCGGGGTCGTCGTTCTTGTAGATTTTGACCTTGACCCCGCCGTTCTCTTGCGGGGTGATCTTGATGGTGACGGGCACGCCTGCGGCCGAGCCCCAAGGCAGGATCGGGAAGCCGATGAAGCCCTGCGTGAAGGTCTCCCAGGTGTAACTCTGCTTCCAGGCGTATTTCGTCCCGTCGACTCCGACCATAACGACCACGAAGGTCAGGTCGTTTGACTGGGGCCAGGTCTGGATGCGGATCTCCACGAGGAGCCGATCCTCGTACTCCTGGGAGGTGAGGGGGGGCCGCTTGATTTCCCCTCGGAGCCAGGCGATTCCCCACGTCATGCCCGTGTCTGCTGCCGTGTCCAGTCGGGTCCAGATGAAGCGGGTTTCCAGTTCCAAGGCCCCGCGGCCGCTGTTGAAGATGGTCTCGATGTCCTCCGCCGTATTGCGACTGGGGTAGTCGAAGGCCAGGAGGCCGCCTGACTCGGCGGGCTTGGGGTTGTCTCCCGGCGCGTAGATGCGGAACCAGAAGTCGCGCACGTAGGAGGTGAACGGGCTCCATGTGGCCCCGCTGTCGTCGCTGTAGAGTCCGCGGCCGGTCGCGTAGCGGTCGCCCGTGATGTAGTCATCGGAGGCCAGATATGCCTTGTAGGAGGCGTGGATCTGCGTGTGGCGCAGGACCAGGGCGTAGCGCACCCCGGGCTGCAGGACGGGCGGGTTCTGGATTGCAAAGGCGACGAAGACCGGGTTGGGGTACTGGAACAGGGGTAGGCTCGCGGCCGGGATTGGGTTCGAGGTCGCAAGCACGGTGGAAGTCGGAGTCTCAGAGCCCGGGCTGCCGGTCGTGGCTCGGATCTCCAGGATGATATCCCCGGGCAGGGCGTAGTTGTCCCGGAAGACGACCATCTCCACCTTGGCGACCGCGTACTGGGCCGGCAGCTCGAAGGTTTGGGCCATGTAACGAGAGGCGGTGTAGAACCCGCGGGTCTGGATGGAAACCCCCTGATCGTAGGCGTGGACCTTCGAGAGAATGCCGCTTGTCTGCCAGCGGGTATCCTTGACCCCGTCGTTGAAGTCGTCGACGAGCTCCAGGGGCGTGCTGGAGGCCAGCACGAGCGGCATCTGCGAGAGGTCGAGGTTCTCGCTGCCCACGTTCTGCTGAAACTGCTCCGCCGTGTTGAAGACCTTCTTCTGCGCCACCTATACCTCCACAACGTCCACTTCGGTGCGCTTCTCCATCGCGTCGTGCGCCAGGCCCACCACCCGGGCGTTGAAGGCCGCGTCTCCGATGCGCCTTGGGCTGGCGATGTCATAGACCACCAGGTCTCCCAGCTCGAGTTCCGGCATGAAGGGTATGCGCACCGTAGCCCGGCGCTTGGGCTCCTTGTAGCGGGCCCAGTAGCGTCTGGCGATCACGGTGGCCAGGTCCACGTCCTCTTGAAAGACCAGGTGGTCGCCGCCCGCCTCCAGGGTGCGCGTGCCGAAGCGCCTCTCTGAGGTGGGGACGGGGTCGCCCTGGGACGCGCTGTCGGCCACGTACTCGAACTGCCCGTGCTGGGCGCGCACGCTGTTATAGACGCGGTCCCAGCCCGGAACGTAAGAGAGCACCTTCTCAACCAGGTTGTGGTCGAGCCTGAGCACTGGCTGGCCCGAGACGGCCTTGTTGCGGAAGAAGAACCGACCGTCGCCGCCCACCCCGACCTCGTAATCGGCTATCCGTGCGACTTCTTTGATGATGTCGAGCGCCTTGCGCGTGCCGTACTGGGCCGATGTGATAGGGACGTTGGAGGTGGTGAGTGTGAGGATGCTCTCCTGCAGGAGCGGCGGGTTGACCCCTGCGGTGTTGAACATGGCCACGCAGAGCAGGTAAACGGGGTTGAAGCCTTCCTGCCTAGCCCAATCGTCGGAGGAAATCGTGTCACCCGCCCCCAGCGCCCTGTAGAACGTGGGGTTGCCCGCGTAGTTCTCCGGCATAATGGCCGTGGCTCGAAGAATCCCGCCGTTGCGGTTCTGCACCGTGGCCTTCCACGCCAGCCAGTCCTGTATCCCTGTCCCGCCGTCGATGAGGAAGGATGCCGCGATCCCGGGCAGGAACAGGCGCTTGACGCCCAGCAGGGTTGAGTCGGTGTTGCCATAAATCTGCACCTTGAAGCGCAGGAACCTCGTGGGGCTCGTGGTCGTCCACTGGCCCACATTGCCCCCGTTGAGGATCTCGGCGTAAGGCGTCCAAGTTGTCCCGTTGTCCGAGGTCTGGTAGAAGTAGCGCACCCCGGTCGCGGGAGTGCTCTGCAGCTCAGCCCAGAACGGCCCCATGGTGGTCGCGAGGCCGAAACTGATGATCCCGCCAAGGTACGTCCTGAAATCGGTCACGCGCTCGTAGACGCCGTATGGCAGGCCCACGTTGCGGTGGTTGACCCGGATGTAGTCGATCTCGAATATGGTCTCGCCCGACGGGGTCGAGAGTAGGCGGCAGCCGGTATACTCGGACTCGGTGGTGATGTTGGCGAGGTTGCCGGTACGAACCTGCACGTCGTCCACCCACAGCGCCCATGTCCCCGTCTCCAGGTCGGGCGAGTTCAGGTCGAGCCTATAGGTGTGCCATTGCTTGGCATCCAGGTTATAGGGCGAGCTCAGCGTGTTTCCGCTGCGCACGCGCACCGAGCTCGTGTTTGAGAACACGATGTCTGCGTGGAGGCTGTTGGGGCCGCCGGGCAGAATCGTCCCCAGCTTGATCTCGCCGGACATCTTCTCGATGCGGAATCTCGTGTAGAAACTCTTGGCCGTGCCCCAGTTCTCTTTGGAGGTGTAGAGTCGGTAGTTGCTCGATGAGTGGGTGACGCGGAAGATGCTCTCGGCGAGCGTCCACTGGTAGTCCGGGCCGGTGTACTCCTGCCAGGGATACCAGCCGTCACCGTCGATGAGCTGCTTCTCCTGGGTGGGATGATAAACGCCCTCGTAAAGAGAATCCCAGGCCGCGCAGATTCCGTTGGCGATGCGCTTGAAGTTGATGTCCGTCCAGGCGCTCCGTGGAACGTTGTAAACGACGCTCGCATCCTTCCACTCGGCTTCCTCGTCGAGTGGATCAATGGTGATCTGCCCATCGCCCTCGGGCGGGGCGTCCTCCTGCTCCACCTTGGTATTGCAGTGGTCGTAGGTCAGGAAGTCCGCCTGACGGGTGTGCAGGATTTCCCGCTGGGCCGGCGGTGAGAAGCTGACGGGCTGTATGGTGTCCACCGCCACCTCGGGCACCGTAGATAGAAGATCCTGGACCACCTGCTCGGGACGCTGCTGCGTCTTCCAGATGAGGTAGTCCGCGCGGATTTCGGCCCCGGCGGCCGGCTGCACCGAGTTGAAGGACAGGACGGCGCGCTGCCTGTGGTCGTTGAGGCTCTTGGCGGTCCAGCGCGTGCCGGCCCGGAGCGTTTCTCCCCCGACGCGCACGGCCATGACCATGCCGACGGGGTACTGGATGAGTTCGTAATCGGTCTTGATCCCGTCGCCGATGCCGACCAGCTCGTCTGTGACGAACGAGGCGGCCTTGTAGGCGTCGGCCGTGCTCAGGAACAAGTCCATCGAGAGCAGTTCCAGCTGGAGCACCGGTGCGTCAGAGTCCTCCGGCAGGTCCTCTATGACCCCGGTGAACGCGGGGTAGGTTTCGGGCGAGCCGTCCGCCAGCACGAGGCCCAGGCGGATGACCACCTTTGAGCGGTGTAGCAGGCGTCCGCTGAAGCGGCTTCCGCCCTGGTCCCACTGGCGGTTGGCGTTCTCCACGAGGATGCGTAGGTTGGCGGCCTTGAACTCGTTTAAGGCATCGGTGTCGAGCTTCCAGACCAGGCGGTCGAGGCGCTGGACCTCCGAGGTGACGTCTATGGGGCTTGCGTCCCACCCGCTCGCGTCGCCCAGCCTGCGGTAGAGGAGCACCTGGCGGGCCGGGGCCAGCGTCCCAAGCCCTCGCGCGGCCCTGTAGGCGTCGCTGACCGCCTTCATACGGCCTCCCGCGATACCTTTCCCTGCCGCGCCAGGATGGACTTGACCAGTTCCGCACCCTCGGCCGCGCCGGAGCGAGTGGCCTCGGCCATGCGCCGCATCATGGTTCGCACCTGATCCTCGCTCACGCCGCCGCCGGGGATGTTGAAGGTGTTGTTCTGGGTGACGTTGACCTCGACCACAGCTGGAGCGGGAGATCCCAATGGCACGAACTCCCCGAGGCGCTCGAGCGGGATAACGGCCTCCGGCTTGCTCTTCTCGGCCAGAATCCCCAGCGTGGGCTCTTCTACGATGCCGCCTTCCTGGAACTTGAAAGTCGACTTGAAGGGCTGCCATTTGTCCACGCTCGTCATGGTCTGTTCGAGTCCGCCGAACATCTTGCGGGCGGGTCCTTGCGGGCCCTGGGACATGGCGTACATCATGTAGGCGAAGCCGCCGGCAAGGCCCAGCTCGCCCAGGCTGCCCCAGTTGAAGCCCGCGGCGCTCGCCCCGGCTGCCGTACCAGTCCCGACCCCCATCCCGGCTCCAGTTCCTGTGCCGGAGCCCCCGCCCGCTCCCGCGCCGCCAGCCCCGGCCGCTGCTCCGCCGAACAGGCCGAAAAGGCCCCCGCCGCCCGAGCCGCTTGTAGCAGCCGAGACTATGGCCTGCGTGATGGCCGCCTTGACCGCGATCCGGGTCAACTCCTCGATAGCGACCTTGGCGATCTCCTGCCAGATGCCCTTCATGCTCTCCGCGAAGCTCTTGCCCTCGAGGGCCATACCCGAGAAAGCCGTGGCGAAGCGGTTCTCCAGCACGGACCCCACCGCCTCGGCGGTCTGGCGCATGGCGATGAGGTTCTGATTGACCGCATCGCGGGCCTGTTGGGACTTGATGGCCGCCACCTGCTGGGCGTCAGCCACCGCCTGCTCATACTGACTCCAGGTGATCCGGCCGTCCTGGGCCATCTTGCGCAGCGTGGCCTCCCGCTCCAAAGCCTCGCGCTGGTACTGCGCGATATTGGCCTCTACGGTCCGGCCGGTCAGTTCCAGCCGCTCGTTCTCGATCCTGAAGATGAAATCCTGCGCTTCCTTGGCGTAGCGCTCCTTCGCTTCCGCCTCCTTCCGGGCTTCCTCGATGGACTTTTGCGTGACCCGGGCCTTGAGTTCGATCTCCTTGGCCGCCTGGCTCTCCGCCTGCTCCTGGCGGCTCTGGGTGTAGCGCTGGTGGATGTCGAGCAGGCTCTTGGACGTCGTGTCCTCGATGTCTTTGAGCTGCTGGTTGGTCTCCTCGGCGATCTGCGGCAGCTTGTCCCACTCGCCCTTGAAGATGGCGACCCAGCCGCGGAAGGTCTGCTGGAGAATCGCGAACGCCTTGCCGCCCAGATTGAAGACGATGGCGGTTGAGAGGATCTCCGCGAACTGCGCACCCTTGAGCAGGGCGTCCAGGAAGAGTTTGAACACGGGCAGGACCCCGGCCCCGACGATCTCCTTGAAGTCGTCGAGCCGGTTGCGCAGAGAACCCAGCTGCTTGGCGTAGCCGGATTCCGCCTCGGCCGCGCCTAGGAACCTATGGGAGAGGGCGTCTATGACCTCCTGCGCCGTACTTGCGTTTCCGATGAAGGCCCCGAACTCGTTCTTGAGGGTACGGAGCCTCGTGGCGTCCCCGTTGAGGATCGGCCCCAGGAGCTCCATGATGCCGCCCAGGTCTTTCCCTGAGGCCGAGGCCAGGCCGAACGCCAGACGCGTGGCCTGCATGGCCTGGCCCACGTCGCCGGTCACCCGGACGAGCCGGCCCATGGTCTCGTAGGTCTGGGTGTCCGAGAACCGGGTCAGGACTTGTTGCTCCTGTGCGAAGGCGAGGACTCTGTCCTTTTCCCGGCCGAACGAGCCGCCCGTGGCTTCGACCGCAAACTGGAGTCGCCTGAGGGCCTCCTCCTCGCTCAGGGCCGATTCGGCCGAGGACTTGAAGAACGCCGCTATGCCCGCGACCGTGGCGAAGCCCGCGAGCTGGTTCAGGAGCTGTCCGGCCGCGGATTGGACGGCCGACATGGACTGTGCGGCCGCATTGGCGCTCTGCGGGAGCTTCTTGAAGCCCTGGTCCGCGTTGGCTGTGGCCGCGACCACCTGACCTGCGAACCTATCCGAGCGCTGGGCGGCCTCCAGAAGCTGCTTGGACAGCCTCTGGATGGTGGGCGAGGCCTCGTCTACGGCCTCGAATTTGATCTCGAAGCCCGCCATTAGAATCTAGGCCTCCTGCTTCGGTATCGATTCCAGGGTCAGGTTGATGATCTCGACGTAGAGCCCCACGGCTAGCGAATAGTCGGCCAGGACCTGGTCTACGGGAACGGCGTCCTTCTCGTCCTCGCCTACGCCCAGCCTGGGCTCGACTATGCCGTAGAGCATGACTCGGCGGAACTGCGGCAGTTTCGGGTTGGCGATGAGCGCGTTGATGCGCTGCGTCAGGGCGTCCTTGCCCTGCCTGGACAGCTCCCAGAAGTCGTCGGACTCATCGCCCAGGAAGAGCAGCGGCACCCGGCGGATTTTGAACGCCGCGCCGCAGACCTCGACAGTCCGCTCCTTCTTGAGCCACTCCCGTAGTTCGGCGGCGGATATGGGAGTGCTCATGGTCAGTACCCCGAAATTCCGTTGGTCAAGACCGCCTGGAGGCTGTAGCCTAGGGCAGGGTCCACCTCGGCCTGGAAGGAGACCGCCGCACCGAGGAGCTTCTCGATGGTCCCGAAGCCGTAGGCCGTGTACTTTGCCTTGGGGATGCTGATCTCCAGCATGTTCTTGAAGGCATCCTCGATGATGTCGCCGGTGAGGACGACGTCCACAGTCTGGGGCAGGTTGTCGAGGAACTTCTGCCTGTTGGCCTCGGTCTCGAAGAAGACCTCGTAGCCGCCCTCGATGGCGAAGCGGCCGGACGAGATGATGTCCTTGGCGTCCCTGGACTGGTTGAGCGTCCGCTGGGCCGCGGAGGCGTTGTCCATGCTCAGGCTCCAGCTCCGCACATCCTGGTTGAGGACGCCGTCGAGCTTGATCTCGGTCTGGTGGAACATGAGCGGCTTGGGCGCGCCGAAGGTCGCCGTGAACGGCGAGGCCGCCTCCTCGGTCTTGAACAGCACGTCGGCCGTGACCTGAGCCTTGCCGTCCACCCCGCCCGCGAGCGTGAGCTTCTTGATGACGGTCAGGGGGTAGCGCTTGACCCCGAGGCCGCGGTCCGCGAAGAAGGTGAAGGACGGGAAGCGTACCAAGTTGTCCGGTCTGAAGGTGTGGCGGTACACCGTGGGCGAGTTGGCCTGGTCGGGCTGGGCCGTGGTCACCTTACCGAGCGCGCCGAGCAGGACGTCACCGACGGTCTCGGCCTCCAGGTCGATGGCAGGCAGACTGCCGGAGCCTTCCCTGACCCCGGCCACTGACGGGAACGCCTCCTTGCTGCCCCGTATCTTGTCGTCCGCGATGAGCAGGGACTTGTAGTCCAAGAGGGCCTCGGCCCCTACGGCCAGGAACTTCTGCGGGGCGGCCTCGGCTATGCCGCGGCTGGTTTCCTTCTTGAAGCCGTACTTCTGGTTCTCGATTGCGAAAGGCATGATCTCCTCCCTAAGCGCGGTAGCGCTTTGGCACTGACGACCTAAGGGATTGCGTCGTCGTCATGTGCTATTTGCGGCTCGTAGTTTCCACGGCGAACACGAAGGCCGCGGCTGTGATTCCGGCGTTGATCGTGGCCACAAGGTTGTCCTCGGGCGGTTCCCACTCGATACTCTTGAGGATCGAGAAGAGCACCTGCCCGTTCTGAAGGGCCAAGCCGCCCAGGTCGACATGGTCTATCAGGAGCTCTGCTATCTTCTGCGCGGCCTCGACCTTGCTCCGGACGATCTCCTCGTCCGGTCCGAACGGTTTTGCAAAGACGATGCGGAAGCTGTAGACGATCCGGTAGGTCTGGCCCGTGGTGATGCGCTCAAGCGCCGTGGACGGTGCGGGCTTTACGAACACGGCCGGGACCTGGTCGGCCAGGCTCTCAAGCGCGGGGAAGAACTCGAGCGCGCCGAGGGCAACGGTCTTGAGGCCCAGGACGCCCGCCAAGTTGTCCCGGATGAGCTGGACGATCCGCTCGGCAATGACGTTCTCGTGCAGTCTTGGAGAGGCCATTACGCCTTGCCTCCCTCGGCCTGGACGGCCTCGCTTACGCGCTGTTCGATCAGTTGCTGGACCCTGGGGGCGAGCTCCCGGGCGGCAGGCGTGAGGTAGGGCTGGGCCTGGAAACCCCTGATCGAGATGGCCCGGCCGATGACGTAGGCCAGGTCCCATCGCCTGCCTTCCACCACGACCTTGTCCGCGCCCAGTTTCCTGCGCGCCCATGTCCTGAGTTCCGTCACGTTCGGGAACCAGCCCTTCTCCCGCCCGAATTCGACTACGGGGGCATAGACGAGGGCGGAACCCACGCGGGCCACTATGCGGCCCTCTTCGATGCCCACGTGCCAGAGGATGGACTCCCGGAGGAGCCCACGGAACACCGGCGCGTTGAGCTTGGCCTTGCTCCAGAGCTCAATGGCCGAGTCCTGCAGGCCTCTGAACAGCGCCATGGCCAGGCGCAGGGGCAGGCGTTCGAGCGTCTGAAGGGTCTCCGGAACCCCGCGTATCGTCACCCGTATCACGACTTCTCCTCCAGGGCGGCCTCGAGGTGGTCGCCGAACATATCGAGCACTTCGACCGCAGTGAACGTCCTCCCATCCGCCTCGCGCACCACCAGGTAGTTCTCTTTGAGGTCGGTGACGTTGAGGAACAGGCGGAACATCCGCTTGGGAATCGCGCCGAGCACCCCGCGCTGCAGGGCCACCGAGACCGGGTCGAACCTGGCTTTGATTCCGACGGCAACGGTCTCATGCCTGAATACGGGCTGGAGCGTGCCCGGGGCCATGGACTGGACCGGCTTCTTGATCGTGATGCTGTCGGGCAGGAGGCGCTCGGGGATCATGCGAAGTACATGGGCCTCCGTTTCCCAAGGGCCGCCCAGGCCCGGTCCAGCTCGTCGTCAAGCTTCCTGAGCGAGTAGCTGGCCGACCAGTTGCCGATGCGCTCGCTGTCCTCGAGAGGGCCCTTCTTGGCGCTGAGCGCGGTCTTGGCCACGATGAGCGTGGCCACCTTCTGGACGAGCGGCGGGACAGCCCTGTAGCCGTAGATGTAGCGCACCTCGATGTTCTCGTAGCCCTTGGGCCAGACGAGGCCGTCTATGCGCATGAGCGAGCCCGTGCGCTTGTTGAGCTTGACCTTGCGGAGCCTCCCGCCGGAGGGCTCCTCGAACAATTCCTCGTCCACCCATATGCCGAGGATCTCCAGGACAGGGAAGCAGGTGAGGAAGACCACGTCCTTGCCCTCGCCGTCCAGGAAATCGGTCTGCCTGGTGGTGGCGAAGCACAGGCCCGTGTACTTGTCGATCTCTTCCCGGGCTTCGGCGATCCACTCGGCCAGAATCTCCTGCTCGGGAACCACGCCGCCCGTGCGCCGGCTCACCAGGAACGGTGTCGTGTACCTGATGGGCGGGGTGCCCGTGATGAGGATCGAGAGTCCCGAGACCAGCGCGCCCATCAGGAGCCTCTCTCGATGCGGCGGTCGTATTCGTTGATCTTGGCCTGGAACCGCGCGGAAAGGTCATCCAGGGCGTCCGCATGCGCCTTTCGGACGGCATCGAGACGCTCCCGGTCGACCTGACAAACGACGAAGAACTGCTCGGCCGCTGACAGGGCCTCCTTCAGATGGGCGTACTGCTGCCGGAGGTTGAGGACGTAGCGGTCACGCTTGGTCTGCGCGGTGGATCGTGCGCGCCTCGGCCCGGCGAAGACCATGGCGTGAGGTACGCCGTCCCCGGTCTGCACGACCGTGAGAGGGCGCTCATCCGCGTGTCCTGAGGCCATGGGGGCTCATCCTCCCTATCTCCCTCCGGTCCCGTCCCCGGCTCCCGCGTTCTTCGACGCGTCCATGTCCGCGGGCGGGGGCAGGTTGGAGGTGCCGTTCGTCCAGAAGGTCGTGCTGTCCTCCGTTTCGACCTTGTAGGAATAGGTCTGCCCGTCCACCGGGTAGGGAACCTCGCCCGGGGGCCTGCGGTTGGCCGAGTTGCCGGCCGAGTCGTCGAATGTCGCCGTGCCCGAGCCCTTGGCCACCAGGCTGGAGTTCAGCTTTACCGCGGCGTTGGGGTCGAAGCTGGACCCGTCCGAGCGGAAGACGTTGTAGCCGTTGGCGTTGGGGTCCGTGACCGCCTGCCAGGTGACCAGCACCTTGTTCGATGAGACCTGCGTGGCGAGCCCCTGCGGGACCGTGGGCACGGTCTCGATGAAGACGAGGTGGGTGTTGGCGGTCATCACCTCGCTCGTGAGGTTCGATGCGTTTCCGGCCGTGTCCACGGCGAACAGGTAGTAGGTGAAGTCCTTGCCGTCCTCGGCGTCCGTCAGGGTCGCGTCCTGCTTGGACGTGGCCGTGGCGAGGATCGCGGCGTCCACCGTCTGGACACCCGCGGCTGCCAGCACGTTGGCCTTGGTGGGGACGGCCACAGGGGCGTTGCCGGGCACCCGGTAGAGCTCGTAGTGGCCCAGGTCCTGCACCGTGGTCTGGTAGAGCATGACGATGCGGTTACCGGCCGTGAACCCACCCGCCTGCTCGGTCAAAACGCCGGTGGGCTTGTCCAGGTCGTAGTGCGTGCCTTCGGTCTTGGAGGTGAGGGTGGCCTGTTGGACGGCAGCGCCCGAGGCATGATCGAAGAAGAGGCCGTTCTTGAAGACGACCTCGCCCGTGCCCGCGTTCACGGACTTGACCTGGAGATACTCCTCCTTGCCCGCGATGCCGGGATCGATGACGACCCACGCATCTGCCGCGATATCACCGGGAACCGGGGTCTGGACGTTGACCTTGCGCTGGCCGTGCAGGGTGCTGGCTGAAAGCGTGGTCTGTGCGCCCGAGATTCCCGTGCGCTCGAATACCGAGTAGGACCCGGCCTCGATGGGGTCGAACTGTGCCTCGTGGATCGCGCCGCCGACTCCCTGGGCCAAAGAAGGGCTGTCGTCCGGCAGCTTGAGCAGCTCGCCGCCGATGATCTCGTTTCTGATGGGTGCGGCCCAGTTGAGGGTGATCCGGGTCTTGCCCTTTGGCGTGGGCCCGTCCACGACTGATAGGGCCTGGATGAGGCCCAGGACCGGCGGGAGCGGGGCGAGAATGTCGGCCGCCAGGCTTCCGACCACCTGCTGCGAAAGTTGGGATTCAAGTATCGCCATATCGTTCTATCTCCCTTTGCTATCCATTGCCTGTAATCGTGTTGGCCGCACCGCTGTTGTCCGTGATGGCGGCCTTATTCCCGACGACGACGTTCCCGGTTGCGCCGCTCTCCAGATTGATCGAACTGCACTTGTTTCCGGAAACGACGCAGTTGAACGCCATGTTGCTGATGCCGATCCTGGGGGTGCCGCTACCGGTTCCGAGTAAGAAGCAGTTGGCTAGCGAGATTGAGTCGCGCTCGATGTAGACGCCGTACTGCGTGCCGGTTCCATAGACCTTGAACGAGCATCCGGCGATCTCGCTGAAGAAGCATTTCAGGCGCAGCGCGCCGTAACCTGCGCCGTCGGACATGCCGTCGAACACGCACCCCGTCATGAGGTGGTTGCCGCCCTGGTTCTCCGTCCCGTTGCCGCCGTTTAGTTCCACGGTCGCGGTGCGGAACCAGCAGGCGCTGAAGACCCAGTGCTGCGTGCTGATGCCGGCGAACCTGCCGAACTGCATGGTGCCGCTGGGCGGGTCGAAGTAGCAGTTGTGGAAGAATACCTCGGACCACTCGACGATGGAGGTGCCGAGCACGGGCACCTGCCCGCGGAATACGATGCGCTCGAAATGGATGCCGCGCGCCGTGCCGGAGACCACGCTGTCGTCTATGAAGGTCGCGCCGTTGGCCTTCCCGCCGGTCCAGACCATGTCCAGGAAGGCGATGTCGGTGGCCTCGTCAACGCCGGTCGGCAGCTTGAAGTGGAAGCCCTGCGCCTGCGCGTTGATGGTGGTGCCGCCGTACAAGGAACCACGGCCGAGACCGCCCTGCCCCTTGACCGTGGTGCGCTTCTTGGCGGTAAGGGGCTGGTCGATGACATAGGTCCCCTCGCGCAGGACGACGGTCCCGCCGTTGGTCGTGATGGAATCGAGCGCGGCCTGGATGTTCGCGCGGTCGGTGGCCGGGACCCCGGTAGGCGCTGCCACGACCACGGTGGCATACCCGCCCGCGCCGCCGGCGGCGGCCCATTTGACCCCGGCGGCCGAGGCTGCGTCAGCCGTCAGGATCTGGCCGTCCGATCCCGCGGCGACCTTGGACCACGCGCCGGCCGCGCTTGCCGCGACGATGTCTCCCTTGGCGGCCGCCAGGTTCTGCGGGACATGCCCGATGTCGTCGCTCGCCTGGCCGCCCTGTAGTACCGCGTCGTTGCCGTCCACCACGTTGCCGCCGCTGGGAGCCCCGGTCTGGAGCTTGATGGGCCGAGTACAGCGGTTGCCGGTGACGACCGTGTCCGTGGCCTCGGCGTTGCCCAGATTGATGGAGGCGTCCATCCCGGCGTCCGCGTCGTTGACGTTGTCGCTGATGATGCACTTGCGCACGTAGCCCTGCCCGGCGTCGTGGGCGAAGAGCTGCTGGTACTTCACGTAGTTGTTCTCGATGATGGTGTCCGTCATCCCGCCGCCGGCGCTGCGGATCGCGGCCCCGTTCACCTCTCCCGAGTTGCACACAATCTGGTTGCCTTTGATGATGTGGGCGGTTCCCGAGAGCGAGATGCTCGCGCCGTAGTAGGACGCGGCGGTCACGTGGACGACCTTGTTGTCATGGACCATGACGCGTTGGATGACCCCGGTCCCGATGAAATTCATGAAACACAGGAAGCCGTCCTCAATGGAACAGTGGGCGACTTCGACGTTGCGAACCGTCCGCCCGTTGTCCACGAAGGCATACACCCAACTCGCGGTCTTGTAGCCCCAGCAGCGAAGGATCTTGATATCCTCGAAGATCGCGCCCGCGCCGGGCTCCATGGAAAGGATGATGGCCGAGGCGTTCGTGCCGTCCGACATGAGGTCCGAAATGACGATTCCGCGCATGCCGCCGCTGGCGGGCCCGCGGAAGTGGTAGTTCGCACCTGCGATACCCTGCAACCTGGTCGCCCTTCCCTGGCCATGAATCCAGACGGGTTTGCCGGAGGGCAGGTTGATGGCAGCGTTCAGGGCGTAGGTCCCCTCACGTAGCACGACCGTGCCGCCGCCCGCGGGCAAAGCATTGATCGCGGCCTGGATATTAGCGGTATCCGTGACCGCCACCCCGGTAGGGGCTGCGACCACGACCGTGGCGTACCCGGCAGCGCCGCCGCCCGCGTCCGCCCATTCGAGCCCGAGCGCGGCCGCGCTGTTTGCCTTGAGGAACTTGCCGTCCGCACCAGCCGGGAGCCGGGACCAGGCGTCCGGGCCGCTCGCGGCCGCCAGGTCGCCCTTGGCGTCGGCCAGGGACTGGAGCACGGCCTCGCTGGACTTGGGGACCGGGCCGTCCGTGAGCTTGGTATTCAGCTCCGCGACTGTGCTGGCCGAGTGCTCGGACCCGGCCAGGGCGTGCTGGCTGGGGGTCGCGGATGGGACAGAGATGCCGATCTTGCCCGCCGCACCGTCCTGGGTGAGGGTGACGTTGTCCCCGGCTTCAAGCTTCACGTCTCCCCGGAGGGGGGCGGCCTCGCCGAGTTTGCGGATGCCGGTCACGGACTCCCGGGCCGTATTGGACGAGGGGACGGTCTGCCCCGGGGTCACGGCCGTGTTGCCGGTGTCCGTATAGGTGACCGTAGACCCGCCTGAAACCTCAGCGAGGAACTCCTCTGCGCCGCCGGAGGAGCCCTTGTAGACCCGGTAGCCGGTCGCGCCCTCCACGGCCTCCCACTCGAGTTGGACGGGGACCGGCGTTGCGCCCTGGGTGAGGGAGGCCTCCAACACGACCGGGAGCCTGCCCTCCGTGGTCTCGCCCACGGCGTTGAGCGCGGTGACCTTGTAGAAGTAGGTCGTCCCGGCGGCCAGATAGGGTCCGACCGCGCCGGAAGCAAGGACCGCAGCCAGGGTCCTGGGGGGACGCAGTACCTCGCGCTGGCAGTGCGCGTCCACGGCGTCCAGGCCCTCGTTGAAGTCTTGGCCCCAGTTGAGGTCCCCGACGTCGTGCTTGGGGAGCTTGAGCTTGCTTGTGTTCGTCCTGGCCATCCGAAGCTCCTATATCCCGAACCTGTCCATCCCCACCGCTGCCTCGCCCCAACCCCGCCTCGGAGAGCCGTGCGGCCTGCGGCTGAAAGGCGCGAGGTCGTATCCCGTCGAGTCCGGCTCGCCGAACGGGCCCTGCCCGAATGGGGCCGCTCCCAGGCCGGACTCTTCTACGGCCACCAGGAGGTAGTGCTGGCTCGCCCCGGCCCCTGGGGTGGTGTCGATGAACTGGAACACCCCGGGCCCCAGAACCCGTTCATCCGCCAGCCGCACCCCCAGCTCATCCTTCGTCCCGGACCGGTACAGCCTGAACCCGAGCAGCCTGTGCCCTTCCTTCTCCTCCGCGGCGTAGTCGCCCCAGTCCAGCTTTACCTGTCCCGGGCTGGACTCCGACACCCGGAAGTTTGGCGGGTGGGGCAGAGGGAAGCTCGGCATGGCTCATCCCGCGTCCTTGCCTCCCTGCGGTCTTGCGCCAGACCCGGGCTTGGCAGCCTGCTTCGGCTTCCACTTGCCCTTGGGCGCGGCCGGGGGCGGCGTGTCCTCCGTGGCGGGCTCGTAGCCCATCTTGAGCAGCCGGTCCCGCAGGCCGGGCGACCTGACCTCGCACAGGCCGCCGACCACCCGCACCTCCTCGTCATAGCCGAACTCCCACAGGGGGGACTCGGCCGTTCCGAAGGGAGGGTGCAGCTTCTTCAACTTGAAGGTTTCCTCAGCCATCAGTTCGGCGCCTGGAGCCCCTTGAGCCGGGCTGCCTTGAGCTCGTTCTTGATGACCAGGGACTGGTCCTCGTAGATGTCGAACGAACTGCCCTGGGACGACGTCTTGGCCAGCCGCTCCATCGTGATCTCGGTCAGCACGCTGACGAAGACCTCGGGCCCGGCCTCGAGCACGTAGAGCGACTGCGTGTCGTTGGCCGTGCCCTGCACCTCGCTGGTCGGCTGCCAGATCGTCCGGTAGATCGGGATGCTCTGGTAGGCCTGAAGGCGGAAGCCGCCCTTGACCTCGACGGTGTCCATGAACCGCTGCTGGGCCTGCAGCAGGCTGTTGAGCTTGCGGTGCATCGCCTTGGTCATGAGCAGCATGTTCGGGTTGCCGATGACCTTGTCGATGGCCTCGTCCAGCAGCTTGAGGCTGAGCTGGCCGCCGTTGGCCCCGGCCTCCACCGTCTGCCCCGCGGGGACGAGCTTGCGCAGCCCCGAGAACTGCTTGGGGTTGGCGGCCGCGTCGCCCACGAGCAGGGCCTCCTCCTCGCGGTCCCGCACGGACTGGAGCCCGGACTCGATCTCTTCGGCCTCGATGTCCAGCAGGGACTTTCCCTGCTTCTGCAGCCGCCGCGTCACCTTCCCGCGGTAGAGAATGCTCCGGTAGGGGAAGGAGAGCTGATCGACCGTGCTCTGCTGTTCGCTGGGCTCCTCGGTGTCGTTGACGAACTGCGCCCCTCCCCGGGCCGTCCTGCGGTTGAAGATATAGGCCGAGCCGGACCCGGGCTTGCGGGGCAGGTTCTGCCGGAGCGGGTTGTTGCGCTCGATGATCTCGGCCAGCACGGCGTCGATCTCCGGCTGGTGGAGGATGGAGCCGGCTCCTGCCAGGTCCAGAGCCTTCTTGAGTTCCTGTAGATCGTTCATGATATTCCCTCGCCTCCTTAGCCTTGCCGCCCGTGCTCGAGCTTGAGCAGGGTCCTGAGCTTGTCGCTCGGGTCGAGCTTCCCGAAGGCCTTCATGACCTCCTCGGTTTCGTCCCGGCCGCCGCCCTCCTGGGAGACCAGGCCCTTGCGCAGGGTCGGGATCTCGTCCAGGGTCTTCTTGAGCTGCTTCTGCACCTCGGCCGACACCAGGGCCGCGACGTCCTGCTTGGAGACGGCGGCCGCCTCGGCCGGGCCCTGCGCGGCGGGCGGCTTCCCCGCCAAGGTCAGGAGCATGGCCTTGATCTGCTTGGCCAGGGGCTTGGCCTCCTCGCCGACCTGTCCGGAGAGCTTCTCCATGAGCATGAGTACGGGCTCAAGCATGGCAGACATCCTGGAGGTCAGGGCCTTGCTGACCTCATCCTGCAATCCGGCCTCGGGAGGCTTCGTCCCCGCTGCCGGCTGCGCCGCCTGCCCGCCGGGTCCCGGCTGGGGCTGCTCGGACGGCTTGGGCGCGTCCTGGGGACTCCCCTGCGCCTTGCCGGGTTCCGGCTGAGCGCCGGGCTGCGCGCCCGGGGCCGGTACTGCGCCTTCCGCTCCCGCCGCGGCCTCCGGGGAAATGGGTTCTACGGTCACGTCGTTCATGTCGTCGCCTCCCTCCGAGCCCTCTTCGTCGAGGGCCTTGGAGATGTACCAGCCGATGGCGCGCGCCTCGGGGTTGGCCGGGACGGATACGAGCGATACCTCGACCAGGGAGACGCGCTTGATGATGTTCACGACCCGATCCTGCTCCTTCGAGAACTTCCGCTCCCGATCCAGGACCTGGCCGCGGATGGAGAACTTGTTGAGGACGCCCTCTTTGATCTTCTGGATGACCTCGGGCTCCGTGCTGGAGATGAGGGCATCTATGAGGAGCCCGCGGTTGTCAAACTTGACGCTCACGACCCGACCGATGGGGAGCTTGAGGTCGTGGTTCAGGAGGACGGTCGAGTTCTTGATGAGATCCAGGGCGGCCGCCTCCAGGGCCTCGGGCGCGAGGATGTCGCCCTGATTGTCGAAGTCGGTGGTGGCCGCGTAGCCGAGGACGTGGAACTCGCCCGCCTGCTCGACGCTCTTGCGGACGTCGAGAGGGAAGGTGAAGGCCACTGTCTTTTCCACGACCTCGGTCTGTTCCATATCCTCCCGGCAAATAAAAGGGCGCTGTCAGGAGGTCGGCCCTCCGTGACAGCGCCTCGATTCTTTCGATAGCGCGCGGATGATGCTACGAGTTGATCATGCGCTCCAGTTCCTCGCGCTGGATGTTGTGCAGCTTCCGCACGCGGTAGATCCGTCCGTTCTCGAAGTGCAGCTCGATCACGCCATAGAATCGTCCGCGCTCCTGCAGCTCGCAGAGCTTGAGCACGTGGTCCTTCGGGATGACTGACGATTCCATGGCCTCCATCATATTTAACGCCAGGGGGCCAAGATTGTCTATGGACGGTTTAAACTGTCCGGGTAGCATAGTTGCCTTTTGAACTGCGAATCCCTCGACGGGGTTTGGTGATATAATGATTCGATGTCCGTCGCTTCGAGGTAGAGAAGACGTTGGTGCTGAAGGGTTTAGGGCATCACGCGATGCGGAGCAGGGTAGCCTTGGCAACCGCCTCACTCGTCGTTTCAAACGACCAAAGGGAGGTGGTTCTATGAGCAAAAAGATGTGCCGCAAAGCCGGTACTCTTCGGGGTACCGCCTTGGTAATAGCTGGCTGGATGGCATTCGTGTTGGGTTGTCTAATAAACGATCCACTGCGTGTACTTCCGTTGGCGGTTGCCAGGGTCCTGCCCTAAGCCCTTCATCGGCGCAGATATGGCGTTTTATGTGGGCGTATTGGCGGGGGGAAATTATGTTCTTGGGCATACGTCATGACAGACAGTAAGACCCTAGTCAAAACGCTGTCGGGGCACGTAGAGGTTTCCCGGGCGCAATACGATGCCTGCCTCGATGTCATTGAGCACAAGCTGGCCATCTCCGGGGTCGCCGCCGAGATGCGATTCCACCATCTGCGTTTCGACTCCAACGGCATTCCAAAGTTCGATGACCTGGCTCAATGCATCGCAAATTATGTGGTTGAGTATTGCTTCTCGGCACGCCGCCGCGGTAGCGCGAAGAAGCCTTATGAGCACGCGCGGCTGATGCGAGATGCCCGGGCTCTCTTCACTAAGAAAACTAAAAGCGGGGAGTCGGGGGAAATGCTGCTCTATTTCCTGCTTGAGGCTGTGCTGGGAGCACCACAGATCGTCGCAAAATACGAACTCAAAACGCACGGTAAGATGGAGGTCCACGGATCAGACGGTATCCACATGAAGTGGAACGAGGCCGACAAGTTGCTGGACATCTATTTTGGCGAATCAAAACTGGAGAAGACCATCTATAACGCCCTCGACCATGCGTTCAAAAGCATGGAAAACTTCCATGAGGATGGCATGCGCGATCATGAGTTTGGACTCGTCACCAGCCACTTCAAGCTGGCTGACGAAAAGCTCCGAAAGGCTGTTGAGGGCTATCTGGATCGTCTTAAGCCAGGGCCGGATTGCCGAGTGAACCACGCCCTCTTAATCGGATTTGACTGGGACGAATACGGGAAGCTCAAGGGCGAGAAGCTGGATGACATCATCGCAGAGTTCCGGCGTCGTTACGCGGAGGAAGCCTCGCGGTTCAAAGACCTCCTCCAAGCTCGATTCGACGGATTCAAACGCAAGACCCTGCGTTTTGAGATATTCTTCCTGCCGTTCAAAAGCGTCCAGGATTTCCGCGACGCCTTTATCAAGGCGCTTTAACGGATGTCGAATCCATTATCTGATGACCTCCGCGGTGCATATCTCGACCTCCTCAAGGCCGACGTAGAGCGACATCTCCCTGGCCGTGCGGCTGCGCAGGTGACGCCCGTGACGGATGCGACCTTGCGGAAACTCATTGCAGCCGCGTCACGTCTGGCCTTTTCTTCCGGTGCCGAGGAACGGACCATCGCCTATGAGATTGTGACCAGGATGGTCGAAGGCATGCAGGAGAGATCCCAAGATCTCATCATGGCGGTGGAGCATGTCCTCGCGCGACTAGGAAATTTCCCCGGCCGAGAATTGCTGCGGCAACGCTACTCGCAAGATGCGGATCAGCGTCTCTCGCTTCTGGACCTTGAAGCTCTCGCCCGTGAAGCGGAAAACTCAGTCGAAGGCAGCCCACGCATCCTGACGGATTTCCAGCACGACCTCTATGACGCTATGGCCGAGAGCCGTTCTGTCAGCGTGTCGGCTCCGACTTCGGCCGGCAAATCATTCGTATTGACGTTGGATATAATCCGACGCATAAAGGCCGATCCAGCGGTGAGCATCGTATACGTCGTTCCGACACGAGCTCTGATACGGCAGGTGATGTTGCGGCTCATCAAGGACCTCCATGGTGCGGACATGAGGGATGTCGCCGTTCGGTGTGTCCCTCTTCCGGCAAAACGGGAGACAATAAAGAACGGGATCGTTTATGTGTTGACGCAGGAGCGGCTTATGAGCCTGCTCCATTCCGACGAAGGAGAGCCTTGGATCACCACGCTCATCATCGACGAAGCCCAGGGAATTAAAGACGACGCTCGTGGTATATTGCTGCAGTCCGCGATTGATGCGGTTCTGGCTCGGTTTCCCGCAGTCGAACTCTGTTTCGCGAGTCCCTTGGCGAAGAATCCAGAGTACCTGCTGGAACTGTTTGGCAGGGCACAGGGGGGTATGCATTTCATCGAGGAGCACTCGCCCGTTTCACAGAACTGCATCCTGGTGTCTGAGGTTAAGGACAAGCCAAAGGCTGCCCGATTCGAACTCCTTGCCGATGGCGGTCGGATGGACCTTGGCGAACGGGAGCTCGATTCCCAGTTCAATGGCCCCAAGTTCACTCGACTCGCTGGTTTCGCCAAATCCATCACGCAGAAGGATAGTTGCACGATCATCTATGCCGACAAGCCGGTATTTACCGAGAGGATCGCCGCTGCACTAATCGCCGATGATGTGGCGCCGACCGAATTGGAACGCGAGATCGCGGAGTTCATCGACTTTCTAGCCGAGCACATCCATGCCGAGTACCCCCTCATTGAGGTGCTGAAGCACCGCGTGGCCTTCCACTATGGCATGATGCCTGCAATCGTCCGGTCGCGCGTCGAAGACCTGTTCGAGGCGGGGAAGCTTCGCTTCATATGTTGCACGAGCACTTTGCTTCAAGGGGTGAATCTCCCGGCGAGAGATATTGTTATCGAGAACCCGCATCGCGGAAGCAAGAGGCCTATGGAACGTGGCGACTTCCAGAACCTCGCAGGGCGTGCTGGACGTCTCCTGCAGGAGTTTCATGGTAACGTCTGGTGCCTCCGGCCCGGTGGCTGGGAAGTTAAGAGTTTTGAAGGCGAGCGCCTGCAAGAGATTTCTTCAGCGTTCGAAAATACGCTCCAGGACGGTGGCGCGCTGATCCAGCGTGTCATCAAAGGAGATGCGCCGCGGGACTCCAGAGATTTGGCAGGCGCGGCGCTGGGGAAGCTGTTTTCAGAATTTATCAAGCCCGGGAAATCTATCCTTGAATCGAGGTATCGGACTGAAACCAATCACCTCACGTTGACTCAGACGGTCGCTACTTGCCAGGCTATCGCAGTCACCCTGCCCACTGGGGTGTTCAGTAGGAACGCGACGATCCTCCCGATGCGCCTGCAGGCCCTCTACGAATTTCTTAGAAGCCAGCCGGATATTACGCAATGCATGCCGATTTTGCCTCACCTGCAGGGCTCCTATCGACAGATAGAATGGATTTTCCAGGCGGTCGAACGATGTCTTGAAGCTGTGACTCATTCGAGTTACAAGTACCATGCGTGGGTCGCCTCACGGTGGATTCACGATACGCCTCTCAAGCGGATGATCGAGGAGAAGATCGTCTATCAAAAGCAAAAGGATGAGTTCGAAAGCGTTGGGAAATCGATCAGGGAGCTCACGGAGACAATTGAAACAGATCTGCGCTACCGCTATGTGAAACACTTGAGAGCCTATAACGATGTGCTCGCGGTGGCGTTGAAAGACGCTGGTTTCCCGGAGTTGGTGGAGAAGCTCCACCCGCTCCACCTCTATCTTGAGTGCGGCGCATCCGATCCCGTTGCCCTTAATCTCATATCCCTAGGCCTTTCCCGTACAACGGCGCTCTTGTTGAAGAGGAAGGTGGTCGGATTCTCTGAAAATCCGACTCCGGAAGAGTGTATGAACGTCCTCAGAGGTGCCGACCTCGCTGCTCTAGATCTTCCTGGCCTCTGTCTGCGGGAGCTGCGCGATCTGCTCTAAGGGTAAAAAAGCTAGGATACCGTTCGCCTGGGGCGTTTTGCCGGGATTCTTTCGGAGGTGCAGGCTCATGACCCGAAAACGAAGACCTGAAAGGGCTTCAACTCCCCGACGATATCGCGATCTCCGAAGCGACGGCAGGGTTGGCGGTGCACTGCGCACCATTGCGAAAACCCTTGGACTACCCGTTCGAGCAATCCGCCTGCTCCTTCCCGGTGGACGCAGTGCCCGCGCCGACAAGACCATCGCCTCGCTGCGGCGTGATTGGGTTCTATGAAAAGTAAGCTCATGACGAAGGGCGGTCGCCCCCTGGGGAAATCCAACGCAGATCCGCGTCGAAAGCGGTGCTTCACCCTTTACTTCTACAAAACCTTCAACGGTCGCACTGAGATTCGAATATTCCAGAAACGACTGGATTTTGAGACGGGGCGATGGAAGACTGAGTCCAGGGGCGAGATACTTAAGAGCGCGAGCGCCGCCGCAGATCGTGTCAGACAGTTGCTGGGCTCCTGGGAGAACTGATGCGACCCCGCCTTCGCTCTCTCGCCTGGGTGGTATTCTTCAGCCTGATCGCAACTGGATGCGCAAAGGCTCCGAAGACGGAAGACTTGGACAAAGACATCGCCGAGATTGAAACGCAAATCGAAGACGCCATAGTCGATAAGAAGGCAATGGGAGGAATAGCTTCGGTCTTTGCCAGCGCCAGAGAGCAGGCCCTAAAACACACCAAGGCGATGCTTGATCAGAAGCGAAGGGCGAGGTTGCGAGGGATCAGCCTGCGCTATACGGTTGACGGCAAGCCCTACAAGCGCCCTGATGACTACGAGGCGCGGTTCAAAATCCTCGAACAAGAGCTGCTTGAGCAAAAAGTCAAGTTGAAGAAAGCAGAGATGCGATCTGACGGCAGTCTCTTTGGGGCACTGATGGGGGCGACGAGCTTCATGATTAAGTTCAATGTCTCGCTGCTGGAGGCCCAGAGGTTATTCCTCAAGCACGACATCCCGGTGTATTCGCTTGCGCAATTTCAGGATCAGGCCAAGGAAATCGCAGTTTCTTCTGGAACGGTATCGAGCCCGAAGGTGGAGACATCTCGCAAAGCCACGAGGCCAGCTCGGAGCGCGTCAGTACAAGCGAAAAGGAAGCGAGCGGAAATTCTGAAGCTCGTTGGATTTGCGAAGGAGCCTACGAAGTACAACTATAGCAATGCTGTCAGCCTCACGCTGAAGGTCGAGAACAAGGGTCAGAAGAGAATCACCGCGTGGAAGGCGCTTCTTGTCGCTAAGAATGCTTTTGGCGAAGAGCTTCTGGAAGTCCAGCTGTCGTCCAATGTGTCAGATATCGCACCCGGTGCGGTCGAAGATGCTCCCTTCGTGTGGGAAGATAATCAGTTTAGCGAAGGCGAACCATACGACAAGTTGATGAGCGTTTCCGACGAGAACCTGAAGCTGGAGCTTTTCAATGAGCAAGTCGTATTCGAGTAGCCATTCGTGATGGTGGGCGTCGATTCATGGGAGGATCTTGATAGATGAGGGCGATAGCTCTGACGACTGTGGGAGTTACCGCTTTTCTGTTGGGATGCGCGACTGCTTACCAGCGGGTCGGTTTCTCGGGGGGGGTATTCTGAAACGCAGCTCGGAGAGAACATCTTTCGGGTTTCTTTCCGGGGCAATGGCTACACTAGCGACGAGCGCGCTTCTGACTTCGCGCTCCTTCGGGCAGCCGAAATCGCGACACAGCACGGGTTCGGCTACTTCGTGGTCGTCGATTCCGCGAAGGGTTCGAGCTTTAGCACCTACACCACGCCATCAACATCCCAGACAACAGGAAGTGCCTATAGCTATGGAAACTACGCCCATGGTAGCGCACAGACGACGACGTATGGTGGGCAGACCTTTCTTATCTCCAAGCCGAGGGCAAATAGCACGGTCCTCTGTTTCAAAGACAAGCCCGATATCAACGGCGTCGTTTTTGAAGCGGTCTTTGTCACGAAGTCTATCCGAAAGAAATATGGTATCCCCGAATAGTGTGAAGCTTGATGGCTCTCCTATGTCTCGACGTAGAGTGACGTGGGCTTAAGTCCATAGTTTGCCACGAGCAACTCATATTCCTTCCTCGCCCCGCCAAGCTGGTGCGATCCCGTGTGCAGGGTCTTGATCCGGTAGGTTTTGAATCCCTTGAACAGCCCCGCCTTCTCGAGCTCGTAGCTGAGCAGGAAGCGGCCTTTGATGTTCTTGAGCACCGGCAGCATGTCCTCCTCGCGGAAGAACTTGTGCCCGAACTTCCCCTTCTCCTTGGGCCAGTGCAGGGGGTAGGGCGGGTCCAAGTAGAAGAACGCGCCAGGGCCGTCGTACTCCTTGACTACATCCTTCCAGTCCCATGAGTGCAGCCGCACGCCTTTGAGCCGTTCCTGGATCTCCGGCAGTCGTTCGGCCAGGCGGATTCGAGCGCCAAGGCCGGTGGAACCATTGGGCCGCATGCCCTCCCAGATGTCGGTGCGGCCCCAGTATGACGCCTTGTTGAGGTAGGCGAAGCGGTAGAAGCGTTCCCGCGGCGTTCTCGGGGTCATTTCGAAGAGTCGCTTGGCGTGGGCGCGGCTGATGATCCAGCTCTGCTTCTTGAGCCAGTCCCAGTCATCGGTCTTCATGCTCTTGATGAACCGGTAGGCGTCGATCAGGTCGGCGTTCACGTCGTTGATGGCCTCGAGATCGGAGCGTTTCTTGTGGAAGAGTACTTGCGCCCCGCCCGCGAAGGTCTCCACGTAGCTCTTGTGCTCGGGAATGAGGCGGATGATCTTTTTGTAGAGCCGGTACTTGCCGCCCGGGCTCTTGAAGGCGGCGCGGACCTTCTCGATCTCGGCGTCGTCCTCCAGGTGGGGGAGCAGTTCCGGTGCGGCCTCCTCCATGCCTGCCGGGGCCGGGCCGATGTCCTTCTCAATGTAGAGGTGCAGGGGCTTCAACGGGAAATTTGAGACCAGCAGCTCCGTCACCCACTCCTGGTTGCCGCCCGGGCCTTTCATCTGGTTGCGGCGCTTTACCCGATAGACATTGAAGCCCTTGAATACCTCCGCCCGCTTGGCCGTGTAGGAAACGATCCACTTCGCCTTGAGGCTTTTGAGCGCCCGGATGAACTGCTCCTCCTTGAATCCGAAGTCGAACAGGTTGAATTCGCCGGGATAGGGTGGGTCGATGTAGAAGAAGGTCTCCGGGCCGTCATGCTCCTTGAGGACGTCCAGGTAGTTCTTGTTCGAGACATCAACGTTGCGCAGTCGGGCCTGCGCCCGCTCGACATTGGCCGGGAAGTCGATCTGAACGCCCTCGTTGGCCGGGTTGAATGAGCCGCCGCGCATCTTGCCGTAGGACGATCTGGTCAGGTAGAAGGCCTTGTAGAAGCGGTCGCGGTCGGACTCGGGCTTCAGGGCCTTGAGCCGCTCGTGGGTGCCCTTGCGGATCGTCCATTCTCGCTTGGCCAGAGCGGCCCTGTCCTCCGATCCGTGGTCCCGGATGAAACGATGCATGAACGCGATCTCGGCGTCGCGGTCGTTGAGGATCTCCTGGGGGGAGGGGTCCTTGGCATAGAGGACGGCCGCGCCGCCGGCGAATGGCTCGACATAAGTCCGGTGGTGGGGGATATAGGCCGCGATTCTGTGTGCGAGGGCGCGCTTGCCCCCGTAAGAGCCGAAAGCTTGGCGGACGCCCTTCTCTACATCTGCATCTGAGCCCGTCTCTGCGCTCTCAACCGCGGGTTTCTGCGCCAGCTCATCTTCGATGAGGTGGTTGAATCCGCGCCGGACCATCTCGGCATTCACCCGGTCGTGGAGAGCCTGCAGGTCTTCTGCCGACCACTCCTTCCCGTGGAATCGAACCTTATGCTCGGCTGCCAGGAACTGCCACGCCCGGTGGAGCAGGTAGTCCAGGGAGAGAAGCTCCTGGTCATCCAGCTCTGCCGGGTTCTTGAGGATCAGATTGTCGAAATCAGTCATGTCGATCTTCTCGAGCAGGTCTTTCATGCGCCCTCCACTATCCACGTGCATCGGCAGTTCGGATGGATCGGGACCGTGTTGCGTGCTTCTTCGATTGAGAACTTCCGGCCAACCTTTGAGCCCGGAGCGCTCTGCGCGATCTCGCGGCAGACCGGGCAGGCATCCGAGGCCAGGAGGAACGTAACCTCCTGCACGTCATTTTGCTCCAGTGCATCCAGGGTCCCGAGGTTGTAGGCCCGGTTCGCCTCGGTCCTGGCGATGATCTCGGCCGCGTCCGCGTTGGAGATCGCCCTCTCGTATGGAGACTGGATGACGTTCCCGGCAGCGTCCGTCGCGCCCTTGACCTGCACCGTGACGAAGCTCTCCAGCTTGGCCGCGATCCTGTCCTGGAGCTGCGGAATGGTCTCGTTGGCCTCGATGCCCGCCACCAGCTCCCTGCGGATGGAAGACTTGATGGACTCCGAGACGTTGGCGGCGACCACCACGGCGTTCTTCTTTACCGCCTCCTCGAGCTCCCGGCTGATGTCGTCGGGCTCCTCCACCTTTGAGCGCCTAGCCGAGACGCCCAGCCCTTTGCGCGCCGCCTCGAGCGAGAATCGCTGGATGATCCTGGCGATCTCGCCGGCGTCCACGACTTCCAGCAGGGCCTCCAGTTCGGGCACGGCCTTGAGCGCCTCGGGCCGCGTCCATCCGATGAAGCGCAGGATGCCGTGCGCGATCGGCGCTTCTTGGAATCCGGCCTTGGCCGTCTCTACCGCCGACCTCACCGCTGAGGCCTTGATGCTCGGCAACCTCGCCTCCATGGCCTGGGCGAGTTTTCCGAAGTGCCCACGCAGGCTCTCCAGGAACCGGTTCTCCAGCTGGATGACCGCCCGCGTGGCGTCGGTGATGGTCTCGGCCGCGCCTCGGAGGGCTTTGACCATCTCCTCGGAGGTTTCCCTTGCGCCCATGGCCTTGCGGATCTCCGGCAGGCGCGAGAGCACGATAGGCCGCACCTCCTCGGGCTTGAGGACCCCGGCCTGCAGGTAGATGTTCAGGATCTCCGCCTGCTCCTTCTCGTCTATCGTGCGTCGGTTGAACTCGAACGCCCAGTCGTCGTAGCCGAACCCGCCGCGTATGACCTGCTTGGTGATCTTCTCCGCCACCCGGTACTGGAACGGCGCGATGGTCTCCTCGTAGAAGTTCTGCCGCTGCGTCTCGCCGGTCCCCGCGCCGATGTTGCCCGTCTCGATGATGCTCACCATGGCGGGCGGTACGCCGTAGACGGCCAGTATCTCGTTGCGGGTGAACTCGCGCAGGCTCAGGAACTCCATGTCCTTCTGCGTAGTCCCGACCTGCTTGACCTCGACCGCGCCCTCCAAGATGAGGTCCGAGTGGGCCAGGTCGAGGTCCTTGGCGCGCTCCTTGAGGTATTCCCGGTTGCGCTCCACCTGCTCCGGGGTCGAGTCCTTCATGATGAACGCGCCCCTGACCTTCGCCCCGTTGAGGAAGAACGCGCGGTTGTAGACCTGGGCGAATTTGTCCACGGTGACCGGCAGGATGAGCGACGCCAAGGGCGATAGCCCGAACAGGGACGCCCCCTTGGTCCCGAGCTTGAAGTGCATGACCTCCCTGGGCTCGAACCCGATCTCCTGTTGGCCGATCTGCGCCTGGATGTAGCCGAGGATGAGGCCGTGCTCGTCCACCCGCAGGCGGAGGGTGGGCGCGTCCAGGGTCCATAACTCCCGGGGCCGCCCCTGCGCGCCGTAGACCACCTCGGTGAACGCATTGCCGAACACGAAGCAGTCGCGCGTGATGTCGTCCAGTATCTCCACCAGGGTGTCCTGCGGGTTGGGGTTGGAGAAGAACGCCTTGAGCTCGTCCGCGCGCGCCGGGTCAGCGTCGGGCCTGAGCGGCCGCAGGGCCCACCCCTTGGCCGTGACCGCCTTGGTGATGACCCCGACCACGGCGCGGACCCAGGAGGTCTGCTCGTGCATCTGGTCGAAGATGTTGAAGTCGATGGGCGGGTAGAGGCCCTGCTTGCCCGAGAACACGGCCTGGCGCTGGACCGCCTTGCCCTGCTTTACGACCTGGTCCCGGAAGGCCGCGAACAACATCTTGGCGATGCGGGCCTCCTCGTCGACGGCACCCTCGACATGGTGCAGCGTGCGCTCCCCGGCACGCGGCGCGTCCTCCCCGCCGCCCGAGCCGAAGGCCTTCACTATCGCCGATCGCGCCCTGGAAAGCCGCTCGCTCAGTCCCATGGAGCCCTCACGCCGCGTCGTCCCCGGCCAGTATGATCCTGGGCTCGACCCGCTGCATGTTGACCCCTTCCAAGGCCAGGTTCAGGGCGTCCATGAGGTCTAGCGTGCCGTCCGGGAAGCCGAGGATCTCCTCCTCGAGCTGCTCCACCCAGGCCGCGTCGCTGCGTGGGAGCCGGATGGCCCCGAGCTCGAACCGCGGCGCGAGGCCCCTGAGCCGCGCGTGCTTGTCTCCCTGCGAAGTGTGCGGCCGCAGCGGCAGGTCCCGGGTCTCCTTGTCGCTGCGCAGGGTCTGAGTGAACGCCGCCTGGAAGCCGTTCCCCTCGGGCACGATGATACGCGGGTGGTGGATGTGGTGTATCCGCTTGGCCGCCTTGAGCTGCTCGGTGAAAGGCAGCTGTGCCTTGAGCCCGTCCATCACGTACACGTCGCCCCTGTTCTTGACGTCCACGCCGATCACGATGTATGCGAAGCACGAGTTGCGCCGGCTGTCCGTTCCGATGGCCAGGTCGATGCCCGCGAAGATGTCCAGGGCCTCGGGCAGCTTGTCGTAGCGGCCGGAATCGAGCCACGCCGCCTTGAAGTCGGTGCCCTCGACCGTCTCGGGCGCGCTGCGGTAGATGCACTGGTAGTTGGCCGTGCCCAGCTGGGCACGGATGCCGCGCAGCTTCTCCGGGTTGAACTCCTCCGGAAAGAGCACCTGCGTCCCGCCCTTGTCGTCCTTCCAGTCGGCAGCCATCTCAATGATCTTCCAGTCCGAGTAACCCGGGTCCCGCTTGATCATCCCCGCCAGGTCGTCGCGGTGCCAGCGCGTGGATATGACCACGATCTGGCCGTCGCCGGTCAGGCGGGGCACGAGGTCGCGCCGGAACCAGTCCCAGACCTTGCGGCGCTGGGAGGCCGTCTGCGTGTTGCGGTTGGAGCAGGGGTCGTCCACGATGATGAGGCTCGGGTGCTGCGAGACGAGCGTGCCCATGACGCCCACGCCCTGGATCGTGGGCTCCTTGAGGACCTCCGAGCGCGACAGCTGGATCTTCTCGTCCGACCACTTCTCGGCGTCGATATGCCAGTCGCCGTAGCGCTCGCGGAACGCCTCGGTGTCCCGGATGTGGGTCTTGATGGCCCCCAGGAAGCCCTTGGCGTTGTCGAGTATCTCGTTGACGATCATGATCCGGAGGTTCCTGTCCTCCGTCAGGCGGAACAGGGGGTAGGTGATCGTGCAGCAGGTGGACTTGAGATGCCCGGGCGGGGCGATCAAGAGCAGGCGCTTGTAGCGCAGCAGATCGTCGAACCAGCCGAGGTGCAGCTCGGTGAACTTGTTGTAGCCCAGGGTCTGCCAGCCCAGGTAGAAGCACTCGGCCAATCGTTCCTCGTGCGTCCTCATGGGAAACGCCTCCTTTTCAGCGGAAATTCAAAAGAATTCGGAAATCGGGGCCGGATCGTGGCCGACGAGGATTTTTGAATGAAAAATTTTGAACGAAAACCTAAAAAGGCGTTCATAAAACGACGCTGACAGGAGTGTGCGCGTTTGAGGCCCGGATTTTTACGCAAAACCGGAGCGCCCATAAAAGGGCGATTCTCCGACGGGGGATTCACTGGACATAATGAGGCATTATGTCCGGCTGACGGGCTATTCATTGCGCGAATCCTCGACGGAATCCGCCGCGGGCTCGTCGGCGGCCTCGGGCCCGGACCGCCCCGCAGGCTCAGCGACCGGCGGGCATTCGCGCTGGCTCGCCGGAGCGGACTCATCCATCTTCTTCTGGCTGAACCTCGCGATCATGATCTCGATCTCCTTGATCGCCTTCTTCTGCTCCTCGACGATGGGCGGCACCCCGATGCCGCGGTTGGTCCGCAGGTCGAGCCGCCCGTACCGTCCGAGCTTCTCGACGAGCATTTCGACGAAGTGGGTGATCTGCTCCATGCTGGAGCCCTTGAGCTTGCGCCGGGCCTCCCGCAGCGCGGCTGAGACCACGCCCCAGCCCTCGCGGTGGAACCGCTGGCTTGTGTACGCGGTGAGCCCGTTCTCGGGCATGAGCGCGCGCTTGCCCTGCGGGCCGAGGTAGTTGTCGGCGTGGTCGATCCAGTACTTGACCACGTTGCTGCGCGTCCCAATCTCGGCGGCGACGGACGCCATCGTCGCGCCGTCGTTGACCTTCTCGATGGCGCTGATGATGACCTCGCGCGGGTAGCGCCGCGCGCTGGTGCCCTTTCTCTGCTTGGCTCCTGCCATACGCTCAGTCCTGTCCCTCCGGTACGGATGCGAAGTCGCGCTTGAGCTCCCGCCGCTGCCTGCGCTCGTAGCGCCGCTTGTAGGCCCGCCTCCATTCGGCCCTGCATGGCTTGCAGACCCGCTGGTTCGGGAACGCCGGCATGAATCCCTTGCGGCAGAGCCTGCACACGCGCCTCGCGTATGCGCCACTCATTTTTGTACCTCGCGCATACCGGTCGCGTCTATGGACGGTTTAAACTGTCCGGCCTCCGGCCGGGTGGCCTGACGGACCCAGCCGCCCAGGATTTTCTTGATCCGGTGGACTCCCCGCATGAACTCGTGGTCGTTCTTGAAGGGCGAGAGCAGCTCGGCCTCGGACATCAAGTACGTCACGAGCCCGGGGTTCTCCGCGCGAGCCTCGGCCAGGCAGGCGGGGTCGATGACCAGGAGGACTGCCTCGCTCGGGGCATAGGCGGGCTCGATGACGGCCCATCTGTAGTCCTCGGGCGATCCGGCGGGGTGGGCGGCGGCGTGGACCGGCGCAGACGCGGGCCGGGGGGCAGGGGAGGGGGCGGCCAGGCGGTCGTTCAGGCTGCCCATGACGGGTTCCCGCCTCCAAATCGGTCGGGTGCATTCCCCTGAGCTGGTGGTGCATCGGGGTGCATCCCTAATGCACCCGGAAAAGCCTTCCGGCATAAGGCTTTTTTGCCGAAAGTGCATTGGTGCATCACAAAACGGGGTGTACCTGTGTGTTTATGTACCCCCTTGATCTCCCCCGTACCCCCGGATATATCTATTATCTTTTCTAAACAAATACATATATAAACCTGATGCACCAATGCACCCGATTGGGAAAATCGCTTATCCTGCCGGTACATTTTCGGGTGCATTACAAGGTGCATTCCTCCAAGACCGAATGCACCAATGCACCCGCCGGAACGCGGTTTCATGCCCCGACCCCCGGCAACGCGACCTGCCGATCCCCGTCATCCGCCAGCCTGAACCGGTGGACCCGCTGCCCGTTGACGGTCCTGACCTTGAACTCGACCGCCCAGCCGGACGCCCGGATGACCGCCAGGGCCTCCTTGACCCGCGCCATGAGCTGCCTGGCGTTCTCGAACGGGCGGGGGTAGCCGTGCTGCTTGGCCAGCGCGGTGAAGACGTGCAGCAGCTGCCCCGCGCCCGCGTCGAAGCAGACGCCGGGTTCGCCGTCCGCAGGCAGCAGCTGGAACTGCTCCATGAAGTCGGCCCTGGTCCTGTCGCCCGAGGCGGCCTTGAGCGCGCGCGCCGCGCCCGCGAAGAGGTTCAGGAATTGCAGGACGATGTTGGTCTCGGCCGACGTCTCCTCGGACTCGGAGCGCTGCTCGCCGAGCCAGAGCGCCCATAGCTCGCGCTCGAGGCCGAGCTTGCCCTCGAGGGCGTCCCATATGAGGAAGGCGAGGGCGAGGCACTCGAAGGTGCGCTCCTTCGGGTGGCCGCCGTAGTCCCGCCTGAGCATGGCCTCGACCTTGTGCCGGTCCTCGAGGCGGGGCAGTATCTCGTGGGCGAGCAGGTCAAAAACGGCCGAGAGGAGCTCGTCGCGGCGCTTGAATATCTCGTTCCTGCATCCGAGGTGGGAGAACCCCTCCGAGTGGAACGCCTCGCCGCAGGCCAGGTCCCACTGGCGGGAGAGGAGCTCCGGCTTGCCCAGGGACTCGATGCCGGTCGTCAGGATGAACGCCTCGGCCTTCTCGCGCACGATGTCCTGGTCCGTGTAGAGCTTCTTCTTCTCGTGCACGATGCCGGTCGCGCCGGTCAGCAGGAAGTCGAGCAGCTCGCCCTTGATGTTGGGGACCTCCAGGTTGTCGAGCATGGCCAGCGGGTTGCGCGATGCGTCCGTGTAGAAGCTGGCGATGGTGCCGGTCTTGGCGATGTCCTCGCCGTAGACCGCATAGCCGACGAGCTTGCCCGCGGTCGTCTTGCCCGACTCGGACGACCCGCTCAGGCGTATGAGTGGGCGGGCGGGGCAGAGGTCCTTGAGGAAGACGAGGGGTATGATCGAGGCAAGGATCGCCTTGTCCGCCGGCGCGCAGGGGAAGGCGTCGTGCAGGAGCCGTTTAAAGTTTACCCAGGCCGGGCCGCGGTCGGCCTTTGCCAGGTATCGAAAGGGCCGGACCCGGTCGCTCGGCGCGAGCATGACGCCGTCCTCGTTCTGGCCGTTGGGGACGAGCGCGACCGAGCCGGGCGATATCTTGAGGATCTCGCCCCGCTCGTTGTGGGTGTGGACGAACACCGCGGACCTGTCGGCGTCCGCGTGGACCCAGCCCACGGAGCGCACGGGGCGGCCGGCGTCGCGGGCGTGGTTGCGCAGGAACTCCCAGACGAAGCGGCCCTCCGCCGTCGTGACGTTCATGCGGCCGAGCCGCTGCAGGAGGGCGTTGAAGGTGCGGTTGTTGCCGATCGTGTAGACATGGCCGCCGAGGCAGAGGTACTCGGCGGACGCCCTGGGGTCGTAGAAGAACGCGCCCTGCCCGCCCAGGTGGAGGGCGAGGGCCTCGCCGATGTTGGTGAACTTCTGGTGGGAGCCGAGGCCCTCGGACTCGCGGATGGCCTTGATGACCAGCAGGAGGTCCGCCGCCTTGCGACCGCCGGGTTCCGTCTTGGACGCGATGCCGCCCAGGTCCGCCGGCCGGGCGTCGTCGATGAGCTTGCGCAGATCCTCGGCCGTGAAGCAGCGCTTCTCGAACAGGCTGCCGTTCATGGAGCGCGGCTTCACGAAAAAGTCGGTGAAATCCTTGTCGGCCTTGGTGCCCTCGAGCGGCAGCACCAGGTTCTTGATGGAGGCGGCCTTCGAGTCCCGCAGCGCGGGCAGGACGACGCCCTGGACCGCGGCCTGGCCCTCGCCGTCCGCGTCGTAGCCCACGACCACGTCCTTGCCCTCGAAAAGGGCGAGCCACTCGCCGCGGAAGGACGCGCAGCCGTGCGTGGAGGTGACCGCCGTGAAGCCGTTCTGCTGCAGGATGAGCCGGTCGAACTCGCCCTCGCAGAGGATGATCTCCTTGCCCTCGTAGGCGGCAAGCTCCTCGGCTCCGTAAAGCCGCGGCGTGTTGCCATAGCCTCGCAGGTTGAGCATCTTGGGCGTTCTGGCATGACCGTAGAAGCGGACGTTGACCAGGCGGCCTTTCTCGTCGCGCACGGGGATGGCGATGCGCTTGCGGTGCGCGTCCCAGCCGAGCTGGTACTTGCAGATGGTTTCGTCGGCCAGGCCGCGCTTCTCGCGGAGGTACTTCCTGACCTTGTCGTTCGCCTCTAGCGCCGAGGCCAGCTGCCGGACCCAGTCCTCCTCTATCCGGTCCCGCCCCGCGTCGTTGGACCCCGGCCTGGGCACGCCCGCCTTGTCGCCCAGGCTGAACAGGGCGTCCTTGAATGACCAGCCCGTGGTCTGCATGATGAAGTCGAACGGGCCGCCCTTGCCGCAGCCCGCGAAGCAGGCCCACTTCCCGGTCTGGCGGTTGAAGGCGAAGGACGGATTCTTATCATCATGAAAGGGGCAGCATCCCGAGATCCAGCCATCCGAGGCTGGCTTCTGTCGCTTGATGTCTTCAAACAGTCCCGAGAAGTCATGGACCCTATCGAGGACCGCCCGTTTGTAGTCCTTCCACTCCTGCTTATGGTCGTCCAAGCGATCTCTCCTTGTCGTAACGGTGGAACTTCTCAAGCAGTCGGTAGGTCAACGTCCTGCCGTGTCGCCGGCTGCCGGCGAAGAACACGCAGATGCGGTACTTGACCGACCAGCCCACCAGCGTGTTGATCGCCGCCTTCGGGCTCATCTGCGAGAAGGGCGGCGGCGTGAGGAAGTCGTCGAGCGAGCACTCGATGACGATGGCCGCGTACTCGAGGCGCGCAAGCCGCTCCACCTCGCGCTTGAAGCGCGCGCGGCCGCGGCCAAGAGACGAATAGCAGTCGGCCTTTGATTTCCGCTCGATTGCGATCCGGGTCTCGTAGTTGACCAGCGAATAGTCGCCTGCGGCCAGAGCCTTCAATTCGCAGTGCGGAAAGCTGTAAGGACGCTGCTCACGCGTGTCTACGGCGATGACGAAATCCTCGCTACCTCCCTTTGCCATTGAGAAATCCTGCCAGTCCCGTGTACCTCCTCAGGCTGCCCTGTCGACGCACGATGCGCGGGATCTCGTCGCGGTGGCCGACCAGGATGCACAGACGCTTTGCCCGGGTCAGGCCCGTGTAGAACAGGTTCCGCGTCAGCATCATCGGGCCGAAGGCGCGGTGGACCGGGATGACGACCACATTCCATTCAGAGCCCTGGGATTTGTGAATCGTCAGGCAGTAGGCGAGCGCCAGATCATTGTTGAAGAGGTCGAGTTCCACGGGACGATCCGGGCACTCGAAAAGGACGTCGATTCTCCTGTCTTCGCGGCTGATTCGCGTGACCCGGCCGAGGTCGCCGTTGAAAATCGCGTGGTCGTAATCATTTTTCAGCTGGATGACCCTGTCCCCGAGGCGAAACGAGACGTTTTCGAGAGGGGGGTTGGGGTTGAGCGCTCGCTGGAGTCTCTCGTTCAGTGCCCGGCAGGAGAGCGCGGTCCGCTCGCGCAGGGGGGCGAGCACCTGGATGTCGCGCATGGGGTCCAGGTTCCTGGTGCGAGGCAATTCCCGGGAGACCAGGTCGATAATCTTGGCCTGGATATCGGCCTCGTCGCGCAGGGGGATGAATGTAAAATCGGGCGCGTCCTCCCGAGTCTCTATGTCCTGCCCCAGCCGAATCCGGTGGCAGTTCGACAGGAGGAGGCCTTTGTCCTGTCGCTTGACCACCGTGAGCTCGGTGGAAGCGACTGCTTTTGAGTCGAGGATATCCTTCAGCAGGCCGCCGGGCCCGACCGATGGGAGTTGGTACGGATCGCCGACCAGCAGGAGCCGTGCCCCGGGCGGGATCGCTTCGATGAGCCGCGCCATCAAGGTGATGTCGATCATGGACGCTTCGTCCACGACGAGCAGATCGACATCGATGGGATTGCTCGGGCCTCGAGTGAAGGCGAAGCCGTCAGCCGTCTTCTGCGGCTCCAACAAACGATGGATAGTCGTCGCTGGCCTGCCGGTGATCTCGGCGATCCGTTTCGCCGCCTTTCCGCTCGGCGCTGCGATGGCCACGCGCACGCCGGGCTTGGCGAGGTCCTCGATGATGGCGCGCACGACTGTGGACTTCCCCGTCCCCGCGCTTCCCGTGAGTACGAAGAGCGGGTTCTTGCGGGCCAGTTCAAGCGCCCGCTGCTGGTCCGGAAACAGGTTCATGGGATATCCTCCAACCTCAAATTGGGGCGGGCGCTCCTATGGACACACCCGCCCGTACTGCCCTGCCATGCCCAGCTGTGCCATGCCGAGCCGGGCCTCGCCTTGCCATGCCACGCCTGCCATGCCGTGCCAGACCGCGCCGCACCCCGCCACGCCTAGTCACGCCTTGCCTGGCCCCGCCTGCCTTACCTCACCATGTCTGGCCCATCCTTGCCTAACCGCGCCACGCCGTGCCTGCCCTGCCCCGCCTCACCTTACCTGGCCCGGCCTTGCCATTCCATGCCTGCCCCGCCTCGCCTTGCCAGGCCAGGCCATGCCTGTCCTGACCTTGCCATGACAGCCATGATCATCGTGCCGCGAGAGCCTTGCCGGCCTGCCTGCGCTGTGCCGTGTTCATCGCCATGAACACGTCGGCCAGTTCCTTCAGCGCGGCATATTTCTGCGTGAACCTGCGCATATCCTCGAAGGCGTCCCGCAGCAGCGCCTCCCGCAGCGTGTCGTCGCCGAGCACGTCGGTCAGGATGCGATATCCGCCGCCGCCCGACTTGTCGGCGCTCAACGCGACGAACATCCGCGACTCGGCATTGCATCCGCCGGCATCGACGACCTGGACGAATACTCGGATGAGATGCCGCGCCTGCTCCACCCGCCAACTGTGGGCGGCGGTTCCATCGTCCCAGTCGAACCTGTCATGCAAAGGCGAACTCTTCGGCCTTGCCGCCCGGACCACGTCCTCCGGCCGCAACAGGCCGCCGTTGCGTTTCCTGATCCGCTCCAGCTCCCCCTGCACGCTCATTGCTTGCCCTCCTACCATTCCATGCCTGCCGTGCCCCGCCAGTCCTCACCGCGCCGCGCCTCACCTTACCGCGCCTTGCCTGCCTCGCCCAGCCTGACCTCACCCAGACATGCCGGGCCCGGCCACGCCTGCCTTATCCTTCTACGGCTTGTTCTCGATTGCGAACGTGCCCCAGCCCATACCACAGGAGTTCTTACTGTCCGGCCTTCCTTCGGCAACGCCGACCTGTTGCCCAGCCCTTGCGAGAAGGTTGCTGATGTCCTGCACGGACAACATGTCCGCGTCGAACCGCACTCGCACCAAGGCGTGCCAGCTTTCCCACATCGGCCTGACCCGGATGTCCACGGAACCGTTGTCGTTGCGGGCGTACCCCTCGTGCTTCCGCGGAGTGCCGTGTATCCGCACGAGCGGCGTCCCCTCGTCCTTGTCGAAACCATCGGCCTCAACGAAGATGGCCAGTTTCGCCCTCGTCATGACGAACCCGGAAATCTTGCAGGCCGACACCATTGCGGCCCTGAACGCATTTGCCGGAACTCCGTCCCATCCCTCACGCGAGAGATGGCGGGCTTCGTTGTACACGGCGTCGAAGTCCTTGGCCTCCCGGTTCTTCTTGCTCTTGGCTTGGCCCCCTTGTGATTGCGTCTGCATGATGGCCAACCGCGCTTTCGTCGCGAACTTATGGACCACGAGCGGTGCCGTCCCGATCACCTTAAACTGAACTGTTCTGAAGTTCGGGGCTTTGATCGTCACGACCACCCCCTGCCCCTGCGCCGGGACCGGCTTCGCCGACTCCGCCGCGGTCCTGCTCCCGTTGCCCTGCACTGTCGCTGCTTTCATGTACGATTGCCTCCATTTGATTGGGATTGATCTTGAGCGGCGGTGGACCCGCCGTGGTCCTGCAACTGCTTCAATAGGTGCGCCACGGTCTTCTCATCCCGGTAAAGCGCCTGGAGATAGACCGCGTTCCCGTCCGTCACCACGACTCCTTCCGCGGCCAGCTTTGGCAGCGCGGCTTCGATCTTTCCGATGTCCACGGCCAGCAGCTCTCTGGCCAGGCGCAGGAGGACGTCCTTGGGCAGGAAGGTATGCCCGGGCCCCCAGGCCGCCTCGTTGAGCGCGTGCAGGACCCCGGCCCGGATACGGGGGTGGCCCTCGGGCTCGAAGCCGACGCGCCGCGCGATTTTGTCCGCAGTCAGGAAGCCAACGCCGCCCACGGCCTCAATGAGCTGGTATGGGTCCTGCTTGATCCTGGCCGGGGCGTCCGGACCCCAGATGTCGAGGATGCGATGGCGGACCCGGGCGGAGACCGCGAGGCCCTCGAACAGCTCGTTGAGAGCTATTTCGAGCTCCTCATGCCCCTGGGCGGCCTTGAGCATGGCCGATATCTCCAGTGCCCGGGCCGGGGTGATGCCCGGGATCTCCCGGGCCACGCGCTCGGGCTCGGCCTTGAGTACGTCCAGGGCCTTCTCGCCGTAGGCCGAGACGATCCTTTGCGACGTCTCGGGACCCACCCACCTGGCGTTCTGCTCGAGATAGCTCCGGATGGCGGGCAGGCTTTTGGGATAGGCCCGCGTGTAGCTGGAGAACACGAAGGTGTCGCCCCATCGCGGGTGGCGGACCCACCTGCCCTGGAAGCTGTACTCGAGGCCGAGCTGCGGAGCGACCATGCCGCCCTTGACCGCGGTCCCGTCGGCCAGCCGGCCGATCAGGTAGTGTTCCTTGTGGAACCTGATCTCGGCGAGTACGCCTGAGACGGATGCCTGGTACTCGCGGGCGGACATGGTCGCTCCTGCGGGCGCGGCGTCAGAACGCCGGCTCCTCCTCATCCGTGGAGGGCGCGGCGGCCGCAGGGGGGCCATCGCCGGAGGCCCTTTCGTAGCCGGCGAAAGGAATGACACTGCGCTTCTTTCGCCTGCCCTCGGAGTCCTCGTACTCCTCGGTCTGCACCGTGAGCAGGCATGTGCGGCCCCTAAGCCTCTCCGGCGTGAGGTCCAGCTCGCCCGAGACGTCGAGACCCATGCGCGAGCATACGAGCTTGACCCGCTTCATGGCCGCGGACGAGAAGACCAGGTTGTCGAACACCATCCGGCCGGCGTGCGGACCCTCGGCCACCTGGAAGCGCAGCTTCCACATCTCGTCGCCCGCGTTCGTGCTCGCCTCTTCGATGTCCGCCAGCTTGCACAGGTACTTGCCCTCCGGTATCGGCGAGAAGTCCTGGACGTCGTCCACCTTCGAGAAGTCGATTCTCGGCATGCTTGTATTCCTCCTGATCGGCCCTTAGGCCTTCTTGGAAGCCGCTGCTTCCAGTTTCTGGATGATGATCGCGGCGTTCTCCGCCGTGAGATCGTCGATGGTCTCGGCCTCGTAGGCCGCCAGGCGGCGCGACACCTGCTCGGGCGTCACGCCGACCTGAGCGATGAGAGTCCCGATGCGGTCCTTCTGCTCCTGACTCGCCAGGGTCATAGGCTTCGCCTTCCGGGTCAACGCCTGCTTGCCCAGGAGCGCCTCGAAGGTCGCGAACTTGGCCTCGAAAGGCTCCTTGGGCAGCTTGTTCGTTCTGTCCTTCAGGCAGGCGCACATGTGGCGGCCTTTCTCGTCGACGTACATGCGGATGATCACGTCGAAGAGGTACGGCAGGGACTTCTCGCCGTCGAAGGTTTCGCCGATCGCCTTCATGTAGGCCCCGTCCGCGTACTGGGTCTTCTCGCGGGCGGTGACCAGGACGTTCATATCCAGCGCGATCAGCTTGCGCACGAACTCTTTGAATTCGCCCTTTATGGTGAGCCAGTCCTTGGGCTGTAGGTCGTAGAACTCGAACTTGTAGCCCTTCGAGCCCTTGTTCCTTTGTAGGAAGACGTCGCTCCACTTCTTTTGGAGCGCATCCCAGAAGACCGATATCGGGTCGACCACCAGGGTGCGGAGGTCGTGCTTGTGCGTGAGAAGCCAGTCCACGGCCGCCATGGCCTCGTCCGCCGTGCTCGCACGCAGGACGGAGAACTCGAAGGAGTCGCCGTAGAGGTCGCAGCCTCCCTCGAGGTCGAGGACACCCGGCTTCGGGGCCTGCAGGCACATCGTGGTCTTTCCAGCGCCCGACGGGCCCCAGATGAGGGCCTTCAGGCGCTTGGGCATGGTCTTGGCCTTCTGGAAGGGGGACGCGTCCTTGCTTTCCTGCTTGCCGAAGTCGACGTGGACCGGCGGCTTGGTCTGGCCCTTGCCGGGCTCGCCGGGGCCCGATTCGCCGGGCAGCGTTACGTTGGTCTTCATGTCTGTTCGCCTCCTTGAAGGGATATGTCCGCCTTGTGGAATCCGTTGCCCTTTATTGAGCGGGCGTAGCAGGCGCGGGAGCAGAACTTGCGCGCGTAGACCCTGCGGCCGCGGCGCTGGGTGCGGCCCGAGCTCGAAGTGAATGGTCTGCCGCACGTCCGGCAGGTGAAACCGGCGGCTTGGGCGCTGCGCTTGCGGCGCTGGCCGTCCGTCTCGAAACGTCGCTGGTGGCCACGAGCGCGCAGCAGCTCCCGCGGGACGTGGATGGTCACCCAGACCACCTTGTCGTAGCGGTCCTGCTCCGCGGCCTCGACGGTCACAGGGGGCTCCTCTTCCCGGTGCACTGCGCCCAGTAGCCGCAGCGTGTCGGCGAGCAGTGCCAGCCGTTCGGATTGGGGTAGAAGCTGCCGGACTGGATGGCTTTGGCCACCTGCTCGATGAGCCCCAGCAGGAACCGGCAGTCCTCGTTGGTGCGGGTGGTGCGGATCTGGACCGGCTTGGGCTCCTTGTTCTTGATGACCGCGTCCAGGCGCAACCCCTTCTCGGCCTTGCCCTGGGAGACCCGGTAGCCAAGGCTGTAGAGCCCGAGCTGGATGTCCTTGTCCACGTCGTCCTGGCTCGGGGTGCGGCCGTAGGCCTTGTTGTCGGCGATGAAGCCGTCCTGGTCCACCACGTCCCAGACGCCCACGAGGTCGTAGGGGAAGTCGTCGCCCAGGTTGATGCAGAACCGCTCCTCCACAAGGAGGGGGCTCACCTTCGGGGCGATAAGCAGGTGGTGGGCGGCCGTAATGGCGACGCCCTGGTCCTTGAGCCTGCCCGGGTTCGTCCCGGCCTCGAAGGCGATCTCCTCGGCCTTGAGCGCCTCCTCGTACTGGGCGGCGTAGAACTCCTCCATGCGGGGCAGGGGGAGGTCCTTGGCGGATTCGATCTTCTGCCGGTAGTTCTCCTCCACCGTCCGGTGCCAGACCTTGCTCTGGACCATGGCCCCGGAGGGCGGCTGCTTGAGCCCCTGCATGTAGCGGAACTCGTACTGCCTGGGGCAGCGAAGAAACATCCCGATCTGCGTGGCGCTCAGGTGCTTCTTTTCCATTGTTTTTTCTCCAGACGATCCACGCGGAATCCATCCTCGCCTACTTGCCTAATGAGGAACCCGCTCAAAAGCTTGGCGAGGTGTTCGCCGCACTCGGTGCCTCCTTCGATGACGCAGGCGGCGCGCTTGGGAAGCAGCTCGTAGGAGGTTTCCAGCTTGAGCCTCGCCTGGCCGTAGAGGATCTCGGCTTCTTTGAGGACCAGGGTGAGGAGCGTCTTAAGGATGTCGGGGGATGCCCCGTCCTTCAGAGTGAATCGGTATATCGTCCCTGCCGAAGTCTCAGCCATGTTCAAGGTCCCCTACTTGTATAGGCACTTGAGGGGTCGAAAATGCACAATGGGAATTTCTCATCCGTCGAGGAATCCATGCGCCTTTAGGACCTCGCGGATCTGCCGGAGCCATAGGGCAACCGTGTTCCGATGCTTGCCCAGCCGCTTGGCCGCGGCCCCCTGGCAGCCTTCCTCCTCCACGAGGACTTCCCACAATTCCCGCAGTTCCGGGGCCAGACTCCCCCATGCCCCGGAGAATTCCTGCCGGAGCTTTTCCGGCCTGTCGTCATGGGCCAGAAGCGCATCCAGCGAGCCCATGATGGAATCGTCGTCGAATTCTTCCGGTTGCTGGAACGAGATGGAGCGGCTATCCCTCAGCCGCCAGTTGCGGACTATGTTGGAGGCTTTGTTGTAGAGGAACTTGGCCAGGTATGCCCGCCAATTCTTAATGCCGGTCGGCGGCTTGCTCTTGAGTTCAAGCAGACGGCTGGCGAGTTCTGCAGTCAGTTCGTCCTGCTCGCAGTCGCGGAAGGCTTTGGCCACCTTCCGGACGAGGTCAAGCTCCCACGCCTCGATTTCGGGTGGGAGAGGGACGTCGTCGTGCTTTGCCACGGCCACCTCGCGCAAAGGACACGTCCCGTGCGAGGGGGACAAGCACTGGCGACACAAAATGCAAATGCCTGGCCGCTAAGTCGGGGAAATGTGTCCCGAATTAACGACCAGGCACAAGCGGGCGCTGGCCTCTTGGGCTCTGGCCCGCTACGGTGGCTCTCTTAGGGTCGCAGGATCATGCAGCCGTGGCTGCGAGTCCTGCTATTATTCTTATCCGGGGATTATTACAGACGTATCGCGTCGACACGACGCGGCATCATTCTGCAACGATTGCCGGTGCCTGCGCTTGAAGGCAAAGACCAGTAGGATGCATTCTCCAGACAGGTCGTCCCATGACCCACCTTTTCCCGTCCATACAAGGGACGGGATTGAGCAGGGAGTCTCCTTGGGCCCCGTGGGGCTAGAGTACAGAGTTGGAGTATTCTCTCATTCCGCGATCTCGGGCTGGTAGAACGCCAATGCTTCTTCAAGCGCCTTGATGCGGGTGTTGTGTTCGCGTTGGCACTGCGCGATATAAATTCCCAGGAGGATGACGGTAGTGACGATTACGAAGAGGATTGTTGCCGTTGCCCCAGTCGCGTATTTTGCTATTGCCCACGTCGCCGCCAGACCGAATAATATTCCCAGGATCAGACAGATTCCTGTATGACAGGCGCATGAGGGGCACTCTGGGATGGGTGGGGAGAAAACTATTTGTGTCCCGGTTTTGGCCTCGCCGAATTCGGTTTCCGTTACTTCTTTTTCGATGATGCGGTCCTTATATTGGATTTGGATCAGGTAACGTGGGGGATGCCCATAGACCCCAGGATAGGAAGTTATTCCGGTTATTTTGCCTTTTGCATTTATTGATGAAAGCTGATCTATAAGGCGTTGCTGCGCCATCTTGCATGAATCGAATATGTTCATGTCCCATCCCGCATTAGTTTCTTCTTTTCCAAACCGGCTCGCCCCCATCGTAGCCAATTATCTGTATGGTAGCAAACATGGGCTGACGGCGGTGTGGCTGACGGCGTGATCGTGTCAGTGACCCCCCAAATCCTCACGTAAGACCGCCCCCTTGTCCTCGTTCCGTGTTCATTTCTCCGTCTCAGACAGATTGTGCGTTTCTGGCTTGTGAAATTTCACCGTTTGGTGCAGGTGTCGGCTCCGTCGATCTCAGGATGCTATTCCTCCGGCTCTTTCTGAGGCTGAATTAGAGTGGGGCCGATTATAACTTCAAAATCATGGCCACAATGCTTGCAGTGCACCTCCATGTCGCATATTCGGACTTTGGCGACTTTGTGACCGCATTTCGGGCAGGCGATCCAGGTATTTCGCCTTTGAACCGGTATTTTCATGGCTCCATTTATCGATATATCGAAAATCCAGCACGCAGAATGTTCGATTGCTCTTTATAATTCAAGAAGCTTTCGCCGTAGCCTGTGAAATATTGGGTATGAAAATAGAGGCTGGAGCTGCCGTATGGTGACCGCATCAGCGGATATGTGACATCCACCTGCACGCTGTCATTACGGCCATTCTTGCCCATCCGGCCTAGCGTAGAAACCTGCAATCCTTGTTTCCAGCCGAGTACCACCCGGATATCAGCATACCCGTGGTATTGGGCGATATCTGGATTGTCATCGAGATCGCCAAGATATGCCCAGACGCGTGGTGTCAAGGTCAGCTGGAGTCCACCATTTTGGCCAAAGACAAACATAGGACGCAGGTAGGCGATGTTCATGCTGCGCGAATCTGCGTTTGCCTTACCGTTGGATTCATGTTGCAGCCCGCCGTGGATATCAAAGCGAAACCTATCTGATGGCGAACCGCCAATCAAACGTTGCCAGGAATAGAGCAATTCTGGCCTATAAATGCTGTCAACAAACGGCGCGGACGGCGTGTTCCAATCCCACAATGATGTTTGCGTATACGCCATCTGCAAGCCGGTCAGCCAGGGGGCCTGTTGAGCCAGCCAGCCGTAGTCGTTGAGTAGTCGATATCTGAAGCTGATTTGAAATTTTGCATTGGGTGATTTTCTGCCAGCAATGAAATAGAACGGTTCGTGACCCAAAATGTGCCTCTTGAAGAAATTGTCCGGGTCATATGCTTCGGCTTCTGCTGTTTGTTTCCGACCCTTCAGGAAAAATACTAACCCCGTGCTTCGCGGCTCCTTCGTCGTGACAGTTGACGACGGGTTAGGTGAGTCGAGCACCATGCGTGTCGTTGCGAAATCGCGGAGCCCGATTGTCAACTGGTCGGACAATGATACTGGTGAGGCAAACACATATTCTCGTCGTTCGAAAGCTCCCGGTGCGATGGTCACGCGTCCGCTCTGCGAACTGTCAAGTGGACTTGCCGATACTTCCCAGGTTATCTGCCGCGACATCAGCTGGCATTTGATCTCTTCTGGAAATACGTACGTAACTGGCTGAGTCGAGATGTTCAACGCGCTGACCCAGAAACTCGCCGTGCCATCTATCGTGGCCGGCCGAGTCGGCCAGAAGGCAGTTACAGCGATGTCGGCACTGGAAGCAATCGGAGGAGCCCCAAAAAACAAACAAAGACTGATTAAAACTGCCTGGGAACTGGAGTTGCCTGCGGTCGCCCGCGCATGGGTGGCCTTAACATCCATCCGCACACCATGAACCAACGACACCGTTGATTGTCGAACATGAATGGTCATGTCAAAAGGAGTAGTTGATGTCCATGAAAACAGCCGCACCTTCCTGCCCGACCCCCACATCGATGGAACCGACCACTTGGGGTCGCGCAACGGCTCGGAAGGCGCTGCCCAATGTTGGGCGCATATAGCGGGATGCAATGTCCTTCGGAGCATGGAAGACCGTTCCGATTTCGGCAAAGGGCGCCACCTCCAGTTCGGTTATCACGCCGGCAACTTTAGCTTTGTAGATCGTCAATCGCTCTTCCAATCCCGCGCCCGTCATCCCCTTGTCAATATATCGCCCGGTTCCGTAACCGCGCAGAGTGTATTTGCCGCCCAAGGCAGGAAGCAGGTAAAAGGGGGCAGCGCCTTGGAGCTGTTCGAAATAAAGGCGGAGAGCCGTGGCGCAAAACGTATCATCGTGCTTAAGGAATTGCCGTAAATCGAAACCATAGCGCTGGAACACGTGATTGCTGGCGAAGGCTTTCTGAGAGTTCTCAAACATGAACTTGAAATAGGAGCCACGACTGGTGGTGATCGCGTTGTCTCGCGTGTCGTAGTCGATGAAGAGTTGCAACTCTGATTCCTGATTCCAACGGGGTGCCACGTCCTGCGGGAAAGTCTTGTCGATGTTCGGAAGACTACCGATGGCTCCGTGGTCGATGACCTGCCCCCCAAAATGATGTGCGACATTCCAACGCAGGCCAGTATCCTTGAAAATGGGAACTCCTACCCGCGCGTAGTAGTGGAAAACCTTCCGCGTGAAATTGGATTCGGCGGCGCGCCGGGAGTTGGGGCCGATGCCGTAGAATCGTTTAGAACCGTCGACATCGTACTGCAGCTTCACGCCAATAGCGAGCGCCGAGCCCAGAAAAGCGGCGTCGATAATTTGACCCATGAGTTCCTTGTCCTGGTTATCAGAGATGGATGCACGAAACTCATAGCTGGATAATGGGGTGGGATAGTGGTAGAGACGATACGTGGGGACCCATCGGAAATGGCGATTATAGGTCAGGGAAGGTGCGTGAATCTGGCGGATGCGGGAACTGTCGGGATCGCGTATGACCCAGATTGGCATAATCCCGTAAGTCACTCCGCGGTTGGGGTTGGTGTCAACAATGGGCAGGCTGATGAACATGCCACGTCCTGGATTTTGCGTTAGGCCTTCAGGTTGGAGCTGGCCAAGGGCACCGAAAGGCCTCGATTTTGGCGAAGAGCCCCTCAAACCAGCCCCTCCGTTTCGGATTTAAACTGATGCGCAGGACCTTCTTTCGACCTCGCCCTCCGATCCATGATCCTAATGCAAAGCATTGGAACCGCATCGTCGACAACCTGACCGCGGTCGGTGCTTGCAACAACGCCTGCCGGAACAGGCTCATGAGGTTATAACCCAGCATCGCGCTTCGAAACGCCGCTTCGGTGGCGTAGAAGGGGTGGAGGCAGAACCCGTTCAAGCCGAAGTCGGCCTTCAGCTCCGCAATCCGATTCTCCGAATCCCCGCGACCGTTATACAGCCTCCACACTTCAGCGGGCGGCAAGTCGAGGGTCGTGACGAATGCCGAGAACTTGTAACCGGGGACCTCGAGAAGCAATTTCCCCAGCGCGTTCGGCCTCTGCTTAAGCTCCTGCCGCACGACCACCATGCGGCGAGCTTTTTTCCAGCGCATGCCCTCGTACTGGAACTCCGAAACAGCAACACCGTCTCCGACATCAAGCCACTGCCTAACGCCCGCGATCTCTTGGCGCAGCGGCCCTGTCATGTGGCCGCTGACGATGTAGGGGACCTTCTTTAATTCGAGCTCACCGAGGAATCCTCTGTCGTAAAAACCGCCGTCAGCACGTATGAGGCCGACACGATGCCTGGGCTCCAATAACCTCAATGCCTCATCGATGAAGTCTCGGGTTCCGTTGCAATCATCCGTGTTCCCCGGCCTGAGCCAAGCGAGTACGACCATCCGCCAATCCGCAGCAAAAGCGAAGAGCGGCCTGTGCGTGGGTTTGCCAAAGTTCTTCCGACTGTAACCCACCACCGCCCCTTCCTGCTTGCCGAATCTCGTGACCACCGAGGAATCGAGGTCCAGCGTTATCGTCCGAGGTGCCAACTGGTCCCAGAACCAACGGCTAAGGGAACCGAAGACCTGGTCCACACGCTCCCTGTTGAAGCGCCTGAACCACCGTGTGAATGTGGATACGGAAGCGACCCGCTCCCATCCGAACATTTGGCACAGGGCCTCATCGAATCGGACTATGCTCGTATGCGAGAATCGCACCCCGCCGATCCACACGCACACGAGGAATGCCTCCATCATCTCGACCGGATCATAGCCCCGGTTAGAGCCTGGTCGCGGCAGGCCGCTTGCCTCCAAAGCAGCCCTGAAATTCATTCGAATGAGCATCTCCTGGACCAATCGAAGGCCTCCCCATGGGGTCACTGGCTTGTCAGTGAACTCGAACGGAAGGCCTCGTGCGGCCGGGAAACTATTTTCCATGAGCCCTCAAGAGCGATTGGCAGCTATTACGACGGACGACAGCATTCATTCCAGCAATTTGGAACAGCTCACTGCAAAATCCAGGACGTGGAAGCGCCTTGATCATCCAGCTGACCAGCCAGGGGATGTTGGAAGGGGAAGGCTCAAGTTCCTGCGGAATGGATTTCGGAGGAGAGGCCTTTTCCTCTTCGATGATCGGCGGTCGGGATGCTCCTGCACATGGGCAAAGGAGGAAGAGCAACAGCGCTGAGAGGGTGAATCGAAACACGAAATTAACCGTGCTCATGGACATCCAGACCTACAAGTCAATGCCAATGCCGATGTCCCAATAGTTCTCGCGATGCAATTGGAACTGGGAATATGGAGACGGTCCGAAATAGCGGCCGATTTGGATGCGGAGGGATCTTCGGCTGTCCTGCATGGTGCAACGCAAGCCGAGGATAGTCCGTCCATTGCTGGCCCAACGGGTGACTTCTCTGGGCTGGTAATCGTGCGCCGTATACAAGGAATAGATATAGCGATCATGCCGATTGAGAGGGGGGCTCTTTATCTCTAGACCGACTTGCGCTCCGGCGCGCTGCGGAAAGGGGATGGTATGAAGCAAATAGAGGCCGCCTCCATAGACGCGGAGACTGTCATTCGGTTCGTATGAGAGGATGCCTTTCAGCCCCTCCACGCTGTAACGTGATCCCTCGTATCGGGCCTGGCGTATATAGTCGTCTCCTAGATGCGAGCTGTTGTGGAAGAAAGTCACTCGGCCAGATGTCCGATCTCGACGGAACTGGATAGGGATATTGGCGAAGAAGTCGATGGTTTCGAATTCATTGACTCCTCCACCAAGTTTAAAAAGCGAATAGGCCATGCCCGCCAGATTCCATTGCCAAGTCCAGCGTCTATCCCGGCCCGAATGCCAGCGGTAGATCCCCCATTCGTGCCCCAGGGCAACGTCACCGACATTGTTGTCTCTCTGCCGATAATAGTAGCCGGCTAGTTGGATTTCGCGAGGATCTGCCAACAGCGGGCTGAAAACCACGTCTGAGTTAGTCGGAAAGGCACCGTCTTGATCGGATGCCGCATGCGATTCTAACGTCAAGAACGCCAACAGGCCTGCAATGCATACCCTTTGGAAGCTGATTCGGAAGAATGTCTTCAGTGTAATCGCGGAATCGCCTTTGGAGAATATCTCCGTATGCTCTGACAGCCGGTGAACATGGAAAGAGGCATGTATCACTTCGACGCTCGATGTACCTTGCGCATGAGGCGACGGATACCGGCAATTGATCGCGGTTTGAGCATTGCCTCTAGTGATAGTTTCCTGATGTATGCCTCATTCTTCTCATTGTCCGCATTGTCAGTCAGCAGGAGGATTCTTGGACGGGGCACTAGTCTGCCGAGTCTTTGTACCAAGTCCATCCTGCCGAAGGGGTCGCGACTCTCGACGTCGATCAAGACAGCGTCGAAATGAGCCGCATCAACGGCCTCCAGCGCTTCCTTTGCGCAGGAAACAGATGTCCATTCATCCCCTTCAGAGGCGAAAGCGAGGCCTAGCTGCCAATAGGCGGAGGGCTCATCACTGACGAACAATACACGTCTGAATGTGTCTTTAGAGCGGGGCGTATTGCGGTTCTCTTCGCGAGTTGAGCTCATGTCTGGATTTGGAAATAGACCAGGATGAAAACCTCCGCGGTTGACATGAGCTGTCCGAGCCAGAGCGCAACCCTCGCGGCCAATCCCATCTTCATCTTGCCGACGTCACTCTATACTCGTACTTGCCACCCTTCCGAGCGATGGATGTTGTGATGACCTTCAGAGCCTTATCGGCTAGCCTAAGTGTCCTCGCATTATTGACCAGGCTTATGGCAGCCAAGACGAATGCCCGGAGATCATCCTGGCAATCAGCGACACTCATATTGCCGGCGAAGCTCTGCTCAGATATTTGAATCCCATGCCGATGTCAATCTCTGATGCCTCGTGTCCCGACTCTTTGGCCGACATGGCGGCGATTCGTCGTTGGCATCTGCGGCATGGTCGCGCGGTCGCTAGCCTCTGATGGAAGAAGCCACTAAGCCCGCATGCACTGATGCCGAATACGACCTTTAGGTTGCCGTGAAAGCCTGTCAAAAACGTATGGGCGGTTCGGTGTCCGGCCAGCGATCCCTTCCGGAATGAGGATTCGCGTTTCAACAAAGAGCCTATGGCCATAGTTGTTTGGCTATTTTGGCAACGTATCGCCCGTGAGACCTGGCTTCAGCCAATAACGGAGCCGAATGACTCGGAGAAACATCTTGGGCCGACGCGGTCACGACTGTGGCAGATGGCGTTTCCATGCCCCCGCCGATTACAGACCATCCAGGATCGGGGGAGTGCCAGCCGACCGTAATCATCCCTCGGCCAAATAGAACGGGGAATATCGGGAATATCGCAGACATCCCAACCCCTCTCGTGCTCGTGAAGATGCTCACAACTTTGCCGACTAGTTCTCCGTGTTTGCCAAGGGCGCTTATCTGACGCAGAAAATCCTGCATCTGAACAGCCATGTTGCTATGCCATGCGGGAATGCCGAAGATGATTGCATCGAACTCCTGCAATTCTTCAGCCGATGCGACAGGCACTGATGCGGTTCTGTTCTTGGGCGATGCATCCTCCGACACTAAGTCGGGTACGCGCATGACGACGGCCTCAACGCCGTTCGTGGCGCGGGCTCCTGCGGCAACTTCATGGGCCATGGCTTCCACAAGCGCGCTTGCTGCGGCCCCTTGGCGACCATACATGCTGCAGTAGATCACGAGTAATTTGGTCGTCATCGGCGACTGACCTGCAAGACTCCTACCATGACTGATTGGCTTTGAACTTGCATGGAATGCTCATGCGCTGTTACACCTATTTAGGCACGTTGCCTTAGGTGGATATTCCTCATGCCGGGTAGGCATAGCACGATCGTGTGTGGGCGGGACACGAGTTGCGACCTGCGTGGACGCTGTCTCTTTTGGAAGAGAGAACATCATGTCCGCCAAGCGCAGGGCCATCTCAAGCAGGGCGGTTTCGGACTGAGTCCGAAGTTCCGGGTCATCGACTCGCATGGAGATGGTCACTTTTATATCCGATTCGATAATTTGAGTCGTGACAACCGGTTTATTCGCCATAGAGGCATCTCCCCAGCATGCCTCTCTCAGAGGCATGACTTTTCTGTCCGCCGCCCTTACGACGATGCCCTCAGTCGCCGATCAATCGGGGTTCTTGACCTGGAATTTCTGTACCGGGGAAAGATGTTCGTTGGAGTCCTTGTCGAACATCCTTGCCCGAAGTTGATACTTCCCGGGCGCGAATCCCGACCAGTCATGCCACCAATATCCGCCGTCTTGCCGGCATGCTTGCCAGGAGCCTTTGTTGATAGACACCTCGACTCTCTCGGCGTTGTCCGGCGCCCCGATGCGGAAGGTGTATGAGTTACCGACAACGGTTTCACCCTCTGTCGGGAAATCTATAGTTACGGACGGCACCTGACCAACTGACATCGCACCAGTTTCACGACTCTTCTTGGTCATCCTTTCTTGTTTCATTGTCATTCTCCTCGATTATGGTTTAGTTTTGCTCGATGCAAATTCGTATTAAAGAGCCTTGTACTCATTATCTATTCCACGAGTTATGACCATGGGATGTTGTCATCAACCAGCCGGCAATGATGAAGCACACTACCGCCGCGCCCAAGGCGATGACTGCCAGGCCTCGTTTGGGATCAAAGTCAGCGGGCAAGAGCGGCGATACAAACTGGATTAATCGGGCAATCCCGTCATGAAGGATGTCAGCCAAGGCCATATGCATTTACATATAGACTTGCCTTATTGGACTCATTTATCACTCGGCTTCTGTCGAGAGACGGGTGCGATAGCGGATGAGTGTTCGGTTTGCCAGCCGCCGCCCAGCACCGCGTAAAGCTGCACGCTATTGGCGATCTTCGCCAAGCGTAGGTAGACAAGCCCCTGCTGTGCCGCGTACAGTGAGCGCTGGGCATCCAGTACACCGAGGTAGCTGTCAATGTCTTTGTCATAGCGGGACTTGGAAAGGCGGTATGTTTCCGCCACGGCATCAACCAGGGATTGCTGTGCCGATACCTGTTGGTCCACGGTACCGCGTACGGCCAGGGTGTCGGCCACTTCTCTAAAGGCGGTCTGGATTGCCTTTTCGTACTGCGTTAGGATGATCTGTTGCTGAACCTTGCTTGCCTTGAGCGCGGACCACGTGCGGGCATCGAAGATCGGCATGACAATCTGAGGTGCGTAGCTCCAGACCCCTGATCCGGCATCGAAGAGACCGGAAAGCTCGCTGCTGGCGCTGCCGGCAGAAGCCGTTAGTGAAATGCGTGGAAACAGTGCCGCCCGGGCCGCACCGATGTTGGCATAGGCCGCCCGGAGCAGACCCTCAGCTTGGAGGACATCCGGCCGGCGTAGGAGTACCTCGGAGGGCATGCCTGGAGCTACTTCCGTGGGAGGGGCGACGCCGTCCAGATTCATTGGAAGGAGTTCATCTGGTGTTGGAACACCGAGTAGAAGGTCCAAGGCGTTCTTGCTTTGCGCCGCCCGTTGTCTGAAGCGGGCCGCATCTCCGCGGGCGGTATCGACTTGCGTTTGTGCGCGATAGAGGTCCAAGTCGGACACAAGGCCCAGGTCATGGCGACGCTTGATCAGGTCATAGGCATCCCGCTGGCTGGTGAGCGTGGTCTGTGCGAGCGCTAGATTCTCCTGATCGGCGGCAAGGGCCAGATAGACATTGGCGACCCCGGAGATCAACAGGATCTGAGCGCTGCGGCGGGCCTGCTCCGTGGCCAGGTATTGCTGCAGCGCCCGGTCCTTCAGGCTGCGTATGCGTCCGAAGAAGTCGATCTCCCAAGAGGCGACGCCAAGATTGACGCCGTACTGCTCGGAGATCGCGGGTTTGCCGGTGAGTGAAAGATCGCCGGGGACCCGTTGTCTAATTCCGCTGCCGACTGCATTAACTGCGGGCAGAAGTTCGGCTCGTTGGATGCCGTAGAGCGCCCGCGCCAGTTCCACATTCAAGGCGGCAAGCCGCAGGTCGCGGTTGTTTGTCAACGCGGTCTCGATGGCTTTCTGAAGTTTTGCGTCGGTGAAGAATTCCATCCATCCCAGGTCACAGGCTTTCGGGATTCCAGTCGTCGTTTGGACTTCAGGGTAGGCCGCCCCAGTCGGCCAGGCGGCGCTGATGGGGGCGGTGGGCCTCTTATATTTCGGGGCCATGGTGCAGCCGCCGGCGACGATGCCGATCCCTGCCAACAGACACAACACATTCCTCTTCATATCATCACTCCCCGCCGGCGGATCGGACCTTGACTTTCTTGCCGAAGGTCTTCTCGATCAGCACATAAAACAGCGGCGCGAATAAGACCACGAGGGCCGTGCCAGTGATCATCCCGCCGAGCACCGAGGTGCCGATAGCCTTCATGGCCCCCGCTCCCGCGCCCGAAGCCACGGCCAGGGGCAGGACCCCGAAGCCGAAGGCCAGCGAGGTCATCAGGATGGGACGCAATCGAAGCTTGGAGCCTTCCAACGTCGCCTCGACGAGATCCATCCCCTCCTCGACCCTTTGCTTAGCGAACTGGACGATTAGGATGGCGTTCTTGGTGGTCAATCCCAGCGTGGTCAGAAACCCGATCTGAAAATAGACGTCGTTGGGCAGCCCACGCAGGCTCGAAGCGATGATGCCGCCGATGGCGCCCAGCGGCAGGGCCAGCAGGATCGAGAAAGGGACGGTCCAGCTCTCATAGAGAGCGGCGAGACATAGGAAGATGACGAGGATAGAGAAGCCGTAGAGCAGCCCGGCCTGGGAACTGGCCATCCGCTCCTGATAAGAGAGCCCTGCCCAATCGAAGCCGAAGCCCTGCGGCAGCTTCGAGACGAGCTCCTCCATGGCCTCCATCGCCTCGCCGGTGCTGTGGCCCGGCGCCGCCTCGCCCCAGATGTTCATGGCCGAGAAGCCGTTGAAGCGCTCCAGCCGCGAGGGGCCGGTCGCCCAGCGGGTGGACGCGAACGACCCGAATGGCACCATCCTGCCGGCCATATTGCGCACGTAGAGGCTTTCCAGATCCTTGGGCAGCATCCGGTAGGGGGCATCCGCCTGGACGAAGACGCGCTTGACGCGTCCGCCCTGGATGAAGTTGTTGGCGTAATAGCCGCCGAAGTTGGCGGACAATGTGCTATGGATCGAAGAAATAGGCAAGCTCATGGCGCCCGCCTTTTCCCAGTCCACATCGACGTGGTATTCAGAAACGTCCTCCATGCCGTTGGGCCTGACCGCGCGCAGCCGCTTATCCTGGGCGGCCATGCCGAGGAGCTGGTTGCGGGCGGCCATCAAGGCCTCGTGCCCCCTCCCAGTGCGGTCCAGCAGCTGGAAATCAAAACCCATGGCCGTGCCGATCTCGGGCATGGCCGGAGGCGCGAAGGTGAAGACCAGTGCGTTGCGAACGCCGGAAAGCGCCCTCATGGCCCGGCCGGCCACGGCTTTGGCCCGAAGGTTGTCCCGGTTGCGCAGATTCCAATCCCTGAGCCGGATGAACACCATGCCGTTATTCTGAGCTCTGCCGGAGAAACTCATTCCCATGACGACCATACAGGAGTCCACGGCCTCCTTCTCGTTCTCCTGAAAATAACGCTGGACCTCGTCCCCGACGGCCTGGGTCTGCTCCAGAGTCGCACCGGTCGGCAGCATGATCTGGGCGAGGAGCATCCCCTGGTCCTCGTCCGGGATGTAGCCCTTGGGCATCCTGAAGAAAAAGAGCGCCATCAGCGCCACGATGAGGGTGAAGGCCCCTAAGGTGCGCCGCCTCTTGGAAAGGATCTGGGTAACGAATCCGACATAGCGATCGCGAAGTCCAAAAAAACTCCGATCAAACCACATCAGAAATGGGCGCAAGAGAGGATGGGCGTGTTCAGCCGCCTCATGGCCGGCCTTGACCGGCTTAAGGAGCTTGGAGCAGAGGACCGGCGTCAGAATCAGGGCCACGACCACGGAAAGCAGCATCGCGGCCATGATGGTCACGGAGAACTGACGGTAGATGATGCCGGTCGAGCCGCCGAAAAACGCCATGGGACCAAAAACTGCCGAAAGGACCAGCCCGATGCCGATCAAGGCGCTTGTGATCTGGTCCATGGACTTCGCGGTGGCCTCCATGGGAGAAAGGCCTTCCTCGCTCATGATGCGCTCCACGTTCTCCACGACCACGATGGCGTCGTCGACCAAAAGCCCGATGGCCAGCACCATGGCGAACATGGTCAGCATATTGATGGAGAAACCGAAGGCGCCCAGCACCGCGAAGGTCCCCAGAAGGACCACCGGCACCGCGATGGTTGGGATCAAAGTGGCCCGGATATTGCCCATAAACAGCCACATGACGAGAAAAACCAGCACGATGGCCTCGAAGAGGGTCTTGACCACCTCGTCGATGGCCACGCGGATGAAGGGAGTGGTGTCGTAAGGATAGACCACCTTCATTCCCTGCGGGAAGTCGCGACTCATCTCCGCGAGCTTCGCCCGGACGGCGTCGGCGACGTCCAGGGCGTTGGCACCGGGAGCCTGTCGGATGGCAAGGCCCCCGGCTGGCTTGCCGTTGTACAGGACGCTTATGTCATAGATCTCGGATCCCAACTCGGTGCGTCCCACGTCGCGGATGCGAACCGTGGAGCCGTCAGGATTGACGCGGATGGGGATGGCTCCGAACTCTTCAGGGGTCTTGAGCATGCTCTGGACGATAATGGGGGCGTTAAGACGCTGGCCCTTCACCGCGGGCCCCCCGCCGAACTGCCCGGCGGAGATCTCCACGTTGTAGGCCCGCAAAGCCTGGACCACGTCATCCACGGTCATGCGGTAATCGGTGAGCTTTCCAGGGTTGACCCAGACCCTCATGGCGTACTGCGAACCGAAGGTCTGGACCTCGCCGACCCCGGGCACGCGCGCCAGCACTTTTTCGAGGTTCGACTGGGCATAGTCCAATAGGTCATCTTTCCCCATGCTACCGTCTTCCGAGACCAGCCCCACGATGACCAGGAAATTTTTTGTCGATTTGCTGACCATGACGCCCGAGCGCTGGACCACCTCTGGCAGGCTCGTCATAGCGAGCTGGAGCTTGTTCTGCACCTTGGCCCATGCCAGGTCCGGGTCGGTTCCCGGCTTGAAGAACAGCTCGATGCGCGAGGCTCCGGAGGAATCGCTCGTGCCGTTGAGATAGATCAGGTCGTCGAAGCCGGACATCTTCTGCTCGATGATTTGAGTGATGCTGTTCTCCACCGTTTCCGCAGAGGCTCCGGTGTACAAGGCGTCGATGGCGATGGACGGCGGAGCCACGGGCGGATACTGCGAGATGGGCAGGCTGTAAATGGCCAGAAGGCCCATCACCATCATGACGATGGCGATGACCCACGCGAAGACCGGACGCTTCAGGAAGAATCTAGACAGCATAAGGGGCCTCTCTTACTTCGCCTGGGGCGGCTGCGCCGAGGGCTTGGACGAGGCGTCGTAGGGAACTTCTTTCACGGCCAAGCCTGGCCGGACCTTCACGCGTCCCTCGACGATCACTCTGTCGCCGGGCGCAAGGCCCGAGGCGACCAGCCATTGGTCGCCGATGGCCCGGTCCAACGTCAGCATCTTCTGCTCGACCTTGCCCTCGGCGCCCACGACCCACGCCGCAGGATCGCCTCTCGTATCCCGCACGACCGCCTGCTGGGGGATGAGGATGCCCTGCTTGTTGACGCCCTCCTTGATCACCGCCCGGACGAACATGCCCGGCAGGAGAGCGTCGTTGGGATTTTGGAAGACGGTGCGCAGGATGACCGAACCGGTCATCGCGTCCACCGAGACGTCGCGAAACTGCAACGTCCCTTTCAAGGGATATTCCGTGCCGTCTTCCTGAATGAGCTGCACGTCGTTGAGCCTGGTCACGTTGCGGTTGAGCCGGCCGTCCGCCAGGCGAGCCTTCAACCGGAGCAGTTCGACGCTCGATTGCGGCACGTCGACGTAAATCGGGTCCAACTGTTGGACAGTGGCCAAGCTAACCGGTTGAAACGCCGTCACCAAGGCTCCGTCAGTCACGGCGGATTTTCCAATGCGGCCGGAGATCGGCGCGAGGATGTGGGTGTAGCCGAGGTTGATGCGGGCCGTCTCCACCGTCGCTTCCCAAGTCTGTATGTCGGCTTCGGTCTGCTTCAGGGCGGAATCTGCGTCTTCATAGTCCTGCTGGCTCACCGCTTTATCGGCCAATGCTTCCTTATAACGGGAGGCTCTGGATTGGACCGCAGGGAGTTTGGCCTTGGCCCTCTCCAAGCTGGCCTTGGCGTTATCGAGCACAGCCTGAAAGGGTGCCGAATCAATCCGATACAGTTCCTGCCCGGCCTGGACAAAGGAGCCTTCCGTGAAAAGGCGTTGCTGGATGAGGCCGCTGACCTGGGGGCGAATTTCCGCAACGCGATAGGGAGAGGTGCGTCCGGGAAGCTCGGTTGTCAGCATGATCTGCTGTGGGGCAACCGTCATCGTTGCAACTTCCGGCGCAGAAGGCTGTGGCGCTTGGCCGCGGTTGCAGGCTGTCATGATAAACCCGCAACATAGACCCGCCCAAATTGCTTCCAATCTGAAGAATGACTTGTGAACCCGATTGTTGAGTCGCATTGGTTCCTCGATTGTTGGGATGTGGACTATTTTCATGATGAGCCACCTTTTGCAAAGAAATGGCTCATGATACCCGACACGTACACATGCGACAGTTGGTTAGGCAACAGCATCCTATTCAGCGCTACGATGTGCATCAAAGAGAGCAGGAGGAGAGCCCCGAACCAAGCGTCGCAGGGGTATAGGGACTGGTCTTTGATGCCCCGCTTCATTTGTTGTTCCAGGAATTTGGCGATTTCAAAGAGGCGATTCCGTAGCACCTTATTGTTGACGCCGCATAACCGGAATCCTATCCCGAAGGCCTCAGCCAGAAATCTGTCATTCTCTTTCGCGAGGACAGCCAGTTCCTCTACGGCCTTCTGAATGAACTTCTGCGCTGAGTCATTGCAGTTGATGCGGCGCAGACGTTCCTCCAGGTCGGCGAGAAAATGTTCCCAGACAGCCGAATAAATGTGGTTCTTGGTCTTGAAATACAGATAGATGGTCCCTTGGGCCACTCCCGCGCGCTCTGCGATGTCGTGAACCGTTACTTCTTGGAAGCCCTTTTGGATATACAATTCACGGGCGGCTTGCAGGATGGCTCTGCGCCGCAGTGGGGGCCGACAAGCCCGGGGGAGACCCCTCATATTGCTCTTCACTGCGAGTTGGGCTCCTGATGTCGATCCATCACCCCGATCAGAAAAAGGCTGACCGTCTCACGTACCCATTTCCTGCGGTAAACCGGGTCGGAAAGATCGCCAGATCGGAAGAGTTTTCGGATTTCCCGCGCATAATGATTCTGTGAAGTCAGCTGGTTGGTCAGGAATTGGGCTGCCATAAAAGGGTCCATGTCGTGGCGCAGAACCCCCTTTTTCTTGGCGGCTTTTAGGAAAGATACCACCTCGGAATCGATCCGGCCGAAGGTGCTCATGAAAATATCCCGACAGAGGCGGTTCATGATCGCGACATCTCTTAGGATAATCTGCGTCACCGCGGGGTGCTCGATCATCGTCTCTGTCCCGGACTCGAGGAACATCTCTAGCCTCACTCTAAACTCCTCCATCGTTTTTGGGGGGCGTAGGATTTGGGATACTCTATCGAAGCCTTGTGTGGCGAAATGCGTGATGATGTGACGATACAGATTCTCTTTGCTCTTATAATGGTAGTGAATGGCCGCGATATTTACCTTCGCATCATCACAGATATCTTTGGTCGAAGTCGCCGCATAACCATTTTGCGCAAAAAGCTTGGCAGCTGAAGCCATGACCCTGGCCTTCGTGTCATGTGCGGGAGACGTCATGTTGATAGCTGATCCTTTCTTCTCCATCATCTCATACCTTGCGCATCGATTGATGTCTCCCGACAATACCCGCGCGAAGCAGCCCTATTGCTTTGACCCGATGAGCGTCCTTCATCCGCGCCCCGAAAGGCAACTACAATTCCTCTTCCTCTATTTGCATCTATGATGCCCTTTGTATAGAGAGCCTCGGATGCATGCTGAACGCATGAAGGAGATGACGCCTTCTTCGCCGTCTGATGACTGGGTCTCGGGGCCGTAACCGCCACGAATAGCACTAGGGCTATGAAAAGGAGATTCATATATTTTGACATCTGCCACAAATAAATTACATCATACATTAGAATATGTCAAGTGCGGAATGGATACAATCCAGCAGACGATGGAGACAGCGCGCGTAAGTCTGCCAGATGATTCGACGGTGCGGGGGTCGGGGGCTGGGGGTAACTAGACTGTCGGAGGGACTGCTATTATTCTAGGAATCCAAAGCACAGCGCGTCCATAACATGGGCCAGCCAGCGTTCGCGGAATTTGTTATCTGCGATGTCGAAGCCATGCAGGGCCTTTATTAATCCGCCCCCCTGCGATAGGAATAAAAGCTGATTATTAAAGGAAAGCGTCGCGAGGCCCGGGTCGACCCCCGGTCGCAGGAGATGGCCCTCTTTTGCGCTTGTAAAGAATGAAATCAGGGCCTTGTGCAGCTTCATGAATGTGTCTTCAAAAACATCCTTGCATATGTCCGTCATAAGTTCCATGTCTCGAAGGATCATCTTGGCGAGCTCAGGTTGTTGCATGATGGAATCAACGCTGACTTGTAGAAAGGTTTCAAGCCTGACCACAAATTCATCCCGCGTCTTGGGCGGCCGCAATATTTGACACAGCTTGTTCATGTGGTCACTGGCAAACTGCTCGATGATGTGCCGGTAAAGATTCTCCTTGCTTTTGAAATGGTAATGAATGGCCGCAATGTCGGCCCTTGCGGCGCCACATATTTCCTTGGTGGACGTCGCTGCGTATCCTTTCTGTGCGAACAGCCTCATCGCTGAAGCAACGATTCGATCCTTTGTGTCGCAAGAGGGCGTGTGTCGTTTAGAAGATGACTCTCTTCTCATCGTTGGTTTCTTCTCTTTGGTTTGCGAATCAAGTTAGTATAAGTCATTTTGATTTGGCCTTCCACACGCACGCAGGCAATATTTAGAGCGATAAATCCGCGTCTTTGTGCATTTTCGGCCTGTTGCGTGCCTATACTAGTAGGGGCACTAATGAACTTCAGGCTCAAAGACCCGCTGGAAATGACGCCGCAGGAACGCCGCCAAAGGATCGTCGAGCTTCTGGCCAAGGCGTCCATCCGGCTGGCTGAGGAAGACCAAGGCCGCAGATCACCTCCGCCGACGCAGAAAGGCCTTGATGTTCCGCCGAAGCCGCTGTAAGCTTCGTCCTGACCGGCGGGGGCGAGGCTTGCCGGGACGCCGGGAAGGAAGGTGGGAATGACTTACATGGCCGAAACTCGAGGCGGCAAACCGGGCGAAGGGACGGACAAGACCGTCTGGGTCGCCGTCTATACCCGCAAGTCCACGGACGAGAACCTCAACGGGGACTTCACGTCCCTCGACTCCCAGGCCGAGTACTGCAAGGCGTTCCTCAAGACCCGGGAGCCCGACGGCTGGCGGTTCTACCCGCAGCAATACACCGACGCCGGCTTCTCGGGCGGCAACATGGAGCGGCCCGGCCTGCGTAAGCTCATCGCCGACGCCAGGGCGGGCAAGTTCCAGGTCGTGGTCTGCTACAAGTACGACCGCCTGACCCGCAACACCAGGGACTTCCTCTCCATCCTGGACGTCTTCGATAAGGCGGGCGTTCACTTCGTTTCCGTCACTCAGCCCATAGACACGACCTCGCCGGTCGGCCGCCTCATGCGCTCCATCCTCATGGAGTTCGCCCAGTTCGAGCGTGAGATGATATCGGAGCGGACCCGCGACAAGCTCTCGGCCATGGCAAGGAAGGGCAAGAGGACGGGCGGGTGCCTGGTGCTCGGCTACGACCGCGACCAGGAGAGCAAACAGGTGACGATCAACGAGGAGGAGGCCAAGGCCGTCCGGGTCATCTTCGACACCTATCTCAAGAAGCGCTCGTTGTGCGCCGCCGCCAAGCTCCTGGAGTCGCGGGGTATCCGCACGAAGCAGTACAAGGCCAAGAACGGGAAGGCCAAGGGCGGCAGGCGGTTCGACAAGGTGCGCCTGAGCTACCTGCTCCGCAACCCCTTCTACATCGGCAAGATCCGCCACCGGGGGGAGCTCTACGCGGGCGAGCACAAGGCGATCCTGGACGCGGAGACTTTCCGGAAGGCCCAGGAGGCCCTGAAGCAGAATGCCGTGAGGAAGAACTCGACCACCCGGGGGCATCACGACTTCCTTCTGAAGGGGCTGCTGCGCTGCGGGGGCTGCAAGACCCTGATGACGCCGCACTACTCCAGGTCCCCGGAGGGCGTGGAGTTCTTCTACTACCGCTGCAGCTCCGTCAACCACATGGACAAGACGGCCTGCCCCACCGGCAGGAGCGTCCAGGCCAAGTCCCTGGAGCAGTTCGTGATCGACCGGCTGCGCGTCCTGGGGCAGGACCCCGCCTTGGTGGATGAGATCATCAAGGCGGCCCTGTGCGACGCGGATACGGACCTGCCGCCCAAGCGGCGGGAGAAGGCCAAGCTGACCGCGGAGATGGGCAAGGTGGAGGGCGACGTCCGCAACCTGACCTCGGTCCTGGCCCGGGAGGGCCCCTCGACCGGCCACTACCGGGTCATCATGGAGCAGTTGGACCAGCTGGCGGCCAAGAGGGACGAGCTACGCTCGAGCCTGGTGGCCCTGGAGAACGAGATCCTGGACCTGGAGACCCGCCAGGTGGACGCCCAGGTGTTCCGGGACAACCTGGCCAACTTCGTGCGCGTTTTCGAGAAGATGGACGCGGCGGATCGGCGGGAGATGATTCGCCTGGTGCTGCTGGAGGCCGTATATGACAGGGCCCAGTCGGAGCTTCGACTGGGCCTGCTGCCCTTCCAGTCCTTCGACTGGCCCCTGGAAGAACGATACGGGGCTAATTTGGTGGACTGTAATAAAACTCTGCCCGACTAGGATTCGAACCTAGACTAGATGGTCCAGAGCCATCCGTGCTACCGTTACACCATCGGGCAAGACTGGTATTTTATCAAAAAAGACGGCCTTTCCAACTCCCCCCTGCCCCTGTAACAACTTAGTAACACTTCCGCAATAGGGCGTTAACCGGCCGGGGCTACGGTATTAGCGTGAGCACCCGCCGAAGCCTGAGACAGCAACTCGCGACGAAGGGCGCCCGGTACGTCTGGGACCTTCGACCCACCTCCGCCTGGGACGCCAGACCCAAGCCGCTCGGCGAGTCATCGGTTAACATGTTGCAGGCCCCTATGAGGGGGCGGGAGACTCCGATGAGGCGCGCATTCCTGGCCTTGGCTGCGTTCTTCCTCCTGGCGGGCTCCGCGTCGGCCGCTGAGCGCTACGTCGTCGAGGACACGGGCGGCTTCGGCTCCACGGGCCGGTTCGTGGAGTTCGCCTCGCGCTACGGCTGGAACGGCTACCACGTCAAGTTCAAGTTCGGCCTGGACATGGGCGAGCGGGCCCTCACCCCCGACTCGGACCTCCGGCTCACCATCACCCGCCGCGACGGGAGCACTTTCGAATACCGCTGCAAAGCCTCCCGGGAGCGCGACCGGATGTGGGCCAACATCAACATGCTCTACAGCAAGGGCATCTCGGTCATGACCGAGTGCGGCATCGACCCGGGCAAGCTGGCCAAGGCCGTGGGCATGGACGAGGACATGATGGGCCAGCCCACCCTCGTCTTCCACGTCATGATCAAGGACGGCCAGGCCGCGGCCGGCGTGCAGAAGGGCCTCTACTTCACGGAGTCCGGCGAGGGGTACGGCGCGATGCAGCAGTACATGAGCCGGGACCGCGATCCCGCCAACCTCGGAGTGCTCTTCGCCTCGGCCCTGGCGCCCTACGCCAACCATCCGGAATACGCCCAGGTCCCTAGGTACGTTCCGTAATCTGTTATACTCCCCCCTGAAGTGAAGGCGACCCTCTTCGTCCTCCTCGCCGTTTCCCTCTTCTCCTCCTGTTCAACCCCCACGTCCGGGCCGTCCGCCTCGCCCTGGGGGCTTGAGGCGAAGGACTTCGTGGTGGCGGCCGACCATCCCCTGGCTTCGAAGGCCGGCGCCAGGATGCTGGAGGAGGGGGGCAACGTCGTGGACGCGGCGGCGGCGGCTTCATTCGCCCTGGCGGTGACCCGGCCCGAGAGCGCGGGACTGGGCGGCGGCGGGTTCATGCTGCTCTACCTGCGATGGAAGGACCCCGTGCTCATCGACTACCGCGAGACGGCGCCGAGCGGGGTTTCGGCGCGCGCGTATCTCGACGCCAAGGGCGGCGTGGTCCCGGGGAAGACCGTGCGCGGGCCCTGGGCCGTCGGAGTGCCGGGCCATGTGCGGGGGGTCTCGTACGCGCTCTCGAAGTACGGGACCAAGAGCCTCGCCGAGGTCCTGGCTCCGGCCATCGAGCTGGCCGAGAGCGGGTTCCCCGTGGACAGGCACCTGCGCGAGTCCATGGAGGAGCTTTCCAGGGACGCGGCGGGGGCGCCGATGTACCGGGAGATCTCGCGGGTCTTCCTTAAAGAGGGCAAGCCCTACGCGGAGGGGGAGATCCTCCGGCAGCCGGACCTGGCCCGCACCCTGCGTCTGCTGGCCAAGAACGGCCCGGACGAGTTCTATCGGGGCTCGCTCGGCAAGCGCATCTACGACGAGGTCCACGGCCGCGGGGGTCCCCTGAAAGCCCTGGACCTCGAGCGCTACGAGGTCCGGGAACGGGAGCCGCTCCGGGGGCGCTTCCGCGGCTATGAGGTCTACTCCGCCCCGCCTCCGAGCTCCGGGGGAGCCTGCCTGCTCCAGATCCTCGATGTGATGGACAGCTACACGACGACGCCCCCCGTCCCGCTCTACTTCCACGCCCTGGCCGAAGCGATGAAGCACGCGTTCGCGGACCGGGCCGCGGTCCTCGGCGATCCGGACGCGCATCCCGAGGTCGGCCCGGACGTCGCCGCCATGCTCTCGTCCGAACATATCGCCCGCATCCGGAAGGCGATCGTCCCCGGGGCCACCCGCGACGCGGCGCGCTGCGGGAAGCGTTGGCTCAAGGATGACGGCGGCACGACGCACTACAGCGTGCTCGATAGGGACGGCAACGCCGTGGCCGCGACCGAGACCGTGAACCTCGGCTTCGGCTCGCTTTTGGTCCCGCCCGGCACCGGCGTGGTGCTCAACGACGAGCTCGACGACTTCGCCGTGAAGACGGGCGTTCCCAACGAGTTCGGCCTGTTCATGTCCGAGCGGAACCTCATCCAGGCCGGGCAGAGGCCCCTGAGCAGCATGTCTCCGACCGTGCTGGCCAAGGACGGCCGGGCCGTGCTGGCGGTGGGCGCCTCCGGCGGCCCGCGCATCATCACGGCCACGCTGCAGACCCTGCTCAACATCGTGGAGCTCGGCATGCGGCCGGACGAGGCGGTCGCGGCCCCGCGCATCCATCACCAGTGGAGCCCGGACCGGCTCTACATGGAGGACGGCATCCGCGCGGATGCGTTCCACCTGCTCCAAAAGAGCGGGCATAAGCTGGAATCGTTCAAGTCCATGGCGGGGGCGGCCCAAGCGGCGTACTCGCAGGGCGGCCGCCTCTTCGCGGCGAGCGACCCGCGCAAGGGCGGCAGGCCGGCCGGAAGATAGGTCCGGGACAGCGATGCGCTTCAAGAAGTTCTTCATCGAGATCACGAACGTCTGCAACCTCTCCTGCCCGTTCTGTCCGAAGACGGCGAGGCCTCCGGCCTTCATGACCCCCGCGCTTTTCGAGAAGATCCTGACCGGGGTGGCCGGGAAGGCCGAGGACCTCTATTTCCACGTGCTGGGGGAACCCCTGCTCCACCCGGAGTTGGGACGGTTCCTGGATTCGAGCGCGGAGCGGGGCTTCCGTGTGAGGCTGGTCACCAACGGCACGCTCCTGCGCGAGGCCGGAGAGATGCTCTTGAGCAAGCCGGCTCTCAAGCAGGTCAGCGTGTCTTTGCACAGTTTCGGGTCCCGTCCCGGCCTGGAGTCCTATCTGGACAGCGTTCTCGGCTTCGCGAGGCGGGCGTCCGCCGCCGGGGTCCTCGTCACCCTGCGGCTGTGGAACCAGGATGCGGAGGGACGCGTCTCGGAGGGCGACAGGGCCGTCCTGGACGCTCTCCGGACGGAGTTCCGCTTCAGCGATCCGATCCCCGGAGACATGGGCCCCGGCCGCGGAGTGAGGCTCGCCCCCCGCATCTTCCTGAGCAGCATGTCCCGGTTCGAATGGCCGTCCTTGGATTCGGACTCCCCGGAAGAGGAGGGCGCCTGTCTGGGCGTGCGGGCCCAGGCCGCGGTGCTGGCCGCAGGAGAAGTGGTGCCGTGCTGCCTCGACCGGGACGGCGTCGTCCTCCTGGGGAACATCCGGGAACGGCCGTTCGACGAGATACTCTCCGGGGAGAGGGCCCGCGGCATCGCCGAGGCTTTCAGGCGCGGCCGAGCCGCGGAGCGGCTTTGCCGGAAGTGCGGATACAAGAAGCGGTTCTCAGGACGCGCCCCGACGTCGGCGCCGAAATAGTTTGTAGAATCCACGAATACGGGGCGTAGCTCAATTGGCTAGAGCGCCTGCTTTGGGAGCAGGAGGTTCCCGGTTCGACCCCGGGCGCCCCGACACAGTCCCATGCTCCTGAAGCTGCGCGTCCACCCGGATTCGAAGACCGACCGCATCGAGAAGAGGGGGCCGGACCACTACGAGATATGGGTCCGGCAGCCGGCGGAGGAAGGCCGGGCCAATGCCGCGTGCCTGAGGCTGCTCGGCGCGGCCCTCTCGGTCGTGCCCGGACGCATCCGCATCATCAAAGGGGGGAAGTCCCCGAGCAAGATCGTGGAGGTCCCCGGCCTATGACCCCAAAATTCCTGTTGGGCGTTTTTGAAAAGTGCATAGTTTAAATTTCAAAACTGCATACCCGCCAGCTCGCTTGTTTTGAGGGTTTGGACGTCAAGTAGTTGGTCGTCTCGCCAGAAGCGGAGCTCGGTGACACCGC
>JBAZKS010000007.1:0-114977 GCA_041650695.1 Elusimicrobiota bacterium
GGCCCCGGTCCCGCCCCCGGGGCCTTCCTGCGCTCTTTACACCTACCCGAACCCCTTCTCGCCGGAGAACGGGACCGCCAAGCTGCACTGGGAGCTGCCTGAGGACGCGGCGGTCACGCTCTCGCTCTACGACCAGCTGGGTGAGAAGGTGAGGGAATGGTCCTTCACCCAGGGCGGCTCCGGAGGTCAGCAGGGCGTGCATGAGGCTTCCTGGGACGGCGCAGGCTCCCATGGCCCGGTGCGGCAGGGGATGTACTACCTGCTCATGGAGGCCGAGCCCATCGCCTGCCGCAAGGTCTACCGCGTCGGGGTGACGCGATGAGTCAGATGATGAGATGCTCCGGCACGGCATCCAGCTCCACGAGGAGCTTGCCGGGAGTCGCGGGACGCTGGGCTGGATCGTCGTGGAGGCACCAGCGCACGATGTCGTCGAGCAGCGGTGAGACTCCCGGGAGCCGAAGGACCGCCGGGATATACTCGCCGCCGGAGGTCCCCGGCCTGAACGGGGGCGCGCCGGTCGTGAGCTCATAGAGGCAGACCCCCAGAGCGAAGATGTCTTCCGCTGGAGACGGCGCCGGCTCCCGGGTCAGGGCCGCGACGCCAAGGTCCAGGAGTTTCGCGGTCCCGTCTGAGGCGATCCGGATGTTGGTCGGGCTCAGGTTGCCGTGGCAGAAGCCGCGTTGGAGCGCGAGGTCGAGCGCCTGGCACACGGGGCGGAGGATGTTCTTGGCTTCGATCAGGGCGAGCATGCCCTTCTTCTCCAGGCGCGTGCGCGCCGTGACGCCTTCCACCCGCTCGATCGCGAGGTATAGGCCGGAGGGCCTCTCGAGCACCTCGTGGATCTCGGGCAGACCGGGATGCCGCAGAGACGCGAGGGTCAGCGCGCGCACCAGCTTCTGCGCGCGTTCCGGGTGCGTCTGTCCCTGCAGGAGTATCTCCCGCACGACGAACCTCCGCTTCGAACGGGGTTCCCTCGTCTCCCAGATGCGGCCGGAGGAGCCGGTCCCGAGCGTCCGGACCACCTCGAATCTCCCGCCAAGCGAGGCGGGCTCCCGGTCCTTCGCGCGGTAGCGCGACAGGAGGGAGCGCGCGATGCGCGGGATCCGTCCGCGGACCAGGAACGCGGCGCAGAGCAGGGACAAGGCGGCATAAGCCAGCAGCAGCGGGGTGAGCATGCGCGGGCCGCGGATATCCTCGAAACTCGGCTCGAACATCCTCCCTGCGGATCGATCGGGGCGCGGGTCGGACTCCGGACGCGCCGGCTCTTCCCGGATGGGCCGCGGCGCAGCCTTGGAGGTTCGCGAGCGCGGAGCCTTGACCGGCGAACTCAGACGCCGCACCGGGGACGTCGCGTCCCCGACATCATAGACGAGTTCGGAAGAGCGCGCTTTCCCGGCTTGCGGCGCGCGCGGCTCCGGCCCGCCGTCGGGAAGGGCCGGCGGCGTGCAGCAGGCCGGCGCGGGTTCTGCGGCGGCGCCGAGTATGCCGGAGTCCGCGTCCTCCTCCGCGCGAGGGGGCGACTGACCTGCGGACGACTGCGGCAGGCTCAAGACCGCACATAACGCCGCAAGGCGCCATGGCATGGGGATAGTATGGAGGACCGGATGCGGCGCGTCAAGGAGACGGACGGGGTGCCGGCCTTCAGCGGAGCAGAGCCGCGGCGATCCGCTCGGCGAAGAGCTCGTTGGCCTGGGCGGTGGGGTGCCCGTCGTTGGGGATGGCGAGTCCGGGCCTGAAGTACCACTCGTCGGGAGCGTGGAGCAGGCTCAACCGGCCCCGTCCCTGCGCCAGGCGCAGCGGGGGATTGCTGCCGTTGTAGCAGAAGATCAGGGGTTTGAAGCCATGGAGTCCCGCCAGGCGCAGGAGCTTTCCCAGGGGCTCGTTGAAATCGGGGCGAGACCTCGAGCGGTCCCGCGCCTCGATCGCGGCGGCCTCTCCTTCGAAGCGTTTCGCCAAGGACCAAAGGAAGGGGCCATAGGCGTCGAAACGCTCCCAGTAATCCGAGCTGACCGCGTCCTCGGGAGAGAACCCGATCACGATGAAGTCCGGGCGGTATTCAGGGACCGCGGAGGCCGCCATCCTGCAGAAGCTCATGAAGTTCAGGCCCGGAACGGCGAAGGAGCCGACCTCCCAGTCCCCGCGCCGGGCCAGTGCGCTGGCCAGCGTCCCTCCCTCCTCGACCCCGCTCCCATGGGCATAGGAGTCTCCGAAAAGGAGTACGCGGCGCGTGCCGGGCGCGTGGCCGCGGGGCAGCAGCGGGCCGCGGAAGCCCAGGCTGTTGATGCGTTCGTCGACGCACCGGCCCCCGCGGCAGTCGCGCAGGACGGAGGAGGGGGAGAGGGAGAACCTCCCCGTCTCGCGGATGGCTCTCGCGTGCGGGTCGAGCCATGCCCTCGCGGCGATAGGGAGCGAGGCCAGAACGAAGAAGAGCGGCCAGGCCTTCGACGGCCGCCAGACCCAAAGCAGGGCTCCGGCGGCCAGGAAGAAAGGCGCCTCGGGCTTGAGCACGACGAAGCGGAGGCTGTCTTGGAGCCCGAAGCCCCGGATGAGGGCCACGGCCAGCCTGGCCCCGAGCTCCCAGGCGCACGCGGCCAGGACCCACGAGAGCAGCGCGGCGCCGATGAGGCGGATGGCCGGCCTGCGGAGCGCATCCATGGGACATCTATTGTATCATCACACCGCGCCATGACGACCCTCTACTTCATCCGTCACGCGCAGAGCCATCCCAAGCCGGACGTGGATGAGCCGGACTGGCCGCTCTCCGCGCTCGGGCAGGGGCAGGCACGGCGCATCGTCCCGCTCCTGCGTCCCTTGGGCATCACGCGCCTCTACTGCAGCCCCTATCGGCGCTGCCGCGACACCCTCGCTCCCTTCGCCGAGCTTCAGGGGCTCGATGTGTCCCTGGACCCCGGGCTGCGGGAGCGCAAGGTCACTCATGGCTGGTGCCTGGACTTCACGGAAGTCTGGCGCCGCTCCTGGGAGGACTTCTCCTTCGCGGTCGAGGGGTGCGAATCCTCGTGGACGTGCCGCTCCCGCATCATCGCCTCGGTCGAGGCCATCGCCGCGCGCCACCCGGGAGAGACTCTCGGGCTCGGCTCTCACGGCAACGCCATCGCGCTCTTTCTGCACCACGCGGATCCTTCCGTGGGCATCGCGGACGCCGAGCGCATCCGCAATCCGGAGATATTGCGGGTGGAGCGTCGGAGAGGCCGGTTCCATTGGGACAGAGGCTTCAGCCTCGGCGAGGATTTCGACCGTCTGGCCACGCACTTCCGCGCCACGCCGGGCGTGACCGCCTGAGATGGGGGTCTTCCGCCTCGAGGACAAGGGCCGCATCGAAGGATTCCTGCGGGGATCGGCCGCGCTCCATATCTACGGTCTGGGAGACCTCGACGAGCGCTTCTGGCCCGACACCGAATGGTACGGCCTGCGCAAAGGGAGGGCTTTGGCCGCCGTGGCCTTCCTTTACCGCCGCGCCACGCTTCTGGCCCTTTGCCCTGAGGAGGGGACCGAACCCATGCGGGAGCTGCTGCAGGGGATCGACCTGCCGGACCGGATCTACGCGCACCTCAGCCCGGGATTGGCGGGCGCTGCGGCCCGTCGTCACCGCGTCATCCCGCACGGCACGCACCTCAAGATGATCCTTGAGGACGCATCGAACCTCGGGGGAGTGGACATCACGGCCGCAGAAAGCCTCTCCCCCGGTCACGTCGAGGAGCTTCGCGTCTTCTACCAGGAAAGCTATCCCGGGAACTGGTTCGACCCCGCGACGCTCGATACGGGACAGTACTTCTGTGTCCGGCAGGAGAAACGCCTGGCTGCAGTGGCCGGGGTCCATGTCTATTCCCCGCGCACCCGGGTGGCCGCCTTGGGGAACATCGCCACGCACCCGGCTTTCCGCGGCAGGGGATTGGGCCGCGTCGTCACGGCGGCCGTGTGCCGGAGCCTGCTGAAGAGCGTGGACCTCGTCGGATTGAACGTGAAGGCGGACAACGCCCCGGCCGTGCGGCTCTACGCCTCGCTGGGCTTCCGACGGGTGGCCGCGTACGAGGAGGTCGAGCTGGAGTCCGGCACTTAGGGTATAATCCCTTACTCGATGAGCGTGCTCATTAAGGGCGCGGATCTCCACACGCATTCGGACCGATCGGACGGGATGTGCCCGCCAGCGGACGTCGTCCGCCGGGCCCACCGGCGTTCGGTGCGCGTGCTGGCCCTGACCGACCACGACACGATCTCCGGCAATGCCGAGGCGAAGGCCGAAGCCCTAAGGCTGGGCATCCGCTTCGCCGGCGGCATCGAGGTCAATACGCAGGAAGGGCAGGTCCATATCCTGGGATACGGGATCGACGGCGGAAGCGGGAAGCTCAAACGCTGGCTGGCCGCCGTCCGCGCCCGGCGGCGCAGGCGTGTGGGCCGCATCCTGGCGCGGCTGCGCCGGCTCGGGATCGAGTTGGGACCCGAGGAGCTGGGCGCGGGCCCGGAGATGCCCGTGGGCCGGCCCCATGTGGCGGACGCCCTGCGCAGGAAAGGCGTCGTGCGTACGCGGTCCGAGGCGTTCCGGAAGTATCTGAGCAAGGGGGCTCCGGCTTACGAGCCTTCCATGGGTCCGCTCGTGGAGGAGGCCATCTCGGCCATCCGCAAGACGGGGGGGTGGGCCTGCCTGGCGCATCCAGGCCTGCTGGGAAAGTCATTGGACATCGCGCCGTGGGTGGACCAGGGACTGGAGGGGATCGAGGCGTTCTATCCGGGGCACACCCAGGCCCAGACCGGGCGGTTCGTGGAGATGGCCAAGCGTTTCGGCCTGCTCGTCACCGGCGGGTCGGACTACCATGGACCGGGGACGAGCCGAGTGGAGATCGGCTCCGTGCCGATCCCGGAGGAGCATCTCCGCCGCGTGGAGGGACGGCTCGGGCTATGCTCCTGATCGCCCATCGCGGAGCATCCGGCACCCATCCGGAGAACACCTTGGCCGCGTTCCGGGCCGCGTTCCGGATGGGAGCCAGGGCCGTCGAGACCGATATCCAGCAGACGAAGGACGGGGTCTTGGTGCTCATCCATGATTTCACCCTGGAGCGCCTGACGGGCTCCAAACGCAAGGTGCGGGGGATGCGGTACTCCGAGCTTTCGCGCGTGGACGCCGGAGCCGGGGAGCGCATCCCCATGCTCGAGGAACTCCTGGAGCTCGCCCCCAAGGGGGAGGAGCTCCATCTCGAGGTCAAGCAGCCCGACCCTCCCCAGGCCGGCATCGAGGAAAGGCTCCTCGGCATCCTCGCCCGACGGCCCGGGCGGGTCGTGGTCTCGAGTTTCGACGCGAGGACGCTCGAGCGCCTGCGCAAGCTCGACGGCAGGCTGCGTCTGGCTTACCTGACGGGGACCGTGCCGCTGGCCCGTGCGCTCGGATTCGCGGCCAGGATCCGGTGCGAGGCGCTCCACGTGAGCCGGCGGCGGCTCGATGCGGGTTGGATCCGCGAGGCGCGCGCGCGCGGGCTGGCCCTGCGGGTCTACACCGTGAACACCTGGAGCGAAGCCCGGCGCCTGGCGGCCATGGGCGTTTCCGCCGTGTTCACGGATTACCCGGACCTCCGGCGTCGGAAGGAACCATGACGGGATTGAAAGGGCTGGCGGCCCTGGGCTATTCCCAAGCCGAGCTCGAGTCCATGTCCGAGCTCTGCCGGCGCATCAACGCCCTGAAGCGGGAACGGCATGCCGTGATCCCCGCGCATGTCTACCAGCGCCCCGAGATACTGGCCGGGATCTCGGACTTCACCGGAGACTCGTATCGGCTGGCCAAGCTCTGCGCCGAGACGGACGCCGAGACCATCGTGTTCTGCGGGGTGCGGTTCATGGCGGAGAGCGCCAAGATCCTGAACCCGGACAAGGAGGTCCTGCTCCCGGTCCCTTCGGCCGGATGCTCGCTCGCGGATTCCATCACGGCGGCGGACGTCAGGCGCCTGCGCGCACGGCACCCCGGAGTCCCTGTGGTGAGCTACATCAACACGACCGCGGAGGTGAAGGCGGAGAGCGACGTGATCGTCACCAGCGCCAACGCGGGCAGGATCCTGGGCCGCCTGTTCGAGAAGCATTCCAAGCTCGTGTTCCTGCCGGACGCGTGGATGGGGCGCAACCTGGCCGCCGAACTGGGCAAGCGGCTCGGCCGCGATCTAATCCTTTGGGACGGGAAGTGCATGGTTCATGAGAACTTCGACGCCTCCTCTGTCCCGCAGTACCGCAAGACGTACCCAGGGGTGAGGCTGCTGGCGCACGCGGAGTGCAACCCCGACTTGGTGGGAGCCATGGATTTCGTCGGAGGCACGGGGGACATGCTGCGTTATCTCCGGGAGACCGAGGCCCCGTACTACATGCTCATCACCGAGTGCGGCTTGGGGGAGCTCGCGCGGATGCAGATGCCGCACAAGAACCTCGTCCCCATGTGCCGGCTCTGCCCCCACATGAAAGTCACGGACCTGGGCGCGGTGCTGCGCACGCTCGAGTGCCCCAGGCCCTCTCAGCGCATCCTCGTGGAGCCGCACATCGCGAAGCGCGCGCGGCGTGCCTTGGAGCGGATGTTCGAGCTGGCGGAATAGCCCGCGGACCGGGCCTCCACTCCATTCCTGAGGATGCCCAGTCCCATGGCCCGTCCGGGCCATGGGATGCGGGCTGGCCCTGCGCGGATACGGGAGATGTGTCAGCGCGGGGAGGAACTCAGTCCCTCAATCTGGCCGTGCAGAAGATGTTGAGCAGGCGCAGGGCCTCGTCAACCTCCCGGAAAGTCGGGATCCCACCCTGCTCCAGGAACCGCGCGAAGGGGTCGTAGAGCTCGCCGCCGTCGACCACCGCGACCCAGGGCTTCTCCAGCCCTTTGAGGCGGATGAGGCGGCTGGCCACCGCGTCGAGCGAGGCCAGGTCCTCGAGATGGCCGGTCCCGGGGGGCAGGGTGCGCAGCGCCGGAGTGAGGGGGACGCAGCCCACCACGCCCACGTCCGAGCGGGTGTCCTCCAACACGCAGCGGACGGACTCCTCGTAGGCCGCGTCGTCCGCCATGGGAGTCAGGTCGAGAGGGTTGTGGACGTCCACGATCTCATCGATGCGGCAGCGTTTGAAGAGCTCCCGGAGGCGGCGCGCCGTGGCCGGGGAGAACTCCGGCAGGCTCAGGCGGCCGAGGTTGTCCGCGATCGCCACGCACTCGAAGCCGGCGTTGGAGACCGCGCCGAGCCTGCGGCCGCGGGGCCGCTTCTCGCGCAGATGGACGAAGAGCCGGACCAGGCCCTCGAAGTCCTGGAGCGTCTCGGCCATCACGACGCCGGCCTCGGCCGCGAGCGCGCGGGTCACGGCGTAGTCCTCCGCGATGGAGGCGGTGTGGCTAGCCGTGGCCTTGCGGCCTTCCGGGCTGCGTCCGGCGCGATAGAGGATGACGACGCGGTCCGAGGCCACGATCGCGCGAGCGGCGTCGAGGAAGCGGCTCCCATCGCCGGGCTTGAAGCCCTCCACGTAGAACGCGAACACGTCGAGCTCCGGGTCGTCCTTGAGATAGGCCGCGTAGTCGCCCAGGGTCAGATCGCACTGATTGCCGATGGAGATGGAGAACTTGGGGGCTAGCCCGGAGAGCCTGTCCATCTTGGCGATGGCGAACGCCCCGCTCTGCGATATCAGGGCCAGGCGGTCGTGGGCCGCCTTGGGCTTGACGGACTTCTTGTGCTCGGGGATGAACATGGTGTCGTAGCGGCCGGGGAGCGAGCGGATGCCCAGGCAGTTGCCGCCGTTGATGACGGGCCCTCCCCAGGAGCTGCGCCGCGCCCGGGCCAGGGCTTCCCGCATGCCCGACACGATGCCGCCGGTGCCCTCCTTCTCCTCGAGGCCGCCGGGGATGATGATCATGCTCTCGGTCTTCTCGCCGGAGATGAAGGAGGCCGCGACCTCCGACACGCTCGCGGCCGGCACGCTGAGCACGGCCAGGTCCACACGCTCGGGCAGGGAAGCGACCTCGGGGACGCAGCGGCATCCGTCGATGGAGTCCGCCCCCTGCTTCACCACGTAGATGCGGGAACGGTCGAAACCTTCGCGGATCATGTTGTTGAGGATCACTCGCCCGGTGTTCATCTTCTCCGAGACTCCGACGAGCGCTGCGGAGCGCGCCTCGAGCAGGTTCTTGAGCTTGCCGAGGGGTCTCGCCGCGTAGGGAGGGGAAACGGGCCCCGCGAGCTTGACGAGTATGTCCAGCGCCACGAGCCGCTCGTCGGCGACCACGAGCGGGTTGATCTCCATCTCCGACACGTGCTCGGGCATGAGGCGCTCGGCCAGGCTCGCGAAGGAGCGCACCACGCTCTCGAGCGACTTCATATCCACCCGGGCGGCCTGGCCGCGCAGCCCGCCCGCGAGGAGGCGCGTCACAGCCGCTCGATCGAGGACGCGGCCGATGCGTTCCGGCGCCGTCCCGGCGGGGGAGAAGATCGCCACGCCGCGGTCCGCCTGGAACGCGGCGGCCAGGAACTCCGTGAAGATCCCGCCGGGGCCGAAAGTCACGACCGCGCCGTAGTCCCGGGTCCAGCGCATGCCGAGGAGGAGTTCGTTGCCCAGCGCGGGGCTGTAGCGGATGAGGCGGCTGATGAGATAGCCGGCGGTGTCGCGGCCTTTGAACTTCCGCTCCATCCTCGCGACGGCGCGGGATATCTCTTTCGGAGTGTTGGGGACGAAGGCGACGCCGCCCACGTCGCTCTTGTGCAGTATGCTGGGGGATACGACTTTGACCACGATTTGTTCGCCGGGGATGGAGCCGGGGCGCAGCCGCAGCGCCTGCCGGGAGTCCAGGACGAACGCATGCTCGGGAGCGGGGATGCCCGCGGCTCGGAGCAGGGCGAGGCCTTCGGTCTCCAAGAGGGCCTCCCGGCCTTGGGATCGGGCTGCGCGGATGAGTTCCAGGATGGCCGCGATGTCCGGGGCCGCGTTTCGCTTTCTCCTCATGGTGGGAGTATAGCTTTTTGTCTTGACGCCGCTGCGGAGTTGGTCTACAGTAGTCTTCAGGATGTCCCGAAAGTCCGTCCACGTCCTGGCCGCGGCCGGCCTCTTGGCGCTGTGCGGCGCATTCGCCGCGGCCGAGGGCTCGCCGGATGGCCGCGCCACGAGCGTCGCCCTGGGTGACGCGCAGCGGAGCCTGCGCAAGATCGTCGATGAGTTCAAGCCGAATCTGGGGCGCTTGGCGGAGCTGCGTATCTCGTACGGCCGGCGGGCGGATCCGTTCGCCTTGAAGGCGAAGCGGGGACCGCTGCGGTCCGCCATCCAGGGCCAACTCCGGGAGCTCGACGCGAGGGCGGAAGCGTTCAATGCGGTCGTGGCGCTCTGGGAACGCCGGCGCCGGGAGTCCAAGGCGCGTTCGGCCGAGTGGGAGTTCGTCCAGGAGTCCGGCGCGTACTCCGAGTTCGGGACCGAGATCGATTCCTTCCGCGACGGCGTCGTCGCTCTGCTGGACGGCGAGGAGGCCGCCTACGGAGCCGCGCTGCGGGAAGCGGAGCGGCGCAGGCAGCGGATGCGCACGGTCCTGCTTTGCGCCGGGGCCCTCCTGCTCGTGCTGGCGGTGCTCGTTTGGAACTCCCTGGGCCCCCTGCTGACGGGCTGGCTGGGGCGCAGGCGGAGGGCGGCGGCCCTGGTCCTGCTGTGCGCCGCGGTCCCTTGCTGCCAGGGCGCGCCGACGAGCGAGGAACTCCACGCCGCGGTCAGAGAGACGGAGCGCGAGGTGCGGCGGAGCTTGGCGGAGTTGAACCCCAAGATGCAGCGCGTCGCGGAGGTCTGCGTCCTGGTCGAGCGGGGCGCCGATCCCAGCGCCTTCTCCAAGGAGAGGGGCCCTCTGCTCACGGGAATCAACGGCAGGCTCAAGACCTTGGACAAGCAGCTCGAGGATCTCAGTGCGCGCCGGCACGCGTGGGAAGCGGAGATGCATGTCCAGCTGCTCTCCATGGCCGCGGAACGGCGTCCGGCTCTGGAAGGAGAGGCTTTTTCCGAGGAGAGCGTGGCCCTCGGGAGGTTCTGCCAGGAGGCCGCCGAGTTCCAGCGGAGCGCCTGGGGCCTGCTCAAGAAGGAGGAGAACCTGTACTTCGCCGCCGTCAACGAAAGGGCCATGAGCAGGCGCTGGCTCCTCATCGCGGCGGGGTCCGGGGTGCTGTTCGTGGGGGTCTGCGCCCTCATCGTGCGGTCCTCTTCGAGGAAGGATGCGCGCGGCCGCGCGGCCGGCCTCCGGATCCCCTCGTTGGTGGATCAGCACGTTTCGGAGGCGTCGGAGAATGCGCCGGGTCCGCTCGATGTCCGGCTCGTGCTGGGCGGGCGTTTTCGGGTGGGCGCGGAACTGGGCCCGGATGAGATCGGCATGCTCTACGAGGCCGAATGCCTGCGGACCGGACAACGGGCCTGCGCCAGGAAGCTGGACAGCCGGCTTTTCCTGGACGCCCGGGAGATGGACCGCTTCGCCGCGTACGCTCGGCACGCGGTGAAGCTCGAACATCCCCATATCTTCCCGCTGTTCGACGTGGCCGCGGAGCGCGGGAACGTCTGGCTGGTGCATCCGCGTACGGACAGGCGCTCCTTGGCCGCGCGGATCGCGGATGGGGACGCTTGCTCCATCCGGGACGCCAAACGATGGGCGAGTCAGACCGGCGCCGCTTTGGAGTACGCGCACTCCATCGGGCACTTCCATGCCGCGCTCTGCCCGCACAACATCCTCCTGACGGCCCAGGGAGACGTCCTTGTGGACGGGTTCTGCGTGGACTATCCCGTATGGCTCATGGCCGTTCATCGGTCCCTGGGAGCCGGACAGAAACCTTTGCCTTATCTGGCCCCGGAGGCGCATAACGGACAGGCGGGAGCGGCGTCGGACATCTTCTCGCTGGGAGCCATCCTCTATGCGGGGCTGACGGGCAGGCTGGCGTTCCCAGGCCCGGACTTCCTCAAGCAGAAGCGCGAAGGGCTGGTGAACCAGCCTTCCAAGACGGCATGGAAGGGTTTGCCCCGCTCTTTCGACAAGGTGCTCCTCAAGGCGTTGGCGCCGCAACCGAAGGACCGATACGCGTCCGCAGGGGAGTTCTCCGCCGCGCTGGGCTCGCTGCCGGAGTCCTAGTGTCCGTCTACTTCTGGGCTCTGAGCGCCAACCTGAGCTATGCCGTCGGGGTGCAGTTCCTCGCCCGCTACGCCCGATCCATCTCCTCGATGTGGATGAACTGCTTCAAGGCGCTCTTCGCATGCGCCGCGTTCCTCCTGTGGGTGCTCCTCGTCGAAGGATTCCATCCCATCGACCCGCGCGCGGCCGGCGCCTTTGCTCTCTCGGGAGCTCTGGGTCTGGGGCTGGCGGACGCCTTCTCCCTGAAGGCCTTCGCCGTGATGGGTCCCGGCAGGACCCTGCTCCTCTACGGGTTCCAGCCCCTGCTCCTGGGGGTGCTCGGCCCGGCCTGGCTGGGGCAGGAGGCGGACCCGCGCCGCTGGACCGCCATTGGTTTCTTCATCGCCTGCCTCGCGGTCTTCTCGGTCGAATCCTGGAAGAGGTCCGGCCGGTGGGAGCCGCGTGCCCTGCTTTACGCCCTGTCCGGCCTGTGTCTGGATACCTGCGGCTTGATCATCACCCGCCTTTCCTTCGACCATAGCCCGGGGATCACGACCATGGAGGGGAACCTCTACCGGGGTTTGGGCGCCGTGCTCTTCATGGGCGTCGTTTCGAGGATCCGGCCGTTCGACTTCCGGGGGCGCTGGCGTTCGCTGCGGCTGCGCGACAGGCTCTGGGTCAGCCTGGGGAGCTTTCTGGCCACGTTCCTCGCGCTGGCCTTCTATCTGCAAGCCGTCCGCCAAGGCCATCTCGCCACAATCTCGGCCATCGGGATCACGGGCGTGATGCTGGCGGCCGGGCTGGAGTGCGGCCTCGAACGCCGGGCGCCTTCGAAGTACCTCGTGGCGGCCTTCGCGCTCTTCCTCGGGGGGATGGCCGTGCTGCTGCGGGGTTGATATACTCCACGCATGCGGGACCAGCGAGGGACGCTCTACGAGATCCCGCTCACCATCGCGCTCCTGCTCGTTTCCCTCACCATCGCCGTCCCTCAGCCGACTTGGCCGCGCCGCATCGTCGCGTTTTTGTTCATACCCGGCTGCCTCCTGCTGCTCTTCCTGCTCGTCTGGGCCGTGATGAGGGTCGTGTTCGCCCTGCAGATGCGGCGCCTGCTCGGGAGGCTGGAGAGCCGGGACCCGGCGGACCGGCGCAAGGCCGCGAAGGAGCTCGAGGAGCTGGACTCGGACGCGCGGGAGGCGGCGCCGGCCCTGGTCCGGTCCCTGCAGGACCCAGAAGAGGCGGTGCGCCTGCAGGCGGCACTGGCCCTGGCCCGCGTGAAGCCGGACGAGAGCGCGGCGGTGGCCGAACTCGTCAAGGCCCTGCAGGGGTCGAACGCCAAGTCGCGCGAGAAAGCCGCGGAGGCGCTCGGATGCATGGGGTCCGCGGCCCGGGGCGCGGCGCAGGACCTGGCGCGCGCCCTCCTGGACAAGGGCTGGGAGGGACGCTGGCAGGCGGCTTCCGCGCTGGTCTTCATCCGTCCCGAGGCGGCGAAGGTGCTTGCCGAGCTGCTCGAAGCGCTGAAGGACGCGGACCCGCTGGCCGCCGAGTGGGCCGCGCGCGCCTTGGGGAGGATCGAGCCGGCCACGCCCGACGCGGTGGATGCGCTTGTCGCCGCCATGTCCGATGCCAGGCGCGGGGTCCGCGGGACGGCCATGGATTCTCTCGGGGACCTCGGTCCGGCCGCGGCGGCGGCGGTGCCCGGCCTCGTGCAGGCGCTCAAGGACGAGGACTCATGGATCCGCGGGACCGCGGCCGCGAGCCTCGGCGAGATCGGGCCCGCGGCCAGGGATGCCCTGCCCGAGCTGCGGCGCTTGGCCGTGGACACGGATGAGTGGGTCCAGCGTGCGGCGTCCGAGGCTGTGAGCCTCCTTTCATGAAACCGCGCTACCGGCGGATGCTCCAGGGTCTGGCAGCCAAACGCAAGCGCGGGAAGAAGGAGTGGTCGGTCTACGTGCTGCGCTGCGCCGGGGACACTCTTTACACGGGAGTGGCCAAGGATGTGGAGGCGAGGCTCAAGCAGCATCGGTCCGGCAGGGGCGCCGCGTACACCAAAACGCATCTGCCTGTGGAGTTGGTCTACCGCGAGGACGGGTACACCCGGTCCGGGGCATTGATCCGCGAGGCTGCGGTCAAGGCGTTGCCGAAGCAGAAGAAGGAAGCCTTGGCCTCTATCCCTTGAGCCAGACCGCGTAGTTCCTGCCGGAGGCGGAGAGGGCCCAGCCCGCCCCTGGCGACCAGTCCCCCCAGCCGATCTTGACCGCCAGCCGTCCATCGACGATGGCCGCGTAGCGGCCTTGCTCGGCGGCTTGGATGGCGACCGTCGAGCCCTCGCCTATCCCGGCCGTCCTGCGCAGGCGCATGAGCGAGGATATCTGGTCCCCGACGCCCCAGTCGAAGTAATGCGGCCAGTATACGCAGGGGACCCCGGGATGGGTGAGGATGTAGGCGTAGCCCTGCATGATCTCCTGGCTGGGGAAGGGCCAGTGGTTCTGCCCCGAGCCCCCGGTGCTCGCGCCCGTGTCATGGTTGTCCACGAATGTCACCGCTTTGGCGGGCCACCAGCCGATGAGCCCCGAGGGTTTGCCCTGGGAGTCTTTCAGGCGCCAGTACTCGCCGTTGTAGACCGCCTGCTGGAGCACGCCCTTGGTGGTGAAATCGAAGGCGGAGACCTTGCCGCCGGCGGAGTTGATCCAGTCGCACAGGGCCTGGCGGTGCGGGTCCGGATTGTTGACGTCGAGCCCGTCCCAGATCTCGGCCACGGCGAAAGCGGGCGGCGCCGCGTCGTTGTAGGCGGCCAGTATCTTCGCGTCGAACCCCCGCGCGAAGTCCCAACGCCAGCCGTCGTAGCCGATCTCCTTCTTGAGCCAATTCATCCATTGGACGATGCTCGCCTGCACGTTCGGATTGGCATGGTCGATGTCGCGGCCCGCGCCGTAGGAGAGCCCGCTGTCCGGGTTGTTCGAGTGGCCGGAGCACTGCTTGGCGTCCACGCACTCGTCGTCCGAGGTGACCGCGTCCTGTCCCCAGGGAGGGTCCGTGAAGTCCGCCCAGCCGTTGGTGCCGACGCGGTGGTTGACCACGATGTCCGCGATGACCTTGACCCCGGCCGAGTGCAGGGCCCGGATGGCGGACTTCAGGGCCTGCATGCTCCCGTAGGCCGAGTCCTGCACGTAGAGCCGGCGGGGGAGATACCCTTCCGTGCTGCCCGCGTCCGAGGAGGGCGGCAGCCAGATGATGTCGAAGCCGGCCGAGCCGATCTCCCCGGCCTTGGACTCGAGCAGGCTCCACCAGGAGCTCTGATGGGACTCCCAATGGAAGCCCTGGAGCATGATCGTGGACCCGCCCCGGCTCCCGGAGGCCCCGCTTCTTTTAAATAGAAGGACCGGCTGGTCCTTGGACTGTGCCGGCACCCCTGGGCCCAAGGCCGGGGGCGTCGGGACGGGGGAGCCGGACTTATGCGCCTCTTCGACGAGCTGGGTGAAGGAGGTCTTGGGAGCGTCTTCGGCGGCAGGGCAGGGGAGGATCGAGGCTAGGACGATCAGCGTGGAGAATAGGGCCGACTTTTCTCTCACAACCACCCCCAGGGATAGTATACCACAGCCTAGGACTCTTGCTTCAGCCAAGCCAAAGCGTCTTTCCTTTCGAGGAAACGGCGGATCCACACGCCGCGGTTGCGCGCGACGAGCTCGAAGAAGCCGTCGCCGCCCTTGGTGCGGGAGGTGAGATAAGCCACCTTGAAGCCGAGGCGTTTTTGGCCGGCCACGATCTCGCCGAATTCGAACTTCTCGGAGAGAGTGAGCCGGCGGACGCTTTTGCTGAGGTCCACCAGCACCCTTCGGCACTCTTGGGAATCGCAGGCGCGCAGGACTTCCCGCATCAAGCGCTTGAGCTCCGCGAGGGTCTGCTCTCCGGAGTACACGGCGAGGACGTATTCATCCTTCTTGCTGATGCGCAGCGGGGCATCCATGTCGTCTATAGTGTAGAGGGAGGGGGAGGGGTTTCCTGGGTCGAAGGACGGCTAACGATGCGGGTCCAAGGGCCTATCCCCGTATCTTTCCTTCTCCGCCTTCCAGAAGGGGCAATGGTCCGCGTGGAGCGGGTGGCGAAGCAGCCTGCCGAGGAGCGACTCCGGCCGCCTCCTGCCGTACGCGCAGACAGGGCAGTGATGGCAGAAGAACGCGAGCAGGGAGCGCGGGCGGTCCATCCGGGGGACTATACAATAATGTCCGGCTCATGGCGTGAATCCGATCCGCCGCGGCGGATCTCCGGGAGGTGTCGTGAGTCGGCGGATGGCGTCGAAGACGCTCTTGAACTGAGCGTCATACCTGCGTTCCAATTCGTCGAGTTTTTTTGGCCAGATGGCCCCGTGTCCGGTGAAGGCTTGGCTCTTCCGCTACAGGGAAGCGGCCGAGCGCTTCAGGGGCGGCTGAAAAAGCTATACTGCCGTACGTGAATCAGGCGAGCCCATTGCGACTCCTCCTCATGACGGTGCCGCACGGGCTTGCGCCCACGGCGGACGACCTGCCGGCCGGAGTCACGCGCGTCATGGACGGTCTGGACCCCTCCCTCGGCTGCGAGGCCCGGTTCCTGGACCTCAACCTGCTGCGGCCGTCCCTGGAGGAGTTCAAGCGGAGGCTCGCGGAGTACGCCCCCCATGTCCTGGGGTTCAGCGGTGGCCTGACCCATTCCTACGCCCGGCTCAAGGAGCTCTCCTTGTCCGCGAAGGAGGCCCTCCCCGGCGCGGTGCAGGTCCTGGGCGGGGAGATGGCGGGGGTCGCCAACATCGTGCTCCAGCGGACGGGAGTGGACTTCTGCGTGACCGGCGAGTCCGAGCCGACCTTCAGTCTGCTGCTCGCGCGCCTCCGGGACGCGGGGTTCCACCTGCCCGGACCGGGCTCCCTGAAGGACATCCCCGGGCTCGTGTTCCTTCTCGACGGGGTCCCCTATTTCACCGGATACGCTCCGGAGCCGGAGCGCCCCGTGACGCAGGCGAACTACGACATCCTCGCGGCGCACAGCGACCTGGGCCACTACATGCCCAGCGTCGCGGGCGAGCCGTCCTACTTCCGGGGCCTCCACAGCCAGGAGAAGCCGTTCTTCTTGCGCAAGTTCCGCCCCGAGAACCTCTCCAAGCGCATCGCCCAGGTCTCGACCAGCAAGGGCTGCGTGGGCCACTGCTCCTTCTGCCACCGCTTCTTCAAGGGCTACCGGGTCAACGACCCGGACGCGGTCGTGGCCTTCATAGAGGACCTGATCCGCAAGCACGACATCGGCTTTGTGAGCTTCGCGGAGGAGAGCTTCGGCGCCAACCGGGCCGCCTCGGCCCGGATCGTGGAGTGCCTCAAGCGCAAGGGCCTCAACTGGTTCGCCGGCGCGGTGCGGGCGAAGACCATCGACTCCGACACGGTCCGCTCCTGGAAGGAGGCGGGCTGCGTGCTCTTCGGGTTCGGGATGGAGTCCTGCAGCCAGAAGATGCTCGACGTCATCGACAAGCGCTGCACCGTGGAGGACAACCTGGAGGTCTTCCGGATCGGTAACCGGCACGGGCTCTACCCGGGGGTCCTGCTGCTCATCGGAATGCCGGGCGAGACCGAGGAGACCATCGACGAGAGCCTGCGCAACCTCTCGACAGTCCTGCCCGACGACATCGAGATGCCCTTCGACATCTGCGTGAACCACTTCCAGCCGGTCCCCTGCACCCCGGGCTACGAGTACGCCCGACAGGCGGGGCTCATCGGCTCGACCCTCGACGAGGAGGAGACCTATCTCCTGAACCTCTTCGGGGCCGACGCGAGCGACGTCCGGCGCTGCGTCAACCTCACGGACTACGAGCGCGAGGAACTCGCCCACTGGCGCGACTACATCTACCTGGAGCTGGCCTCGGCCTATCTGCGCAAGCACGGCGTCCTGCGCACGCTGCGCCGCAAGAAGGCCCCGCGCTACCGCTACGCCGCGCTCTACAGCCTGGCGCCGAGGCCGGTGCGGAGGTTCATCCTCAAGATGGTCTGCGCGGCCCGCTACTTCGGCCCATGGGCTCCCCTGCGCATCCTCGCCAAGCGCCTGCTCTCCCCTAGGCCCAAGCGCTTCTCCGAGGTCCGCCGTCCTCTGCGCGAGCTCGTCAAGGAGAATCCCCTGCCTGTCCGGGATGACGATCGGAGCACCCACGTGCTCCGCATGGGGCGCTGAGGGGTCTCGACATCTTCTGAAGGCCCGACCATCGAGACGGCCGATACATCACGCTAGCGTAGGACCTTCTGCCCATCCGTTCCTGAGCCCTTTCCCGCAGCCGCGAGAAGACCTTCGGCCCTCCGCCCGGAGGGCCCTGAAAGTTACTCCATTTAAGTTGTACTATTATGGAGTGACCTCCCGTTTAGTTAACTTCCCGCGGAAGCTCGACGTCGTACTCCCGAGGGGGCAATCCGCCTTCCTTTGGGGACCGCGCAAGACCGGCAAGACGACCTATCTCCGACAGAGGTTCCCTGAGAGCACACGGTACGACCTCCTTCAGACCGACCTCTGCCTGCGGCTCCAGCGCGCGCAAGCTCAGGGGAGGGGCTGCCAATCTCCTCGGAGGCAGGGCTTGGCGGTATCAGATGTTCCCATTGGTCCAGGCCGAGGTGCCGGGATTCGATCTGCTGCGGGCGCTCAGGAACGGTCTGATTCCGGCGCATTACCTCGGCCGGGATCCGCGGAAGTCCCTTAAAGCCTATGTCTTCGACTATCTTGAAGAGGAGATCCGGGCCGAAGGCTTGACCCGGAACCTCCCGGCGTTCTCCAGGTTCCTGGACGCGCTCGCCTTCAGCGGGGGGGAGCTCACGAATATCGCGCGAGACTGCGCCGTGGACGCGAAGACCGTCAAGGAGTCCTACCAGATACTGGTCGATGCCATGGTCGGGCACCTTATCGCTCCCTATTCGAAGAGGGCTGGGCGGGATATCATCACCTCCACCCCGAAGTTCTATTGGTTCGACGTGGGGATGGCCAACGCCTTGAGCGGGGAGAGCGTCCAAGGCCTCAGGGGGCCGCACGCCGGGAAGCTCTTCGAGAACTATATCCTGATGGAGATCGTGGCCTATCGAGGCTACGCGGAGAAGGACTTCGAGGTGAAGGCCTCTGAACGCGTCGACAGCGGCGATTGGCGCGGGTTAAAGGCCTTCCTCAGCGAGCACGCGGTGCGCCGAGCCGTCGTGGTCTGCAACGAGCCCAGGGCCCGGCGGATCGAGTGGGGGGATCGGACGCGCATCGACATTCTCCCTTGGAAAACGTTCCTCGAGCAGTTGTGGGGTGGGACGGTGGCGGGATAATCGGATGGGGGCGGCGACACGGCAGGGAGCCCCGCAGACGGCGCGGAAGCATCTATGAGCCTGAGGGACAGGCATGGACGAAGGCTGTACATGACCGCGTACGGCGCGGGCGGGGGGGCCGTGCGGCTGGATGCGGCGATGTTCGACGCCGCCCTGCGCCTGAGACGCGCCTTGACGGGGGCGCCCCGTTTTTTCGCCCGCGCCATCGAGAAGCTCCTCGGCCTGTCTCCGGCCCGGCTCGAGATCCGGTTCTGGGACGGAAGGAGCATGCTCCTCAGCGCCCCCCCCGACCAGTGGAATTTCCTCTGCGACATACACGGCATCATCCTGCGCGACCAGTACGACGTCGGGGACCTGACCGGCAAGATCGTGGCGGACGCCGGGGCGAACATCGGCGTTTTTTCCCTATACGCGTTCTCGCTGGGCGCCGAGAAGGTGTACGCCTTCGAGCCCGTCCGAGAGACCTTCGAGCTCTTGAAGGCTAATCTGGCGCTCAGCCGGACGGGCAAGGCGGTGGAGGCGGTACACATCGCCCTCGGGGAGCGAGCCGGCTCCGCCGAGATCCGGTTCAACACCCGCGGCGAGGGCTCCGCCATGATGGCCGACGCCGGGGAGGAGGTGAACCGGGGCGTGACTTATGCGGGGCTGCGGCGGGTCCGCGTGGCGCCCTTGGATTCGCTGATCAAGGGAAGAGTGGATTTCTTGAAGATCGACGTGGAGGGTTATGAGGAGAACGTGCTGCTGGGCGCGGCCGGTCTGATACGGAGTTGCAAGCCGGCGCTGTCGATGTCGGCCTATCACCGGAGAGCCGATAGAGAGACCCTGACCCGGGCCGTGCTGCGCATCCGGGGGGATTACGGCGTGACCCTCAACACCTTCGCGGAACATGACCTTCGCTGCCGTTAGGCTCTCCCTGCTGCTGTTGCCGGGGCTGGCCTTCTGCGGCGAGGACCCGGACCAGCATCGCTATCTCTGCGAGGAGACGAAGACCCCGTTCTTCGTCCGAAAGGGGTCGGCGTTCGAGGCCAACAGGCGCTTCTCCATCGCAGCCAGCTTCGTGCTGCCGCGTCCAGAGGACGCGGTCCGGGTGTTCGTGCTGGGGGAGTCCGCCGCCGCCCGCTTGGGCCGTCCTGTCGACACCGTGGTCCGCGCTCTGGGGCCGCTTTGGCCCGGACGAAGGATCGAGCACGTCAATTGCGGCATGCCAGCGTATGAGAGCAGCCGGATACTCTCGGTATTCCGCGAGGTCCTCCAGTATCAGCCGAGCGCCATCGTCCTGCTGAGCGGGAACAACGAGGGCATGGAGGAACTCTGCCCATCGGAAGGCCCGATCGGAGCGTTCTTTCGCCGGGTCCTAGGAGGCTTGGGGAGGAGGCTGCCGCGCGACCTGGGGGAACACGAGCGCGATCTCGCCGCGATGGCGTCCCTCGCGCGCGAGGCCAAGGTGCCGTTCGTGCTCTGCACGCTGCCGGTCAACCTGCGCGACTACGCGCCCTGGGGGAGAGCGACCCTTTCCGACGCCAGTTTCGCCGAAGGCTGGCTGGCCTTGGAGAGGGGAGATGCGGCGCTCGCCGTCGAGAGGTTCCGGAACGTCGTCGGGCGGGCGCCGGAGAACGCGTTCGCCGAATTCTATCTGGCGCGGGCCCTGGAAGCGTCCGGTTCGTGGGAAGAGGCCCGGGAGCATTACGAAAGCGCCGTCGAACTGGACCCGAAGGGAGACCGTTGTTCAAGACGGCGCAACGCGATGATGCGCAGGGTCGCCGACAGGGAGGGGGCTATCCTGGCCGACCTCAGCGCCGCGTTCGAGGAGGCCGCCCCGCACGGCCTGGTGGGCGTTCCGATGCTCGTCGACGGCGTCCACTGGGACGACGGCTATTCCGCCTTGGCGGCGTACGCGGTCGCGCGAGCCCTGTTCGACCGCGACGGCGCCGACAGGCAGGCGATCGCCCGCGGATACGAGGCGGCGAAGAGGCCGCGCTTCTCCGCCGCGGATAAGAGGCGGCAGGCGGAGGCGACGCTGCTCTACGCCGTCCGGCAGATCGACCTCTGGTCTCAAGGGGGGAAGGAGGGCGATGTGCTGGAGCTGGGAGTATCCCTCCTGAGCGCCGTCGACGGCGTGGATAGGCCGTTTTTGCTCGAAGTCTCCGAAGACGAGAGGGGATTCAAGAGCCTGCCCGTCGAGAATTTTTGGACGCGAGGCATGGATTCGGAATTCCGCCGCTATTGGCCGAGCTACCTGGAGCACCTCGGCGAGATGTATCGGCGGCGGGGAGACCCGGCGAGAGCCCTGGGGCTCTTGAACAAGGCCGCCGAGTCGGCGCCCGAGAGATTCATGACGCGGTTCTACCGCGGTTTGGCGCTCGCGGCCCTCGGGAGGCGGGAGGAGGCGCGTTCCGATTTCCGCTCCCTCGCGCCCCATGCCAAGGAACGGCCCGAGATAGCGGTCTTCGCCGAGTTCTTGCGGCTCGAGTAGGTCCATCGGGCATCCGACGGCTGGGCCCTAGGTCCCACGAGGCGGCCCCTGGGCCGGGGCATCCTCTGAGTAGTGGCCCCGTTCCCTTGCCTTTTCGTCCTTCTGGCGCTTCAGGCGAGCCGAGCCTCGGACATCGTCGCCGGCCCGGTCCCTGTCCCGGCGGCCGCGCCTGCGTCCGCGGAGGCGCCTCCCATACTCCGAGGGCCCGCTTGGACCGAGGCGGGCGGCGTGCCGGGAGCCGGCTCTCCCGGCGACCCGACAGCTCGCGAGAAGACGGACTTCTGGGACAAGGTCCGGAGCCGCAGCTTCTGGGATGAGCTGGGGGAGACGGTCTGCAAGGGAGCGAAGGTCCCGCTGCGGGCGGACCTGCCCCTCCCGGAGGGCTTCCGTGCGAAGCCGGAGTTCCAGCGCTACCTTCGGCCGGACCCTGAGGGCCGCATGCTCCTGGTGGACAAGGCCAAGTTGGATATCGGACTCTCGCGGGGCGTGAAGGCGATGGACATGGCGGGGGTGTCCGTCCCGGTCTCGCTCCAAGCGGAGGTCGCGGGCCTTTCCGCGGTGACCCGGCCTCTGGAGAGCGCAAAGGCGTGCGACGAGTTGGGCCGGCTCGCCGACTTCAGGACGGTCAAAACCGTCTACCCCCTGAGAGCCGACCGGTTCGCGGCCATGAAGAAGGGGGAGATATGGACCCTTCCTTTGGTCATCCGGGCCGGGTTCGGCGCGAGCGTCAACGGGAAGGCCGGGGGCGTCCCGGTCACGGTCTCGTTCGGCTACTCCCGCGAGGGAGGGGTCAATGTCTCTCTGCGCAGGCTCGACGAAAAGACCCTGCGCGTGCGCATCCGGCTGGATCACGCGCAGGTCTACGGGCCCTCGGCCGGGATCCTCTTCACCGTATGGGGGAAGGATTTCGCGGGCTTCCGGCCCGAGTCGCAGGTTCTGCAGAGCGTGGAGAAGCGCGTGGCCAGGCAGGTCGAGGGCTACTTGACGGCCAGGCTCGGCTGGATGGCCCAGCGGATGAACGAAGACCACGCCCTCATCGAGTTCACCCTCGATCCCAGGGAGCAAGAGCAGATGGCCGGGCTCCAGGAGCTTCTGGCGGGCGGCGACCTGGAAGTCCTGGACACCATGAGCAAGAAGCTCAAGACGGCCGGGGCTGCGTTCGTTCACTCCAAGGACTTCAAAGAGGGGCTCGGCGAGCTCAAAAGAGGCTATGACCACGCCCTCGGCAGCATGGGGGACGGCCGACGGAGCTTCGCAGGCACCTCCCGGGCCGAGGAGACGGTCTCCGGCCTGGCTCTCAGGATACCGCTCCTCTTCAGCGCGGGGCTGAGTTCGGGCAAGCGCGGGGAGCACATCAGCGTCCTTGACGGACAGGGCGGTGAGTTCCACCTCTACCGGGCCCATCGGGAATCCAGCCGTTCCTCTTTGGAACTGCCGTTGGCGGGCAGCCTGTCCAACCACGACTCCCGCAGGAGCGTGCTTTCCTTCACGCATGCGGACGGGAGCGGACGCGCCTCTTCTCCGGCCGTAGTCTTCGTCCTTCAGGACGGCTACGCCCTGCAGCCGGAATGGAACGCCCGCAGCCTGGCCGAGACGGCGGACGGCGTTATGAGGCTGGCCGGCGCGCGGGGGCGCGGGGAGAACACTCGGGCCGGGCTGCCGTTGACGAGGATCTTCCCGCGGTCCGCGGACGGCTCGACCCAGTACAGGCGCGGGACGGCCGCGTTCACGCTCGTCCTGGGAGAGCGCGCGATCCAGGACGTGCTGGCCGCGGACGCGCGCGACGTCCTGAGAGCCTATGCCGCCGCCCAGACCGATGAGCGGACGCGGCTGGCCATGGGGCGGGTGCTCGAGAGCGGCCGGATGACCGCTCCCGGGATCCGAGAGGAGGTGCGCGTGGGCCTCTATTACGCCGGGGAGCTCGCCCGCCGCTTGGAGTCCATCCGGCGCCTGGGGACGGACTCCAAGGCCCAGGCAAAGGCTCTGCGCGACCTCGTGGCGGGGGCGACGGGCTACGGCTTGTCCTACGAGAACGTCATGAGGGTCCTGGTCCAGCTCGTGGACCCGTCCCGGGTCTCGGCCGAGTTCGCGCTGTCGGCGGAGCCCTACGACGGTCGAAGGCGGAGGGCCGGAGGCCGCTACCTGTTCAACGGCGGGGCGGACGCGGACCCCATGCTCAGGCTCCTTTCGGAGACCTCCGGCAGGTTCGGCAAGCCCGTGGAGTACAGCGACTGAGCGGCCTCCGGCAGAGGCATCTCGAATGCCTTGCTTCGATACAGCCGTTTGACGAACATCCGGTATGTGAGATTGCCCACAAAGGCGATCGGAAGATTCCAGCCGCTGGAAAGGGTCCGCCGCCAGATATTCCGGATCTTGAAGGTCTCTTTGTAAGCCCAGCGGAAGCCCTCATACAGCTCGACCGGGCTCATGTTCTTGGGTCGGAAGACCACGTGCATGGTGTCGTAGTCTCCCCAATCGTAGCTTAGCATCCGCCCCTCGGCCTGCAATCGGCGGAACAGGCGGGTCCCTGGATAGGGGGTGTAGATGGAATAGCGGGGGATATCCACCTTGAGTCCCTGCACCCAATCCACGGTCCTGGAGAATACATCGGGATGGTCTTCATCGAAACCGAACACGAAACAGCCTTGGACGATGATCCGCGCCTCGTGGAGCTTGCGCATCAGCGCGTGGTAATCGGTCTGACGGTTGAATCCTTTGCCGATACGGTCCAGGGTGCGCTGGTTGACCGACTCGAAGCCGATGAGCAGGAACCGGCAGCCCGACCGGACCAACAGATCGAAAAGCTCGGGGTCGTCCGCGATGCGGGTGGTTGCCAATCCGCCCCATCGGCGTTTGAGGGGCGCCAGCGCCCGCAGCAGTTCCTTGGCATATTCGATATCGTCGAACGGGCTGACGTCGTTGAGCGCGAAACGCTGGCCCTCGGGGATCGCCTGGACATCCCGGATCACCTCCGCCACCGGCCTGCGCTGGAAACGTCTCCAGACCCCCGGCACCGAACAGAAATCGCATTGATGGACGCAGCCGCGGGTGGCGTGGACCGTGTAGGGCACCATGTAGCCGCTCTTCCGCTGCAGCTCCCACCGCGGCGTGGGGATCCCGGGGCAGTATTCCCCGGGCTCCCGCGGATCGCGGTACTCGGGTTTGAGCTTCCCCTGCCGGAAGTCCTCCAGCAGCCGCGGCCAGATGTCCTCGGCCGGTCCCACCACCAAAGAATCGGCGAACCGTCCGGCTTCTTGGGGCAGCAATGTCGCATGAGGCCCTCCCAACACCACGGGCAGGCCGCGTCGCTTGAAGTGATCGGCCAAGGCATAGGCTCGTCGGGCGGTGCCGGTCATCACGCTGATCCCCACCAGGTCGGCGCTGGCATCCAAGGGGACCGCATCGACGCTCTCATCCACCAGTTGGTAGTGGACGTCCGGCTGGCCGGCGGTCAGCGCCGCCAGGGTGGTCAACGTCAAGGGGGCCTCGCGCGACGACCGCACGCGGCCTCCGATCCGGAGTTTGTGCATGTTGGCGTCCGGCATGATGAGCAGGATCCGCATGCGTCTATTCTACCATCGATGCCATTTGCATCGGACGGCAGGAAATGGTTTGAATATGCATATGCCTGAAGAGAGCCCTCTCCAGTTGAGCATCCAGAAGGACATATCGGCCAGGCTGATGGGCGAGCCCGACCCTGTGTCCAAGCTCCGGCCCATCGTGGAGGAGCTGCTCCGCGCCGAGCTCAAGAAGCCCGGCGCGTCCACCAAGCCCGTGCTCCGCGACGTCTGCCATGGAGCCATGGGCGCCATGGTGCTGCTCAACAAGGACGTCCGCCACGGCTCGGTGGAGGTCTTGAAGGCCGTCAGCGTCTTCATCACCGAACGCAGCGGCGACCCCATGACCACCATGAGCTATGCGCTGGATGGCATCGCGCGCATCGCCCCAGCCATCGACCGCAAGCTGGTCGCCGAGATCGGCGCCGAGATCGAGTCCGCATTCATGGGCGCCGGTCAGATGTTCAACGACATCATCAACAAGCAGAAAAAGCAATAGCACTTTCCCTAGGTCCTCGGCCTTAAGCTCCGCTGGGGCTCACGGCACTCGCGCTTCCGTCCTGTCCGCGCAACCTTATGGGCATGAACAGCCCACTCCTGACGGCCCTGATCTTGACGTGCGCCGCGGTCCCGGTCGTCCGCGCCCAGGAAGCTCCGGTTTACGGGGCGCTCCTGCGATCCGCGGGTCCGGCCCCTGATATGGGAACCCCCTTCATGGGGCCGGCCCGCCCCGTTGAGCCGTCCGGGACGTCCGCCGGAAGCGGCGGGGTGGACCTCTCCGGCCAGTTCCCGACCTCCTCGCGGGACCAGCTCGACGTGGGCTCCTGCCACACCTTCACCGCGGTCGGGCTGCTCGAGGCCGCCTACTACCGCAAGTACGGCGAGCGCATCCGCTTCTCCGAGGCCGACCTGTTCATGCAGTACAGGCTGCTCAGCGGCAACGCCTATGACTCCTGGGTGTGGCGGACCAAGCCTGAGCTCGGCGAAGGCGGGAGGGTCCAGGGAGACATAGAGACCGCCATCGCTCGCGGGGTGGCGACTACGCCGCAGTACTCGGATTTCGTGGAGCGCTACCGCCGCTACCGGGAAGCGGAGCAGAGGACGCTTCAGAATATCGAGGAACAGCGCAAGAAAGACCCCTGGTACGTGAGGCTCCTATACGACCCGCGGCGGCACTGGCGAAGGATGCAGCAGGACCCCCAGGCGCAGCGCATCCTGCAGAACTACCTGATGGGCAACGACCGGACCCTCGAGTCCCAGCGCGAAACCACCCGGCAGAAGCTCCAGGGCTTCAAGGTCGACCGCCAATTCTTCATCACCCTGCCGAACTCGGTGGACAGGCCAAAGGAGCAATGCCGCAGGGACGGCCGCTCACGCACCCAAGCCGTGCTCAAGGAACTCGACGCGGGCAGACCGGTGGGGGTGAGCTACTTCACGGACAACGACTGGGGCAGCCACGTCATCATCGTCACCGGGTACAAGACGGACGAGACCGGGGGCATCGTGTTCAAGACGCGGAACTCCTGGGGAGCGGGCGGGGATTTCAACATGTGTCCGGACGACATGTGCAAGGTGCACCAGCTCGCAAGCGTCAGACCTTGAAGCGTCCCTTGTCGTAGACCGTCACGCGCTTGCCTCCTCGCAGGCAGGCGGTGACCGTCTTGTCCTCGGTGTTGACGATGTCCCAGTGATGGGACGAGTCGTTGAAGCCCAACGCCTTCTTGCGCGACCGCGTGAGCTTCGATGGGTCCCCGTCGAACGTGTCCGAATAGGACGCACCCATGGCGATGTGGCAGTTGCCGTAGGGCCCGCCGAAGTTCTCGTCGAAGAGCGTGTCCGCCATGAACTTGTCGATCTTCGAGAAGCGCACGTCCGTGAGGGACAGCTCGCCGATGCGGCGCGCCCCCGGGTCCAGGGCCAGGGTCTTGCGCGTGAACTCCTCGCCTTTCTTGGCCGAGACCTTAAGCGCGTCCCCGTCCTTGAATTCGAGCCGGATGCCTTCCACGTAGTTCCCATTCCGGAACGAGGGCAGGTTGGAGTAATAGACCCCGCGCGTGCCGCGGCAGTCCGGGGAGGTGAATATCTCGAAGGAGGGGATGTTGCGCCCGCTCACTCCTTGGAACTTCCGGTGTTCTCCCAAGCGCACCTCCAGGTCCATGGAGCGGGTCTGCAGACGGATCGTCCGCATCCTCAGACCCTTGAGCCAGGCCTTGATCTCCATGGCGTCGCGGTGCACGCTCTTCCATCGGCCGACCGTGTCCCTGTCGTCCAAAAAACAGGCTTTGACGATCTGCGAAGCATACGCCTTCAGGGGAAGACGGGCGTTCCGGGCCGGGACTTCCGTGGGCCAGGTGCACAAGGTCCAGGAGAAGCGGCCATGCTCTTCCCGCCGGTCCAGGATGTCGCGCAGGGACTTCTTGGCCACCGTGACCTCGCCGATGCGTCCCGGCGGGATGTCCTTGAGATGCGTCAGGGACATGGGGGCGCGCAGGGCGATGAGGCCGTTGAGGCCCTCGTAAAGCTCCTTCTCGCCCGGCCAGACGAATCGTCGCTGGGCTGGGTCCGAGAGCCCGTAGAAATCCTTCTCCGCCGTTGGGGAGGCCAGGGTGCGCAGGATGACGTTGAAGCGCCTCTCCACGAGCCTGCGGTTGATGGCCTCGGCCAGGGGGAGCGCGGCCGGGCTCTCCATGCGTACGAGCACGACGTCGTATTTGCGGAACCTGGGTCGGTCCACGCTCAGGCCCCAGAGGAGGGCGTCGGCGTAATTGTCGATCTGCTTGGGGGTCAGGATCATAGTCGTCAAGCGAGCTGCTTGCGGGTCCTCCGCTCGGCCGACACCACCGTGTTATAGAGGAGGAAGGTCACGGTGAGCGGGCCTACGCCTCCCGGGACCGGAGTGATGAAGCCCGCCCGGCGGGACGCTCCCTCGAAATCCACGTCGCCGACGATGGCCTTCCCCTTCCGGCTCACTCCCGCGTCGAGCACCACGGCCCCGGGCTTGATCCAGCTTCCGCGTACCACCCCGGGCTTGCCCAGGGCCGCGACCAGGATGTCGGCGCGCCGCACGTGGGAGGCGAGGTCCCGGGTCTGCGAGTGGCATAGGGTCACGGTCGCATCCAGGCACGAAAGCAGGTGGGACACGGGCCGGCCCACGATGTTGGAGCGGCCGATGACGACCGCTTCCTTGCCGCGCGGCGCCACGCGCGTCCCGAGCAGCAGATGGATGACGGCGTTCGCGGTGCAGGGGATGAGGACGTCCGACTGCTTGAGCGCGTCGCTTTCTTTGATGGCGTAGAACCTGCCGAGGTTCAGGCTCGTGACCCCCTCGACGTCCTTGTCGGCCGGGATGGCCTCGGTCAACCGGCGGGCGTCGACTTGCTCCGGCACCGGGAGCTCCAGGATGATCCCGTCCAGGGCGGGATCATCGCCGAGCTTCTGCAGGATGCGCAGGGCCTGGTGCTCCTTGATGCGGGCCGGCAAGGATTCCACCATGGTCTCGATGCCCGCCTCGCGGCAGGCCTCGAGCTTTTTTTTGAGGTAGAGCTGGGAGCCGGCGTCTCCTCCGATCGCGACGATGGCGAGATACGGCGGGCTCCCCCGTTCCTCCGCGACCCCGCTGGCGCGCGCGCGAAGCTCCTGGCGGAGTCTATCCGCGATGGGCCTTCCCTTCAGGATGCGGGCGTTCATCTGGCGAGCATCTCCTTCTCGAGAAGCTTGACCGAGCGGAGCAGCAGCGGGAGCAGGCGCAGGCGCACTCCCGCGCGCCGGGCATGACGCAGGAACGGCCCCAGGATGGCATCCGCCTCCGTGGGGCGTCCGGCTGCGATATCCTGCGCCATGGAGTTGAGCTGTCCGCCCAAGCGGGCCTGGGCCCGCAGTACCTTCGGGACCAGGGAAGGGCCGCTCAGATGCCCGGCGGCCCGGCCTACGAGCTCGGCTTCGTTCAGGACCTTGGTCACGAGTTCGCGCATGGCGGGCCGCGCGACCAATTCTCGGTTCGTGAACCCGGTGAGGGCTCCCAGCGGGTTGATGGCCGCGTTGACTACGAGCTTGGACCAGAGCATGCGCCGCTCGGAGTTCCGTACCCGCGCGTCGAGACCGGCCCCCCGGAGCAGGGCTGCCGCGGCCGATAGCGCGGCCGCGTTGCCGGGATGCTCGGCCAGGGCGATGACCCGCCCCCCGGTGTGCCGGACGCGGCCGGAGGCGAACCTGCGCGCGGATACGTGGCAGGAGCCGATGACCGTCCTTTCCGGCCCGAGAGCGCGGCGCACCCTTTCGGCGTGGGAGAGCCCGTTCAGCAGGGACACCACCGCGGTCCGCGGTCCGGCGAGCCTTTTGGCGGAGCGCAGGGCGGAGCCGAGCGCCCCGGACTTGACCGTCAGGAAGACCGCCGCGCACCGCGTCCTCGGGACGGGGTCTCTGCGCCCGAGCAGCAGCACTTTCTCCCCGGATGCGCGGAGCTTGGCCGCCAGGACCGTCCCGATGGCTCCGGGTCCGATGACTGCGATGCAGTCGTCGCTTGCGCGCATGGAGGCCCTACTCTATCAAGTTGGGGGGAAAAAGAAAAACCCGGCACGCGCCGGGTTCTTCTTGACCTGTTCCCGCCGGTCTAGGCGTTGACCATCTTCGCGCGGGAGATGTCGCCCTTCTTGTCCAGGTAGTACAGGTAGCCGGGCTCTTTCTTCAGACCGACCTTCTGGACCTTCATGGGCTTTCCGCCCTTCTTTCCGCCGCGGGCCATCTTGGCGCGGGAGATGTCGCCCTGCTTGTCGATGTAATAAAGGAAACCCTCTTCGCGCTCGACGCCGGCCTTGTGGACTTTCTCTGCCATGGAACTATTCTCCTCCGTCGTGGATATGATGTCGGCGGGGACAATCCCCGTCGGCATCAGCATACACAATCCACCGGAAGAATGCAAGCTTTTCCTCGTCGGACCTTCGACGACCGACGGCATCGACGGCCGACGGCGGCGTCAGCGCCCGGGGGTCTTGAAGAGCGGGATCTGCGGCTCGTCCGGGCGGGTGATCAGCCGCTCCTTGAGCCACTGATCGATGAGCCCTTTGGAGAAGCGGTACTGCCTGCCGATGCGGGAAGCGGGGATCTTCTTCTGCCGGATCAGGTTGTAGATCTTCGAGCGGCCCATCCCGAGGTACTGGGCCAAGGTCTTGATGTCCATGACCTCCGGAGGGGGGCCGATGAGTTGTTTTCTCTGGAGTTTTCTCTTCTTTCGCCTCATTTTGATGATAGCTTACAGAAAGCGCCATCTTTTTGTCAATACGGGGTCTTGTGCACTGTCCGGCGCTTTTGGTATAGTTTGGGGCAATGTCCATATACGAAACCGTCGTCGTAATCGATCCGAAGCTTTCGGATCCCGAGGTCGCGACGCTGGCCGAAAAGACGAAGCAGACGATCGTCAAGGCCGGCGGCGAGGTCCTCAATGAAGACCACTGGGGAAGGCGCAAGCTGGCCTACCCGATCCGGCACCTCCGCGAGGGATATTACCTATATATCAAGTTCCAAGCGAAAGGCGCCCTCATCGGGCAGCTCAACCAGCAGTTCCGGCTCCAGGAGACGATCCTGCGTTCTTTGACCGTGCACGCGGAAGAACCGAAGCACAACGGGAAGAAGGCCCCTAAGAAGACATGAAGGACATCCGGCTTCTTGAGCAGAACATCGTGCTGCTGTCGGGCCGTCTTGGTGCGGACCCGGACTTCCGGGCCACCCAGAGCGGCCGCTTCGTGTGCCATTTTCGGATGGCCGCGTCCCGGAACTACAAGGACAAGTCCGGCGATTGGAAGGAAGAGGTCGCCTGGGTCCCCGTCAGCATCTGGGGAGAAGCAGCCGAGCGTCTCAAGGACCGGCTCAAGAAGGGCAGCCCGGTGCACGTCGAGGGCCGCTTGAAGTCCCGGGAGTACGAGGATAAGTCCGGGCAGAAGCGGCAGGTGCTCGAGATAGAGGCGCGGCGGGTCCAGTTCCTTGCGAAGCTCGGTGCAGATGATCATCCACAGGCGGAGGCTCCGTCGGGCGAGAGCCCGGAGGGCAAGGCGGACGCGGATATCGAGGAGGTTCCCTTCTGATGGCAGACGAGACGTCCGACAAGACGTCTGTGGGTACGCAGACGCGTGACGGAGCCGAGGGCGCCGGGCGTCCCCAGGTCGCCGGCCCGCGCGGCGCCTCCGCCGGAGCGGCGGGCGGCCGCCGCAAGCCGTTCGCGCCGCGGCGCAAGGTGTGCCGATTCTGCGCGGATCAGGTCCACTTCGTGGATTTCAAGCAGGTGCAGGTCCTGCGGGCTTTCACGACCGAGCGGGGCAAGATCCTTTCGAGCCGGGTGACGGGGAACTGCGCGAAGCATCAGCGGCAGTTGAGCCGGGCGGTGAAGCGCGCCCGCTACCTCGCCCTGCTCCCATTCACCGCCTCGTAACCCACCTCGTCGCATACCGGCAGCGGCCGAAGGGAACCTGGAGGGGGCGTTCGTACTTGTATTCAGGGGGGTCCGAATATGAAGGTCATTCTGAAGACGGATGTCGAGAACCTGGGCCGGGCGGGCGACGTGAAGGACGTCGCCCTCGGCTTCGCCAGGAACTATCTCATCACGCGCGGCCTCGCCATGGAGGCCACCCCCGCGGCCATCCAGTGGTTCGCGAAGGGGGAGGAGCGGCGCAAGAAGATCCGGGAGAAGGCCCTGGCGGCCGCCAAGGGCGTCTGCGAGCAGTTGGCCTCGGTCAAGCTCTCGTTCAGCCGCAAGGTCGGCGAGAACGGGAAGCTCTTCGGGTCGGTCGGCAAATCGGATATCCTCAAGAGCTTGAAGGCCTCCGGGCACGACCTCGACCGCGACGCCGTCTGCCTCGCCGCCCCGCTCAAGGAAGTGGGGGACTTCGACGTGGAGCTCCGTTTGGCTTCCGAGGCCAGCGTCAAGATCAAAATCTCCGTCGTCGCCCGTCAATAGGGCGGGTCCGTTTCGAGGGAGTCTGTCCCTACTAGGGCTTCTTCGCCGCTATAATGGTACCATTAGGTGAACGCGGGGCTGGGCCGCAGCAGCGGCCTTTCCCCGGGGAGTCAGCGATGAGCACCGACACGCTTCAGGTCCCCCCCCAGGCCATCGACGCCGAGATGGCCGTGCTCGGTTCGATGATGATCGAGCCGGACGCCGTTGAAAAGGCCATAGAGACGCTCTCGCCGGAGCAGTTCTACCGGGAGGTCCACGGCAAGATCTTCCAGGCCATGCTCAATCTCTACTCCGCTGGCCAGGCCGTCGACGCGGTGACGGTGGGAGAGGAGCTCAGCCGGCTGAAGTGGCTGGCGGAGGTGGGGGGCAAGGCCGCGCTGCAGGAGCTCATCCACCAAGTGGCCACGGCCGCGCACGTGGAACACTACGCGCGCATCGTCCGGGAGAAGGCCATCCTGCGCGAACTCATCCGGGTCGCCACCGAGGTCGTCGGACACTGCTTCTCCGAGAAGAAGGAAGCCGCGGAGCTCCTGGAGGACGCCCAGCAAAGGATCTTCGCCGTGGCCCAGAAGGGCGCGGTGAGCGGCTTCACCGACCCCAAGCGTCTTGTGCACGAGACCATCGAGCAGATCGAGAAGCTCGCCCAGAAGAAGACCAGGGTCACGGGGGTCTCTTCGGGATTGGACGCGTTCGATCAGAAGACGGGGGGGTTCAAGAAGGGGGACCTCATCCTCATCGCGGCCCGTCCAAGCCAAGGCAAGACCGCCCTCGCTCTCAATATCGCGGCCCATGTGGTGCTGCACCAGGACCCCGTCATGCCTGTGGCCGTCTTCTCCCTGGAGATGGAGCGGCACGCCATCATGGCGCGCTTCATCGCCTCCGAGGCCATGGCGGACCTGCATCAGGTCATGAACGGCTACTTCCCGCGACATCGCTGGGCGGACATCACCACCGCAGGGGCCCGTTTCCACGAATCGCCGCTCTATGTCGACGACTCCCCGGGGATGTCGGTGCTCGAAGTCCGCACCCGGGCCCGGCGGCTGGCGGCGGACCTGCGTACGCAGGGCAAGGAACTGGGCATGATCATCATCGATTATCTACAGCTCATGCGCGGCTCCTCGCGGCGGCAATACGAGGGTCGCCAGCAGGAGGTCGCGGAGATCGCCCGCAGCCTGAAGTGCCTGGCGCGCGACCTCAATATCCCGGTCATCGCCCTTTCCCAGCTCAATCGGCGCGTGGAGGACAAGGGTCGGTCGGACAGCAAGCCGCAGCTCTCGGACCTGCGCGAATCCGGCGCCCTGGAGCAGGACGCGGACCTCGTGGCCTTCATCTACCGGGAGGGGTACTACAAGCAGAACGACCCCACGCTGGACCGCAAGGCGGAGATACTCATCGCCAAGCAGCGCAACGGGCCCACCGGGGCGGTCGAGGTGACCTTCATGCGGGAATTCACCCGCTTCATGAACAAGGAGGCCCCGGCCGAGTCCACCGAGGGAGAGGAGATGGAGGCGCAGGTCAGCTTCTGAGCATGGCCCCTATCTACCGGCCGACCTGGGCGGAGGTCGACCTCCGCAGGCTGCGGTCCAACCTCGTCCGCCTGCGCAGGCGCATGCCGAAGAGCACCGCGATCATGCTGGTGGTCAAGGCGAACGCCTATGGCCACGGCGCGGTGGAGGTGTCACGGGCCGCGGAGGAATCCGGCTGCATCCGATGGCTGGGAGTCTCCTCCGTGGAGGAGGGGATCGCGCTGAGGGACGCGGGCGTGCGCAAGCCTATCCTCATCCTCGGATCGCTTTATCCATTCGAAAGCACGCTGACCGCGATCCGCTACGGTCTGAGGCCGACGGTCGCCTCTCTCGACGGCGTCCGGTTCATCGCCCAGGCCGCCCAGGCCTTGGGCCGGTTGGAGCCCGGCGGCCGGCGCGCCCAGCCTCTCGACTGCCATTTGAAGATCGACACCGGGATGGGGCGCATCGGGCTGCGTTCGCCGGCCGTGCTGGAGGTCGTGGACGCCCTGCGGCGCACCCCGGGGGTGCGGTTGGAGGGCGTCTATACGCACTTGGCTCGCGCGGAGGACGACCCGGTCTATACGCGGGCCCAGTTGGCGCTCTTCCGCGAGTGCGTGCGAGGGATCGAGCGGGCCGGGCTGCAGGCGCCCCTCCGGCACGCCGCCAACTCCGCGGCCGCACTCCGCTTCCCGGAGAGCCGCTGGGACATGGTCCGGCCGGGCCTGGCGGCCTACGGCCTCTACGGCGAGGGCTTCGAGCCGGTCTTGAGCCTCAAGACCCGGATCGTCTTCCTGAAGAGCGTGGGGCCGAACACCCACCTCGGCTACGGCCGCCATTTCAAGACCCGGCGCAACATGCGCGTGGCCACGCTCCCGATCGGCTACGGCGACGGGCTGCCGCGCCTGCTCTCGCTCGGGCCTTCGCGCGCGCACGTGCTGGTGAAGGGCCGGCGGTGCCCCATGGTCGGCGCCATGAGCATGGATATGACGCTGATCGACGTGAGCGGGGTCCCCGACGTGCACATCGGCGACGAGACCGTGCTCATCGGCCGCTCCGGAGCTTGGGAGATAGGGGCCCGCGAGCTCGCCGCGGCCGCCCGCACCATCCCCTATGAGATCGTGACCCGGCTGGCCGCGCGGGTGCCCAGGGTGTATCTGCGATGAGGCGTTGGCCCCTGCCCTGCGCCCTCGCCCTGGCTGTGGGGTGCGCGACGGCCCGCCCCGTCCCCAAGGGACCGGAGACGCGTGCGCCTTCCGGGGATGCGACGTTCGACGAATTCGAGGAGTTCTCCCAAGAGACGAAGGAGCGGCCTTTCGACCCCTTGATCGGGTACAACCGCTTCATGTTCAAGGTCAACGACAAGTTCATGCTCTACGTCGCCAAGCCCTTGGCCAAAGGTTACGGCTTCATCGTCCCGGAACCGGCCCGCGTCGCCGTGGACCGCGCGTACTCCAATCTCTACTTTCCGGTGAGGTTCATCAACTGCACGATGCAGGCGAAGCTGAAGGGGTCGGCGACCGAACTCGGCCGGTTCGTGGTGAACTCCACGGTCGGCATCGGCGGGCTCTTCGACCCGGCCGGGCGGTGGCTGGGGTGGGAGCCGTGCGAGGAGGACTTCGGCCAGACCTTGGCGGCCTACGGGATGGGCGAGGGGTTCCCGCTCGTGCTGCCGATCCTGGGACCGACGAACCTGCGGGACGGGGCCGCCATGGCGCCGAGGTTCCTGGTGAACCCGCTTACCTACCTCGCGGGGTTCGAGACCAACCTGGCCGTGACCGCGGGGGAGAGGTTCAATTACCTCTCGCTGCACATCGAAGAATATGAGAGCATCAAGAGGGACGCCCTGGACCCCTATACGTTCATCCGGGACGCGTACAAGCAGAACCGCGAGAAGAAGATTAAGGAGTAGGGTATATGAAGAGACTCCCTATCGTTTTGACGCTGCTGCTGTCCGTGTGCGGCCCCGCCGCGGCCGACGACGCCAAGGAGATACGAGCCCTCATGGAGCGCTCGGTGAACTCGGTGCTCGACGCTTTGCGGGACAAGGGGCTCGAACGGGAAGCGAAGAAGAAGAAGGTGATGGAGGTGGTCGATCCCCTCTTCGATTTCCGCCTGATGGCGAAACTCGTTCTGGGCCGCGCGCATTGGCCCAAGTTCGACAAGGGGCAGCAGGAGGAGTTCACCAGCCTCTTCGTCAAGCAGCTCCGTGATTCGTACTTCGAGAAGGTGGAGCTGCTGACGGATGAGAAGGTCGAGTTCTCGGCGCCCGAGGCCCTGAAAGACGGGAAGTACCAGATGCTGACGCATATCCTGTCGAAGGGGGAGCGCTATAAGCTGCTGTACAAGCTCTACGAACGCGAGAAGGCGTGGAAGGTGTACGACGTGGAGATCGACGGCATCAGCCTCGTGAGGTCCTACGGGGGCCAGTACGACCAGTTCCTCCAGACCGGGACTCCGGCGGAACTGCTCAAGAAGATGCGCGAGAAGCCGCTCGAGACCCCCAAGGACCTGCAGGAGGGGGGCAAGAAGCTCAAAGAGAAGAAAGAGGCTCAAGCCGCGCAGCCGCCGAAGGGGGAGCCGGACAAGAGCCCGGAGAAGGTCGAGCCGGTCCAGTCGCCGAAATGATCATCCGAAGGATCGCGCTGCGCTCGCTGGCTTGGCATCTCTACGATCAAGCCGTGCTGGTGCGCGCGCGGTCCTCCCTGCTGGTCCTGACGGCCCTCTGCGCGCTGCTCTGCTACTGGGCCAAGGATTTCCGCCTGGACGCGTCCGGGGACTCGCTGGTGCTCGAGCACGACGAGGACGTCCGGTACTTCCGCGTGATGAGCGAGCGCTACGAGGGGAGCGACTTCTTGGTCATCACCTACTCTCCGATCGAGGACCTGTTCTCGGCTCGGTCCCTGGATCGGCTAAAGCGCATCCGAGAGGAGCTGAAGACGCTCAAAAGGGTCTCTTCCGTGGTGACCATCCTCGACGTTCCGCTGCTCAAGAATCCGCCGGGCACCCTGAAGGACCTGAAGAAGAATCTCAAGACCCTGGAGTCCCCCAGGTCCGACCTGAAGATGGCTGTCGCGGAGTTCGCGGCCAGTCCCATCTACCAGAACCTTCTCGTGTCCCAGGACCTCAAGTCCACGGCGATCCAGGTCAACTTCCGGACGGAGAGGAGCGCGACGGCGCTGGTGGACCGGCGAGCGGCGCTCCGGGAGAAGGACTATCGCAAGATCCTGTCGGAGGTCGAGCGCGGGGAGCTCAAGGGGCTCGAGATCCAGTATCGCCGCCACAAGGACGCGGTGCGCAAGAGGCGGCACGAGGACATCCGGGCCGTTCGGGGCATCATCCGCAAGCATAGCGGCGAGGCGCGCTTCTGCCTGGGCGGGGTCCCCATGATCGTCGACGACATCATGTCCTTCATCCGGAGCGACCTCGTGGTGTTCGGCGTCGGGATGCTGCTCTTCCTGGTCGGGACTCTCTACGTGATCTACCGGCGCTGGCGCTGGGTGGCCCTGCCCGTGCTGGCCTGCAGCGTCGCCGTGCTCGTGATGATCGGAGGGATGGGGCTGGCGGGGTGGGATGTGACCGTGGTGTCCTCGAACTTCATCTCCCTGCAGCTCATCCTGACCATGTCTCTGGCCATCCACATCGTGTCGCGCTACCGGGAACTCCTGCGGGAAAGGCCCCAGGAGGACAACTACGCGCTGGTGCTGGACGCCACGCGCAAGGTCTTCATCCCGGCGTTGTACTGCAATCTGACGACCATGGCGGGCTTCTACTCGCTGATCCTTTGCGACATCCTGCCGGTCGTGCAGTTCGGCTGGATGATGAACCTGGGCCTGATCGTCTCCATGATCATCGTGTTCTGGATGCTCCCGGCCGCGATCATCCTGCTGCCCAAACCTCCCGTGGACCAGGACCAGGAGTCGGAGTTCGGGCGGCCCTTCACGGACTTCTTCGCCCGCGTGACGGAGCGGCATCGGGGGGCGGTCTATGCCGTTTCCCTGGTCGTCGCCGTGGCCACTGGGGTGGGGATGTCCCGGCTCGAGGTCGAGAACAGCTTCATCGATTATTTCAAGGAGTCGACCGAGATCTATCGGGGCATGAAGTTCATCGATGAGAACCTGGGGGGCACGACCCCGCTCGACATCATCATCGATCTGAAGGCCGAGGCTCCCGCGAAGCCGATCCCGGCTCCCGCGGCCAAACCGGACGACGAGTTCAGCGCCTTCGATGAGTTCGAGGAGGAGGAGGCGGACCCTTCGAAATACTGGTACACGAAGCCCAGGCTCGAGACCATCGAGAGGGTCCATGACTATCTGAACGGACTTCCGGAGACCGGAAAGGTGCTTTCCCTGGCGACCCTCTATAAGACCGCCGGAAGCCTCAACGGAGGGAAGCCGTTCGACGACTTCGACCTCGCGCTCCTTTACAACGCGATGTCCGGGCGGTTCAAGGACTTCCTGGTGACCCCCTACGCGTCCATCGACCGCGACGAGGCCCGCGTCTCCACGCGCATCAAGGATTCCATGAAGACTCTTCGGCGGGACGCGCTCATCAAGCGCATCCGCAAGGACCTCGTCGAGAAAGCGGGCCTGAGGCCGGACCAGTTCCGGGTGAGCGGCCTCATGCTCCTCTACAACAACATGCTGCAGAGCCTCTACTCCTCGCAGATCCAGACCATCCTGCTCACGGTGGCGGCCTTGTTCGCCATGTTCCTGTTCCTGTTCCGGTCCCTGAAGCTCGCCCTCATCACCCTCTCCCCGCAGTTGCTGGCATCCATGTCGGTGCTCGGCGCCATGGGGTTGGGGGGCGTCCCGCTCGACGTCATGACGATCACCATCGTCTCGATCAGCGTGGGGATCGCCGTGGACAACGCGATCCACTACGTCCATCGCTTCGAGAGGGAGTTCGAGAAGGACCGCGACTACGTGCAGTCCATGCACCGCTGCCACCGCAGCATCGGCAACGCGATGCTCTACACGTCCCTGTCGATCACGATCGGGTTCTCCATCCTCTCGCTTTCGAATTTCGTGCCGAGCATACTCTTCGGATCGCTCACCGGCCTGGCCATGGTGGTGGCCTGCATCTCTTCCCAGGCGCTGCTGCCGAGCCTCATCATCCTGTTCAAGCCGTTCGGCCCCGAGGGAGAGCAAGGTGCCTAGGCTCAGGGCCGTCTACCGCTGCCAGGACTGCGGGCACGACTCGCCCAAGTGGGCAGGGCAGTGTCCGGAGTGCGGGGCGTGGAACACGCTGATGGAGGAAGCGGTGGAAGAACGGGCGGCGGGGCCGGTCCGGGGGACGAAGCCCTTGACCCATTTCAGCTCCGAGGTGGTGAAGCTCTCCGAGGCCCCCGGCGCGGACGCTGCGCGGGTGCCCACCCGCATCGGGGAGGTGGACCGGCTCCTGGGAGGGGGCGCGGTCGCGGGCCAAGTGCTGCTCTTGGCCGGCCCTCCCGGGATCGGCAAGTCCACGCTCATGCTGCAGGTGGCCCAGGGGCTGGCCGAGGGGCTCGGCTCCGCCAAGCCGGTGCTCTACGTGAGCGGGGAGGAGTCCCTGGCCCAGGTCTCGGGACGGGCCAAGCGCCTGGGCGTCCGGGCGGGGAACATCCTGGCGCTGGCCGAGACCGACCTGCAGAAGATCCTGGAGGCGATCGAGAAGCATGCTCCCGGCGCCGTGTTCATGGATTCCATCCAGACCGTGTTCCACCCGGAGCTACCCGGAGGCCCGGGGTCCGTGGGGCAGGTTCGCGAGTGCGCGGCCGAACTGCTCAGGGCCGCGAAATCCCGGGGCGCTGTCCTTTTCCTGCTGGGGCACATCACCAAGGAGGGGAGCGTGGCTGGGCCCAAGGTCCTCGAGCATCTGGTGGATACGGTGCTCCAGTTCGACACGGAGGCCCGGCAGATGCTGCGGGTGCTGCGCGCGCAGAAGAACCGTTTCGGCCCATGCTCGGAGATCGGGCTTTTCGAGATGCGCGAGAGGGGGCTCTGCGAGGTCCCGGACGCCTCCGCGTTCTTCATCGAGGAACACTCGGGCTCCCCGGCCGCCGGCCGGGCGGTCGGAGTGGCCATGGAGGGATCCCGGCCCATCTTGGCCGAGGTCCAGGCGCTGGTCACTCCGACGCGCTATCCCCTGCCGCGGCGCATGGCCACGGGATTGGATCTCAATCGGGTGCTCGTGCTGCTGGCATCCCTGGAGAAGCACCTGCAGCTCCGGCTCGAGAACCGCGACGTGTTCGTAAACCTGGCCGGGGGGCTGCGCCTGCGCGACCCCGCTCTGGACCTGGCCGTGTGCATGGCCGTGGTGTCCTCCTCGCGGGACATCCCCTTGCCGGCGGACGAGGCGTACCTCGGAGAGGTGGGGCTGCTGGGGAAGCTGGGGCGAGTGTCGTTCCTGGAGGCGCGCTTGAAGGAGGCGGAGCGGGCGGGGATGCGGTCGGTGCTCCTCGTCCAGGGAGCGATAAAGGATCTGTCGAAGGCCGGCGTGAAGCCGGATATCAGGCTCCGCGGCGCGGATGACCTCGCTGCGGCGGCAGCCTTCCTGCGTTCGACGCGGGATAACGAGGAGTGAACATGGTTACTTGGCTATTCCGGGCGTTGGTGCTGGTCGCATGCCCATTGCTGGTCTACTTCCATATATCGAAGGACAAGGTGAGCGTGAGCGTCGGCCTGGCGGTCGGGGCCGCGCTCGTCCTCACCGAGCTCGCGTTGGAGAGCATCAGTCTGCTGACCATGGTCTCGGGCGCGTTGGGCGCGAGCGCGGGGATCATCATCTCGAAGCTGGTGGATTACACGGTCTTCCAGGTGGGGGAGGACGCGTTCCTCGTGGGCTGGGCCAAATACTCGGCGCTCCGCTATTTCGCGTTCGGGGTGCTGGGCATGTGGGTGACCTTGCGGAAGATCCTCCCCGAGATCGACACGCTCGATAAGGACATCCTGGCCATCGCAAAACGGCGGGGTTCGGAGATGAAGGTGCTGGACACCAGCGCCATCATCGACGGCCGCATCGTGGACATCGCCGAGACCCGGTTCCTCTCCGGCCCCATGATCGTGCCCCGCTTCATCCTGCAGGAGATGCACCACCTCGCGGATTGTCCGGACAACCTCAAGCGCGCGCGGGGCCGCCGCGGCCTGGACATGCTGGCGCGGCTGCAGGAGAATCCGGATCTGCCGATCAAGGTCATCGACAAGGACGTGCCGGAGGTCTCCGACGTGGACGGGAAGGTGGTCCGCCTGGCCAAGGACCTGGGAGCGAAGGTCGTGACCACGGACTTCAACCTGAACAAGATCGCCGCGCTCGAGGGCGTGGTATGCCTCAACGTCAACGATCTTACGACGGCTCTCAAGCCCGTGGTGCTTCCGGGCGAGGCGATGTCGCTGTTCGTGATGAAGGAGGGCAAGGAGCGTGAACAGGGCGTCGGCTACCTCGACGACGGCACCATGGTGGTCATCGAGGACGGCAAGCGCCATATCGGCAAGCGCGTGGAGCTGCAGGTCTCCTCCATCCTGCAGACTTCGGCCGGACGGATGATATTCGGGAAGTTCAAGGTAGAACGGTAAGTATCCCTTCCAGACTCAGGCTTGCGGTTTCTCTTCGGGAGGCGCGGCCGGCTTTTCCTCCGGCGGAGGCTGCTCCGGGCTTCCGGGCGCCGTCTTCTTCGCGGTTTCCTCGGCCGGCAGCTTCTTGAGCGCATCGAGGAAGTCCCTGGCGAAGGGGATGCGCGTCCGGTGGTCGAGGTCCAGCGTCCTCTCCAGGAGCTCCGCGACGGCCGGGTCCATGGCCGGGTCGGCATCCTCGTCGCTCTGGCCGGGGAGCCTGCCGGTCAGCATCTCGAAGAAGCATATCCCCATGGAGTAGAGGTCCGACACCGGGGTCGGCTCCCCGCGCTTGGCTTCGGGGGCGGCATAGGGCTCCGCGCCGGCGGCGGTGGTGCGGGCGAGCACGAAGTCCGTGACCTGGACGTAGCCCTGAGGGGTGAGCACGATCCGCTCCGGGCTCAGCCCCCCGTGCGTGATGCCGCGGTGGTGCGCGTGCTCCAGGGCGCGGCAGACGGGGATGATGATGTCCCGGGCCTGCAGCAGCGAAAGCGTCCCCTTGATCTTGAGGATGTCGCGCACGGACTTCGCCGAGTTGTACTCGTAGACCACGAACACTCCGGTGGGCAGGTCGAGGACCTCGTAGAGGTCCACGATGTTCGGGTGGTGCAGGGTCGCGGCAGCCTGGGCTTCCTTCAGGCGCCGGGAGCGCTCCTCGGAGGACCCCGGGCTGGCGTAGAGCCGCTTGATCAGCGCGGGCCGATCCAAGGTCTGGTCATGCGCCTTCCACACCTCCACGGTCCCGTCATGGCCCAGGAAGCGGGCCAGCAGGTACTTGTTCGCCACCACCTGGCCGTGGTGCAGCCGTTCCGGCTTCTTGCGGGGAGGGGCGGTCGTCGTCGCGGGGGCCGGGGTGGCCGCGAGACGGGGCGGGGCGCTCGAGACCGTGGGCGCGCGCCACCGGCCGAGGCCTCTGGCCAGGAGCGCGAGCGACTTGTAGGACTGGCCCATCTCGGAGGAGTAGCGCCTGCGCAGGAGCGAATAGAGCGCGGTCACGATGAACAGGGTGACGACGAGGCTGGCCAGGATGAGGAGCCAGCCCAGGTCGGGGCCCCGCGGCTTGCGTCGGTCCGCGGGACGCGCAATCTCGTCCATGAGCATGCCGCTGTCCCCCGCGGACGCGTCGAAGAGCTTCCGGCCGGCCCTGGCTTTATGGAGTTCGCTCCGGTACTTGGCCGGATTGAGCTCCGCCGCGGTCCGGAGGTCCAGCATCTTTTTCTCTTCCTGGCCGCGGCGCTCGTACACGAGGGCGCGCTCATAGTACGCATCCCCTGAATCCGGAGAACGGCGCACCTCGTCCTGGGCGTCCGCCAGGGCCTCGTCCGTGTGGCCCTCCTCGAGCTTTTTGCGCAGCGCCCGCCGCCGGCCGGCGAAAACGTCGGCTTCCCCCATCTCCGGCAGCGGCGCGGGCTGCGCCGTCTGGGCGGAGCCGAGGGGGGATCCGGCGGGTTTCGGGCTCAGGAGGTCGAACGTCTCCTGCGCGGCGGCTTTCGGCTCCTCTTTGCCCTGGGCGCGGAGTGTCTTGGGGATGGTGCCCATGGTCTTGATCGGGTCCTGCGCGCGCCGCGGGTCGGGACGTCCGCCCGAGCCCGCCGGGAGCGCCTCGCGTTTGTTGTCGAAGCCGGCGGGCTGGGTGAAGGAGACGGCCTTGCCCTGATTTTCGAGAAGGTGCTGGAGCTTCTGCCGGGTGTCTTCCGGCAGCATCTTCGTGTCGATGGCGTTCTGTATCGTCGCGATCCCTTGCGCATTGAAGGTCCCGTCGGGATTCAAGCCGGCGATGGGGTTCGCTCCCGTGGACCCCTGCTCGCGGGTCTGCGAGGTCTCGACCTCGTACTCATCCCCCGAATCCGTACCCCAGCAGGGGGGGCAGAGGATTATCCAGGCAACAATCAACGAACGCATGTCAGCGCCTCAATGATACCTTAAAGGCAAAGGCATGACGTGTCAAGGGACTACTTTTTTCTCTTTCCGCCGTATCCCTTCCCAGGCTGGATCTTAAGCACCATCCCGGGCCGGATGAACTTGGCGCTGTGCAGGTTGTTGAGGTGGACGATGTTCTTGACCGAGGTGCGGAATTGGCGGGAGAGCTTGCCCAGGTTGTCGCCTTTGCGCACGGTGTAGCGCATGAGTTGCGGACCGGGGTTCCATTCCTTGACCTTGGCGAGGTTCTCGAGGAATGCGGCCTTGCCGCCCGACGGGATGCGGAGCTTGAACCCCGGCCGGCTCTTCGGAGTGCACCAGGACCGCAGCGTGGGGTTGAGCTTCTGCAGGACCTCTCGAGTGGTCCCGGCGCAGGCCGCGGCCACGCCCAGGTCCAAGTCGCGTTCGATCGGGACCTCGTCGTAGGGCTCGGGCTCCTCGTAGGCCGGATGCAGGCCGTAGGCCTCCGGGTTCTCGCCGACGAGCACGCAGGCCATGAATTTCGGCACGTAATGATCCGTCTCGCGGGGCAGTCCGTTGCGATCCGAGAGCGTGCCGAAGTCCGTGGAGCGGGTGAATTCCAGGTCCCTGCCGATGCCTCCCTCCCCGCGGTTGTAGGCGGCCATGGCCAGGTGCCAGTCCTTGAACCAGGAGTGCAGATCGGAGAGGTAGCGGATGGCCGCGCGCGTCGCCTTCTCGGGGTCGAAGCGCTCATCCACCCAATAGCTCACCTCGAGCCCGTACTTCCGGCCGGTGAACGGCATGAATTGCCAGAGCCCGGCGGCTCCCGCGCGGGACATGGCGTTGAGCTTGTACTCGCTCTCGGCCATGACCAGGTAGAAGAGCTCCTTGGGCAGTCCGGCCTTGGCCAAGGCGGACTCGATCAGCTTTCGGTAGCGTCCGGAGCGCCCCAGGGCCTGTTCCACGCTCTCCTTTCGCCGGGAGGTGTAGAACTCGACGTATTTCTTGGTGACGGGGTTCTCGGGGTCGATGGGGATGATGTGCTTCCTGCGCTTGGGCGAGGGGGCCAGGAACTGGGCGGTGGCGGCGCTTGCGAGCTCCTCGGCCGGGATATCGAGCTCGGAGGGCGCCTCGATGGCGGTCTCTCCCCGCTCCCAGGTGCGGATCTTCTCCATCATGTTGAGCAGGTCATCACGGAGCTCAGCGGACAGGTCGCCGTCCTCGATGGAGGAAGCCATGAGGCCGAAGCACTTGCGCAGGGCGGCCTTGCCTCCCTCGCTGTCTCCGTCCCTCAGCTTGAGCACGGCCTCATCGTAGAGAGCCTCGGCTTCGTCCAGCTTCTCCAGGAGTTCGAGATCCAGCTTCGTCCCATGGCCGTCGGTGCCGTTGGCCGGAGCGGAAGAGACGGCGGCCTCCGGGACGGATGGAGACTGCGCCGCTGCGGTTGTCGAGAGAACGGCCGAGAGCAGACCGATCAGGAGCATTCGGAGGCTAGGAGAGTCTGTTTCCGCAGCTCGGGCAGAACTTCGCTCCCGCCGCGACCTCCGCGCGGCATTTCGGACAAGCCAAGGGCCCTGCGGCCTTGCCGCAATTGGGGCAGAACTTCGCTCCCGCTGGGACCTGGGCCTGGCAGCCTCCGCAGGCGGAGCCTGCGTTGCCCATCGATTGCCCCATGGACGAGGCCATCATCTGCCCCATCCCGGCTCCGGCGCCCAGGCCCATCCCCAAGCCCATGCCGCCTCCCATGCCTCCGGCCGGGTTGCCGGCGGCGGTCTCCATGGTGTCCAGGGTCCGCTTCATCTTGTAGTTCTGGCCGCCCAGGATGTCGATCTCGGCCTTGTCCGCGAGCGCCTTCTTGAGGCGCTGCACCGCCGCGTCCTCCTCCGGGACGTTGATGGAGTTGAGGTAGAAGTTGACGAGCTGGACTCCGAAGGCCATGAAGTCCTTGCCGAGCTTGTTCTGGAGTTCCGCGGAGATCTCCTCGAGGCACGCGCTGATCTCCAAGATGTTGATCTTCTGCTTGAGGATGGTCTCGGCGATGTAGTCCTGGCATCGGGTCAGGATGACTCCGCGGAAGTTCTCGCTCAGGGTGTCGACCGTGAACTCTTTCATGGTCCCGGCGAGCTGGGACACGAGCTTGCGGGAATCCGCGACGCGCACTCCGAACTGACCGAAGGCGCGGACTGGGAGCATTAGGTTGTATTTCGGGTCCAGTACCTGGATCGGGATCTTCGTCCCCCATTTGACGTCCAGGTTCGTCGCTTTGTTGACGTAGTAGATCTCCGCCGCGAACGGCGATTCGCCGCCGAACGGTATCTTGATGAGGGTCCGGAGCAGGGGGATGTTGGCCGTGCGCAGCGTGTGCGTGCCGGGTCCCAGCACATCGAGAGCCTGGCCGCCCTGGTAGAATATGGCCTCCTGCGACTGGTTGACGATGACCTGCGTGCCCCAGGACAGGTCGTCCGGCGGATAGCGCCAGATGAGCACGTTCGCCGGGCCGTCGTATTTCACTCTGTCGATGATGGCCATGGTCCCTCCTAGAGGCTAAGTTATGGTATCAAAATCAGCCGAGGCCTTCTTCGCGTTCGTGAACGCGAGGCCGCGCTCTTCCTTGACCAACGCCTCCACCTGGGACTGCCCCAGGCCGAAGGACTTTCCGAAAGCCAGAAGGGTCTTCATCTCTCCTTTGGAGATGATCCCGTCCGCCAGGCTCATGAGCGCGAGCCCCCGCATGAATCCTTTGGCCTCAGCCGGGGTCTGCGGCTTGCGCACCTGCAGCTTGCCCTGGCGGGCGGATCCGATGAGGGCATCGATGCGGTCCTGGGGGATGGAATGCTTCCGGGCGTGGGTGCGGGCGAACTCCAGCTCACGGGGGTCGATCCGGCCGTCCGAGACCATGGCGCCCACGAGCACGACCAGCGCGTCGACCGGAGAGAGGGAGCCGAGCCACGGCGCCCCAGGGGGCGCGGTCCCCGACACACGTGCCCCACTCCCTTCTGAGGGGCACGGTGCCGTACCGCGTCCGCGGTACGGAGGGCGCTGTTCTTCCTTTTCCGAAGGGAGCTGCGGCTGTTCAGGTCTCTTCCACAGCCCGTGCGGGACCACCTCGGCGAGGACCCAGTGCCGGAGTCCGTCGTTGGAGGGCGTGCCGCAGTACTCGCAGGCCGGGTTCCGACGATCCGCTGCCGGAGCCCCGCAGTTGGCGCAGCGGCCGGAGCAGAGTCCGGTGCGCGGGTCGGTCACGGCCTTAGCATCCCGGGCGAAGACGAACACGTGATGTCTTTCGACGGGTCCCTCCATCCGTTCCCCGGCATGCCCCAGGAGGAGCTCCTCGCCGGACCACTTGACCAGTACATGGACCGAATCGAACGGATCCCCTCTGACGCAGGCGAGCACGTCCGCCCCGCCGACAGCCGCGCTCTTGTAGGCCTGGCGCCGGACCTTCCTCGACTCCAGGAAGGAATGGCGGCATACGTCGGTCGCCACCCCGCGCAGGGACTGCCCTGCGTCCTCCCAATGCGCGGCCTGCCAGCGCCAGAACGCCACGGAGGCCCGGTCCTCCAGGAACTGGACGTTGAAGGCCGGGTCGCGCCGCGCCATGTCCTGGTAGCCTGGGATGGACTGCGAGGGACGGCGAACCGCCCATTCGCAGGCCTGCGTGATCTCGGCGAGCACCCAGTCGTATTCCCCGGAGTTGACCCAGGATCCGCAGCTGGCGCACTTGGCGGCGTCCTTGATGGCCAGCGAGGCGCCGCAGCTCGGACAGAGTCCCTCCATAAGCCCGGGCTGGCCCAGGGTCTTGGCCCCGGGCCGGCGGAGGAAGGACCAGACCTCGACGAACTCCTCCGTCTGCCCCGAGTTGCGGACCACGCTCTCGCTGCTCAGGGAGACGTCCATGTCGATCGCCGCGGCCCGGATGCTCACGTGGGCCGTGTCGAAGTGCGGGTCCGATTCCACCTGCAGCATCCGGCAGTCCAGGATGCGGAGGTCCTCCATCACGTTGCGTATCCTCTGGGCCTTCATCATGCCGAGCTGCAAAGAGAAGCGCTCCATGACGCCGTCGGAAAGGAAGGCGCGCGCGGGGGACATATCCCCCGCGGACCAGGCGTGCTGCACCTTGACGAAAGCTGCGCGCACCCGCGCAGCGAAGGCCTCCGGATCGAAGGAGGGGTCGCGCCGCTTGAGCGCGGTCACGGAGGCCAGGAGGTCGACGCTTTTCTGCGCTTCGACCCCGCGCGCGATGGTCCTGCGCACATGGATGCCGTTGCCGTAGGTGTAGCCCTGGATGACGAGGTAGGTCAGGATGACGGCGAGCAGGAGGTAGGTCTCCGCGTCGCTCATCTCGCGGTGGCGGTGATAGGTGGAGGAGTGATAGCTCCCCCCGCTGTACCCGCCCCCGCTGTAGCCTCCGCCGGAGTAGCCGCCTCCTCCCGAATATCCCTGGCCTCCGCCGGCGCGGCCCCATGCCAGGGGGGCGCTCAGGCCGACGGCGAAGGCCAGCAGCGCGGCCCGGCAGGCGGTCCGGGTCTTCAAGGGTTCAGCGTCCCTTCCCCTGGGTCTGCTCCTGTCCCTCGGGCGGCATGATCTGCTGGAGCATCTGCATGCTCTGGTTCAGTATCTGGTCCACGCCCTGCGTGGCCTGCAGGACCTGCTCGATGGACTGGTTGCGCTGGCCAGGCAGGGTCTGCGGCAGGCCCTGGACGATGGACTGCCGGATGGGCCCGCTCATGGTGGGCCAAGCCTTCGAGAGACGCTCCTGGCCTTGGGCGTCGAGCAGGGCCAGGGTATCAGCCGGGGGCTCGGCCATGGTCTGGTAGCGGTTCATGTCCTGGAGCATCTGCTGGGACTGGGCCATGGCCTGCTGCATCGACTGGGCGTTGGCCATGGCTTGCTCCGGGGTCTGAGGGAGGGCCATCCCGCCCGGGATGCCGGGACCCGCGGTCCGCGGCAGACCGCCGGGCATGAGCAGCTCCCGGGCCTTGTTCATGGCGATATTGCCCGCGATGCCGATGGCGGTGAGCAGCCCGAATACGATCCAGGCCCGCACCTTGGGGACACGGTGCACTCCCCATGCGGCCTGAACCACGAGGTAGAGGCCGTAGAGTTGCGGCAGTATCTCTCCGTAGGGCACGATGCGCAGCGCCGAGCTGATGGGCGCGAGCGCGATGATCCCGGCCAGCGCATTGTAGCTCCCGGAGAAAGAGCCTTTCCCACCCAGGATCTTGCAGATCACGTGGTAGATCCCTGAGCCGATGAAGCTGAAGACGAGCGCCAAGACCGGGACGAGGACGATGGAGACTACCGCGGCCGCGATCCTGGGGACGGTGGCCGCGGGGGCCGGACCGAACCCCAGCATGAATAGCGCGGCCGAGACCACGCCGGCCAGCGCCGCCCAGAGCAGGACGTTGACGACCCCGGGCCCGATGCCCATCTCCGGATCGAGGTTCAGGAAGAACGCCTCCGGCGCTTGGATCATCTTGACCCCGTTCGAGAACAGCGCTCCGGGGCTGTAGCGGATGCGTTCGCCCGCCGAGGGCTCTCCATCGGCGGTCGGCGCCGGAGGGGGGGCCTGGCCGGTCAGGATGCTTATAGACTCCTCCACCTCGTTGGACGGGAAGCCGTTCTTGAGGAGCGCCTGCTTGAGCGCTTCAACGGGGTATTGGCCTTGGTTCTGCCGAAGATAATCGAGGATCCTTGGGTCGGGCATGGTCGGAGGGCTCCCAGATGACGGAAATTGTGAATCTTCGCGAGTATACCATTTTTATACAATATGACCGTGAACATGAGACTCCACGATACCTTGAGCCGTTCCGTTCGGGAGCTCGTTCCCGCGAACGAGGACGGCGTCATCGGCCTCTACACCTGCGGTCCGACGGTCTACAACACCCCGCATATCGGGAACTACAGGACTTACGTGTTCGAGGACGTGCTGAGGCGCTCGCTGCTCCTGCTCGGCTACAAGGTCCGGCACGTCATGAACATCACGGACGTGGGCCACCTCACGAGCGACGCGGATGAGGGCCAGGACAAGATGGAGGTGGGAGCGGCCCGGGAGGGTAAATCGGCCCGGGACATCGCCCGATTCTACACCCAGTCCTTCTTCGACGACATCGGCAGGCTCAACATCCTCAGGGCGGATACGGTCTGCCCCGCCACCGAGCATATCCCGGAGCAGATCGCGCTCATCCGCCGCCTCGAGGAGAGGGGGGTCACCTATCGGACCGCGGACGGGGTCTATTTCGACACGGCCAAGTTCCCGGGGTACGGCCGCCTCATGGGCGCGAGCCATCTCGCCGGCATCCAGGAAGGCGCGCGGGTCCAGGCCAATCCGGACAAGCGCAATCCCAGCGATTTCGCCCTGTGGAAGCTGTCTCCCGAGGGGTCGAAGCGGCAGATGGAGTGGGATTCGCCCTGGGGCCGGGGATTCCCGGGCTGGCACATCGAGTGCAGCGCCATGGCCATGAAGTACCTGGGTGAGAGCTTCGATATCCACTGCGGCGGAGTGGACCATATCCCGGTGCACCACACCAACGAGATCGCCCAGGCCGAGGCGGCTACGGGGAAGCCGTTCGTCAGGTTCTGGATGCATGCCGAGTTCCTGGTCATGAATAAGGCGAAGATGGCCAAGTCCGAGGGAGGCTTCGTCCGCCTGGCAGACCTGGAGGCGCGGGGCCTGCATCCTCTGGACTACCGCTGTTTCTGCTTCGGGGCCCACTACCGCAGACAGCTCGAATTCTCCTGGGAGGGAGTCGAGGCGGCGAGGGTCGCGCGGCGCCGCTTCGCTGAGCGGTTCGCGGACATCAGCCGCGAGTGCGGCAACACCCCGTCCGACGCGTCCGAGCCCCTGGCTCGGTTCAGGGAGAGGCTCGCCGACGACCTGAACGTCCCCGAGGCCATGGCCGTCGCGTGGGACACGATCCGGCCTGGGGCCCATGCCCCGTCGGTCCAGCTCGGATTCCTCCACGAGGCAGAGAAGGTCCTGGCCCTTCTTCCAGGGGCGCAGGCCGGGGAGAGGCTTACGCCCGAACTCAAGATCCTTTTCGACCGCTACGTAGAGTCCCGCAAGCGGAAGGACTTCGCATCGTCCGACGCCCTGCGCAAGGAGCTTCTGGGCAAGGGCGTCAAGGTCAAGGATACCCCCCAGGGCTCGGTCTGGAGCCGCGTATGAGGCCTGGATCGGGGCGCTGGGTCTACGGCAGGCACGTGGTCGAGGAGTCTTTAGGCTCATCGACCCACAAGGTCATCGAGGTCTGGCTCGCGCGCGACCGCAAGGGCGAGCTCGGAAGGATGGGGGATCTGGCCCAGCGGCGCGGGGCCAGGGTGCGCTGGGTTTCCCGCCGGGACCTCGACCGCATGTGCACGGGAGGGGGACACCAAGGGATGGCGGCCCGGCTGGCCGAGGGGCCTTCCGGGGGGCTGAAGGACTTCCTCGCCGGTCTCTCCCCGGAGGAGAAGGCTCGGACCGTGCTCGTCGCTCTGGACCAGATCCAGGATCCGCACAACTTCGGCGCCATCGCCCGGAGCGCCGCGTGCATGGGAGTGGCGGGGCTGCTCTATCCGGACCGCCGCAACGCGCCGATCACCCAGGCGGTGATGAGCGCGTCGGCCGGGGCCATCCAGAAGATACGTACCTTCGAGGTCCCCAACTTGGCCAACGCCCTGCGGATGCTCAAGGAAGCGGGGTTCTGGGTCTACGGCGCCGACATGTCGGGCCGCAAGGTCTGGGAGGTGCGCTTCAACCGGCCCTTGGTGCTCGTGGTCGGCTCCGAGGGGCAGGGGATGCGTCCTTTGGTGCGCTCGTGCTGCGACGAGGTGGCGGCCATCCCGCAGTCCCCGGGAGGGGTGGACAGCCTCAACGTCTCATGCGCGGCGAGCGTGCTGCTCTACGAGATATCGCGGCAAGGATAAAAGGGGTCACTTCCCGCCGGAGAGTATCCTCTCGAGCTTCGCCTGGAGGACGTCGATGTCCAGGGGCTTGACCAGGTAGTCCACGGCTCCGAAGAGGAGGGCGTCGTTGAGCGTCGCGGCGTCGCTGAGCCCGCTCACGATGAGGATGGGGATGTCCGCCGTGGCGGGGTCGGCGCGGATGTCCCGTGTGAGGGTGATGCCGTCCTCGTCCGACATCATGATGTCCATGAGGATGACGTCGGGCTTGCCCTTCTTCAGGGCCTTGCGGCACTGGACTCCGCTGGAGGCGCAGACGACCTCGTAGCCCAAAGCCGAGAGCCCGCGTTCGTACATGTCGCACACCGAGGCATCGTCGTCCACCGCCAGGATCTTCTTCTTCGCCATAGTCCGCTACTCCGTTCCGCGTTCGACCCAGGAGTCGACCCACGCATAGGCGTGGGCGGACCTGTACGCTAAGTATGACAGGCAGACCAGCCCGCTGTCCAGACCCACGGCCTGCCAGGGGGTCAGGTGCACGAGCTTGCCGAAACAGCCGCAATCCGGCAGGGGGATGCCGCGGAATATCGTGGAGCCCAGCGCGCCGATGAACATCAAGGACATCGAGCCCCCGGCCAGGGCCGCGTAGCGGCAGAGGTAGCCGGTCACGAGGGCGAGCCCGACGAGGACCTCGAGAGCGGGGAGCACGGAGGCGAGCACGAGGGAGTAGCCCTCGGGCAGGAGCCTGTAGAAATCGATGATCGAGGCGAACTCCTCCGCCGGGACCGCGGACTTCTGCAGGCCGGAGTAGAGGAGCACGGCTCCGACCAGTATCCGGCTCGCCGCTCCGACGGGGCTCCCGGGCACGAGGGGCGAGGCCTTCTTCATTTGAGCAGGTCCTCGATCCGGTTCATGCCGCGGGTCTTGAACTGGGCCAGGCCCACGAAGCGCTTGCCGTTGATGAAGAACGTCGGGGTCGCGTAGATCCAGAGCCCCTTGGCATCGGCGGCATCCGCGTCCACCGCCGCCGCCGCGGCCGGGTCGTCGAGGCATGTCGTGAACGCGGCCTCATCGAGCTTGAGACCACGCGCGTAGCCGAGCAGGGAGGCGCGCAGCGCCCGGGCGTCCTGGGCCGTGGTCCAGGAGTCCTGTCCCGCGTAGAGCTTGTCATGCATCTCCCAGAACCGGCCGAATCGTCCGGCGCATTCGGCTCCGACCGCGGCGTCGCGCGCCCAGGGGTGCATGGGCAGGGGCAGATGTTTGTAGACCACGCGCACCTTGCCCGGGAAGGCTTCTTCGGCCTTGCGCAGGGGTTCGGCCACCAGGCGGCAGACCGGGCATTGCAGGTCCGTGAACAGCGTGATGAGCACCGGGGCCGAGGCGGGCCCCCTCCACCGGAACTCCGGGGCCGTCGGCTCGAAGGGGGGGGTGAAGGAATGCACCGAGACCACCAGGGCCATGGCCGCCAGCGTGAGTCCGGCTCCTCCCCATATTCGTCGGCCGGAGCGCGTCGCGGGAAGCATGGGGCAGATGGTAGCAAAATGTATCATAGGGGTCGTGACGACGGCTCTTTGGGGATCCTTGGCGCGGCTCATCGTCATCCTCCATGCCGCCGTCGTGATCTTCAACCTCGCCGCGCCTTTCTGGGCCTGGCGCAGGCCGCGTTTGCGCGTCCTCCATCTCATCACGCTGGGAGTCGTGCTGGCCTTCGCGCTCGGAATGGGCCGCTGCCCGCTCACATCCGTCGAGGACGCCTGCTGGCAGCGCTCGGGAATCCAGTCCGGCCAGGGCGCGGGCAAGGGCTTCATCGTGCGCGCCCTCTATTCCGTCGTTTTTTGGGAGACCCCCGAGATTGTCGTCGACGTCCTCACCGCCGCGTGGTTTCTCCTCTGGGCGGCGGTCTATCTCGGGCTCTGGCGCCGGGAGGGAAGAGCGCGGCGGGCCCCTTAAGGGCCCGCCGCGTCCTGAGAGTCTGTCCCCGGCTACCGGACCAGCTGCCCCGCGTCGACCATGCCGGCGCCCTGCTGCTCGGCCGGCACGTTCGGGATCGGCGTCGCCGCCCGTATCAAGGCCGCCCGGATGGCGTCGGGCCCATGCAGGCCCTGGGCCGCCGCGGCGAGCGCCGCAAGCCCGGTCATGTGCGGGCAGGCCATGGAGGTGCCGGACATGCTCGTGGTGCCTCCGCCCATGGCGAGCGAGTTCACGCTCACTCCCGGAGCGATGACGTCCACTTCCGGCCCGCGGCTCGAGAAGTAGGCCACCTTGTCCTTGGAGTCCGAGGCCGCCACCGCGACGACCTCCGGGTACGCGGCCGGATAGCCGACCGCTCCGCCTGAGTTGCCGGCAGCGGCCACGATGGTCAGACCCGCGGCCGCCGCGGCCTTGATCGCGTCCGCCAGGGCCTGTTCGCCCTCCGACGCGCCGAGGCTGAAGTTCGCGAGGTCCATCTTGTTGTCGACGCACCACTGGATGCCCTCGACGATGTCCGCGAAGGTGCCGCTGCCGTCGCCGCTGAGCACCTTGACCCCGTAGAGGGTCACGTCCGGGGCTACGCCGACCACGTCCTGGTCATTGTCCTGCGCCGCGATGGTGCCGGCCACGTGCGTGCCGTGCCCGTGGTCGTCATCGAACGGCTTGGCCGGGTCGATGCAGTTGTAGCCGCCCGCGATCTTGAGGTCCGCGTGCTTGGCTATCCCGGTGTCCACCACCGCGACCTTGACTCCCTGGCCGCGGGTCACGCTCCAGGCGTCGCGGGCATGCACCCGGTCGATGCCCCAAGGGGTCTTCTGCGCCTCGGCCGAGGGCGGGTCCGCGGCCAGGGGCTTGGGCAGGGCAGGGAGCGCGGGGACGGGCTGGACAGCCGGAACCGAGTTCAGCCAGTTCTGCACGAAGTCCTTGTCCACGCGAACGACCTCCTGCAGGGACTGCAGGGCCGTCTCCACGTTGCGGGCCTTGGTCTTAGGCATGACCAGGGCCACGGCGTCGATGAGATGCAGGTCCTTCGTGGGCTGTCCGCCCGCGGCCCGGATCAAGGACATGGCGTGCTGCAGCAGCGTGCCCTTCTTGAAGACCACGATGCGCCGCTCGACCTGGTTCGTGGTCGCCTCTCCGGCTTTGACGTCGGCCTCAGCGCTCTCCACGGACTGTTCGGCGGCCGCTGCGGACTGCTTGGCCTGGAGCACGAGCTTCGGGATGTCGACGTCCATCTGGTCGAAATCCACCGGCTTGGGCTCGGATGCGGACAAACTAATGGCGGCCCCTACGCTAAGGGCCGCTCCCAATAGAGAGACACGGATTCCCCTCATACCACCTCCTCACTTACGTTTACTGCCACCCGGCCCGAGTATATCAAAAAAACGGACTCAAGGGCCTATGCGTATATGGGTCTTTTGGTCCGGGGCGCAGGTGGGGTCCTCCGCTTGCGGCGTGAGCAGGGAGGGGGTGGGCTTACTTTCTTGGCCGGGACCGCAGGAGGGCTCGGCCGGCTTCTCCGGGACTCTAATAAAGGAGGAGCCCGTGGCGTGGGACGCGAGCACCTTCTGGAACCGGCGCAGATCCTCCTGCGTGGGACTCGTCTTGAGAGTCTTGAGCAGCCCTTTGGACTCCAAAGCCTTGAGGAAGGGCCGGGCCTCGGGCTTCGATCCCAAGGAGTCCAATCCCAGAAGCACGTCCTTCTCGAACGCGGAGAGTTCGACTCCCCGCGGCTTGGGCGCCGGCGCCGGCTTCTCCTTGCAGGCTCCGGCGAGGAGGAGGACGGCCAAGGCGATCGCGGACTTCACGCGAACAGCGCGAGGAAGCGGTCTTCGTACTCGTGGAAGAGCCCGGTCTCGCGCAGTCGGGCTCCCAGGATCTCGCGCGCCCCGGGGTCCTTGGCGGCGCGCTCGAAGAGCGCCTCGACCTGGCGACGCAGGCGCTCTCCTTGCGCAGTGTCCGGGGAAAAGAGTCCGCGCCGGTCGAGGTCGCGCACGTTCGCGGGGAAAGAGCGGATGGCCTCGTCCACGGTGAAGCGCATGAGCACCAGGCCCCAGATGGGGTCCGCGCACTCGATGACCGCGGCGTGCGCCACGTCTCGGCTGTCCATGTCCTCGCGTATCTTCTCGGCCGCCGCGCGGGAGTTCTGGGAGAGCACGCGGATGTTGAGCTCCGTGTTCCTGAACTTGTACTCCAAGGCCCGCAAGGCGTCGCCGTAGGCCCCGGACAGCATCCGGGAGAATTCCGCGGTCTGTTCTCCGAAGCCCTCGAACTTGTCGCGCAGGCTCTCGGGGGTCAGTATCTGCGGCCGCTCCGACACCACGACGCCCTCCCGCAGGCGGGCGCGGTCCGGCAGGTCCTCGACCGGGGAAAGGAGGTGGTACTCGATGCGGGTCGTCCCGAACGTAGACAGCAGCCTCTTGGGCGGGCGCGTGAACCGGGTCTGGGTGAGCAGGCGCCGGACCGTGTCGGAATCCATGTAGAGTCATTATATGAATTGCGGGTTCCTCCGAGGAACTGGACGGCGTTGTGCGCGGTGCCAGGCTTTAGTATAATAGACCCATCGTTCTCCTGGGCCCTTCGGCCCATGAAAGACGAGAGGGAGGTAATCGGATGAGACAGGGCCTGTGGATTCCCATGTTGGTCGCGCTCGTTTCTCCGGCATTCGCCGAGAAGCCGGTCGTGGACTTCGACCAGATGGATATCGACGTGAAGGGCATCGTCGCCGCCGCCAAGCGGGACGCCAAGGACCAGAAGGCGGCTGCGAAGGACGTCCGCGCCGCCTACTACCGGGCGGAGCGGGACTGCGTGAACTTCGTTTTCGAGCCGGAAGGCCCCACGGTCTCCGAGGCCGTATGGCTCAGGAGCACCGAGTACCGCGAGGAGTGCACCTGGGTCGGCAATCCGCAGCACGGAGGGGGGCAGCAGATCTGCCATGAGGTCCCGTGGTACACGAACCGGGAGAAGGTCCAGGTGTCGCTCCTGAACCGGCAGAAGCTCTTCCCGTGGGAGCGGGAGATCTTCCAGGCCTGCCTCGAGGGCCGTTGGCTGAGCGTGCACGCCGTCGAAGCCGCTCATAAGTACAAGGTCAGCCAGCAGGGCGGCCTGTTCACCCTGGCCGCGGGACAGCGCGTCCCCATCAGCCCGGACCCGAACGGCATCGCGGCGGACATCCCTGTCGTCACGGCCAAGGGCGTGGGCGCGACGTTCCGCGACAAGTGGGTCTCCTACTACCAGGGCGAATCCGTGGTCCTGAAGCTCGCCCTGCGCGAGGACGTCCCGAACTGGTTCGACAACACCCTGCTCGAGAAGGAGCTCCCCTTCGACGCGGCCGCGGCCTACACCGTGGACTTCGGCGGCTACGCTTCGGAGTTCAAGGCCAGCTTGAAGCCGGGCAAGAAGTACTATTTCGAGTGGCAGTTCAAGCGCGTGGGCAAGATATCGAAGCCGGACTTCGTGAAGAAGATGGAGACCGCGCGGGTCGAGTACAAGCCCGCTTTGCAGCTGGTCATGCGCTGATTGTCGACGGGGGCCCCGCGAGGGGCCCCCGTTTCTTTTTTATAGTTCCAGCTGTTGTTGTTCCCGCCGTCGTTCCACGCACCCCTCGTCGTCGTTCTTCGGCGAGTTGATCCGCTCGCTTACGGGGTAGTATTCGAGCAGGTTCTCCGGACACGGGGTCAAAAGAGCCGCCAGGCGCTCGGGGCGCGTCGAAGGATCGATCCATTCCGCCTCGGCCTCGCGGGCCAGGATGACGGGCATGCGGGGATGGACGCGGCGGACCAAGGGATTCGCCTCGGTCGTCAGGATGACGAAGCTGCGAGAGTCCCACAGCCCGGCGAAGGCGAAGAGCTCGCGGGCCCTGGCCACGAACCGGTAGGGCAGCTTGGGGGCCCGGCTCCATTCATAGAACCCGTCCGCGGGAATCAGGCAGCGCTGGGAAGAGAACGCCTTGCGGAACGCGGGCCTTGAAGCGGCGGTCTCGGCGCGGGCGTTGATGATCAGCGCTGCGGCAGCGGCGCAGTGCTGCGCCCCTCGGGAAGACGTTGGGCGCATGCAGCGCGCCGCGAGCCCCCAGCTCATGAGTTCAAGGCTGCGGCCAGAGACGATGACCGCAGCCTCCTGGCCCGGCGCGATATTGTAGCGCGGGCCGAGGGATCGGGTCGGCTCCTTGAGTCCGAAGCGCTCCCGCAGGGTCTTGAGACCGGCTGTCTGCGTGTAGCGGCCGCACATGAAGGGAACACTAGCAAATCACCGCGGCTTGGCCAAACTGTTGCTTTGTAGTTATAGATGAAGACGACAAGCCCAGGAGGCGGTACCATGGCAGAAACGGTCAGCACCCTCAGGGATTCGGCATCTCCGTTCCGTTTCCGCCTGCGGCCGCGCCGCGGCGTGTTCCACCGCGTCGATCCGGAAGGGGTCTCCGGAGTCGAATTCTTCGACGAGTTGGATCTGGTCTATCGCACCCTCTGCGGCGTGCTCTTCAATTTCGTCCCGACCTCCGGTCATCCGGGCGGCAGCATCTCCTCCGGCAGGTTCGTGGCCGGGCTGCTCTACGAGGCGATGGACTACGATTTCTCGAACCCGGACGCTCTGGACGCGGACCAGATCTGCTACGCCGCCGGGCACAAGGCCCTGGGGCTCTACGCCATGTGGGCCCTGCGCAACGAGTTCGTCCGCATCGCCCAGCCGGAGATGCTCCCCGCGGAGGCAAGGCAGCTCCGGCTCGAGGACCTGCTGGGCTTCCGGCGCAATCCCACGAACCGCACCCCGCTGTTCCTGAAGCACAAGGCGAAGGCCTTGGACGGGCATCCGACCTCGGCCTCTCCGTTCGTCCCCTTGGCCACCGGCGCCAGCGGCGTGGGCTTGACCGCCGGCATCGGGCTCGCATTGGGCGCCCTGGACATCTACGGCCGGCGCGGACCGCGCGTGCACTTCGTGGAGGGGGAAGGCGGCATGACGCCGGGCCGCGTGCAGGAGGCCTTGGCGGCGGCCGCCACCATGGGACTGGAGAACGCGTTCCTGCATCTGGATTGGAACCAGTGCTCCATCGACTCCGACAGGGTCTGTCCGGAGCGCGGGCGCCCCGGAGAGTATGTGCAGTGGAACCCCTTGGAGCTGCTGCGCCTGCATGATTGGAACGTGGTATTCGCCGGAGACGGCCATGACATGGCCCGCGTGCTGGCCGCGCAGAAGATCGCGCTCGACCTGCACAACGGGCAGCCCACGGCCGTGGTCTACCGGACCGTGAAGGGCTACCAGTACGGCATCGAGGGCCGCAAGTCGCACGGGGCCGGGCACGCCTTCTGCTCGGACGGCTACTTCCAGGCTGTCCGTCCCTTCGAGGAGCGCTACGGCCTGCAGATGCCCCGGCCGGGCGGGGACAAGTCTCCCGAGGCGATGGAGAAGCTCTACTTCGACACCCTGCTGCAGTTCCGGCGGGTCCTCGAGGGCAAGTCCCCGCTCGCCAAGACGGCGGTCAAGCGGCTGCGCGCCGCGGCGGAGCGGCTCAAGAAGCTGCGCCGCCAGCCCCGGGCCGAGGCTCCGCGCCTGGACATCCTGTACTCCTCGGGCTTCACTCCGGATAAGTGCCCGCCGCAGCTGGCGCTGACGCCGGGCAAGAACGAGACCTTGCGCGGCGCGCTCGGCGCCGCCTTGGGCTACCTCAACCGCTGGACGAACGGCGCTTTCCTGTGCTGCTCGGCCGACCTGCTCGACTCCACGAGCCTCTCGGCCGTGAACTCCGGGTTCGCGCCCGGGTACTTCCACGGGTGGACGAACCCCGGCTCGCGCGCCCTGAGCGCGGGCGGCATCTGCGAGGACGCCATGGGCGGGATGATGGCCGGGCTCGCGACCTACGGCAGGCATATCGGGGTGGCGAGCTCCTACGCGGCGTTCATCGCTCCTCTGCAGCACATCTCGGCGAGGCTGCACGCGATCGGCCAGCAGGCCCGGCGTTCGGCCACGGGCGGGCCGAACAAGACCTGGATCATGGTGAACGCGCACGTCGGGTCCATGACCGGGGAGGACGGGCCCACGCACGCGGACCCGCAGGCCCTGCAGCTGCTGCAGAACAACTTCCCCAAGGGGGCCGTCATCACGCTCACGCCGTGGGACCCCCAGGAAGTGTGGCCGCTCATGGTCGCGGGGCTCATGGCGCGGCCGGCGGTGCTCTGCCCGTTCGTCCCGAGGCCGGCCGTCGCCGTCCCGGACCGGCAAGCCTTGCGTCTGCCCGCGCCCTATGCCGCGGCCAAGGGGGTCTACGCCATGCGGCGCGGCCCGGGCAAGGCCACGGTCGTGCTCCAGGGCACGGGCGTGACCGCGCTGTTCATCCGCGACGTCCTGCCCAAGCTCGATGAGAAGGACATCAAGGTGAACGTGTTCTACGTCGCGAGCGCCGAGCTCTTCGACCTCCTGCCCGCGAGCGAGCAGGAGAGCGTGTTCCCGTCGGAGCTCAAGCGCCACGCCATGGGCATCACGGACTTCACCCTGGCCACGGTCTGCCGCTGGGTCCATTCCGACGAGGGCCTGGCGCGGAGCCTGCATCCGTTCCGGGGCGGGCATTTCCTGGGCAGCGGCCAGTGGGACAAGGTGCTCGAGGAGGGCGCCTTAGACGGCGCCTCGCAGCTGAAGGCCGTGCAGGATTGGTGCCGGAAGGTCGGGAGCTGAGGAGGAGCGATGGCGAAGATACTGGATACGGTCCTGCTGCTGGCCCTGCCCGCGTCGGGCAAGTCCGAGGTCCGGCGCTATCTCGCGCACCTGCCGCCGAAGACGGCGAGCGACGACTTCCACATGGGACCCACGGCGCAGCTGGATGATTTCCCGTACGTGCACATGATGCGCCGCATCGACGACGAGCTCGTCAAGCTCGGCGCGGAGCGCATCTTCTTCCACTCCGGGGAGCGGCCCTTCAAGGACACCAAGGACTGGGGCACGCTCATCCATCTCATCAACAAGGACTACGCGGAGCTGGTGTCCAAGCAGAAGGATAAACCGGCCTCGGCGGCCGAGCATCTCCTGGACCGCATCGATGACGCGGGCCGCAAGGCCGGCCTCCAGGCGCGGCTCAAGGCCCTGAAGCCCGAGACGCGCAAGGCGCTGGCGGCTGTGCTCGAGAAGGAGTCGGCCCAGATGCTCAAGGAGCGGCAGGACGCCTACCCGGACACCCTGAAGGGAAAGACCCTGGTCATCGAGTTCGCGCGGGGAGGGCCGGACAAGTCCTCGATGCCTCTTAAGGCCCCGCTCGGCTACGCGTATTCGATCGGCGAGCTTTCGCCCGAGATCCTCAAGAAGGCGGCCATCCTGTACGTGTGGGTCACTCCCGAGGAATCCCGCCGGAAGAACCAGGCCCGCACGGACCCGAACGACCCGGGCTCCATCCTGCACCACGGCGTGCCCATCGAGGTCATGATGAACGATTACGGGTGCGACGACATGGACTGGCTGGAGTCCGAGGCGCGGGTGAAGGGGACCGTCCCCATCAAGCGCTGCGACATCCCCATCGCGCGGTTCGATAACCGGGTGGACAAGACGAGCTTCCTGCGGGCCGAGCAGAAGGACTGGAAGCCCGCGGACGTGAAGGCCGTGCACGAGGGCTTGAAGGCCGCCTTGGACAAGCTGGCCGCGTTCGAGCCGGTCAAGGCGTAGGAGCGAGCCTTCTACGTCCTATGAGCCGAGACGCATGACGACGCGCGCGCTTCTCTCGAACGGGGCCTGTGCGCTCCTGCTGGCTTCGACTTCCGCCTGCACCGTCAACCGCACCCGCGTGAAGAACGACGGGGACGGCTGGCAGACCCTGACCACGGTCTCGTGCGATTGGACCGACCACGGCTCGTACCTGCGCCGGGGAGACGCCCCGAACAGCCCTATCCTGCCTGTCTTCCGCAGCCAGAGCCGCAGATTCAACCCGTTCGCTCTTCCCTTCGACCTGGCCTTCAGCCCCATCACCTATCTGGTGGGGCGCGAGTGCGTCCCCACGAGCACGGAGCGCCGCTATGTCGGCACCCGCGAGAGCCGGCGCCGGGAGCGCGAGGCCCTCGAGGCCCGCAAGCGCGAGGAGCGGGCGGCGCAGAAGGAGCGCTCCGCCCAAGAGGACTCCGCGCGCCTGCAGCGCGAGGCCGAAGAGAAGCGCCGCCGCGACGAGGCCGCGCAGTTCGAGAGCCGGTATCCGCCTCTTGAGCAATCTCCGAGGCGCAGGGAAGTCCGCGCCGATGACTTCGCCCTGGTGGTCGGCATCGAGCGCTATCGCTCGATCCCCCAGGCCGACTACGGCGAGGAGGACGCGGCCTGGATGAAGCGCTACCTCGAGGCCGTGGGCGTGCCCGCGGCAAACATCATCCTGCTGACCGGGCAGGGGGCCTCTCGGGCGGACTTGGCCAAGTATCTGCAGGAGTGGCTCCCCGGCGTGGTCAAGCCGGGATCGCGCGTCTACTTCTATTACTCGGGCCACGGGGCCCCGGATCCGGCGACCGGCGAGGCCTACCTGGTGCCGTGGGACGGCGATCCGGCCTTTCCCAAGTCCACGGCCTACCCCGTGTCGCAGGTCTACGCGCAGCTGGCCGCCCTGCCCGCGAAGGAGTCCGTGGTCTTCCTCGACGCCTGCTTCTCCGGGGCCGGAGGACGCTCGGTGCTGGCCAAGGGAGCGCGGCCGCTGGTCATGGTGTCGGAGGCGTCCCTGCCGGTGGCCGGCAAAGTGGCGGCGCTCTCGGCTGCCGGGCCGCAGGAGGTCGCGGGAGGGTTCGCGAGCAGGCGGCACGGGCTCTTCAGCTACTTCCTCATGCGCGGCCTCGGAGGGGACGCGGAGCAGGACGGCGGCCTGACGCTGGGTCAGCTCGGAGCCTTCGTCGCGGCCGGGGTCCGGGAGTCCGCGCGCCGCGAGAACCGCGATCAGAACCCCCGCATCGCGGGCGACGCGTCCCTGCGCCTGTACTGAGCCGGGCCGGTCAAGGCGTAAGGGCCGAAAAGCTCACCGGACAGATCGACTCGCCCGTCAGGCATTTCAGGCGCGTCTCCAGCTGCTCGCGTCTGGCAGCCTCGATCACGGACTCCAGCCCCGCGGCCAGGTCCGGAGCGAGCCATTCCTTGAAGCTCCCCTCTTCCTCCGCGCGGTACTCGAAGGCATAGGGGCCCGCGCGGTGGGCCAGCATCCTGTCCAGGCAGAGCAGGGAGGTGCCGAACACCGCGTCGTCGCCGCGGTTGGCCGCCTCCTCGAGCACGTCCCTGTGCCGGCAGAATCTGGCCGCGAGCTCGATGCGGAAGTCGTCGTGCGGATCGCTCAGGACGTTATAGATCCCCCTTTTTTTCTCGACATGGGGCAGACTCCAGTCCTCCGCGACCAGCAGGCGGAGCTGGGTCGGCTGGGACTTGTCCTCGATGAGCCCGAGGATCATCCGGATGAGCGGCTTGGCGGACTCCTTTTCGTTGAGGTAATAGTCATTCTCGATGACCGCGGCCTTGTCCTCAGGGCTCATGGAAGGGAATAGCTCGGTCAGGACTCCCACCGCTTGGTCGGAGACACCCTCTCCGCAGAGCTGCGAGACGAGGTTCCTGCGGACCCACGCCTCGGGATGCCTCAAGCCCTGCTTCAGGAGCTTGCGCGTTTTCGTCCTGTCGGGCTCCCGCGCGGGCTCGTCGCCCAGGCCGCGCGCGGCGAGGAGGAACTGCAGTTCCGCCTTGTCCGGATGCGAGCTCCGGGAAAGGACCTCTCCCAGGCCGCAAAGGGCTCTCTCGTGCCAGCCTCCCTCTCGGTTGACGCGGAGCAGGGCGTCGGTCAGGTCGGCGTGGAACCGGGCGTCTTCCTTCACGGACCGCAGGCTGAATACCTCGTTGGCCGCGCAGCGGACTTCGTCCGACGGGTCGCGCTGGAACTTCTTCCAGGCGGCGAGGAGCTTCCGATCCTCCAAGAGCCGCATCATGCCGCCCGCTCCCAGGGCCCGGGCCTCGTCGTTCTTGTTCTTGGAGGCCCGGCGGTAGAAGTCCAAAGGGAGGGAGTCGGAGTCCGGTCGATCACCGAGCAAGAACACGGCCTTCGCCGGGACCCAGAGCGTCTCGGTCCCTGCCTTGACTTGATAGAAGCGCTCGCCGAGGATGCGCTCTTGGACCACCTCCACGCGCTGGCCGGTGTCGTAGCGCGCGGCCGGCTCCTTGTCCGCCGGGTCGCGGAAAGCCCCGGTCCTGTCGAAGAGGATGAGTCCGGCCAGAAGGGTCTCCTTGAAGAGTTTGGCGAATGTCGCCAGTTCCATGGGCGTGCACCTCTATGAGTCAGGATGCGCCGGGCCCATGAAGGCCCTGTTGCCGGGAGGTAATGAGCGGGTAAAGAAGCCTCCGCAGGGTCCTTTTATTCTATTATCCCCTCATGCCCCAGTTCATAGAGAAGCCGGCGATAGTCCCCTCCTCCGGGAACAAGCCCAAGGTCATCGAGGAGTACATCGGGCGGGTCAATTCCGGGATCACCACGATCAGCGTGGCCAGGATGCTCAGCCCGGGCGGGTGGGAGGAGCCCGCGCAGGAGCCGCGCTTCACCGAATACACGCTGGTGCTCAAGGGGCTGCTCAGGGTGGAGACGAACGACGGCGTTTTCGACGTGCGCGGCGGCCAGGCCATCATCATGCTGCCGGGTGAGCGCGTGCGCTATTCTACGCCGGAGCCGGAAGGCGCGCAATACGTATCCATCTGCCTGCCGGCCTTCTCCTACGAGACCGTCCGCCGGGAAGGCTGAAGCGGGCGGGATATCACTTCTTCGGGACCGAGGGGCTCCCTTCCCTGCCGGCCTTGATCTCCTCGAAGAGCTCCTTGTTCACCTGCCCGCGGAACATGAGGCGGATGTCCTGGGCCCAAGATTGGTATCATCCCTTCACGAGGCTGCTATGAAAGAGGAACAAGAAGAGGACTTCGCCCAGATGTTCGAAGAGACCTATCAGGCGCAGGCCAAGCTCGAGCCGGGCCAGAGCGTCGAGGCCTTCGTGGTCAAGATCTCGGCGGAGTGGATATTCCTCGATGTGGGAAAGAAGAGCGAGGGCTACCTGGCCAGAGCCGAGATGCTCGATCCGGCCGGGAACCTGACCGTCAAGGAGGGAGACAAGGTCCGCGCCTACTTCCTCCCCCAGAAGGGTCATGACATGCACTTCACCACGCGCATCGGGGCCGGCGCCGCCGGCGCCGCCGCGCTGCGCGACGCGCACAAGAACGGCATCCCGGTCCAGGGGACTGTGCTCAAGGAGGTCAAGGGCGGCTTCGAGGTCCGGATCGGCGACGGGGTGCGCGCGTTCTGCCCCTTCTCCCAGATGGGCCTGCGGCGCGAGGAGAATCAGGCCGCGCAGATCGGCAAGTCCTTCACATTCAAGATCACGGAGTGCGGGGACCGGAACGTCGTGGTCTCCCGCAAGGTCATCCTGGAGGCCGAGCGGCAGGAGAAGGCGCAGTCCCTCCGGGCGTCTCTCGAGGTGGGGATGCGGGTCAAGGGGACCGTTACCTCCATACAGAAATTCGGGGCTTTCGTGGACCTCGGCGGTCTGGAGGCCCTCCTCCCGGTCTCGGAGATCTCCCATAGCCGTACCGAGAACGTGGGAGACAAGCTTTCCGTGGGCCAGGCCGTGGATGCGGTCATCAAGAAGCTGGATCGGGAGAACGGCAAGGTGTCGCTCAGTCTCAAGGAAGCGCTCCCGGATCCGTGGGAGCGCGCGGCGCAGACCTGGCCCGTGGGCTCCTACCACAACGGGACCGTCACCCGGCTCGCGCCTTTCGGGGCCTTCGTGTCCCTGGGAGAGGGGGTGGAGGGGCTGCTGCACATCTCCAAGCTCGGGGCAGGCAAGCGGATCAGCCACCCCAAGGAAGTGATCAAGGAGGGCCAGGGAGTCGAGGTCCGCATCGAAGCCGTGGACCGGGCGAGCCGGAAGATCTCTCTCACCCTAGCGGCCGTCAGCCGGGAGGAGGAGGAGATCGAGTCCGCGCTGAAGGAGTACCGCGAGAAGGCCGCGTCCGCATCCGAGGGCATCGGTACGCTGGGCGAGCTCCTCAAGGGGAGCCTCGACGAGACGGACGAGGAGAGGTAGGGCCCCTGGAGACATGCGACCCCGGTCAGGGGCGTTGTCTTCCGACGGCAGGCCCCAGGGGCTCGTCGCCGAGGACTGGCGGCCTAAAGATGTTCCGCTAGGATCTTGACCCCGATCCCGATGAGGATGAGCCCGCCCGCCGCGGAGACGCGCTGACCGAGACGGCTGCCGAGCGCGGCGGAAGCGAGCGACCCCGCGACGCAGACGCCGAAGGTCACGGCTCCGATGAGCAGAGCCGCTGGCACCACCGCGACCTGCAGCAGTGCGAAGGAGAGTCCCACGGCCAGCGCGTCCAGGCTTGTGGCCACGGCCAGGGTCAGGAGCGCGGCAGTGCTGGCGCAGACCGGGGGGGCCTCGTTCCCTCCCCGGATAGACTCCCAGATCATGTGCCCGCCCACGGCCGCAAGCAGGCCGAACGCAACCCAGTGGTCCACTGCGCCGATGAATCCCGTCAACCCGGAGCCGGCCAGCCAGCCCAGCACAGGCATGAGGGCCTGGAAGGCGCCGAAATAGAGGCCCAGCCGGAGCGCGTGCCTGCCGCGCCCTTCCCGCACAGCCACGCTTCCCGCGATGGACACGGCCAGAGCGTCCATGGACAGGCCCAGGGCCACGAGCACGAGCTCGAGTAGCGTCATGGGAGGAAAGTCTATCAAAAGGGGTTGACGGGGTGATTATACGGATGTATAATTAGACAACCGTATAGTTTAAAGGAGACCCCATGGCCAGGCCCTCCCGGAACACCGACAAGCTCCTCATCACGGCTGGCCGCAAGCTGCTGCCTAAGACCGGCATCTCGGGCCTGAGCCTGCGCAGGGTGGCTGCCGAGGCCAAGGTCAATCTGGGGATGTTCCACTACCACTTCCACGGCAAGAGGGACTTCGTCCGCCGCGTCCTCCAGGAGGTCTACGAGGAGTTCTTCAAGGGCTTCAGCCTTGAGTCCGCGAAGGGGGGGCCGGCCGCGGAGAGGCTCGAGGCCTGCCTCGTGGCCTTGGCCCATTTCGCCCGCAGGAATCGCGAGCTCATCCTCATGATGGTGCGCGACGCCATGGACGGCGAACCCGAGGCCCTGCGCTTCGCCAGGGAGAATTTCCCGCGGCACATCGGGATCGTGGCGCGGCTCGTGGTCGAATGCCAGAAAGAGGGTTCCCTGCGGGAAGGCCTCGTGCCCATGCAGGTGTTCTTCCTGGCCATGAATTCGGTGCTCCCCAACATCGGCGCCACTCTCGTGGAACGCTCGGGGACGAAGACGGCGCTCGGGATGCCTTTGCCCCGGTTCAGGGACATGCTGCTCTCGGACGAGTCCATCGAGCTCCGCGTGAAGACGGCGCTCCGGGGCGTGAGGAGGACGCCATGAATGCTCTCGTATTCTTTTTTGCATCCGCCGTCTGCTCCGCGCCTCCCGTGCTCCGCATCGAGCTCAAGGCCGCGGAGGAGTCCTCGCAGCGGAACTTCCCCGCGCTGAAGGCTCTGGAGGCCGAGCTGGCCGCTGCCAATATCCGGGCCGACGGCCGCGAAAGCCTGCTCTGGCCCAGGCTCACGGCGGACGCCTCCTACCGCTGGCTCTCCGACGTGACGTCTCTCTCCGTGGGCGGCCGCACGCAGAACCTGGGCGACCATCACAACGCCTCCGTGGGCCCGACCCTGGGCTGGACCTTGTGGGACCAGGGCGCGCTCAAGGATTCCTGGCGCTCGGCCCAGGCCTGGGCCAGGGCCAAGCACAGAGAGAAAGAGGCTGTCTCCGGCCAGGTCCGCCTGCGCGCCCGGGTGGCTTATTTCCAGGCCCAGCTGGGCTTGGAGCAGGTGCGTCTGCTGGGAGATTCCCTGAAGCTGGCGCAGAGCCAGTACAAGGACATCGAGGGCCGCAGGAAGGCCGGAGCCTCCAGCATGATCGATTCCCTCTGTGCCCATCAGGAGGTGCTTTCCAGGAGCCGTTCCTTCCGCCAGGCGCGCGCCGATCTGGCCGGGGCCCTGCGCGACCTCTTCGCTCTGACAGGGGAAGAGCCTGGAGCCGAGCTCTCGGTCCCGTTGGACGCCGAGACCGCTCTCAAGATACCGGATGGGACCGAGGCGCCCGGAGTCGTCGTGGTCCTGGACCCTTTGACGCAGTCGCTTTCCTTGCTCGAGCGGGCCGCGGGGGGGTTCGACGAGGCGCATCCGGCTCTGCGTCAGGCTGCGGAGAGCGCCGAAGCCCTGAAGAGCGCGGCGCGCAGCCTCAGGGCCGGGATTTGGCCCAGGCTGCTGTTCTCAGCCCGGACCAGCCTCGACTACCCCAATGGCCCCTTGCTGGAATCCCACATCCAGAACATCGCCGGAGTGAGTCTGTCCTTCCCCCTGTTCGAGAGCGGGAAGACCCGGAAGGAGGCTTCGGAATCCGAGAGCCTGGCCAAAGCCCAGCTGGACCGGATGGAAGGGATTAGGCGGGAGCGCAGCCGGGACTGGCTCAAGGCCAAGGACCAGCTCCTCTCTCTGAAGGCGCAGGAGGTCATGGACGCGGTCTCCACGCGCGAGACGGCGGACCTCTCGCGCCGATTCTACGACTCCTATAAGGCCGGCCGGGCGACATTCCTCGAGGTGCAGAGCGCCAACCTCAAGGAGCTCGAGGCCAAGGTGCAGGCCGCGCGGACGCACGCACAGATGCTGCTGCAGCTGGCGGTGCTCGACGATCTATCCACAAAGGAGGTCCCATGAAGAAACGCGTGGTCATCGCGGTCGTCGCTCTCCTCGTCGCGGGAGGAGCGCTCTGGAGGCTTTTCTCGAGCCGGGAGTTCCTCTACGCCGGGACCGTGGAGGCGACCGAGGTGGATGTCTCGGCCCGCGTGTCGTCGGTCATCGCCTCCTTCGACGCGAAGGAGGGCGCCGTGGTCCGGGCCGGCGAGAGCTTGGTGAAGCTCTCCTGCGAGGATTATCGCTTGGCGGCCGACATCGCGCAGAAAGACTTCAAGCGCGCGGAGGAATTGCGCCGGATGGGGTCCATGCCCCAGGAGGGTTATGACCGGGCCCTGTACAAGCGGGATGACGCGGCCCTGCGCGTGGAGTGGTGCGCGGTCCTCTCCCCGCTGGAGGGGACGGTACTCTCGACCTATCGCGAAGCCGGGGAGCTGGTCAACCCCGGCGCGAAGCTGCTCACCCTGGCGGACCTGCGCGAGGTCTGGGCCATGGTGTACGTCCCCCAGACCCTGGTCCACGGCCTCAGGCCGGGGATGGAGGTGGAGGCCCTGCTCCCGGAGACCGGGGCGATGCTCAAGGGGAAGGTCTCTCACATCAACGACGAGGCGGAGTTCACGCCAAAGAACGTGCAGACGCGCCAGGAGCGCACGCGCCTGGTATTCGGGGTGAAGATCGTGTTCCCCAACCCGGAAGGCCTGCTCAAACCGGGCATGACGGTGGAGGCCAGGCTCCCGGGGTAGACCATGGCCCTCGGCATCGAGACCAAGGACCTGCGCAAGCGCCTTAGGGGCAACCCGGCGCTGCGCGGCCTGTCTTTGCGCTTCGAGCCCGGGCTCCTGCACGGGGTCATCGGCCCGGACGGTGCGGGAAAGACCACGCTCATGCGCACGCTCGTGGGACTGCTCAGGCCGGACGAGGGGCAGGTCCTCTACGACCGCGACGGTTCGCTCGTCTCCTTCTCCGAGGTGCGGCCAGTGATGGCGTACATGCCGCAGCAGCAGAGCCTGTATCCGGACCTGAGCGTGGAAGAGCATCTGGAGTTCTTCCGGGACCTTTACAGGCTCTCCCCCGCGGACTACGCGCAGAGGAGCACCGAGCTCCTGCGCATCACCCGGCTCGAGCGGTTCAAGGACCGCCGGGCCGGAAAGCTTTCCGGCGGCATGTACAAGAAGCTCGGGCTCATGTGCGCGCTCCTGCAGTCGCCGGCCCTCATCCTCCTGGACGAGCCCACCAACGGAGTGGACCCCATCTCCAGACGCGAGTTCTGGGACCTCCTGCGAGGGCTCGTCGAGCGCAAGGTGACCGTGCTGCTGAGCACGGCGTATATGGACGAGGCGGGCCGCTGCTCCAAGGTCCATCTGCTGGACTCGGGTTCCTGCATCGCCTCCGGAGAGCCCAGGGCCCTGATCCAAGAGCGCGGGGCGCGGAGCATCGAGGAGCTCTTCCTCCGATGAACATCGCGGTCGAGGTGTCCGACCTCACGGTGCGCTTCGGCGATTTCACCGCCGTGGACAGGGTCTCGTTCACGGTGGGAAAAGGCGAGATCTTCGGCTTCCTGGGCGCCAACGGGGCGGGCAAGACCACCACGCTCCGGGTGCTTTGCGGCCTCCTGGTCCCGACCTCGGGGACCGCGCGGGTCGCGGGCCTCGGGTTCGAGGATGGGGGGAAAGCCATCAAGTCCAAGGTCGGATACATGTCCCAGCGCTTCACGCTCTACAACGACCTCACCGGGCGGGAGAACCTGGCTTTCACCGCGGGACTCCGCAAGCTCGATGCCGCCTACGCCCGTGAGCGTACGAGGGTGCTCCTGGACTTCATCGGCTTCGACCACAGCCTCGACGCGCTGGTCCAGGATCTCCCGGGGGGGCTCAAGCAGGAGTTGGCCTTGGCCGCGTCCATCCTCCACGACCCGGAGATCCTGTTCCTCGACGAACCGACCTCCGGCGTCTCCCCCGCGAACCGCGCGAGGTTCTGGGAGCTCATACGGCGGCTGACTTCCGCCGGCAAGACCGTGATGGTGACCACGCACGTCATGGACGAGGCTGAGCGCTGCGGCCGCATCGCGCTCATGCGCGCGGGCAGGCTCATCGCAGTCGACTCCCCGGCGGCGCTCAAGCAGAGGACCGGGAGCGCGTCCCTGGAGGACGTGTTCCTCCGCCTGGTGGAGGGGGAGGATCGATGAGGGTCCGCTCCATCGCCGCCAAGGAGGTCCGCCACGTGCTGCGCGACCCCTTCACCTTGGCCTTGGCCCTGGGCCTTCCCATCCTGCTCGTGACCTTCTTCGGCTTCGCCATAGACCTGGAGAGCAAGGGCATCGGCCTGTTCGTGCAGGATAGGGACCATTCACGGCCTTCGCGGGAGCTCGCCGAGGTGTTCTTCAGTTCGGACTACTTCCGCCCCGAGGAGGGAGCCCGGGCGACAGCGACCCTGGTGATCGAGCCCGGTTTCGGCAAGGAGGTCCGCGCGGGCGAGGAGGTCTCCGCCCAGCTCCTCCTGGACGGGGCGGACAACGCTCGGGCCGGCGCGGTATTGGGATATGTGCCCGGCCTCGCGGCTGCGGCCGGACATAGGCTCGGGTATGAGGGCGGAATGGAAGGGGTGCGGCTCAAGACCCGGTTCCTCTACAACCCGGAGCTGAGCTCCCGCTGGTTCATCATCCCCGGCCTGGGAGTGGTGGTGATGGGCCTGCTGTCGATCATGCTGACCGCGCTCACGGTGGCGCGCGAGTGGGAGAACGGGTCCATGGAACTGCTGCTCTCGACCCCGGTGCGTCCCCGGGAGATCATCATGGGCAAGCTCCTGCCCTACGTGGCCCTCTGCCTGGTGGGGGTGGTGACGGTCTATCTCACGGCGCGCCTGGGCTTCGGCGTGCCTTTCCGGGGGAGCCACATCCTCTTCGCGGTCTCCAGCCTCATGTACCTGGTGGCGTGCCTGTCCTGGGGGCTACTCGTCTCCGTGGCCACCCGCCGGCAGGACCTGGCCATGCAGTTCGCCATCGTAAGCGGGCTTCTGCCTTCGTTCTTGCTCTCCGGTTTCGTGTTCCCCATCGAGAGCATGCCGGCCTTCTTCCAGGCCTTCACCTCGATCCTCCCGCAGAAGTGGTACATGGTGCTCAGCCGCGACATCTTTCTGAAAGGCGCGGGGCTCTCCGAGCTGCTCAAGCCTTTGGGCGCGCTGCTCCTCATGGACCTGGTGCTCATCTCAGCCGCCATCCGACGCTTCAAGGGGGACTTGGAGCCGTGAACCAGACCCTGCTCGCTTTCGCGCGCAAGGAGCTCTCGCAGACCCTGCGGGACGTGAGCATGCGCATGGTGCTTTTCGTCATGCCGGTCATACAACTGAGCGTGTTCGGCCTGGCTCTTAAGACCGAGGTGAGCGGAGTGCGCTTGAACGCGGTCTATGAGCCCTCGGACCGGGCCATGGCGCGCGTGGTGGAGAGGTTCTACTCCGCGGGCTGGTTCGTCCCCGCGGCTGGTGAGGATGCGGCGCTCATCGCTCCGCCGGGCGGCCTGACCCGCGCGCTGGGCAGGGGGGATGCGCAGGTGCAGTTCCTGGTGGACGCGACCAACGCGTCCAAGGCCAGGGCTGTGGAAGCCTATGCGCGCTCCATCCTCGCCGAGGTTTTCGAGAGCCCCGGCGGGCCCGTGTCCTTGGACGTGCGCGTGCTCTACAACCCCGCCATGGAGTCCTCGGCCTTCATGGTGCCTGGGGTGATGGGGATGATCCTGTGCCTGATCACCATCATCCTGACCAGCATGTCCTTGGCCAAGGAACGGGAGTCCGGGACTTTCGAATCCATCGTGTCCGCGCCCCTGTCCGATTTGGAGATACTGCTGGGCAAGACTCTCCCCTACGTGCTTTTGGGCCTGGTGGACGGTGTCCTTGTCGTGGTCGCGGGAGTGGTCCTGTTCGACGTGCCTCTGCGCGGGCCTTTGTGGATGTTGGCCGCTTCCAACTTCGTGTTCATCATCACCACGGTCTCCGTCGGGACGCTGATCTCCACCATCGCGTACAGCCAGCAGCAGGCCATGCTGGGGAGCTTCTTGTTCCTGTTCCCGGCCATGCTGCTTTCCGGCATGATGTTCCCTGTGGAGAACATGCCCTGGTTCCTGCGCTGGGTGGCGTATGCGGACCCGCTCATGTACTTCATCGCGCTCATGCGCGAGGTGATGCTCAAGGGCGGGGACTTGGGCGTGGTGGGAAGGAACCTCTTCGTGCTCGCGCTCATGGCCTGCGGCGCCGCCTGGCTGAGCTTCAATCGCTTCCGGCAGACCCTGGATTAGGACGCCCCCCCTTGCAGAATCCTGTTTCCGGCATTACACTTAGGGAAAGAGGTATTTACATATGAGTCCGGATTCCAGCCCGACTCCGACTCCGGTCAAGCAGGGTCTGCCGTTGTTCAAGGGCGGCATCAAAAAGAAGAAGGTCCTTTTTCCCGCCGGCCTGCAGGCATCATCCAAGAAGGAACGCCGCGAACCGGCCGGGTTGCCCATGTTCCGCCAGACCGGCGCGGGGAGAGGCACTCTGATCGACCGGGTCATCGAGCGGTTCATGCGGTTCAAGATGAGCGACCTCATGCTGATCTCGGCCGGGGTCGCGGTCCTGCTCGTGGCTCCGCTGGCCGAACGCTTGATCATGGACCTCGCGGAAGGGGGCCGGGCGGGCATGAGCCGGGACGGCAAAGCCCTCCTCGGGTCCCCGTTCGGAGGCACGCTTCTGGAGATGCTGGTCAACGGCACGGTCGATAGGCTGCGCCGCCTGAGGGGCAAGGGGGGGGGCGGCGGCGACGGCATGGACGGTGTTTACGGAGAGACGGCCGGCGAGAACGGCTCCTTGTCGGGGGCCGGCCGCGCCTGGTGGGACGCGGTCAGCCCGGCCGAGGCCGCGGCTCTGGCGGCGGCACGGAAGGCCAGGCTTCCCAAGCCCAGCGACGAGTTGGCGGGCAGACTGAACGGCCTCGCGCCCATGGCCAAGCCGGCCGATTCCGGCGCCTTCGCAGCCAGCATGCTGGCATCCCTGTCGAGCAGCAATCTCGTCAAGAAGAAACCTGATGTGGAGTCCAACCTGTCCCGGATGACGGCCCCCAAGGACTACCGCGGCATGGACCGCGGAGCGGGAACGCAGGGCCTGGAAAAGCCCAAGCTGATCCGCACCGGGGACTTGGCTAGGGCGACCTCCGGCGGCCACTCCTCGGCGGACATCGCGGGCGGCAGCGTCCTGACGAACAGCGGGAACACGGTGGACCCGCAGATCCAGAAGCTGCATGACATCAACGCCAAGTGGCAGAAGATCATCGACGCGGATAACGCCGTCATCGCCGGCCTGCAGTCGAGCATCAACTCCGCCCCGGACACCTGGGCCCTCCTCACTCCGATGAAGGCGCTGGACCCTGCTTATCTCAAACTCGAGGCCGACCAGGCCAAGCATCTGGCCGAGATAGGAGAATGGACCAGCTTCGTGCAGACGAGGCTGCCCGGCTCGCCGAACGGGCTCAACGACGCCACGACCAAATCGGTGATGCGCTCCGTCATGAACGGCAGGGGCATGGCCCACAACGCGTCAAGGGCCGGCGGGCACGCTCATCACCGCATGGCGCCCGGCGAGAGGCAGCGCGCCGGCACGGGCGGCGGCCGCGGGCCCGCTCCCCAACATCACGGTAAGGCGGGTGGGAAGTAGGCGGGCCTCCGCAGAGTCTTGAGCTTATCCCCCGCACTCCCGGAGTGATATACTACTGCCCGATCCCGTATGAGACGTCTCTCCTTGCTCTTCGTGGTTTTCGCGTTCCTCGTCTGCCGAGCTTCCGCCGCTCCGCGTCCCGACGATCTGGAGACCCTCGCGGCTACGGCCGGCTCCCTGCTCAAGAGCGGCGATTACAGGGGAGCGGTCGCGGCGGCAGACCAGGCGCTCGAGATCGACCCGGACAATACGGACCTCCGTCTCGCCCGCATCCTCGCCTTGACCGGAGCGCGGGAGCTCGAAGCGGGGCTCAGATCCTGCAATGACGCATTGAAGCTCGCGCCCACGGACGCCCGCGTCTGGGCGGCGCGCTCGAACATCCACAATCTTCTCAAGAAATACGATCTGGCGCGCGGCGACGCGGAACAGGCCATCTCCCTGGACCCCGGGAACGCGGAAGCCCGCCTGGCCATGACCTTGGCCCAGGAGGGGCTGTCCGCGCCGAAGGAGGAACCCGCGAGAGGGCGCTCCTGGCTCTACGAGCACCGGGTCGGTGCGTCCGTGGCCCTGGCCGTGCTCCTGGCGTTCGTCGTCGCATCCCCGCTCCTGCTGTTCAAGAAGCTCTTCGCCCCGGCCCAGCCGGCCCAGGAGGAGGCCGGGACCCCGGCTCCTGCGGTCCCCAGGGTCGGGGGCTACCGCGTGATCAAGGCGTTGGCGAGCGGCGGCATGGGGATCGTGTACGAGGGCGTGGACACCACCCTGGACCGGCGCGTGGCCATCAAGAAGATGCGCGACGAGATCCGCAACGACCCCACGGAGCGCGAGCGGTTCCTGACCGAGGCCCGCATGGTGGCGTCCCTGCACCACCCGAACATCGTGGAGATCTACGAGGTATTGGAAGACGGGGCCGACGCGTACCTGGTGTTCGAATACGTGGACGGCAAGACGCTGCAGGAACTGCTCGCGGCCCGCAAGAAGCTCCCGCTGCGCGAGGCCGCCTGGGTCATGCAGGGGACCGCGGCGGCCCTGGATTACGCGCACGCGCGGGGCATGGTCCACAGGGACCTGAAGCCCTCGAACATCATGGTGACCCGGGAGCTGCGGGTCAAGGTCATGGACTTCGGCGTGGCCAGGCAGGGAGGACGGGATCTCGACGGGGTGGCCATGACGAACACGGTGGTGGGCACGCCTCCGTACATGGCGCCTGAGCAGTTCGAGGGCAAGGTATGCAGGGGCTCGGACGTATACGCCCTGGGGATCTGCATGTACGAGATGGTGATCGGAGACCTCCCTTTCGGAGGCGAGGGCAACGGGGTGCTGCTCGCCAAGCTGAACAAGACCTACGTGCCTCCCTCGCGCCTGATGGAAGGCCTGCCTGCGGGCTTCGACGACGTGCTGGACAAGGTCCTGGAGCCGGACCCGGAGAAACGCTGGAAGTCCGCCGCGGAGTTCGCGGCGGCGCTCAAGGCTCTTTAATCTGTCACCCCGCGGATCCCGTCGGCCTCTCCGTCCCCTTCGGGGGGGGCGTCGCCGCCGTCGTAGGACTGCAGGATCTCCTGGTTGGTGACGTCGAGCGTGCGGGGGATCTTGAGCGGCTTGGACCGGACCTTGCTGCCGCCCGCCACCGACTTGCCCTTGGGGTCCCTCGGGGCCGGGACGTTCAGGTTCCGCTTGGCGAGCGCTTCCGGTTTGGATTCGGAGCGGCCGAGCTCGTCGTCGATGTTGTCCAGGGCTTCGGACGCGGCGCGCAGTGCCTGCTCCGCATCGCGCGCCTTCCGCTCCGCTTCCCGGTAGGCGTCGTCCGCCTTGGACGCGTCCTCCGTGCTCTCGGACTTGGCCATGCGCGCGCGTCCCTCCCACCAGGGCTTGCGCTTATCCGAGGCCGCTTCCCAGCCGCGCCGGATGACTCCTTCGATCTGGATGTTGAGCCGCCTGCCGTGGTTGAAGTTGATGCGGTTTCCGGAGCGGGTCTGGAGCTCCTTGCCGTCCTGGGTCTTCGCGTCCGCTTCGCCGGTCTTGTCCACGGATTTGCGCATGCCCTCTTCCGCCGGCTTGAGCTGGGCCTCCATCTGCCGGATGACGTCCTCGGCCCCCTCGACCGCGCGGCCGAGCCACTTGTTCGCGTTGAGGATGACGTCGCGGGACTGCATCTTGACTTGGTACTGCGTGGGTGTGCCGCGGGTCCTGCGCTGGCCGAGGCGGCCCAGGGCTTCCTTGTCCAGGGTCTCGGCCGTCTGCGCCAGGCCGTCCACGGTCTCTATGCGGCTCTTGGCGCGCAGGACGTAGCCCTTGGCCTTGGCGATCTTCTCCGCCGCCTTCTTGAGGTTCTGCCGCAAAGGAGAGAGCTCGGGGCCCAGGGGTTGGATCTCGGAGAGCTGCTCGACCGGCACGGGCCGGCCCGTGGAATCCGGCGGGCTGATCTGCATGGCCGCGGCCGTGGCGCGGGCGGTCTGCGCCACGGAACGGAGCTGGCTCACGGAGGCGCGGTTGCGTTCTTGGATCGGGGTCAGCTCCTCACCGACCTCGCGGAGGATGTCCCTGGCCGTGGAGAGCTTCTCCGGCGACATGGCCTCGGTCAGGTCGTTGTAGGCGAGGCGAAGGACCTCGCGTGCCAGATCCGCGTTGCGCAGGATCCTGTCGCGCGGGATATCGTTCCCCTTGCGCAGTTGCTTCTCGAGATTGAGCATGAAGAGGTCCACGCCCGGGATGTGGGGGGAGACCCCGTTGCCCCCGATGCAGTCCTCCAGATGCTTGACCAGGGTATAGAGGTCCTCCCGCGGCGGAGATCTTCGGAAGTCCGGGTCGCGCTCCTCCTTCCGGGTATCGAAGGACGGGGCCTTCAGGCGGCCCGCATGGGCGTCCGCTGCGAGGATGGAGGCCAGCAGAACGGCGAGTATGAACCGAGCCATCTATGGATGTTGTACAGCCGAAAGACCGGGGTTTCAAAGGCCTAGAGGGCCTAGCGAGTATGGGCCTTTGGACCTATGAGCGGAGCGGCCCGGCGCCTGGCCTGCCGGCCAGGGCCATCTCGGCGAGGGCCCCGCTGACGAGCTCGTCGAAGAGCTCCCGGACGGTCGTCATCTTGTCGATGCGCGAGACGTTGTGTCCGCAGAATACGACCGCCTCCTCGAGGAGGCCGCGCGAGGCGTTATCCAGGGCCTTGGCGATGCAGTAGGGGGAGGCCGCGGGGTTGCAGCTCCGCAGGCAGCGGTAGCCGCACTTGAAGCGAACCCTCTCGCCCCGGGCCAGCCGTTCGATGAGCGGGGTCTTGATGGCCCGCCCCGGCATGCCCACCGGACTGTCGATGATCATGACGTCCTTGTCCTGGGCCGCGAGGAACAGGTCCTTGAACTTCTGCGACACCGAGCACTCGGCCGTCACCACGAAGCGGCTCGCGATCTGGACGCCGGCCGCTCCCAATTTGAGGAACTTGGCGATGTCCTTGCCGTCGAAGATGCCGCCGGCCGCGATGACCGGGATGTTCAGGCCGCGCGTGATCCCGAGCACCTCCGGGACGATGGCCTCCAAAGGCTGGGAGGTCCGGGCCCGCAGCTCGTCGGCCTTGAACCCGAGGTGTCCCCCGGCCAGCGGCCCCTCGACGATGATGCCGTCGGGCAGCCGGTCGTAGCGCTTCTTCCAGGTCGAGGTCATGAGCGCGGCGGCCCGCGCGGATGAGATGATGGGGAGGATCCGGGTGTCCGAGCCTTCCACGTACTCCGGGAGCTTCAGGGGCAGGCCCGCGCCCGAGGCGATGAAGTGAGCCCCCTCCTTGGCCGCGGTCCGCGCCAAGTCCTCGTAATTGCTCAGCGCCACCAGGATGTTCACGCCCACGACGCCCCGGGTGGCCGCCTTGGCGTTGCGGATCTCGCGCTGCAGGCCTTCCCGCGAGGCCTTGACGAAATCCGTCTCATTCTCCGCGGTGCCGAACCCGAGCCCAGCGCTCGCGATGGTCCCGGCTCCGCCGCACTCGGCCACGGCCGCGGCAAGGGACGATGTGGAGACCTTGACGGCCATGCCGCCTTGGATGATGGGGACCTCGACTCTCAGATCCCCGATGTTAAGGGGTTGCAATTTTCCTGCCACGTGTCTCTCCTCGCGGCTCATCGCACGTAGTCGCGCAGCGCATCCGATCTGGATGGGTGGCGCAGCTTGCGGATGGCCTTCGCTTCGATCTGGCGCACCCGTTCCCGGGTCACCTTGAAGACTCTGCCGACTTCCTCCAGGGTCTGGGGCCGGCCCGTGTTGATGCCGAAGCGCAGCTTGATGATCCGGGCCTCCCGGTCCGTCAGCGTGGAAAGGGCTTTCTCGATGTCGAATCGGCACAGGCTCGCTTCCGCCGAATTCCCAGGCGCCGGTCCGGCCTTGTCCTCGATGAAGTCCTGCAGATGGGTGTCGCCCTCGTCGCCGACCGGAGTCGCGAGCGAAACAGGCTCCTGCATGATCTCCATGACCGTCTTCACCCGGCTCGCCGGGACGCGCATGTTCTGCGCGTACTCGGCGACCGTGGGTTCCCGCCCGTGCCTCTGCATGTAGCGGCGCGTCACCTTCCTCAGCCGCGAGGTCAGTTCCGCCATGTGGACCGGGATGCGGATGGTCCGCGATTGGTCCGCGATGGCCCGGTTGATGGACTGGCGGATCCACCACGTGGCGTAGGTGGAGAACTTGAAGCCGCGCTTGTACTCGTACTTCTCGATCGTCTTCATGAGCCCGAGCGCGCCTTCCTGGATGAGATCGGAGAATTCCAGGCGCGAACCGGCCCGCTTCTTCGCGATGGAGACCACGAGCCGCAGATTGGCCTTGATGAGCCTGAGCGTGTCCTTGAGGATCTCCTCCTCGAGGGCGACGATCCTGCGGTCGAGCTCCAGGAACTGGTCGGCGGGGATGGGGATCGTGCGGATCAGGCGGCCGAGCCGGTCCTTCGCGCAGGCCATGGCCTTGAGCGCGGCATCGCGGCCGTCGCCGGGTCTCTTCAGGCCGTCCTTCAGGCGCGTCTTCCAGCCCTCCAGCTCGCGCCGGCACGCGCGGATCTTGGCGGCCGTGTTCTTGATCTTGTTGGTCAGGCGCCGGATCTTCTCCTGGTTGAGGTCGAGGCCGATGATCCTTTTGGCCGCGGCTTTTCCGCGCGCCTCGACGGCCTTCTGGAGCTTCCGACGCCGCTCGCCGGAGAGCCTCTTGTCCTTGAGTTTGTCCAGCAGGCCTGCGGTCTCGCCCTCGGCCTTGGCGATGAAGCGGGCGACCGAGGCCATGCGTTTGCCCATGGCGTCGACTTCGCGGATGCTCCGGCGGCCGCGGGGCATGAGCTCCTTCGGCGTCATCTCGCGGAGCGCGATCAGGTCCTGCCAGCTGCGGATCTCGCGCCGTGCGACGGGGGATTCCAGCACCAAAAGGCGGAGCTCCTTGCGGCGCTCGCACACGTTCCTGGCGAGGGATACTTCCTCTTCGCGGCTGAGCAGGGGGACCTTGCCGATCTCGGAGAGGTACATCCGGACCGAGTTCGAGGTGTCCGTATTGGACCCCCATTCTTCGGCGTAGGCCTCTTTGTCGGGGTCGGTCGGAAGGGGGATGCCGTCCTTGTTGAGTTCGAGGAGATCGCCCCAGGCCTGTTTGGAGACCCTATCCACCCCTACAGTTTCTCCCCGCCCCCGAAGGATGGCCCGCTCCCGAAGGCCGGCCGGGGACCCGCGGAGCGTCCCAGGCCTCCGCTGCGGGTCCTGCGGCGACGGCGCTTGCGCGCGGCCTCCTCCCGCTTGCGCTTCTTCTCCGCGCTGGGGGAGAGGTAGTACTGACGGCGTTTGATCTCTTTGAGAATCCCGTTGCGCTGGCACTCGCGCTTGAACCGCCGGAGCGCCTCTTCGATCCCTTCACCCTCTCTGACTTTTATGAATACCATGTGGTTATTCCTGCGTTTCTCCCGGCAGCGCTGAAAGGACGGCGCGGTGGCCCCGCGCCCCTGATTCAGGCGAGTATGAACTCGGCCTTCGATTGTGCTGGCAGGGTATTATGGCAAATTACTAGTCCGGCAGATAGGGCCGGTTCAGCCGGCGCATCTCCCACCCTTCGGGCACGAGGTCGTAGACCGACTTGTTCGCCGCCCGCAGGATCTCGTGGATGGGGGCGTAGGTGTCCTCCCATACCGGGCGGAACCCCGAGATATCGGCCATGGTGCGCAGGACTGCCTTGCCCTCGGCCGTATCACCCAAGGACTGGAAAGCGGCCGTGATGGCCTGGCGCTTGTCGCGCCGCAAGCCATGGCGGAGGACGAAGGGCTCGTTGGGCACCATCCCGGTCTTGGCGAGGATGCGCAGACCCCGATGGCGGCTGATCATGTCGAAGTACGTGGCCGCCGCGGCAACCTCCCCGGCCTTGAGCCTGCGGATCGACTCCTCGTGGCTGCCCGTGAACTCGGCCTGGATGTCTATGTTTCCGCCGAGCAGGAACACCGCGGGGAGCAGGAAGCCGCTGAGCGAGGTGGGTTTGGCGAAAGCCACCTTCTTGCCTGCCAGGGCCCGCACGCTCGAGATCGTCCCCGGCCGGACGAGGAGCACGCCCGTGTACTCGGTCTCTTTCTCGTGCCGGAGCGCTTGGAGCGTGGGGCTGACGCCGTATTCCTCCCGGGCGAGGAGGTACTCATCCACGTTGATGAGGCCCGCGTCCGCCGTCCCGGCGCCGAAAGCCTCGACGACCTGGATCGCGGAGGTCGCGACGCGGACCTGAACGGCCATGCCGGACGTCTCGGTCAGATGCCGTTGGACGAAGTCGAGATCGCCCCGTGTCCCGGGCATGTACAACGGCGACAGGATCACGACCAGGGGGTTCCCGTCGCTGCCGACCGTGGCTTCGTCCCTGCGGCCGCAGCCGGCGAGGACGGTCAAGGACAAGAGACAGGCGAAGAGGGTTCGTCTCAGCATGGGGGTATTCTAGCCTTTTCTGGCCAAAAGAGTGATGCTCGAAGCGGTCCCGGCCAAAGCGTAGGCCTGGTCCGAAAGGACCTCGAGCTTCCGGAACCCGGCGTCCCGGACCGCCTTAAGATAGTCTTTGCGGAGGAGCGCTCCGGAGATGCAGGCGGTATAGAGGTCCTTGTCCGCCTTGAGCTTGGGCGCGAGGGCTTTCTCCAGGACGATGTCGCTGACCACGAGACGGCCGCCGGACTTCAGCACGCGGAAGGCCTCCCGGAACACCTTCGGTTTGTCCGGGGAAAGGTTGATGACGCAGTTGGAGATGATGATGTCCACCGAGGAGCCCTCGACGGGGAGCTCCTCGATCGTCCCCTCGCGGAACTCCACGTTGCCGAGCTTGAGCTTGGCGGCGTTGCTGCGGCTGAGGGAGAGCATCTCCGGGGTCATGTCCACGCCGATGACGCGGCCTTTGGCTCCCACCTTTCGGGCCGCGAGGAACACGTCCTTGCCCGCGCCGGAGCCCAGGTCAAGGACCACGTCGCCTCGCTTGAGCTGGGAGAATGAAACCGGGTCGCCGCAGGAGAGCCCGAGGTCCCCTGCGGTCGCCGGCCGGGGGGCGCAACCGCCCCCTGCGCGAGAGGAAGAACTGCTCGCTTCGGGGACCGCGGCTCCTGAGCCGCAGCAGCAGGAGCACTGCTTCTTGGCGACCTTGCCGTAGGCTTTCCGGACCATCGAATGTGCGCGGTTCATGCATCCTCCTTCAAGCGCAACGCGACATTGACCAGGCCGATGAGCACCGGCACCTCCACCAAGGGCCCGATGACCGCGGCGAAGGCTGCGCCGTGGCCGATGCCGAAGGTGGCGATGGCGACCGCGATGGCGAGCTCGAAGTTGTTGGAAGCCGCCGTGAATGAGAGCGTGCAGGCCACTGGGTAGCCCGCCCCCACGCGGCGGCTCAAGAAGAAGGAGACGAAGAACATGATCACGAAGTAGGTCAAGAGCGGCACCGCGATGCGCAGGACATCGAGTGGGGACCCCACGATGCGATGCCCCTGGATGGAGAACATGACCACGATGGTGAACAGGAGCGCGATCAGGGTGATGGGGCTGATGGCCGGGATGAGGCGGCCGTGATACCACTCCTTCCCTCTCGCGGAAACCAGGGCGAAGCGCGTGGCCATGCCCGCCAGGAAGGGGATGCCGAGATAGATGAAGACGCTCTTGGCGATCTCGCCCATGGTGATGTTGACCACCGCCCCGGAAAGCCCCAGCTTCGCGGGCAGGATCGTGATGAAGAACCAGGCGAAGGCGGAGAAGAAGAGCACTTGGAAGATGGAGTTGAACGCGACGAGTCCCGCGCAGTACTCGGCGTCGCCTTTGGCGAGGTCGTTCCAGACGATGACCATGGCGATGCAGCGCGCCAAGCCGATCAGGATGAGGCCGATCATGTACTCGGGATATCCGCGCAGGAAGATGACCGCGAGGGCGAACATCAGGACGGGCCCGATGATCCAGTTCTGGATAAGGGAAAGCGTCAGGACCTTCTTGTCCGCGAACACCCGGCCGAGTTCCTCATAGCGGACCTTGGCCAAGGGAGGATACATCATGAGGATGAGCCCGATGGCGATGGGGATCGAGGTCGTGCCGACGCTGGATGCCGTGTTGAATGAGGTCACGGCGGCTGGGAAGAGCCAGCCCAGGCCCACGCCCGCGGCCATGGCCAGGAATATCCACAGGGTCAGCCAGCGGTCCAGGAATGATAGCTTGGATGCGATCGTCGGTCCATTGTTCATAGGATTTTGAAGATGTCCTTCAGTGCGAAGTAAACGCCGAGGAGCACCAGGACGGCTCCTGTGGCTAGCCGCGTCCAGCGCTCGACCGCGCTGACCCGCGCGAAGCTCTTGGACAAGACGCCGGCCCCGCCCGCGATGGCTGTCGCGAAAAGCATGACAGGGAGTCCAGTGGCCAAGCCGTAGACGAGCGGCAGAAAGACGACGGACCGGCTCTTCAGGGCCAGGGGGATGAGCGCGCCGAAGAACAGAGCTGCCGAGACAGGGCAGAACGCTAGAGCCAGGAGGAACCCCATCCCCGCGGAGCCCAGAGCGCCGCTGCGCATGAGCCGCGAAGTCCAGGCTTCGCCGGGCCGCCACGATCCGAACCGCCACGGCAGGAGGTCCAGGAGCACCGTTCCGGTAAGGACCAGGACCGGGCCGAGCGCCTTGTTGAAGTAGCGCTGCAGGAAGTCCGAGAGCACGGGGATCGAGAGCCCGGCTGCCGCGATGAGCATGGCGAGGCCCGCGTATGCCGCCGCGCGCCCGATCGAGTACGCCGTGCCGTAGGCCGCGGCTTTGCGGCTGGAAGGACCGCTCCGCAGGCAGAAAGACAGGGCCGCGATGTTCGACGCCAATGGACAAGGGCTGATCGAGGTCAGTATCCCGAGCCAGAAGGCGGTCGCCGCTCCGAGCATGGCTACTTGAGGAACTCCTCCGTCTCCTTCCTCACATAGGCGATGAAGGCGTCCTTGTCATCCAGGTGATCCCATACGTCGGTCAGGACTTTGTGCCGGACTTCCTTGCCTCCCGATTCCCGGACCAGGACGAGCGACTTGGTGTAGAGCCCGTAGTCCTTGATGAAGTGCCGGTTGGCCGACTCGTCCACGTTGACGGTCTCGAATCTCAACCGGCCTGAATCGAGCTCCTTGCGCAGCCCGGTCTCGACGGCTTCCCGGGAGTAGTTCTCGATCTTGATGCAGTTCGAGCAGCGGGCGTTGCCGTGGCAGTAGCGAGCGATGACGACCGGCCGGGTCGTTTCTTGGATGACTGGCGGCACTGCTGTTCGCGGCGCGGGGGCTCCCTTCTCGAACACCGCGTACGCGACGCTGATGGCTGCGAACGCCAGCAGGCCGTAGCCCAAGGCTCGCTTCATCGGAGCCATCCTCTGACCGTCTCCGGGCTCGGGACCTTCCCTTCGATGACTTTCTTGCCGTCGATGAAGACGGCCGGAGTGAACATCACCCCTCTGGACACGATCTCATCGATGTCCGTGACCTTGACCACCTCGGCGTCGCGCTTGAGTTCAGCCAGCACATCCTTGATGACCTTCTCCGCCGTTTGACACTTGGGACAGCCCGGTCCGAAGACTTCGATCTTCATGATGTTCTCCTTAGAACAGAGCTCCGTACACCATCCCGGCCGCCGTGGACATGGAGACCACCAGGCCGACGTAGGTCAGCATCTTCTTCGTCCCCATGACCTTGTTGAGCACGATCATGCTTGGCAGGCTCAAGGCGGGGCCAGCCAGAAGCAGAGCCAACGCCGGACCCTTGCCCATGCCCGAGCCCATGAGCCCCTGCAGGATGGGGACCTCCGTGAGCGTGGCGAAATACATGAGGGCTCCGGCCACGGACGCGAACAGGTTGGCCCAAATGGAATTGCCTCCAACCAGCATGTCCACGTAGCGGTTCGGGATGAGACCGTTGTCCAAGCCCGGCCGGCCCATGAGCAGCCCGGCGACGAAAACGCCTCCCAGGAGCAGCGGGAATATCTGCTTGGCGAAATCCCAGGTCGAGTCTTTCCAGGCAACGAGTTCTTCCTTCTTGAACCAGCGGGCCAGCATCCAGAGCAGGGCCAGCACGCTCAGCCCTTTGAGCCATCCGGGGAGCACGAGGAAGCTGACCATGGCCGAGAAATAGAGGACGTCCTTCCAGAGGGGGCGTGTGGTTTCTTCGCCGGCGGCTGAGAACATGGGATCGTCAGGGACGACGTTCTCCTCGTGCCTGAAGAGGAATGCCATGGCCAGACCGATGATCACGGAGAACGAGACGGCCCCCACGGCGCGCGCCGCGCCCATCTCCAGACCGAGCACCCGCCCGGTCAGGATGATGGCCAGCACATTGATGGCCGGGCCTGAATAGAGGAAGGCCGCGGCCGGGCCGATGCCTGCCCCGCGCTTGGATATTCCCGCGTAGATGGGGAGTACGGTGCAGGAGCAGACCGCGAGGATGGTCCCGGACACGGAGGCCACTCCGTAAGAGAGGAACTTGTTGGCCTTGGCTCCGAAGTATCTCATGACCGAGGCTTGGGACACGAAGACGGAGATCGCCCCCGCGATGCAGAACGCCGGGACCAGGCAGAGCAGGACATGGTGGTGCGCGTAGTCCTGGAGCATCCAGAACGCCTCCATGATGGAGTTCTGGACCCTGGGGTGGGAGAACGGCGCGTAGTAGATGGCCAGGAATATCCCGGCCATCAGGCCCAGCTTGGACTTCTCCCTCACGCTTTCCTCCTGCAAAGGCATCTGCGATCCGCCCTGGCTGCGGCCTTTCTGTCCTTGAGGATGGCATCATCCTCGCTCGTCTCAGTCAGGAGGGTCTTGAGCACCTTGCCGGAAGGGCCGGCCAGGGCGGACCTGGACAGCTCGTAATCCACCCACAATCCGTTCTTGCGGTCCTGCACGAGCCCGCAGTCTCGCAGGACGCGCAGGTGCTGGGACGCGACGGACTGCTTGAGCCGCAGGGCCGCGCAGAGTTCGCACACGCACATCCTGCGCGCGGACAGGCAGGCCAGGATGCGCAGGCGGTTGGGTTCGGCGATGACGTTCAACAAGCGCAGTGTTCTGGAGAGGGGCATGCGGCTATTATAGCAATATATGCGCAATCACTAATATAATTTTTTGACCCCTCCGGCCTGTAAAACGCATAATCGAGACGATGAACCACCCCTGGGCCGCGGCCCTGATCTTCCTCGCGACCTATCTCCTGCTCTCCTTCCAGAACCTGCCGGGGGTGTTCCTCCGCCGGTCCGCGGCGGCCCTGCTCGGCGCGGTGGCCATGGTGGCCGTGGGAGTGGTGAGCCTGGACAAGGCCTACCGCCTGGTCGATCTGGACACCATCGTCTTCATCCTGGGCATGATGATCGTCATCGGCTACTTCGAGGTGAGCGGCTTCTTCGAAAGGGTCGAGTGGCTCATCCTCAAGAAGGCCCGCACCACGCGGGACCTGCTCGCGCTCATCGTGGCCTCCTCCGGGATCCTCTCGGCCTTGTTCATGAACGACACCATCTGCCTCATGCTGACCCCGGTGGTGGTGCGGCTGGTCCGGCGCTGCGGACTCGAGCCCGCGCCCTACCTGATCGCCTTGGCCACCTCCTCGAACATCGGTTCCGTGTTCACGCCCATGGGCAATCCGCAGAACATGATCATCGCGGTCCACTCGAGGATCCCGTTCTCCCTCTTCGTGCTCGAGCTCGCCCCGATCACCGCGCTGGGGCTCTGGCTCAACTACTTCGCCCTCCGCTGGGCTTACAAGGAGGAGTTCGGTCGGGGCAAGGCCATCCAGCTGGGCGAGGTCGCGTTTCCTGCGGGCCGCGGGAGGCTCCTCCATGTCTGCCTCGTCATCTCCGTCGTGCTCCTGGTCCTCTTGGCATTGAACGTGCACCCGCCCCTGGCCGCCATCGCGGCCGCGGCGGCCCTTATCCTGGCCGGGGCCACGAAGCCGCGGGAGGCGTTCTCGCGCATCGACTGGGAGCTCCTGCTCATGTTCGCCAGCCTTTTCGTGGTCATGGGGGGCTTGCGCGAGTCCGGCCTCCTGGAGGAACTGATCAGCCGGCTGGCCCAAGCCAAGGATGCCGGCCTCCTGGCCCAGCTCGGCGGGCTTTCCCTGGTCTCCGGAGCCCTGTCCAACATCGTGAGCAACGTGCCGGCCGTGATATTCCTCTCGAACCTCCTGCCCGCGCTGGGGGATCACTCTTCGCTGTGGCTGGCGTTGGCCGCGTCGAGCACCGTGGCGGGGAACCTCACCATCATCGGATCCGTGGCCAACCTCATCGTGTTCGAGTCGGCCCGCAAGGACGCTCAGGTGGGGTTCTGGGAATATTTCAGGGTCGGCGCGCCGCTGGCGGTGCTGCTGACGGTCGTTTCAGTCCTCTGGCTGTCCGTCCTGGGCTGACAGCTCATCCAAGAATGCGCGATACACCGCGGGGTCGAAGCGGCTCCGTTCCTTCTCCATGATGGCCAGGGCCTCCTCCATCTTCATCCCCGGGCGGTAGGGGCGGTTCTCCATCAAGGCGTCGAAGACGTCCACCACGGCCGTGATGCGGGCCTCGAAGGGGATTTTCGTTCCCCGGAGTTTGTCCGGATACCCGCTCCCGTCGAAGGCTTCGTGGTGGCTGCGCGCGATCCGGGCCGCCATCCGCCGCCACCTGCGCCCCGGTCGGGCGCTTCCCCGCGACAGGGTCTGCTCCCCTTTCTCTGGATGACTCTCCATCAGCGTCCGCTCTTCCGGCGTCAGACGGCCGGGTTTGCTGATGACGGCATGGACCTCGGGGTCCATCTTGCCCACATCGTGCAGCCGTGCCGCCCTGGAAAGGTCCTGGGCGTAGGACTCGGAGGATCCCATGGCCAGGGCCAGCCTCGCGGCCATGAGCCCCACGCGGACCATGTGGTAGTAAAGGCTCCGATCGAAGCGCCAGATCCGTCCGTAGAGCGCGAGCAGGCTGGGTGTCCTCCGGCGGCGGTGCGTCTCTTTTAGAGCCTGCGCAGCCTTCTTCAACTCATCGGCATACCGGCTGTCCGGAACGTTCTCCAGGCCCCAGGAGCGGGAATCTGCGGGGCTCAAGATGGAGCGGGTCGTCTTCCCGGCGCTCCGGCCGAAGGAGCCCGTGAAGAGGTCGTCCTCCGACGGCAAGCGACGGCTGTTGTCGAAAGCGACGCCCAGGGCCGGGCTTTCCCCGGAAGGCAGGGCTTCGGCGAGCTCCTTGAGATGATCGCTTGTCGAGACAGCCCCATCCTCCGCCTTTTGAACAGGCGACGCCGGGCTGGCCGTCTTGGGCACGGCCTGAGGAAGGGCGAGCTGGAGAGGGGCCGCAGCCGCGGATCGCGGAACGGCCGCTTTGTCGGATATGAGAGAGGGGGCTGGCTGCAGGGCGGGGAGGAGTCCTCCCACGCTCAGGGTCGGCGCCAGGCTTTGGGCCGGGCTCAGGAGCGGGCTGACCGGCGTTTGCGCCCCTGCGATGCCGATGACGCCGGGCAGGACGGGCTGGAGAGTGGGCGCAACCTGGGATTGCGCCAGGGCCTGGAGGGTGCGCGCGAGCACCAGGAGGGAGGATAGGAGTAACGACCTCATTAGGGTCAGTATGGCCCGGATAATACATGCACTCCAGGTACCATCGACCTAAAAGAGCTGGGTCTTTAGGTCCGTCCCGGCCCCTGCGGGAGAAATGGTATAATCACGTCGTACCCACCCTGATTCGGGTCCGCGCCCGGCTTCACGGGCGGACTCTCAAGATGAACCGAGACGAGATTTCCAAGCGGCGCACCTTCGCGATCATCTCCCACCCGGACGCGGGGAAGACGACGCTCACCGAGAAGCTCCTGCTCTACGGGGGCGCGGTCCAGCTCGCGGGCTCCGTGACGGCGCGCAGGCGGGAGCAGAACACGACCTCCGACTGGATGGAGCTCGAGCGCAAGCGCGGCATCTCGGTCAATTCCACCGTCCTGCAGTTCGAGTACCGGGGCTTCCACGTCAACCTCCTCGACACTCCCGGGCACAGGGATTTCTCGGAGGACACCTACCGGGTGCTGACCGCGGTCGACGCGGTCTTCATGGTGCTCGACGCCGCCAAGGGGATCGAGAGCCAGACGCTCAAGCTCTTCGAGATCTGCCGCGACCGCCAGCTCCCCATCTTCACTTTCGTCAACAAGCTCGACCGGCCCGCGATGGAGCCCCTGGCGCTGCTCGACGAGATCGACACCCGTCTCCAGCTGCATCCCTTCCCGATGAACTGGCCGCTGGGTCTGGGGCCGGACTTCAAGGGCGTCTTCGACCGCCGCGCGAAGCAGCTGCACTTCTTCGAGAGGGTCCCCGGCGGAGCCTTCCGCGCTCCGGTGACCGTCCTGGACGGCATCGACGAGGAGGCCGGCCGCCGGATGGGCCCCGCGGACCTGGGCAAGGTGCTCGACGAGATCGCGCTGCTCGACGAGGTCGGCGAGCCCTTCGACCCGGAGGCGGTCAGGGCCGGCGACATGACGCCCGTCTTCTTCGGCAGCGCCATGAACAATTTCGGCGTCCAGCTTCTGCTCGACGGCTTCCTGGCGCTCTCATCCCCGCCGCGGCCCCAACCGACCGTGGCGGGGGACATCCGGCCGGAGGATCCGCGCTTCTCCGGGTTCGTCTTCAAGATCCAATCCAACATGGACCCCAGGCATAGGGACCAGCTCGCCTTCGTGCGGGTATGCTCCGGACGCTTCCAGAGGGACATGCGGGTCGTCCATTCCCGCACGGGCGAAGAGGTGCGCCTCTCCAGCTCGCATAAGCTGCTCGGGCGCGAGCGGGAGACCGTGGACGAGGCCTACGCCGGGGACGTCATCGGCATCGTCGGGCATTCCCAGTTCCGCATCGGCGACACCCTGACCGAGGACGCGGGCATCGTGTTCAGGGAGATCCCGCGCTTCCCTCCGGAGCATCTCGCCTACCTGCATTGCGCCAACACCGCGGAGTTCAAGCGGTTCCGCACGGGGCTGGACCATCTCCTGCAGGAGGGCGTGGTGCAGACGTTCACCCTGCGCGGGGGCGCGTCCAGGGTCCCGCTGCTCGGCGCGGTCGGTCCGCTCCAGTTCGATGTGCTCCAGTATCGCCTGAGCACGGAGTACGGAGCCGGGTCCCGTCTGGAGCCCGCTCCCTGGCAGGTCGTGCGTTGGGCGCCGGATGCGTCGTCGGCCGCGAGGATCGAGGACGCGCTCTCCTCCGGCGAACGGCTGGCCGAGGATGCCGACGGCGGACTGGTGGTCTTGTTCGAGAAGGAATGGGACTGCAGGTATTTCATGGAGAAGCATCCGGACATCCCGCTCTCGAAGCTCCCCCGCAAGCTCGCCAGTCTGGGAAGTGCGGTATAATGCTGCCATGAGCGATGAGATCAAGCGTTTCTACCGCGCCAGGACGGACCGCGTGTTCCTCGGCATACTCGGCGGATTGGGGAAGTACTGGGGGACCGACCCGACGATACTGCGGGTCGCGTTCATGTTCCTGCTGGTCCTGACCGGGGTCGCGCCTTTCGGGATCGCGTACCTGCTCTGCTACTTCATCGTCCCGCTCGAGCCCTAGACCGCGGTACGGCAGTCCTGCCTTCATGGAAAGCGTCCTGGGCCGGGAGTGTTTCCTCTAGGCGGGTCCGCGTCAAGGTCAGGCGCTGGTGGGCGCCACCGGGGAGTGACCAGCCGGACGTGAGGACCCGTTCTCCTGTGGACCGGCCCAGGGAGATCGTCATGCCTTCAGCCTAGCCCCGGCGTGTTGATGCCTTGTTGCGATTCGGGAAATATTTGGTAAATTGGCTGCATGAGCGCGACCCAAGTCCAGTTCCTCGGCGGCGCAGGCACGGTGACCGGCTCCAAGCTCCTCGTGAGTTCGGCAGGCGCACAGACCCTCGTCGATTGCGGGCTCTTCCAGGGGATCAAGGAACTCCGGCTCCGGAACCGGGAGCCTATCCCTGTCGAGGCGTCGAGGCTGAGCGCCGTGGTGCTTACGCACGCCCATATCGATCACAGCGGTTTTTTGCCCCGGCTCGTGAAGCAAGGCTTCTCCGGACCCGTCTACTGCACGCCGGCCAGCCTGGAGCTCCTCAAGATCCTCCTGCCCGACGCCGGGCATCTGCAGGAGGAAGAGGCGAGGTACGCGAACAAGGAGGGCTTCTCCAAGCACTCCCCGGCTCTGCCTCTCTACACCTTGCAGGACGCCAGAGACTGCCTGCGCCTGCTCAAGCCGTTGGACTACGGGACCGAGGCCGCTCTCGGCGCGGGCATGACGGCGAAGCTCCAGCCGAGCGGGCATATCCTGGGTTCCGGCTCCGTGGAGATGGCCTTGGGCGGGCACAAGCTCCTCGTCTCGGGCGACCTGGGGGGCTATGACTGCGCCGTCATGCGTCCTCCGGCTCCCATCCCCCCGGGGATGGATCACATCGTGGTGGAATGCACCTATGGGGGGAGGGTGCAGGACCCCACCCCGATCCCGGACCAGCTGGTCCGACATATCCGTCCCGTGCTGGACAGGAAGGGGGTGGTCGTCATCCCGGCTTTCGCGGTCGGCCGGACCACGGTGCTCCTCTATCACCTGCGCCGCCTGGAAGCGAGCGGCAGGCTCCCGGAGGTCCCGGTGTTCGTGGACAGCCCCATGGCCACGGACGCGGTGGAGATCTACCGGCGCTTCGCGCACGAGCACAATATCGGGGCGGACGTGCTGGAGGGCTCCATCCGTCTGCGGCAGACGCGGCTTGTCCGGTCCTCGGAGGAGTCCAAGGGCCTCAATCGGATGGACGGGCCTGCCATCATCCTCTCGGCCAGCGGCATGGCCACGGGCGGACGCATCCTGCATCACCTCAAGAACAGGCTGCCCGATGCCAACAACCTCGTCCTGCTCGCCGGATATCAGGCCGAAGGGACCCGTGGAAGGAGCCTGCAGGAGGGCGCCGCGGTCGTGAAGATCCACGGCGAAGAGGTCCCGGTCCGGGCGCGGGTCGCCACGGTCAACGGGATATCCGCGCACGGCGACTCGAACGAGCTCCTGCGCTGGCTTTCGACATGCCCGAGGCCTCCGAAGCGGCTCTTCCTCGCGCACGGGGAGGCTTCCCAGCTCAAGGCCCTGGCCGACAAGGTCAAGCGGGAGCTCGGCTGGGCGTGCCATATCCCGAGCCACCTCGAGCGCATCGAGCTGGCCAGGTCCTAAGGCCTACCCGGACCATAGGACGTAGGTCCCTGTCTCAGTCCCTCGTCAGGCACGTACAATCATAGCGGGTATGGTTCGGAAGGCGCTGGCCGTCATCGCCGTTCTGTCGTTCGCCTCAGGCCCGTTATCGGCTGGAGAGGGCCCCGGCGCGCCCCTGCGGCTCAAGAAGACGGGCCATAACCTGGACGTCGCCCAGACCGCGCTGGAGCTCGATGGGGCGGATGTCGCGTTCGATGGAGTGGGCGCCTACAAGCCCAACCTCACCGTGGCGGCGGAGGGAGGGTCCTCGGACAGACGTCCGGCTGCCGCGCCGGGCAAAGCTTCCGTGTTCCAAGCCAAGTCCCCCGCGCCCCCGGTCCCTTCGGGGAAGGAGGCCAAGGCTCCGGCCAAGGCTGAGGCCAAGGCTCAGGCGGGCGACAAGGCCAAGGCGGACGACAAGGGGGGCGGCAGCTCTCTGCCGGTCGTAGGCGCGGCCATCGGCGGCTTGGTCGGAGCGGCCATCGGCTTCGCCGTGGGCGGTCCCATCGGCGCTGCGGCCGGGTTTTTAGCCGGAGCCCTGGTCGGCGCGCTCATCGGGTACCTCATCGACAAACGGAAGCAGGAACAGGGCGGGAAGTAGCCTACGGCGTCACCAACGTCCCCGTCTTCCCCTCTATAGCCTTGAGCAGGTTCTCCGGGTTGGTGATGATGGCTTGTTTCCCGCCGCCTTCCAGGAACTGGATGATGGCCTTGACCTTGGGCAGCATGCTGCCGGGCTTGAAATGCCCTTCCTGGATGTAGCGCTTGGCTTGAGCGACCGTCATGGCGTCCAGGGACTTCTGGTCCGGCGTGCCGAAGTTCAGGCAGACCTTCTCGACCGCGGTCGAGATGATGAAGATATCGGCCTTGATGTTCCGGGCGAGGAGGCTGGAGGCGTGGTCCTTGTCGATGACCGCTTCCGCCCCTTCGAGGCTCCCGTCGTCGTTCTCGACAACCGGGATGCCCCCGCCTCCGGCGGCCACGACCACGAAGCCGCCGCGCACCAGGGACTCGATGGCCGAGAGTTCGATGATGCGCACCGGGATGGGGGAGGCGACCACCCGGCGCCAGCCGCGTCCCGCGTCCTCGACGATGTCCCAGCCTTCCTCCTCCTTGCGCTGCTCGGCGAGTTCCTTGGCCATGAACGAACCGATAGGCTTGGTCGGCTTCTTGAACGAGGGGTCGTTTTTGTCCACGAGCACCTGCGTGACCACGGTGGCGACCCGCTTCTTCATGCCCCGCTTGGCGAACTCGTTGTAGAGGGCTCGCTGGATCTGATAGCCGATGGCCCCCTGCGTATCCGCGTCGCATGAGTCGAGCGGGACGGTGTGCAGCTCCTTGCGGGCCAGGTCGGATCGCCTCAGGATGAACCCGACCTGGGGGCCGTTGCCGTGCGTGACGATGACGTTGTATCCGTGCTGGATCATGTTCGCGATATGCGCGCAGGTCGTGGCGCAGGCCTTGTACTGGTCCGCGACGCTCTTGTGCTTCTCGTCGATGATGAGGGAATTGCCGCCGACCGCGACGACAGCGAGCTTCTCGGGCATGGGGTTACCTCAATAAGGAGCGCAGGATGTTCTTGGAGACCCAGAGCCGGTACTCCCGGGTCGCTCGGAAATCGTCGATGGGGGAGACGTCGTCGTCGAGGAGGCCTACGGCCTCCTCGATATTCCTTTCCGTAAGTGGTTTTCCTTGTATGAACGCCTCCACTTTGTGGAGGCGGACAACGGTCGGCGCCATGCTGCCCAGAGCGAAGCGGAACTCGAGGACCTTTCTGCCGGGCCCAAGCCACAGCAGGCCGGCGGCCGTCACGCGGGAGATGGCTTGAGCCGCCCGGGTGCCCACCTTGCGCCAGAGCTGCCGGGTCGGGCGCCGCAGGGGGGGGAGGGAGATGGACTCGATGAGCTCCGCGTCGGAGAGGGAGGTCTTCTTGACCCCGGCGAAGACTTCGAGGAAAGGCAGCTCCCGGTACCCGCGGGCGGAGGCCGTGCGCACGACCGCCTCGTACACCGCCAGAGCGGGGAAGACGTCTCCGGCAGGGGAGGCGTTGGCGATGCTGCCGCCCAAGGTCCCGCGGTTCTGGATCTGCACCGACCCGACGGTGCCGCAGGCGGCGGCGAGCAGCGGATAACGCTTCAGAATAACGGCATGCCGCCGCAGCTGCGTGTGCGTGGCCAGGCTGCCGATGCGCAGGCCCTTGCCGGCCGCCTCGACGCGGGTCCAGGGGAGCCGGCTCAGGTCGAGGACGGTCTTGCCGTTCAAAAGGCCCGCGTTCCAGGCGACCAGGAGATCCGTGCCCCCGGCTAAAGGCAGGGCGTGCGGGTTCCGGCTGTAGAGGTCCAGGGCGTCCTCCACGCGGGAGGGTGAGAGGAACTCGACGGAATCCGCTCGGCCCCTCATCGCTTGCAGAACCCCAGGATCACGTCCACGATGTGCTGGTAGCCCGTGCAGCGGCAGAGGTTGCCGGCCAGGTATTCCCGGATGGCTTCGGGATCCTTCCTGCCTCCTTTGCGGATATACGACCAAGCGCACAGGAGCATCCCGGGCGTGCAGATGCCGCACTGGGTCCCGCCCCGCAGCAGGAAGGCCTTCTGGAGAGGGTGGGGCTTGGCCGGGGTCCCCATGGCCTCGATCGTCTCCACCGACCGGCCGTGGACCTGCCCGACGGGGACGAGGCAGGAGTTCACGGGCTCGCCGTCGAGGAGCACGGTGCAGGCCCCGCATTCGCCCTCGCTGCAGCCTTCCTTCGTCCCGGTCAGGCCGAGGTCCTCGCGCAGCACGTCCAGAAGACGCTTGAACAACGGGCCGTCGTAGGAACGCCGCTTGCCGTTGAGCTTGAAGCGTATCATGCGAGAGCCTTTGCGATCCGCTCCGGGAGTATGGGCAGCTCGCAGAAGAGCTTGCCCGTAGCGTGCAGCAGGGCGGCCGCGACGGCAGGCGCTGGGACGTCCGTGGGCAGCTCGCCGAAGCCCTTGGCCCCGAACGGGCCGTGGGAGTAGGGGTGCTCGAGGATCTTGACCTCGATCTCGGGGGCGTCCACCGCGGTCGGGATGGTATAGTTGGTGAACTGCGCGTTCTGCATGACGCCCTTGCGGAACACGGCGTCCTCGATCAGGGCGTAGCCCAGGCCCTGCAGCACGCCGCCCATGATCTGCCCCTCCACGATCAGGGGGTGGATCGCTTTCCCGACCTCATGGCAGGTCGTGACCTTGCGGACCTTGACCTCGCAGGTGAGCTTGTCCACTTCGAGGTCCACGACCGCGCAGGCGAAGCCGTAGGCTCCGTAGGCCTCGCCCCGGTAGAGTTTGTCGTCCCAATGGATGGCGCCCGGGGCCTCGTACTGCACCACGCATTCCGTCTCTTCGGGTTTCTCCTTGAGACGCAGGGCGGCTTTCCGGACCAGGCCTCCCGCGATCTGGCAGGTGCGGCTGGCCACGGTGGGGCCCGTGTCCGGGACCCTGTGGGTGTCCGGGGTCACCACGTTGACGCGCGCCAGGGGGACGCCGAGAGTGTCGGCCGCGATCTGGGCGAGCGTCGTGCTCGCGCCCTGGCCCATCTCGGTGTTGGAGACCTTGACCCAGATCTTCCCGTCCCGGGCGCGGCTGACCGCGGCTTTGGACGCGATGTTGACTTCCCCGCTCCCGGTGAAGCCGGCTCCGTGGTGCACCAGGGCGAGCCCGATGCCGCGCCAGCAGGGCTTGCGCGGGTCCTTGTTCCACCGGTCGTGGGCGGCGCGTTTGCGCAGGTAGCCGCTGCGGCGCACCGTGGTCTCGAGCGCGTCCGAGGCTCCCACGCTCTCCTTGAGCCTCTGCCCGGTGGCCATGACCGAGCCGATCTTCAGGATGTTGCGCCGCCGCAGCTCCAAAGATGGGATGCCGAGCGTCTTGGCGATCTTCTCCATGTGGAGCTCGACCGCGAAAAGGGTCTGCGGGGCGCCGAAGCCCCGGAACGCGCCGTTGGGCGGGGTGTTCGTGGCCACCACGCGGGCCCGAGCCCGGACATGGGGGCACTCGTAGGTCCCGGTCGAATGGAGCAGGCCGCGGGACAGGACGACCGGGGAGACCGTGACGTAGGCGCCGCCGTCCATGAGCACGTCGATCTCCTGCGCGAGGAGGCGGCCTTTACTGTCCACCCCGGTCTTGTGCCGGACCACGGCCGGGTGCCTCTTGGTCGAACAGGCCATGTCTTCCGCCCTGTCGTAGATGATCTTGACCGGCTGCTTGGCCTTGAGCGCCAGGAGGGCGGCGTGGCCGCAGATCATGTTCGGGAACTCCTCCTTGCCCCCGAACGCGCCTCCGGTCACGGCCTGGATGACGCGGATCTTCTCGGCCGGGAGGCCCAGGATAGGCTTCAGGGCCTTGAGCACGTAATAGGGGCATTGCATGGAGCCCGTGATGATCACGGTCCCGTCTTTCTCGACCCAGGCCGCGACCCCGTTGGTCTCGATGTAGGCGTGCTCCTGGTGCGGGACGCGGTATTCGCCTTCCACGATATGGGCCGCCGAGGCGAAGCCGGCGCGGATGTCCCCTTTCTCCAGGAGGAAGGACCGGAACACGTTGTCTTCGCCGCGCAAGAGCCGCTTCTTGGCCAGGGAGTCCTCGATGCTGAGGACGGGGTCGAGCTCTTCGTAGTCCACGCGCACGTGCCGGAGGGCCTCGTAGGCCGTGGCCCGGTCCGGATGCGCGATGAGCGCGATGGGCTCCATGGGGTGCATGACGCGGGTTTCGGCGAGGAGCGGCTGGTCGTCCTCCAAAAGCTGGACTCGGTTCTGGCCCGGGACGTCCTTGGCCGTGACCACGACGCATTCCTTCCACGGGAAGGCCGCGTCGAAGGCGATGCCCTTGATGCTCCCGTACGCGATGGAGGAGCGCAGGGTGACGCCGAAGAGGCAGCCGGGCAGGCGGAGGTCGTCCACGTACTTCGCCGTGCCGGTGACCTTGGCCAGGCCGTCCAGGCGCGCGACGCTCTTGCCGACAACGGGCATGGAGGGATTCTAGTTTAATGGGCCGCGGAGCTCAACTCGCCGACGAGGGGATCCGATCCGCGTCCAGCGCGGCCCGGACCGCCTGGAGCAGCTGCGCGGGGGAGAACGGCTTCTCGAGGAGGCCGCATCCCGGGGCCTTGTCCATCTCGGTGAGAGCGGCATCCGCGTGGCCCGACATGTAGAGGACCCTCATCTCCGGCCGCTTGGCCGTGATCTTCGCGGCCAATTCCCCGCCGCTGATGTCAGGCAGGATGATGTCCGTGAGCAGGAGATCGACGGCGGCCCCGTGCTTCTTGCTGAGGGCGACGGCTTCTGAGGCCCAGGCGGCCCGCAAGACGCGATATCCCTTGGAACGCAGGATCCTGCAGACCAGCCTTCCGAGATCCGCATGGTCCTCCACCAGCAGGATGGTCTCGCGGCCGCCGACCGGAGCGGGGGATTCCTTGGCAGGCAGCACGGCCGCGGCCATGCCCTCGGCGCGGGGGATGTAGATCCTGAACGTGGTGCCCTTGCCCGGCGCGCTTTCGACCGCGATGCTCCCCTGGCAATGCTGGACGATGGTCCGGATCATGGAAAGCCCCAGCCCGGTGCCGCGCCCCGGCTCCTTGGTCGTGAAGAACGGCTGGAACAGGCGCGCTTGGACGGACTTATCCATCCCGATGCCGGTGTCGCGGACCTCCAGGCAGACATAGTGCCCCTTGGGCAGCGCGATGCCGGGATCGGGCCGTTCGCCCTCCCGGGCGGTCAGGTTCCTCGTCAAGAGGGTGAGCCTGCCGCCCTTGGGCATGGCATCGCGGGCGTTGATGATTAGGTTCAGTAGGACCTGCTGCATCTGGGTGATATCCGCCTTGATGGCCCATACGGAAGGGGACAGCTTCAGTACGGCCTCCACATCGCTGGGGAGGAGGCGTTCCACGAGTCTTCCCATCTCGATGAGGAGGCTGTTGATGTCCACGAACCGGGGCCGCGCGACTTCCTTGCGGCTCAGGAGGAGCATCTGGCGGGTCACGGAGCTCGCCAGCCAAGCGCTCCGATCGATCTCCTTGACGTACGATCTCAGAGTGTCGTTCGGCTTGAGCCCGTCCAGCACAAGGGAGTTGAATCCTATGACCATCGTCAGGATATTGTTGAAATCGTGGGCCAGGCCGCTGGACAGATGGCTCAGCGCCTCCATCTTTTGCAGCTGGAACGATTCGTCCTCCAGCCGCTTGCGTACGGTGATGTCTTGGATGACCCCGTCGTAGCAGCGGAGGATGCCCGCCTGATCGTAATGGGGCACCGGGGTGTTCCGGATCCAGCGCAGAGCGCCGTCTTTGCACCGTATGCGATGCTCGAGAGCGGGCGAGCCCTTCCCTGAGATGACCATGGCGGCCTGCACGAGCACGGCCTGACGGTCCTCCGGCACGACCATGCTCAGCCACAAGCCCGGGTCGGATTCGAATTCATCGGCCGTATAGCCGGTGATCGTCTTGCAGGCGTCGCCGTGCTCGGTCGCGATGACGGACCCTTCCCTGACCCATACGGTGTAGACGTAGTCCGTCAGGATGTGGGCGACGCGGTGGTATCTCGCGATGTTCCGACGCAGTCTGTTCTGTTGTTCGGTCCCTTTCGCCATCCAGGATATTCTTCTGTAGCGAATAAGACTCCCAGACATAGTGTACGCTGTGGACGAATGGCCTGTCAACCGGACAAACGTCACGCATTCCGGTCCATGCCGGCCTTTTGGTATCATGAGCCCATGACGCTCTTCCTGTTGTTGTGGAGCCTGCTCCCGGGCTCTTCCACCCTGGCGGCCGAGGAGGGGGACGTCCTCTCGGCTTCCGACGGCCGCGGCAACATGGCCACGGTCTACAACCTCTTCGACGGACAGCGCCACTCCATCCAGGTGACCCGGATGGCGGCGAACGGCACTCTCTTGTGGTCCTATCCGCACTCCAGCGGCTACGCGGACAAGGCCTACGCGGTGGCCATGGACGCCAAGGCCGGCATCTTCGTGGTCGGCGTGCGCCGCTACGAGCGGCAAAAGTCCATGCTGCTGATCAAGTTCGGGGAGAACGGCTCCCTGATGCAGGAGTTCATGGACAACAGGAACGACTGCACCGCGCTCATGGTCGCGGTGGGCGGCGTGGACAGCCGGGTGGCGGCCGCCGGGACCTGCCGCATGGGCGCCGAGTTCCCGGCCCGGGTGCTCGGCTTCGACAACGACGGCCGGCAGCTCTGGTACGACGAGTACGAAGGAGGGGGACGCAACTACGTGCGGGACCTCCAAGTGGACTACGCGGGCAACACGACCGTCACGGTGGAGACGGTGTTCGGCGACTACCGGGACGGTTCGTACACGACTCGCTCCGTGGTCTACGATACCTATGGGCGGAGGATACAGGTCCGATGAATGCGCTGATCCTGTCTTTGCTGCTCCCCCTGGGGCTCCACGCCCAGGTGCGCAACCCGGGGACCTACGTCATGCTGGAATCCCGCTCCTGGTTCACCTTCGACCCGGCCGCGGCGAACGACGCGGTGAGCTTCATCGCCACGGGCAATGTCTACGAGCCGCTCATCACCTTCAAGAGCGTGGGCGACCCGGAGGGGCTCATGCCTTTCCTGGCGTCGGAGGTCCCCTCTCGAGAGAACGGCCTCATCTCGCAGGACGGCCTGACCTATACTTTCCCCGTCCGGAAGGATGTGGTCTTCCATAGCGGCGATCCTCTCACGCCGGAGGATGTCCGCTACTCTCTGCTCCGCTTCATGCTCCACGATCCGCAGGGGGGCTCCGCCGCCCTGCTCCTGAGGCCTTTGCTCGGGCTGTATTCCACCCGGGATTCCCAGGGGAACGTGGTCGTGGACTTCGCTCAGGCCGACCAGGCGGTCCAGGTGCAGGACGACAAGGTCATACTCCGGCTCAAGAGGCTGGACAACACCTTCCTGAAGATCCTGGCCTCGCTTCCCATCGTCGTTTGCAGGAAGTGGGCGGTGGAGCACGGGGAATGGGACGGGACCGAGGCGGCGTTCAAGCGCTACAACAACAGGCCTTTGGCCGAGTCCTACCTTCATGAGCACATGAACGGGACAGGCCCCTTCTCCCTGGAGAAGGCCGATGCCAAGGCCGGGGAGCTGTCCCTGAAGCGCAATCCCCGCTATTGGCGGGACGCGGCCAAGCTCGAGCAGGTCCTCATCCGGGTGGTGCCGTGCCCGGCCCTGCGCATGACTATGCTGGAGAACGGGGACGCGGATTCCTCCTACTTCGAGGCGCGCGACTACTATGAGGTGAAGGAGCTCTCCGGCGTGCGCATCGCGGAGGGGCCCGGGCAGACCTCGGGCGGCGAGGTGGTCTACTTCACGTTCAAGGCGGACCCCGGGGCGGAGCTCCTCGGGAGCGGCAGGCTCGACGGCAAGGGGATCCCCCCGGATTTCTTCTCGGACGCGAAGGTCCGCGAGGGCTTCGCCTATGCCCTGGACTACGACGCCTACCTCAAGCGGGGGCTGGGCGGCCGGGGGACGCGCACCCAGGGTCCCATCCCGGGGTGCCTGTGCCCCTCTTCGAAGGAGAAGCCGCGCTTCGCCTTCGACCTCGGCAAGGCCAAGAAGGCGTTCAGGGCGGCGCTGGGAGGCCGGCTCTGGGAGCAGGGCTTCACCGTGACCCTGACCTACAGCCCGAGCAACGCGAACCGGCTCGTGCTCGCGGAGCTCCTCAAGGAGGGGGTCGAGAGGCTCAATCCGAAGTTCAAGGTCAAGGTCCGCGCCGTGACGAGCCAGCAGCTCTACTCCGAGGCGGAGAGGCACCGCCTGCCTGTCTTCATCGCCGGCTACTACGCGGATTACCCGGACCCGCACTCCTACGCCTTCGGCATGCTGCACTCCTCGGGCTATTTCCCGAAGGCCCAGCGCTACGCGAACCCGCAGGTGGACGCTTTGATCGAGAAGGCCGCCGGCGCCGCCTCCACGGCCGAGCGCCGGGACCTCTACCAGGAAGCGGTCCGCCTCGCTTCCGGCGACGTCCCGCAGGTCTATACGTTCTCGCCGATGCTGTTCCAGGCCGGCAAGGATTGGGTGCGGGGGCTCGATTCGGACCAGAACGTGAGCAACCTGGGGCTCAACCGCTTCCCGTATTTCTACGTCCTGTCCAAGTAGGGGCTACTTCGGGACCGTCCTCTTCGCGGGAGGAGAACCGCTTCGCTCCGAGGACCGCGCGTCCTGACGCGCGGGGATCTTGGCCACGATCTTCCGGAGCTCTTTGTTGTCTTCCTCGCACTGCATCTCGAACTCCTCTTCGCGGTGCGGGTTCCGGTACTCCGGGAGCTGGAACTTGTAGGTGAAGTTCGTGTGCACGTCGTAGGTCTTGTCCACCGTGGCCACGACGTCCTCGATGAAGACGCGCTCCTCGTCCGTGGGGATGACGAAGACCTTGACCTTGGAGTCCGCGGCTGAGATGTCGGTCTCGGCGTAGCGCGTCTTGGAGAGCTCGTTCTTGGCCCGGTCGTACTTGATGCCCATGAACTCGAGCCCCTCCAAGGCCTTGCCGCGGATAAGCGAGGACATCTCTCCGACGCCCGCGGTGAAGACCACGGCGTCGATCCCGCCGACCGCGGCCGCGTAGGCGCCGATGTACTTCTTGAGCCGGTAGGCCTCGATCTCGACCGCCAGTTGGCAGCGCTCATCGCCCTCCTTGGCGGCCTCGGCGATGTCCCGGCGGTCCACGAACCGGCCGGTGATGCCCATGAGGCCGGACTTCTTGTTCAGGATGGAGTCCATCTCCTTGGGGGACTTGCCTTCCTTGCCCATGATGTAGAGATCGATGGCCGGGTCGTGGTCGCCCGCGCGGGTCCCCATGACCAGCCCTTCGAGCGGGGTCATGCCCATGCTCGTGTCGTAGGAGCAGCCGTCCTTGACCGCGTTGACCGAGACCCCGTTGCCGATGTGGCACATCACGAGGTTGCATTTGAACGGGTCCTTGCCGAGGAGCACCGCGGCGCGCTTGGCCACGTAGAGGAACGAGGTCCCGTGGAAGCCGTAGCGGCGCACGCCGTACTTCTCGTACCACTCGTAAGGCAGGGAGTAGATGAACACGTGCTTCGGCATGGTCTGGTGCCAGGCCGTGTCCATGATCCCGACATGCGGGATGTTCGGAAGGATCTCCTTGGCCGCCTCGTAGCCCAGGATGTTCGGGGGGTTGTGCAGGGGCGCCAGGTCCGAGAGCTCTTTGAAGACCGTAAGGCTCTCCTCGCCGAGGAGGACGGACCTGGCGAAGCGCTCACCCCCGTGTACCATGCGGTGCCCGACCGCGGTGATGGACTTGAGGTCCTTGAGCACGCCGTACTCCGGATGCGTGAGGGTCTTGACGATGAGGGAGACCGCGTCCTTATGCGTGGGACAGTCCTCCTGGACCTTCATGGGGTGCTTGCCGTGGAGCTCGTGCTGGATGAAGGACTTGCCGATGCCGACCCGCTCCACGATGCCCGTTGCCAGGGTGTTCTCCGCTTCCCAGTCGAAAAGGCGGTACTTCACCGACGAACTGCCGCAGTTCAGGCACAGGATCTTCATGGCTCCTCCGGGACGCTCACCCTACGGGACAATCTTTAGATAGCAACATTATTGCCCAGGCCGCGGACGCGGTATGGCACCGTCGTATTGAGGAGCACAGCCGTCAATATCACCGCTCCCCCGGCCAGGCTCCAGGGTCCCGGGGCTTCACCATGGACGAGCCAGGCCCAGACAGGGTTGAGCACCGGCTCAAGGAGAAGGAGCAGCGAAGTCTCCAGCGCGGGCACGTCTCGCACGCCTTTGGTGAGGAGGACGTAGGCCAGCCCTATCTGCACGGCTCCGAGGTAGACGATCCCGAGCCAATCTCCGAGACCCGCGGACCCCAGGGGGAACGCCCAGCCTGCTGACGCGAGCGCGGCCAGGGCGTTGCCGAGCAAGACCACGGCGAGGGCGTCGTGCGGCCCTTCCTGGGCGCTCGAGCGCAGGCCCAAGAGAGTGAAGGACCAGCAGACTCCGGCTATGGCCGCCAGGAGGTTCCCGAGGCCCGGGTCCAATGCCTTGTCCGTGACCGGGGCCGACCCGAGCAGGCACAGCCCCACGCCGACGGCCATCAGGGCCGCCAGGGCCAGGTCGCGGGCCCGGATGCGCTCCTTGAGCAGCCAGGGGGCCAGGAGCAGGAGATAGAGCGGCGACGCGGACTGCAGGAAGATGGCGTTGGCCGCGGTGGTCCGCTTGTTGGCGAGCACGAAGAGCAGCACCGTGCAGGCGTAGGCTGCCGCAGCCCCGGCCTGCCGCCAGGAGGGGAGCCGGAACGTCTTGGGCAAGAAGAGGACGAGGGTCAGGGCCGCGATGGCCGAGCGCAGGCAGGCGACCTGGCTGCCCGAGAATGCGCAGCCCTTGATGGCGGCGCCGCCGGTGGAGAAAAGGACCGCGGCAGCCAGGACGCTCAGGCGGCCGGGCGCGTGGGCTCCCCAGCTCATGCGCTGGCGCATCTCCTATATCCGCGCAGAGCCAGGCTGCTACCGTACCGCGGAGCGGTACTGCACCGTGTCCCTCTGGAAGATGTTGGACACGTGTGCCGCAGCCTAGCGGTAGAGCCCGACGATCTGCGGGAAGGCTTCCTCCAGCCGTTTCGCCATCATCATGGAGAAGCGTCGGTACATCTCGAAGCCCAGCTCGTGGTCCTTCTCCATCTTCCCTCGGATGCATTTCCCGTCGAAGGAGAACGCCAGGACAGGCTTGGCCGCGCGCACCGCGAAATGCCAGTGGTAGGGCGGGATGAGCCATGACCAGCCCAGGAACTCGCCTTCGTCCAGGGTCTGGATCACGGTATGCTTGCGGTGGTGGAGCTCCAGCTCGAGGGCTGCCCGGCCCTCTCGCAGGAGGTAAAACCTGTCCGCGGGCTGGCCCGCGTGGAAGAGGTACTCCCCCTCGGCGAAGCGGGTGTTGGCCGCGCAGCCGGAGAGCAGGTCCAGGTACTTGTCGGGGAGACCCGCGAGGAATGGATGCTTGGCGAGTATGGTCTTGAGGCTCTTGGCTCTGGAGATCATGCGTCCCTCCTGAACGGCAGAAGGGATGATATAAATTTATCGCCAGGACAGGGAGGGCAGCCTGGAGCGGTAATAGCCCTTGAAGCGGGCCGCCCGCTCCGGGTCCGCCATGAACTCCGCGGCTTCCTGCGCCGACCGCTGAAGCCGGGCGGCATCGTGCGCGGGGCCCATCCTGGCCAGGGCGGCCTGGATGTCCGCGCGCTCGGCCGGGAACTGGGAGGAGTCGTGCTGGCCTTGGAGCTCGCGGATCCAGCCGAGCCGGCCGCCGAAATCCCGCCCGAGCCTCGAATAACCGGAGGAGAGATCCTCGCTCGAGCTCGTCCGCACGGACGGGATGCGGGGATACTTCTGCCGGACGAAGGCGTCCAGGCCCGCCATGCCTCCGGCTGCCGCGGCCTGCAGGTCCTTGTAGGTCGTCTCATCCAGGCGGGTCCGGAGCTCCGCGAGCCGGGGCTCGGCCTGAAGCGTCTGCCTGAGCACTTTGAGCTCCTCCGCGAAGCTCATGACCTCATCTTCGATGAGGGGGAACTCGAAGCTCCTGCCCGTGGCCTCGGCCACCTCGCTCTGCGTCCTGGCGTGGCGGAGCTCGTGGGCGATGACGGGGAGCGTCTTGAGCGCGAGCAGGCGCGGCAGGTCCTTCTCGGAGACCCCCTGGCTGAGGAGTTCGTCCCGCAGGCCGGCGAGCTCCTCGCGGTTGAAGGTGATGGTGTCCCCTTCGTTCTGGGCGAGGCTGCCTCCGGTGTCCCCCACGCGGAGCTTCACCCCCTCGGGGATGTCCAAGGACTTCCCCCAGGCCTGGACGGTGGACGCCCACTCATCGGCGCAGAAGCCCGAGACGGCGAAGAGGAGAAGCAGGGCGTTCATGCCCATAGGATGCCGCCGGCCGTCTTAGAGTAGATGGGACCTACGTCCTAGACCCGCCGTGGGTCCTAGGGCCTATGGATGAAAGCGCCGCGCTTGGCGTTGTAGCCTTCTTCCCCGAGTTTTTCAACGTCCTGGATCTGGCGGTCGAGGTGCTCGACCACATGGCGCGTCTGCTTGTCCAGGTGCAGGTAGAACATGGACTGCATCATGGCCATGGCGAAGGCGTCTGTCCCCCGGAACAGGCCGCTCGCGACCGTGAGGGCGAAATGGGGGAAATCCCCGGGCCTGAGGAGATAGGAGAACGTGGTCGTCGCGACCATCCAGGCGAGGCGCGGCAGGAGGGTGATCCGGGGCCTATACTTCCCGCAGGACCTGAACCATGCCAGGAACCCGCGCACGCGCTTGAAGAATGCGGATGGCGCGTAGAGACGCAGGAGGAGCTCTCTGTACTCGCGAAGGATCTCCAGCCTGGGCCGCAGGGGGATGAAGTTCAGGCCCCCGGTCATCTGGTCGGATTCGCCGGGCCGGATGGCGGCGCCCTTCTCGCGCACCAGCAGACGCTTCTCATGGATGAGCCGCGCGTCCATGCGCGTGTCGGGGAGCGAGGTGAGCAGCCCTGCCATGGCAGTGCCGATGCGGGCCCCTTCCACGCACGCGGCGACGGCCTTTCCGGCCCCCGGCTTCTCCCGGTCGAAGCCGAGGATGAAGCCTCCCAGGACCATCATGCCGGACTCGTTCAGGCGTTTCACGCATGCGCGCACGTCGAGAGATGCGTTCTGCGGCTTGTCCGCGCCCAGGAGCAGGTCCGGGTCGGGGGTCTCGATGCCGATGAACAGATAGCGCAGGCCGCATCTGCGGCAGAGGGCCAAAAGCTCCTCGTCCTGCGCCAAGGAGAGCGTGACCTGGGCCGAGAACGAGAACGGGTGGCCTTCCTTCTCGAGCCAGCCGGCCAGGGCCTCGAGCATCGCCTTGGCTGCTGGGCGATGGCCGATGAGATTGTCGTCCACGATGTCTACATGGCCGTGATGGCCGGCCTTGCGGAGGACGCCCAGCTCGCGCAGCAGCTGCTTCGGGCTCTTGCACCTGGGCGGTCGGCCGAAGCGGGCCGCGATGTCGCAGAACTCGCAGTCGTGGCAGCAGCCGCGCGAGAATTGGACTCCCGGATACAGGTAGTCCCCCAGGCGGACGAGGTCGAACCGCGGGACCGGCGAGGTCCTCAGATTCGGACGGGGGCCTTCCGGCCTGAGCCGCCCCGAACGCTGTCCTGACTCCCAGGCATGCACGAGCAGCGGGACCGAGGCTTCCCCTTCGCCGGCGACGATGAAATCCGCTTCCTCATAGACCTGCGGCTGGGACGTGGCGTCCGGTCCGCCTACGGCCACGGGCTTGCCGCGCGCGTGCGCGCGCCGGATGACCTCCACGGCCCCGAGCTGCTGGGTGATCATGCCCCCGGTGAGGACCAAATCCGCCCAATCGAGGTCCTTGTCGCGCAAAGGACGGACGTTGATGTCCACCAGACGCTGCTCCCATCCGGCGGGGAGCAAGGCGGCCACGGTGAGCAGGCCCAGGGGAGGCTGGATGTATTTCCGGCCGGCGGCGCGATACGCGCTCGCGAAGTTCCAGAAGCTGAACTCCGGGGACCCGGGGTAGACCAGCAGGCAGCGGATAGGCCGGTCCGTCGTAGGTTAGCGGACCAGCTTGACCGTCATGCAGTGCGTAGAGCAGGAGATGCACGGATCGTAGGCCCGCACCAGCATCTCCATGGCGAGCTCGATCTCGCGCTCCGTCTTCCCCTTGGCCAGGAGCTCCGGAAGGAGCTTGTCGAAGTCCTTCTGGATGTTCGCATGGTTCTGGTTCGTGGGGATGATGCAGTTGCCCGCGGTGCACATCCCGTCCTTGTCGTAGGAGTACTCGTGGAACAGGATCCCGCGCGGGACCTCGACCCCGCTTGCGCCGGTGGCCCACCGGGTGGGCTTGGCCGGGGCTTCATCCTTGATCCCGGAGGAGAGCAGCTCGTCGATGAGGCGGAGGGCCTCGTGGTAGCTGTGCACGACTTCCACGGCCTGGGCCGCGCTGTTCATGTACGGGTTGACGCAGATGGGCGCCAGGCCCAACGCTTTGGCCGCGTCCTTGGCCTGGGGATTGAGCTTATCGTAGTTGTTGTTGAACCTGGCCAGGGCTCCGACAGCGTAGGAGTCGAGCTTGTTGGAGGAGTATTTCGCGGTCGAGGCCGGGACCACGGTTTCGTTGGTCACCTTCCGGTAGTCCTTGACCGGGTAGCGCTGCTTCTTGCCGTCGGGGAGCACGGACTGGATCTGCCCGTCGTAGAGCGCGTAGGCGTCGTCCGAGGAGAGCGCGATGTATTCGGTCGGCCTGTCGAACGCCGGGATGTTGCCGGCGACCGCGAGGAGCGTGTCCACGCCGGTCTTGAGGTCCTGGGCGGAGGCCTGGAGCTTCTTCTTGAGCTCCTTGAGGTCGTCAGCCGTCGGCAGGCTCGCGAACCCGCCCGGGACCGGGGTGGTCGGATGCGTGGTCCTGCCGCCGATGGCCGAGCCCCACTCGTGCGCCAGGCGCTTCAGGCGCAGGACGCAGGCCACCACGGCCCCGTGGCTCTTGGCCAGGGGGAAGACGGACGGGGCGCCGAGGAGGTCCGGCGCGACCAGGAAATAAACGTGCAGGACGTGGGAGTCGAAGTTCTCCGCGTGCTTGAGGAGCTCGCGGAGCTTGAAGGTCTGCGGGCTCACCGTGATGCCGAGCGCGGCCTCCGTCGCCTTGAGCGAGGCCAGGGTATGCCCGACCGAGCAGATGCCGCAGATGCGGCTCGTGATGCGGGCGACCTCGGTGTAGTGGCGGCCGCGGACCATAGCCTCGAAGAAGCGGGGGGCTTCCGGCACCTGCCACTCGCACTTCTCGATCTTGCCGCCCTTGACGCTGACCACGATGTTGCCGTGGCCTTCGACCCGGGTCAGATGATGGACGTGGACGTCGACGTTCTTGGTGGCGGTGGTCATTTCGCTGTCTCCAGGAGGTTGGCCGTGAACATCCGCGCTTTCTCTTCCGCGCGCTTCTCGGGAAGTCCGCCCCGCTCGATGAGGGCCTTTTTCAGGGAGCCCAGGTTGGGCTGGTCCACGAACCCCCGGCATGCCTCGCATGGGATGCCGGCGGCCGGGCAAGGGGCTCCGCAGCCGGCCCGGGCCACCATGCCCATGCAGTGGTCGCCTTCCTCGAATCGGCAGACCGTCTCCAGTCGCTTGCACTCCACGCAGACCGGGTGGTTCGGGATGACCGGCTCCTTGCCGTGCAGGAGGTGCGACACGATCTGCAGCACCTCGTACTTGTTCACGGGGCAGCCGTGGGCCACGTAGTCCACCTTGATGGCCGCGGAGATGGGCAGGGCCTTCTGGCTGTCGAGGTGGGGCATGGACGCGTCCTTGCCGTAGACCGCCTGCTTGTAGTCCTTCTGGTGGTTCTTGAGCGCGTTGATTCCGCCCGTGGCTGCGCAGGCGCCGTAGGCGATGACCACCTTGGCGCGGCGCCGGATCTCCTCGAGCCTGGCGCGGTCCGCCTCCCGTGTGAAGCTCCCCTCGATGAAGGCGATGTCGATGGGGTCTTTCGTCTTCTCGGACATGGCCTCGCGGAACTCCACGATGTCCACGTGCTTGAGGAGCTCGAGGAACGCGGCGTCGCCGTAGTTCGTGAGCTCGATCTGGCATCCTTCGCAGCTGGCGAAGTCGAAGAACGCGGCTTTGGGATTGGCCATCAGAGCGCCTCCTCGAGGCCCTTCATCTCGCCGAGGGAGAATACCGGGCCGTCGGTGCATACGTACTTGTCGTTGATCTGGCAGTGCCCGCATTTGCCGAGCCCGCACTTCATGCGGCGCTCGAGGTCTACGTAGATGTTCTCGCGCGGGATGCCGAGCTTGTCGAACTCGGCCCCGACGAACTTGAACATGATGGGCGGCCCGCAGATGACGCCGCGCGTGGAGGGATCGACTTTCGTCTTGGCGAAGAGCTTGGTGACCACGCCGACGTTTCCCTTCCAGGTCGGGGCGCCCTTGTCCACGGTCTCATGGTACTCCACGTCCTTTGATTTGCGCCACGCGGCGAGGTCGTCGAGGAAGAGCTGCTGATTGGGCTCCCGGGTCCCGTAGAAGAGGATGAAGCGCTTGAACTCGCTGCGCCGGTCCAGGATGTACTGGATGAGCGAGCGCGTGGGGCACAGGCCGATGCCGCCGGCCACGATGAGGATGTCGTGGCCGCGGAGCTTGTCCAGGGGGAAGCCCCTCCCGAGAGGGCCGCGGATGTAGAGGGACTGCCCGACCCCGAGCCGGTTGATCGCGGTCGAGACCCGGCCCACGGTCCGGATCACGAGGTCGAAGGTGTTCTTGCGCGTGGGCGAGGAGGCGAAGCCGAGGGGTATCTCGCCGTAGCCGAACAGGGAGACCTCCGCGATCTGACCGGGCTCGAACTCCATGGGGGAGCCGTCGGCCATGCGCAGAGTGAAGTGCTTCTCCGCGGCAGTGACCTGCTCCGCGCGGACGATCTTGGCCTCGCGGGGCAGGAAGATGTTCTTTTTTTCGGTCTTGCGGTTGGCGGCGCACTGTGTTCCCATGGTCCCCTCCTGTTATAGAAACGCCTAACCTTGAATTCCTAGTGTAGAAACGCCTAACCTTGAACTCCTAATTGGACATGATCTCGTCGATGACGCGCACCGGGTCCGCGATGTCCGCGGTGCAGGCGCTCGAACAGCGGCCGCAGCCCACGCAGGCGGGGCCGCCGAGCTTTTCGTTGAGGTACGCGGCCTTGCGCATGAAGCGGTGGCGGAAGCGCTCGCCGCGCTTGTCGCGGAAGTTCTCCGTCGCCCCGGCCCCCATCGAGATCTTGGCGAAGTCCTCGGTCAGGCAGGAGTCCCAGGTCCGGGTCCGCGCTCCGGACTTCTGGTCCACGTTCCAGCAGTCCTGCACGTCGAAGCAGTAGCAGGTCGGGCATACGGTGTTGCAGGAGCCGCAGGAGAAGCAGTCCTGGGCGAGCTTGTCCCAGAGCGCTTCCTTCTCGAAGGAGGCGCGGACCTTCTTCTGCACGGCAGAGCTGGAGTACTTCAGCGTCTCGGGGCAGCGCGAGAGGACCTCTTCGTTCGCCCTGCGGGCCTCCGCCGTCTGGGCTGCGGTCGCCTTCTGGAATTTTCCGAGGGACAGGAGGGCCTCTCCCTTCGCGGTCCGGGTCTCGAACACGTAGCCTCCCGTGATCTTGGTCAGGAACGCGTCGTGTCCTTTGGGCTGGACGTCCTTGCCGATGGAGCCCCAGAACGCCCGCGGGGAGACCTTCTGGACGTTCGAGGCCACGAGGGTGGTGCTTTCCCGGTGGGCGAGGTAGTTCTCATCCGCGTGCTTCTCCCGGAAGAGCAGGTCCGTCATATCGAGGGCTTTGACGTCGTAGAAATGCACTCCCAGGAGGATCTTCTCCTTCGGCTCGATGCAGCCGCTGAAGGAGGCGCCGTCGAAGCGCACGAGGTCCTGCGAGGGGGGAAAGAATAGCTTCTTGGGGGGCAGGAGGGTGACGTCGTAGTCCAGGCGCAGCTCCTCCGGGCTCTTGAGCTCGGCGAAGACGAACTTGGAGCGTTTGGCCACGGGGCCGTAGACGGGCTTGCTCCGCATCATGCCGGCCACGAAGTCCTTGAAATCGCTTTCCTTAAGGAATGAGTCGCTCATAGGCTCTCCTTTTTGTTATATCCAAATGTAAAGCAACACTCCGGCCAACGTACGATCTTCTCGTCGCTGCGTGCGCCGGACCTCGCCCTTTCGCTATCGCGAAAGGGCGAGGTCCTCCAACGGCTGAGCGACTCTCTCTTTCTCGGGATTCCTCGTGAGGAAACGGCAGCTTAGGGTAGGACCGACCTTATGAGCCAGTAGGACACGCTGGAGATGGCCGCCGCCGCGGGGATGGTCAGGACCCATGCCCAGGCGATGGTCGTGCCCACGCCCCAGTGCACGGCCGTGAGCCTGCGCAGCGAGCCCACTCCCATGATGGCTCCGGTGATGGTATGCGTGGTGCTCACCGGCACTCCCAGGGCGGTCGCCAGGTAGAGGGTCATGGCTCCGCCGGTCTCGGCGCAGAATCCGTCCACGGGCCGCAGTTTGGCCACTTTCTGGCCCATGGTCTTCACGATCCTCCAGCCGCCGAACAAGGTCCCCAGTCCCATGGCCGCGTGGCAGGAGAGCACGACCCAGGTGGGCACGTAGTACGTGGGTCCCAGGAGCCCGGCTGAGAAGAGGAGCACCGCGATGATGCCCATGGTCTTCTGCGCGTCATTGCCCCCGTGTCCCAGGCTGTAGAGCGCCGCGGAAAGGAGCTGGCCTTTGCGGAAGATGGAATCCACGCGGGCCGGGGAGGCCTTCCGGAACATCCAGTAAACGGCCACACCCAGGCCGACGCCGGTGATGAGGCCGAGGATGGGCGCGAGGACCATGAAGGCCACGGTCTTGATGATCCCCTCCCAGATCACGACGCTCGTGCCCGCTTTCACGAGCGCGGCTCCCAGGAAGCCGCCGATGAGGGCGTGCGAGGAGCTGGTGGGCAGGCCCCAGTACCAGGTGAGCAGGTCCCAGCCCGCGGCTCCGAGGAGCGTGGCCGCGATGATGCGGCGGTCCACGATGGACGGGTCGATGATGCCCTTGCCGATGGTGTTGGCCACGTGGAGCTCGAAGAGAAGGAACGCGATGAAGTTGAAGAACGCGGCCCAGAGCACGGCCTGCCTGGGGGAAAGCACGCGTGTGGAGACTACCGTGGCGATGGAATTGGCCGAGTCGTGGAAACCGTTGATGAAGTCGAAGGCCAGCGCCAGCGCGATGATGAGGAGGAGCCCGAGGTCCATGCCTAAAGGATAGCCGGACCCGGTCCGGAAGTCCGTAGCGGGGGGGTAAATCCCGCATGACAACCGCGTGACGCTATGATTCGAGCTTGGAGAACGCGTGCTTGAGAAGGGGCGGCGCGGCCATGGTCGTGACTATGCCCATGAGCACGAGGACGGAGAAGAGGTCCGGGCCGATGAATCCGGCGGAGAGGGCGATGTCCGCGGCCACGAGAGCCATGAAGCCGCGTGCGTTGATGCCGTAGCCGAGAGTCCAGCTCTCCGGGGAAGCAAGCCCGGCAAGGCGGCCTCCCCAGAAGCCGCCGAGCATCTTTCCGAGGAACGCGCAAGCCAGCACCGCCGCCAGAAGGGGGAGGTCTCCCAGGGAAGGGAGCTCCAGCTGGAGCCCGAGGGTCGCGAAGAATACGGGTGCGAGGAAGCCCATGGTGATGCCGGAGGCGGTTTTGTGCACCTCCCTGTAGTTCTCGGGCCCGAGGATCTCCCGGCCCAGGAGCATGGAGCCGAAGAAGGTCCCCACCACGAAATGGAACCCGACGGCCTCGGACACGCTCGCGAACACGAGGACGAATAGGACGGCCGCGGCGAAGAGCGTCTCCTTGCCCTTGAGATTGGCGATGAGCGTGTCGAGGAGTTTGCGCGAGGTCGGGACCACGCCCGTGGAATACCACAGCAGGCGGTGCGTCCCCACCACCAGGCCCATGAACAGGAGAGTCCTGAGCAAAGCGAGGGCCATGGGGCCCGACATCGAAGCCCAGGACGCGGGCTTGCCCGACAGGGAGAAGAGGACCCCCAGGAGCAGCAGGGCCGCCATGTCGTCCGCGACAGCGGTGCCGATGATGCGCTGCCCGATGTCCGTCTGCAGCTTGCCCAGGTCCATGAGGATGCGCACGCTCACCGGAAGGGCCGTGATCGCGAGGCACAGGCCGAGGAAAGCGGTCTTGAGGTGGTCCATGCGGAAGACGGTCCCGACCACGATGCCCAGCAGGAGCGGGATGAAGAACCCCATGACGGCGACCCAGACGCCCCGTCCCCGGACCGCATCCAGGAGGTCCTCGATCCGGGTCTCCATGCCGGCCAGCAGCAGCAGCAGGAAGACGCCGAGCATGGAGATGCCCTTGAGCTCCGGCGAGACGCTGAGCAGGTTCAGGGCGGCCGGGCCGAGCAGGATGCCGGACAGGAGCTCCCCGACCACCGCCGGCTGGCCCCAGCGCTGCGCCAACTCCCCGCAGACGCGGGAGACGACCAGGAGCAGGAGTAGGGACGTCACAAGCTCCGAGCCCATGCTCAGTGCTGCACGCCGGCCGGGCCGGACTGCTCTTGGGGCGTCTGTTTTCCCATGAGGGCGCTCAGCGCCGAGGTCACTTCCGGGTCGAAGGACATTCCTTCGAACATGAGGGCGGTCCCCGCGGCCGCGGCCGCTCCGGACGCGGCGAACGGGCCGTAGGCCTTCATCCTGGAGAGCCAATCCGGCGGATTCTGCGCGGACCTGTAGGAACCCAGCATGAGCATGGCTCCCAGGGGCAGCACGTAGCCCGGGCCCGAGGGTTGGGCCGGGAGCATCTCGGACGGCGTTTTCGGGCCTATCTCGCTCGCGGGCGTGATGGGCCCGGAGTTCAGGATAGGGCCGCCGTCCGGCGTGTCCTGGGGGGGCATGGCCGCGACCTCTTCCTTGACCCTGCTGTGGTAGCTCATGTTCGCCCTGGCGCGCAGACGGCGGTCCGTGTATCCGGCCGCGTCCCAGTCCTTCTTCGCCCAGGCGTTCTGGGATTCGTCGAGGCTCCCCCGGGCCGCGCTCATGTTCTGCTCCATGCCCTTCAGGCGCTCGAGAGCGCCCATGACGCCGACCTTCAGGGGCTTGCGCGACGATTTGGAGCGATCCACCCAGCTGCGGGTGTAGGCGCGTATCTTGTGCAGGTCATCGGGGTTCGCGGCCCCCTTGGGCTTGGCGGCCGACGCCTGGAACGGGCCGTTGCCCGCGACGCCGGGACTTCCGCTCGCTCCGCCCCTGTCCTTGACGGCCTCACGTCCCTGGACCCCGGACCCTTGCGGGGTCTTCCCGTCCTTGACGTTCCCCTGGGCCGAGGCTTGGGCGGAGGAGGACGGCTCTTCCTTCCCCGTCTTCCCGATCCCGCTCTGGGCGCCGGACTCGGACACCCGGGAGTCCCGCGCTCCCTGCCCGGCGGGCACTATAGGCCGAACGGACCAGACCTCCGTGCTCAACCCCGCCAGAGGCTGGGGCTGCGGCCGGGCCGGGGGCGGGTTCGGCAGCTCGCCTTCGGCGAGCCTGCTGTCGGCCGGGGGCCGCGTGGTCGCGGCCGCTTCCTGCGGGGGCTCGTTCCCGGAAGAGAGCATGCCCTTGAACCAGTCGCGCGCCACCAAGAACGAGAAGGTGAAGAGGGCGGTCAGGATGATGGTGACGAGGACGGGCGACCGCAGGAGCCAGAGGAAGAACGCCAGGAGCCCCAGGGGCTTGCGTTCCTTCTTCTCCTGCTTGGCGAGCTGCGGCGGGATCTGCGCATCCATGGGTGCATTATAAGTGTACACGCGGGCGCGCGCGAGTCAAGGGCCGGGGAGCGTCAGATCCCGATGCTGGAGAGCAGGGAACAGATCTCGTTCACGGACTCCACCAGCTCGGGGTGGGACGCCTCGAAGCCTCTGACCGACAGCGACAGTCCGGTCACCGACAATTCGCGGAGCTCGGGCGACTTGTCGCGGCGCAAGGACTCATGAGCCGCCACTTCCGTGAAGCCCGCGATGCTCCTGGCCTGCTCGGCATGCGTCTTGGAGAGCTGTTCGACCTCGCGCCGGAGCGTGGCCAGCAGGCGGAGCAGCTCGGCTTTCTTGCCGAAGCTGGCCGCGCCGATCTTCTTGATGGTGGCTTCGAGCCTGGCGATCGTGTCTTCTATCATCGAGGTGATCTCAGTATAGCAGTTCTGCCCGAGAGACGACGCGCGGATTTGTTAGGATAGGGTCCGCCTATGCGGGCCGAGCCGGGATTCTTCCATCCTTCCAGACTGTTCTTCCGCCTGCTCGTCCTGTTCATCGCGGGGATGCTGACCTACGGGAGCTACTTCGCCTACGACAGCGTGGGCGTCCTGTCTCCGACCCTCATCCGGGCATGGAACACCGACCGCGAAGCCATCGGCTGGCTCTACACCATCTACAGCATCGCCGGCATCGTCTCCGTGGTCTTCGGCGGCATGCTCGTGGACCGCATCGGCACGCGCTGGGCGAGCCTCATCTTCTCCGTGCTCATAGCCTTGGGCGCCTGCATCGTCGCGGCCGCCCCCAGCGTCCCCGTCGCCTGCCTGGGGCGCTTCATCTTCGGCGCGGGCTCGGAGTCCCTCACCGTGGCCCAGAACTCCATCTGCGCGCGCTGGTTCCGCGACCGCGAGCTCGCCATGTCCATGGGCGTCACCATCACCATCTCCAGGCTCGGGACGCTCTTCAGCTTCAATACAGAATCCCTCATCGCCAGCCGCTTCGGCTGGCAGGGCGCGCTCTGGGCGGCCGCGGGCTTCTGCGTCCTGAGCCTGGTCGCGAACCTCGTCTACTGCTGGATGGACAAGCACGGCGAGAGGGCCCTGGGCCTGAAGGAGGAGGGCGGGGGGGACAAGATCGTCCTCGCCGATATCAAGAAGTTCGGCGCCTCGTACCTTTACGTCATCCTGCTGTGCTTCACCTTCTATTCCGCGGTTTTCCCATTCACGGCCCTCTCCACGGACTTTTTCCACGAGAAATGGGGTCTCCCGCTGACCACGGATGCGGGCGGCGGCTTCCTCTCCGCCGTGTTCTCGGATTTCCTCCACATGTTCTCCACGGCCCCCGGCACCTCCTCCATCATCATCTTCGCCTCCATGATCCTGGCGCCTTTCGCGGGCAGCTGGGTGGACCGCCACGGCCGGCGTTCGCGCCTCCTGGTGCTCGGGTCGCTCCTCATGATCCCCTGCTACCTCCTGCTGGGCTTCACCCGGGTCCCGCCGGCGGTCCCGATGCTGCTGCTGGGAGCTTCCTTCGTCTTGGTCCCGGCCGCGCTGTGGCCGTCGGTCCCCCTGGTCGTGGATAAGGCCCACGTGGGCACCGCCTTCGGGCTCATGACCATGCTCCAGAACGTCGGTTTGGCTCTGTTCCCGTGGCTCAACGGGAAGCTCCGGGACATGACGCAGGACTATACGGCCAGCATGGCCATGTTCGCGTGCCTGGGTCTGGTCGGACTGGTATTCTCCATGCTCTTGAATCGCTCGGACAAGCGCTCGGGAGGGGTACTCGACCGCGGGGAGGCTTGATGAAGGCCCGTCTGCTCTATGCCTTGTTGTCCGCGTCCGTGGCGGTGGCCGCTTCCGTCGCGTCGAGCGCGGCCATACTCAAGTTCGTGCCCAAGGGAGACCGGCGCGAGGCCGTGGAGCGCTACCTGGTGGCTCCGGGAGAGATGCTCTACGAGCGTCTGCACGAGAGCAAGAGGTTCAGGAAGCTCGAGGAGCGGACCCGGGACGCCGCGGAGGATGCCAAGGACAGGATCGAAGAGGCCGGCGAGGGGTTCTCGGGACTGCCGCAGGCCGAGCGCCTGCCGCACGTCTACAACGTAGCCGCGTGGGCTTTGGCCGGGTTCTTCCTATGCCTGCTGATGACCTTGTTCTTCGGGGTGTCTTCCCTCAAGAGCGCGCTCGCGCTCGGGATAAAAGTCACGCTCACCCTGGCGTTCCTGCAGGGCGCGCTGGTCTTCGCGGGTATACTCGTCTACCAGCGGCTGAAGGGCTAGATTAAATGGACGAGCCGGTCACCTCCGTGTTGTATGCGGATAGGCTCCCCAAAAGGGAGTAACCCGCGAATTCTACAACGACGTCAGGTGACCGGCTCGTCCATATCAGCAGGGTGCTGACAAACCCCCTCTGAACGGCATTTATCGGCGCCGCGTGCGCCGTACTTCGCCCCGAGGCATACGGCCGCCTCGGGACGAAGTTTCCCAACAGCTCAACGACTGTCGTTTCTCGATGTCGACTTCTTTAGAAGAAGAACCGTTGTGGCGCCAGAC
>JBAZKS010000008.1:0-102124 GCA_041650695.1 Elusimicrobiota bacterium
GGATTTGCGACGAGAAAATGATTATGGCAAGGTTATTCGGTCTCAGAATCTGCTGTCCGGCAGATTTTCCCCGGACAGATGTGCCGCTCCGAAAGTACGGCGGATAACTTTTCAACGGGACCGGGCAAAACACGGGGGTGGCGACCGGAAGGGCTTCCCGGCCGAGGAACCACGGTACCGCAGGCCGGGAGGGACCCGGCCGTACCGCGGATGCGGTACGGCACTGTGCTCCTATGGAAGACGTTGGGCACGTGTGTCGACAGGACCCCGCAGATCACGCAGGTGCCGGCGATAGGGTGAATTGATATCATACCCCCGTGCGGAAGACCTGCCTCATCATACCGCCGTCGGTATTCCTCCTGGACGAACGCGTCTTCATGACGCTCGGAATACTCAAGGTAGCCGCGGTCCTGGAGAAAGCGGGGGTCGGGGTCGAGGTCCTGGACCTCTCCGGGGTGGAGAACTTCGACGAGGTGGCGGGCCTTCATGCCGCGTCTTCCGGCGCGACGATCTTCGGCCTGACGGCGACGACTCCTCAACTTCCGGCCGCGACGCGGATCCTTGCGGCCCTGCGCAAAGCCAAGCCAGGGACGAAGGTCATCCTGGGCGGGCCCCACGTGACCTTGGTCAATGCGGCGGCGAAAAAGGGGTCCCAGGGCCGGGCGGCCAAGTCATTCCAGCAATTGGCTGAAGCCTACGACATCCTGGTGGCCGGGGACGGAGAGGATGCCGTGTTCAAGGCCCTGGAGCCCTCCGCGCCCAAGCTCGTGGACGCGGACGACCCGAAGTCCAGCCTTTTCCTCACCAACCGCCGGCTCGAGGAGCTCCCGTTCCCGGCACGCCACCTCGTGGACGCGGACTCCTACCAGTACTCCATCGACGGGGTCCGGGCCATGTCCATGATCGCCCAGCTCGGCTGCCCCTTCGAGTGCGGTTTCTGCGGGGGAAGAGAGTCCCCGTCCCTGCGCCGGGTGCGCACACGCTCTTCCGCCAACATCGTGTCCGAGATGGAGCACCTGCACAAGACCTACGGGGCCCGCGGCTTCATGCTCTACGACGATGAGCTCAACGTGAACCCCCGCATGGTCGAGCTCATGGCCGCCATCGAGGCCCTGCGCAAGCGCCTGGGCGTCGAGTTCCGCCTGCGCGGCTTCATCAAGGCCCAGCTCTTCACGGACGAGCAGGCGAAAGCCATGTTCGCGGCCGGTTTCCGGTGGATCCTGACCGGGTTCGAGTCGGGATCCCCCCGCATCCTGGGGAACATCAACAAGCACGCGACCCTCGAGGAGAACACGCGCTGCGTGGAGATCGCCCGGCGGCACGGACTCAAGGTCAAGGCCCTCATGTCCGTGGGACATCCCGGCGAGACCGAGGAGACCATCCTCCAGTCCAAAGACTGGCTCCTGTCGGTCAGGCCCGATGATTTCGACGTCACTCTCATCACCACCTACCCGGGGACGCCTTACTACGACCACGCGGTCCCGGTGGAGGGGAAGCCGGGGCTTTGGCTCTACACCTACGAAAAGACCGGGGACAAGCTCTATTCCTACGAGGTGGACTACAGCCAGGTCGCGGACTACTATAAGGGCATGCCGGACGGCGGGTACAAGGCCTTCGTGTACACGGACAGCCTGAGCCCGGAACGCCTGGTGCAGCTCCGGGACGGAGTGGAGCGCGACGTCCGGAAGGCTCTGGACATCCCGTTCAACCCCTCCAGGGCCTCGCACCGCTTCGAGCATTCCATGGGGCAGGGTCCGCTCCCCCCGAGCATCCTGAGGACCTCGGCATGAGCCTCCCCAAGGTCTCGGTCGTCATCGATAACTACAACTACGGCCGCTTCATCGGCGAGGCCGTCCGGAGCGTGCTGGACCAAGACTACTCCGGGGAGCTCGAGTGCATCGTGGCGGACGACGGGTCCACGGACGACTCCAGGGACGTGGCCCGTTCCTTCGGCTCCAAGGTCAAGGTCCTGGAGGCGCCGAACCAGGGGCAGGCTACGGCCTTCAACCGCGGCTTCGCCGCGGCCTCCGGGCAGATCGTCTGCCTGCTGGACTCCGACGACTACTGGCCGCCGGACAAGGTCCGCCGGGTCGCGGAGAGGTTCGAGGACCCTGGGGTGGGCTTGGTCCAGCACATGCTGCGCGACGTGGGCTTAGACGGCAGGCCCGTACCCCAGCGCATGCCCGGCTGGCCGGAGCATTACACCCTTGATGATTTCCTGGACAAGCGCATCGATTTCACGGCCACGAGCGGGCTGGCCTTCCGAAAGAGCGTGCTGGACCGCATCACCCCCCTGGCCAAGGACGTGTTCTACTACCTCGACGACCTGCTTTTCGGCCAGGCTTTGTTCTTCTCCAAGGCCGCGAACATCCGGGAGGTCTTGGGCGTGCACCGGATGCATGCGGCCAATTTCTGCGCCGAGGGCTACTGGGACCCGAAGAAGCTCGAGACCGACATGAGGTGCCGCGAGATATTCTTCCGCGAGCTGGCCCCCTATCTCAAGAGACACGCGAAGGAGTTCACCCCGCGCTTCTGGCGGCTGGAAGAGATGGAGTACGCCCGGCGACGCATCCTCTTGGACATGCTCCAGGGCAAGCGCGGAGCGGCCTTTTCGGAGTGGACCGCCCTGGTGGCCAAGCACGGCGCCACGTTCAAGGCCGCGAGCTGCAGCCTGGCCCTGATCTCGCCGATGCTGTACCGGAAGTTCTATCAGTCCTACTCCTTCGGCCTCATCTCCAAGCTGCGGCGGCCATGACGCTGCTGCTGACGCTCCTTCTCCCGATCCTCGCTCAAGCGCAGGGCGCGGCATGGCGGAGCTACTCCGCCCAGCTCCCGGAAGAAGACCAGAAGATCCTCGCCCACATCGCCTCTTTGGGCGCGTTCGATCCGGACCGCGCGGGACCCTACGGGAAGGTCGGCAAGAAGGACGGCATCCTGTCCTTGGAGGCCTTCGTCCGGGTTCCGGGAGAGCTCCAGAAAGCCATCCCCATGGCCAAGGATTTCTCCTCCTACAAGGATTGGGTGCTGCAGCGCATCAATGAGCGGCGCGACGGGAAGGGACGCTACCTGGTGGACATCCAGTCCATGGAGCACTTTAAAGAGGAGGGCCTGCTCAAGGTCTGGGTCCGGTTCAACGTGCTCTTCAAGGGGAGATACTTCCTCAGGCTCCGCATCGACGACAGGCTCTCAGACCCCCTGGCTCCGTACCTCGGCCTGAAGCTGAACAAGCCGACCAAGCTCGCGCCCAAAGGGCAGGGCTATTTCAAGCTCTACGCCCCTCACGGAAGCAAGGAATTCGTGGTCTATTTCTACGGGGACGCCAAGCCCCACTGGGCCATCTACTACCTGCTGCCCCTGAGCGTGTTCCAGTCAGAGGCCGTAGGCAGGATCCAGGCCATTCTTGACAACATCCTTCTCCGTCTCCAGCACCTGGGCGCGCTTGGGACCCCGGCCTGAGCTTTCCCGCCCCTTCGCCACCGCGTTGGCCATCCTCTGCGCGTTCTGGCGGATCACCTCCATGAGCTCCAGGTCCTGAGAGGGCGAGATCGCCTTCCTGAGCACGCGCTCGAACGCGGCGGTGAAGGCCGAGACCTGGGCCTTGTCGTCGAAGAAGTTCGCGTTTTCGAAGTTGTTCTTCTCCGCGTTGAAGGTGTAGTTGTAGGAGCCGGACTCGGCCAGCACCCCGTCGAACACCGCGAACTTATAGTGGAGCACTCCCTTGTCCGTCCTTCTTCCGGCCGTCACCAGCACGTCGAAGCCCTGCTCCGTGAACCACTGCATGGCCGGCAGGAAGCCGTACTGCGAACGGTCGAACACGATGCGCACCCTCACCCCCCGCTCGCGCGCCGCGAGCAGGGCCTGCTGGACGGTGGATAGGGTCAGGCTGAACATGGCGAGGTCTACGGTCTTCCGGGCCGCGTCGATGGCCCTGACGAGGGTCTCCTCGATCCCGCCGGCGGGGGCGAAGGCGTAGGCCGGCAGCTCTTCGTCATGGAAGCGTATCGGGTTCAGGGTGTCGACGGGCGGCTTCACGTCGAGGTCCTCGTCCGAGAGCGGGGGAGCGCGGTCGCCCAGAGGCTTGGACAAACCCCACATCCATTTCCAGTACTCGCTGTAGCCCTCGATCCTGTGCCGGTCGTTTGTGAAGAAGACGTTCTCGTAGTTCCACTCGTCCGCGGCGTGCGTCCAGTTGTAGGAGCCGGACTCCAGTATCTTGCCGTCGATGAGCGCGAACTTATTGTGCATGATGCCGTGCTCGCGCGTCCCGCGCAGGAGCCGCATCTCGACGCCCGCGTCGATGAGCATCTGGACCTCGGGCGCGACCTTCCTGCCGGGCTTCTCCGGGTACACGTGCGAGCGGTTCATGACCACGCGCACCCTCACGCCCCTCTCCTTGGCGCGGACCAGGGCCTCGGCCAGGGACTCGAGAGCGATCCCGTGCAGGGCCACCTCCACGGTCTCCTGGGCCGCGTCGATGGCGCGGATGATGTGCGAGCTCAGCGGCGTCTGGTCCGAGAAGGCCTGGACCGGGAGGTCCACGTTGTTGAAATGGATGGAGCCGACTCCGTCGAAAAGGGCCCTGCCCTGGGAGAAGGCCTGCGCCGCAGGGGTAGGGAGCACGTCTTGCCCTGCGGTGCCGGGCCTTCCGATAGGGCCCGGCGCCCCTTCAGGAGAGGCGTTGGGCGCATGTACAGCAGACAACGCTTGCGCAACCGCCGCCTGCACGGGCTTCGCCAGAACAGGCTGTACCGCGGCGGTCTGCACCGGGGCGACAGCAGGGTTCAAGGTCCGGACGGAAGGAAGCGCTCCGGCGAGCGAGGGGGCGGCGGAGACCGCGGGCGCCGCGGACAGGGTCGGGTTGACCAGGCTGACGCCTGGGAGACCGACCCCTGATAGAGGAGGAGTCTCGATCCGGACAGGCTGGACCACGGCAGCCAGGGCCTGGCCGGGGATGAGGATGCAGAGCAGCAGCGTCAGGAGGCAGGAGTTCATACTGACCGAGATGGTACTCAGCCTTCAGGGGACAGCGTATAGGCCCTGGGGGGGCACGCCAGAACGGCAATCGGCCCGTGGGGACATGGGCCGTACGGCCCAAAGGGTCGGTCCTCCCCCCGACCCGGGATCAGAGGGAGGACCTTTACCCGGCCGACCTCATCGGAACAGCTTGCGGAACGCGGCCATCTCCATGGGCTCCATCTTCACGTCGTTCTCCTTCCGGAGAGTGATGGTGCAATCCCCCTGCCTCCACGCCAAGGCCGCGTACTGCGCCTCGTTGGGGTTGACCAGGAGCTGCACCGCTCCCATCTCGTCGAGCTTCTGGGGCTTGCTCACCTTGACCACGATCACGTTCTGAAGGATGGTGGCCGTCACCTTCTCCTTGACCTTGTCCTTCATCTGCGCGTCGAAGGTCACGAGCACGTCGACTCGGTCCCCTTCGCTGATGAAGGCCACCTGATGCCCGGAGATGGGCATCGTGAGCCCGCGGTACCCCTCCACCATCCCCTTGGAGTCCCGCTCGTACTTCACCTCTTCCTTCGACAGCCTGACGGACGCCTGGTCCTCGGCCGCATAAGCGGCGGTCGCGAAGGCCAGGGCCAGCACCGCCGACATCCTGCTCACTCGCATGGCGCTACCTCCCATTCACCCCACTCTTCCAGCTCCGAGGCCTTCACCACGAAGTCCTCGGGCGTTATCCTCTTCCTTTCCAGCACGATCGATACGGACGGAAGGTCCCAGCGCACTCTCCCGTCGACCTTCTTCCCCTTCGCCGTCACGAAGGGCGACTCGGACCGTCCGGCCCCCCTCATCCTCCGCATGGACAGCTCCACCAAGCCTTGAGGCATCAGCTCCGAGGGCTCCTCGGCCCGCGCCGGCGCGCTCACGGTCGTCGGGACGGGGGGCTCCACCCGGGCCCGGCGCAGGAAGCGGTGGACGGGATACGCCATGCACAACAGCACGGCCGCGGCGGCGAACGCGACCCGCAGCTGCAGCGGAAGGCCCGGCTTCGAGAGCAGGCGCCTCTTGAGCTCCGCCTGGAGCCCCGGCCTCGGCTTGATGCCGCAGAGCCTTCCGGCGAGCTCGAGCTCGGGCGTCAGCCTCTCGGGCTCGCCCCCCGCGAGCATCCTGTCCAGCTCGGCGTTGAACCGCTCCGCCTCAGCTCTTTCTTCCATGGCTCTTCCTCTCCATCTCGCCGCGCAGCCGCTTCACGGACCTGAACACGATGACGCCCACGTTGCTCTCGCTCAAGCCCGTCTGCGCCGCGATCCCGCGGTTCGTCATCTTCCAGGCGAACTTCATGGCCAGGACGTCCCGCTCCCGCTCGTTGAGACAGGCCAAGGCTGAAAGGAGCTCCGCGTCGGACTCCTTCCGGCTGAGCAGCGTTTCGGGCGTGTCCCCCTCCGCCGGGGACCCCTCCGCCCACGGCAGCCACGCCCACAGCCTGCGCCTTCTGAAATGGTCGTTGACCGTGTTGCGGGCCACGGCGAAGATCCACGCCTCGATAGGCCCTTTCTCAGCCCTATAGCTCTCGAACTTATCCAGGGCCTTCTCGAAGACCGCGCTGGTCACGTCCTCGGCCGCAGCCGGGTCGGACACCCGGTAGCGGATATAGTTGTATATCCTCCCGAAGAAAGCGTCGTAGAAAGCGGCAAAATCGGGCTGGCGAGCCAAAGCAATTGAATCTACCAAAGCTTCCAGCTCTAGCGCCATGCGTTCCTCTTCGCCGCCTCCAGCGCACGTTTGCGAAAGCCTGCAGCCAAGTCCGCCCTGCCGCGCGCCTTGTAGAGCTCGGAAAGCTTCATGAGCGTGACCGGGATATCCTTCTCCTCGGCGCCCGGAGCCTCGGCATGCCGGGACAAAGCGGTCACATAGAAGGCCTCGGCCTTGTCGTATTTCCCGGCGAGCTTGTAGTGGTCGGCGACGGAGAGGTACTCCCTGACCAGGGCGTTGTGGTTGTAGCCCACCAGGCGCTCGTACGCGGGCAGGAGCCTGGAGTAGAGCGCTTCCGCGTCGTCGGCGCGTCCCCTGCGGGCCTGGAGCGCGGCCAAGCGCAGGTTCGCCTCCACCAGGTTCCGCTCGTTCGCCTCGGGATAGCGCTTGTAGATGCCGATGGCGCGCAGCAGGCTCCCCTCAGCCTCGTCGAGCCTGCCTCTCCCTAGGAGGACCGAGCCCTCCGTGACCAGGACGGGGGCGAGCTCGGGAGGATACTCCCCCGCGAGCCGGGTCAGGCCGAGGGCGCGGTCCGCCTGGTCCTGCGCGCGCTCCAGGTCGTCCTGCTGCAGCAGCCGCTCCGCCATGTTCGCCGCGATCATGGATTGGACCCCGGGGTCCGGCTCGGGGATCCTCTCGTTGATGGCCTGCGCCCGGCGCAGCAGGTGCTCCGCCTCTTCGTAGCGGCCCCACTTGATCTCCAGCGCCCCCAGCCTGGCGTAGGCTGCGGCCACGGGGGAGCTGATCTCGTCGTAGACCGCCTGCAGCGCCTTGAGCCCCTTGAGCTCGAGCTCCTGGGCCTCGTCGTAGCGTCCCTGCAGGGCGCGCAGCTCGGCCAGGTCGAACACGAAGCGCGCCAGCTTCGGGTCCTTGGAGCCGAGCTCCTCCTGGGCCAAGGCCACGGCGCGCTTCAGGAGACCCTCCGCCTGATCGAATTCCCCTTTCCTGAGCCGCAGCGTGCCGAGGAGGTCCAGGGTGTAGGCTGTCCGGATATCCTTGGGCCCGAACAGCTGCTCGGCCAAGACCAAAGACTGCGTGGCCGGACCGAGGGCTTCGGAATAGAGCCCCTGCCGGGAGAGGTCGATGGCTATGCCGGAAAGCTCCTGCCAGCGGGCTTCCTTCGTATGGCAGGAGCAGAGCAGAAGGGCGAGCAGGACGGGTCGTATCTTCATGCCGGCCTCCATCTACCAATACGCAGGAGGCCGGAAAGTATTACACCCCTACTTCTTCCCGCTCCTCCTCGTCATGCACACGATCTCGTGGATCTTGACGCTGAAGAACTCGGCCGAGCAGGCCGGGGTCAGCACGATGGCCGTGTCCGCGCCCTCGCCGGTCCCGCCCAAAGCCATGACCTCTTCCCCATGAGGGAGCATGCCCTGGTCCGCGGCCATGAGCGCGACCTCCACAGCCACCTTGAACCCCTGCCCGAGGGTGTAATACGTCTGCGCTATGAGCTTGTTCGGGGTGAGGGTGAGGAACTTATCGCTGATGGCCGTGTTGATCCCGCCCATGGCGTGGCCGCTTCGGATGAAGTCCGCGCCCAGGCCCTCGGCCTGGTGAGCCATGTCCGGGTCGAGCCTGCCCCACTTCCTGGCGTAGTTCTCGGCGTACGCCACGCCGATGACCTTGGCCTCGCTGCGGAGCTTGCGCAGCTCCCTGGCCAGTCCCAGCGCGGTGCGGCCGCTCGTCGTGGCCACCACGACGTGCTCAAGCTCCAGCTCGTGCGCTCTTTCCGCGGCCGCGGCCAGGCAATGGCCGCTCTCCGCTTTCCCGACCTTGTCGAGGTAGAGGATGGTCTTTTTCTTCATAATGGCTCAGAACCCCCTGAAATCGGGCATATACTGCCTGTGCCAGAGCTCCAGCATGAGCAGGGCCCACATCCTGTAGCCGTGGTCCCGCCTGCCGCTCTGATGTTCGTCGAAGATCTCCTGCAGGGCGGCCTTCTCGAAATATCCGCGGGCCAAAGCCTCCGGGGAGAGCACGTGCTCGCGCCAATAATCCTTGAGCTGGCCCCTGAACCAAGGGCCCAGTGGGATGCCGAAGCCCATCTTGCCCCGTTTTTGTATCGCCTTGGGGAGCTTGTCCGCGAACGCGCGCTTGAGTATCCACTTATGCCTGCTCAGGCCTTTGAGCTTCCAATCCCCGGGGAAATTGAAGACCAGCTCCATGAACTCGTGATCCAGGAAGGGAGAGCGCCCCTCCAGGGAGTTGGCCATGGTCGCGATGTCCATCTTGACCATGAGGTCTTCCGGAAGGTAGGTCGTCATATCCGCGAAGAGCATGCGGTTGACGAAATCCTCGCCCTTGCCGCGCTCGAACGCGGCCGCGAGATAACGCTCCGCGGCGGGCTCCTTGCCCAGGGCCGCGAGCATGCGCGGAGTGTAGAGCCCCTTCTTGTCCTCTTCCGAGAAGAAGCAGACCATCTTCAGGTGCCGCCGCGCCAGGTCCGTGAACACGGCCGAGCGCAGAAAGCGTTTGAGCTTCCAGGGGAAGCTCACCGGAGCCGACTTGTCCGGCAGGAACTCGGCCATGTTCCTCAGGCCCGCCCGCACCGGGCCCGGTGCCAGATCGAAAAGACGGGCCGCCTTCATGGCGAAGTACCGGACGTAGCCCGCGAAGTTCTCATCCCCGCCGTCGCCGTTGAGCGCCACGGTGACGTGCCGCCGCGTCTCGCGCGCTACATAATAGGAAGGCAGGGCGCTCGCGTCCGCGTACGGCTCCCCGTAGTGCCAGGCGAGCTTGGGAAGGACGTCCGCCATGTCCGCGGTCACGATGAGCTCTTGGTGGTCCGTGCCGCAGGCCTCGGCCACCTCCCGGGCGTAGGGCAATTCGGAGAACGCCTCCTCCTTGAACCCGATGGAGAAGGTCTTGACCGGTTTGTCCGAGAGCTCGCTCATCAAGGCCACGATGATGGAGGAGTCCACCCCGCCGGAAAGGAACGCGCCCAGGGGCACCTCCGAGATCATGCGCAGCTTCACGCATTCCCGGAGCTTATCCCGGATCATGGCGCAGGCCTCGTCCAGGTCGCGGGTGACGGGCGGTTCGCCGAGAGGGAGCTGCCAATAACGCTCGACCGATGCCTTCCCATTCTCCCAGACCAGGGTGTGGCCGGGCGGAAGCTTCCGGACGTGCTTGTAGATGGTCTTCGGGCTGGGGATGTACTGCAGGGAGAGGAAAAGGTCCACCGCGACGGGGTCCACCTCTCGGCGCACCCCGGGCCATACGAGCAGGCTGCGCAGCTCGGAGGCGAAGGCCAAAAATCCCGGGCCTTCGGCGTAGACCAGGGGCTTCTTCCCGATCCGGTCGCGGGCCAGGAAGAGCCGCCCCTTCGCCTGGTCCCATACGGCGAAGGCGAACATGCCGCGAAGCCTCCGCACGCAGGCGGCCCCGAACTTCATGTACAGCGCCAGGATGACCTCCGTGTCCGAGCGCGTCTTGAAGGGATAGCCGTCCTTCTCCAACTCGGACCGGAGCTCCTGGAAATTGTAGATCTCGCCGTTGAACACGATGTGCGTCCGGCCGTCCGGGCTCGCGATGGGCTGATGCCCGGTCGCGAGGTCGATGATGGACAGGCGCCGCATGGCCAGGCCGGCGTGGGCATCCGCGTGGAAGCCCTCGTCGTCCGGGCCGCGATGGGTGATGAGCGAGTTCGCCCGCTTGAGAAGCTCGAGGTCGAGGCGCCCCGCCTCGCTATGGACTATCCCGCAGATGCCGCAGATATGCCCTCCTGATAGATCTTAACGTATTCCTCAGCCACCTTCTCGAGCGAGAACCTGGCGACCGCCGCTTCACGGGCGGCCCGGCCCAGCCTCGCCGCCAGCTCCGGCGCCGAAAGCACGGAGTCCAGCTTCTTGGCCAGCTCCTCCTCGTCCGCGGGGGCGAACAGGAGACCGGACACGCCCTCCTCCACCGCCTCCCGCGTTCCCCCTACCCGGCTCGCGAGCACGGCCAAACCGCTCGCCATGGCTTCCAGCAGGGCGTTGGAGAGCCCCTCGGAGATGGAGGGGAGCACGAACACGTCGGCCGCGGCGTAGTACTCCTCGATCTTGTCCGTGGGAGGCCGCAGGAGCAAGGGAAGGTCCCGCAGAGCGGCTTCTTCCGGCCCGGCACCGACGATGACAAGGCTGGCCCTGGCCCCGCTCCGGATCAAGGCTTGAGCGAACGATTTCGCGAACCGAGGGAGCCTCTTCTCGGGAGCGAGCCTGCCCACGTAGAGGAAGCAAAGCCCGGCGGGGATGCACAGCTTCCTCCGGAGGGCGTCCTTCCGCTCCGGCGGAACGGGCTGATAGCGGCGCACATCCACCCCGTTGGGCACCACCCTCGCCCCTTTCGCCAGGCCGAAGCGCTCCAACTCGGGGAGGAGCTCCCGCGTCACGGCGACGAGCACCGGCCTGAAGAACCGCAGCAAAGCCAGCTTGAGCCTTCCCGGCAGGGTCCGGCCCGAGACCGCCAGCTCGCCGATGCCGGCCCCGCCCCCCACCTTCACGATCACGCGTTTGTCGAGGAGCCGGCCCGCGACGCAGGCGGCCAGGGCCGGCGAGCCGGCCAGATGGACGTGGATGGCGCCGTAGTCCGCCGCGCGCCGCAGAAGCCAGAGCGCGCTCGAGGTCATGAAGGAAAGGGCGTTGAAGACCCCCCGGCCGCCGGCCCGGACCCGATGGACCGGGAGTCCGGCCACCGTGTCCTCGGCCGGGAGCCCGGGCAGGCTCCGGGTGAGCACGTGGACGCTCCACCCTTTCGCGGCCAGGGCCTTGGAGAGCTCCAGGGCCTGCTTCTCGGCCCCGCCCACGACGGGATGAAAGCCCGGGGTGAGCATCACCACGCCGGTTAGGCTCATGAGTCGCGCCGCCTGCCGACCATGCCGACCTTGGGCACCAGCCCGTGCGGCAGCTGCCGCACCACCTCGCAGCCCGCCTCCGAGAACCAGGCGCGCATCTCCTCCTTGGTGTGCTTGCTCTGGAACGGCGGGGCCAGCCAATCGAAGTTCTCGATGAGCCGGACCTTGAAGTCCCGCTCCACCGAGAATGTCAGGTACTTGAGGAGCGGGAAGGCCCCGAGGAAGGCCAGGGGATGGCACAGGAGGTAGAGCAGGCCCACGGGCAGGCGCGTGGTGAGCAGGCGAAGCCCGTCGCTCAGGAGCTGCCGCGTCCATACCACGGCCCAGGCGAGGCGCAGGTGGCGCCGGACCCAGTCTCTCCCCGCGCGCACGGGATTGCTGGAGAAGCTCTCGAAGGAGCCGGGGGTCCCGTAGACCCATACCGTGATGATCCCGTCGCGCCGGGTCAGCGCCGCGATCTGCCCGAACGCGGCTTTGGCGTCCGGGGTGTGATGGATCACCCCCTGGCTGTAGACGATGTCGAACACGCCGCGCTTGAACGGCGGGTGCAGCAGGTCGCCCTGCACCACGTGCAGGCTCCCCGTCTCCCGGCTCACGGGGACGAGCCGCCGGAGACTCTCGGACAGATCGAAGGACACGACCTCGGCTCCCAGGGAGAGCGCGACCGCGGTGTAGCGGCCCATGCCGCAGCCGGCGTCCAGCACGAAGCGGCCGGCCCAGTCCCCCTCCGGGATCTGGGTCTCCTCCAGGAATATCGCCTTGTCCTGGGGACGCCCCCCGGGGTAGCGCAGCCATTCGTAGCCGAAGGAATCCCGCGTCCGCAGCATGCGGCCGTCCCCCGTCCGCGCGAAGAACCTGGGGATCGACTCCTCGATGGGATACTCCTGGGAGCAGACCTTGCAGCGCAGGCCGCCGCTCTCGATCTCGACATCCTCCCGCGGATAATCGTCGAGGGTCGCGAACTCCAATTCCCCGCGGCATGCCGGGCAGGCCAACCGCTTGAGAAGATGCAGCTTCATGGACGTCCTCCCGCCGCCGGGGCCTCGGTCAAGGCCCGCCGCAGGCTCTCGAAGGTGTGCCCGAGCTTGTAGAGGAAAAGGACTCCCAAGAGGGTCACGATCGCATACCCCAACAGATGCGAGACCATCGCGTAGCTCACCGCGAGAGCCCTATCGTAGCCGAAGCGCTCGAGGATGAAGCGCACCGAAGCCTCGAAATTTCCGAACGCTCCCGGCACGGTCGGGAGCATGGTCCCGGCCGCGGCCGTGCAGAGCACCAAGATCGCGCGGCCCAGGCCGAGGCCGGGCTCGAACCCCATGGAGGCGGCGATGGCGGAGCAGTACGCCGCGTCCCAGATCCAAAGGGCGAGGCTCCAGAACCCCACCTGAAAGCACACGCTCCAGGAGCGCAGGGCGCGGGTCCCGCACACCAGCTCGCCGGCCATGCGGCCGACGGAAGGCAGGCCCCGCAGCCGCGCGGCCGCCCGCGCCAGCCGCTCTCCGCCCGCGGCCGCGGTTCCGAGCGCGGCCAGGATGAGCAGGGTCAAGCCGGCGGCCAAGGCCCGCAGCCGCGGCTCGACCAAGTCCGGCATGAAGGACGCCCCGACGACGAACAGCAGGAGGATCGCGGCCATGTCGCAGAGGCGCTCCACCACGATGGTGGCCAGCACGCTCATGACCGGGACCTCGAATTCCTGCGCGGCCACCAAGCTCCGCGCCACCTCGCCCAGCCTCAGGAACAGCACGTTGTTGACGGCCAGGCCGATGGCCTCCAGCTGGGTCAGGGTCCAGACCCCGGCCCGGGTCATCGGCGCCAGGAGCAGACTCCACCGGAGCGCCCGGATGAGCAAATCGATGAGCGGGAACACCAGGAGCACGGGAAGCCAGGCCGGACGGAAATCCGAGAGGGAGTCCAGCACCTCTCTCGGCCGGATGTCCTTGAACGCGTAGAAGAGGAGCGCCCCGCCCACGACCAACGCCAGGCCCATCCCGGCGGAGCGCTTCAGCCGCTTCATATACGCGCCTCACGCCATAGCCAGAAGGACCAGGCGACGGCTCCGAAGAGGCACAGCCCGGGCCAGAAGCTCGGGACGAAGGTGAACTCCGCCGTGAACGCATCGGCCGCCGGCACGTCGATGCCCATGAGGAGCCCGTCCACGACGCGGATGGGGACCGGCCTGCCGTTGAGCCGGGCCTTCCAGCCCGGGGAAGAGGGCACGGCAAGGACCAGGCCGGAGCCGGAGGCTCTTCCCTTCACGATCCAGCGCTCGGCCCTGGGCGACTCGACCTCCAACGGCTCGGAGCTCCCCTCCAGGAACGCGAGAGGGCGGGCTCCCGGCACCGGATATATCACCCCCCCCGCCTTCGTGCGCCGATACGCTCCGCCCAGCTCCGTAAGGCTCAGGGTGTACCCCACTCCCAGCCGGGACATCTCCCTGGAACGGACGTTGCGGATATGGGTGCGGCTCGGGTCCACGGCCGGCACGGGCGCTTCGGACCGGATGACGTAGCGCGTATAGTTCTCCAGATACGCGGCGTCATAGCCGTTCACGTTCATGGCCCTGTAGAGCATTGCCTTATTTGGGTTGGCGAGCTCCGGGTCGCTCGCGAACCGCACGAGCTTGCCGCCGAGCGCTTCGGCGACCACGGGATCCGCCGCGAGCTTGGGCCCGGGCTCCTCCGCGTAGACGTAGCGCGAGGCCGGCATCCCCAGGTCCCCGAGCACGAAGAGGATGGCGGCCAGCCTCCACGCGGGCTTCGCCTTCCCGTCGACGAGCTTCGCTCCGCAGGCCGCGGCCAGGAACAGGCCCCAGAAGGTCAGCAGCAGGAAGCGGGCCGGAACCCTGGAGAGCCCCGCCGGGGACAGGTCGAAGCGGCCCAGGGCCAGGACGACCCCGGCGGCCGCGAGGAGCCAGCCGAATGCCGCCTCCCGCCTGCTGCGGGCCAAAGCCCATAAGGCCAGGACCAAGGGCAGGAGACCCACGTACGCGGTGCACGTCTCGAAGAAGACGGAGGGATCGTCCGGAAAATCCCCGGTAAGGGGATCCCCGCTGTATCCGGGCCAGAACAGGCTGGCCAAGGCGGCGGGCGGCATGGAATAGGCTCGCAGGAAGACGGCGGGCACCATCTTGCGGTTGCACAGGGAGAGGAACTCTGCGGTGGGGACCGCCTGGATGAGGGAAAGCGCCGCGGCCCCGGCCGTGCCGACGCACAGCGTCTTGAGCCTCCGCTTGTCCATCACGGCGTAGGCGGCCATGGCCGCCCAATGGATGAGGGCGAACTGCGGATGCCCGCTCAAGAGCTGCAGCGCGAGCGTGCCGGCCAAAAGCCAGGACTTGCCGGACTCCAGGGCCAGCCAGCACCAGGGCAGATACGCCAGCGCGGCCAGGTGCGTGGGGATGCCCTGCGCCAGCCTGAAGGACACGAACGGGGAGAGGCAAAAGGCCAGGGCCAGGCAGCAGGAGGACGCGGGGGAAAGCCCGCGGGACCGCAGCAGCAGGTGCATGCCCAGGCCCGCCAGCAGCAGGTGCGCGAAGGCGAACAGGGTGAACGCATGGTTGAGATGGAATATCTGGAAGAACGCTGAAAGAGGATAGAACAGGGCAGCCTGGGAATTCGCCAGAAGGGGGATGCCCGCGAAGATGTACGGGTTCCAGAACGGGAGCTCCCCGGCCTGGAGCCGGGCGGCGGCTAGATGACGCAAAGGATAATGATAGGCGTAGATGTCCCCGAAGTTGCCCAGGAGCAGCCCCGGCCCGGCCAGGACTGGCGAGAGGAGGGCCGCCACCGCGCCGGCGATGGCGAGGACAAAAAACAGGTCTCTGGACCTCATAGCTGACGGAGGCGGTTATTATACCAGTAAGCCCAAAGACCACACAGAACAAGGACAGTCAGCCCGCAGCCGAGCCTCCAGGACCAAGGGTCGTAGCGCCAGCGCACGGACCAGGCTCCGGCCGGCACCCGGACCTTCTGGAAAGCTCCCAAAGCCGGGACGGGGACCGCGTCCTGCCAGCCGAACACACTTCCCGTATCCGCCTTCCAGCCCCGCCAGAACGGCTCGGACACGAAGGCCCAGCCCGGCTCCTTGGACTCGCCGGAGACGGAGAAGCGGTCCTCCCTGGGCCGCGAGACGGAGAGCGGCTTCGCCCTCGAGAGGTCCGGCGCGGGTCCGCCGAGCCCTTCCGGCAGCTCGGCGCCGGTCTTCTCGTCGAGCCAGAAGGCGCGCGACGCCGGACCCGGGTTCCGGTAGAGCTGCCAAAGGCTGTCCCCGAGGTACTCCAGCCGTTTTGACTTGAGCCGGTCCCGGGTCATGACCACCCGGACATCCGCCCAGCCGAGCCAGCCGGACGCGTCGTCCAAGCCTTTCCGGGTGAAGAGGAAGTCCATCCAGTCGTACGACGCATTGAGGACGAGCGGCTCCCCGAAATTGCACACGCTCGACAGATGGTACGGCATGTTCGTCAGCCCGTAGAGCCTCTGCCGGAGGTCCGCTGAGGCCGAATCCGCCGTGGGGCCGAGCCCGCGCTCCCACATGAGGGCCAAGGGGGAGATCAGATACCGGTGCCCCCCGAGCTCCTGCCGCAGCACCTGGACCATGGGCCCGGCGTCCGTGAAGTAGCTCCGCGGGGCCGTGGGCTGGGAGGCCCGCGCGTAGGCGAACAGCTCCAGCGCGATAAGAGCGGCCGCGCCTGCGGCGAATCTCCTGCGATGGAGGCCCCGGCCGACGAGCAGGGCGAGCATGGGGACGACCAGATAGGCGAGGTTCCCCGGATAGCGCACGTAGCGCAGGGGAGGGGCGTGAGTCCAGAGCCACTTGGAGAGGCCGTTGCTGTCCCCCAGGACCAGGAGCCCCACGCCCCCCAGGTAGGCCAGCGGCCACGCGCCGCTGGCCCGCAGGCCCAGGCCGGCGGCGGCCCAGACCGAGATCCCGGCGTAGGCGGTCTTCCACCAGAGCCCCGCGGGCGAGTACTCGCCGCGCGGGATGAGCGGCGGGGCCGTGAACTGCGCGAGGTCCCGCGCCTTGAACGACCATTTGAGCCCCTCCTCGCTCTCGATGCCCCGCCCGCGCTTGGAGTCGGACATGAGCTCCGCCGCGGGCAGGAGCAGGCAGGCGGAGACCGCCGCGGCCAGGGCTCCGGCGCAGACCCAGGTCCTGAACCTGGCCCTGGAGATGAGCCAGGCGGCCGCGGCCGCGCCGGCCAGCATGGGAGGGTATCCGCTCAGGAAGGCGAGGGCCAGGCTCAAGCCGAGGAGGACCGGCCTGCGGCCGAAGAGCAGCATGGCCGGGAAGTAGGCCAAAGTGGAGAGGTGGTTGAGCAGAGGGATGCGGCTGACCAAGGGCCCGCCGAGCATGGCCGAAAAGGCTCCGGCCGCCGAGGCCCAGCGCGCCAGGCCCAAGGAGCGGAGCCAGAGGAACGTGAACACGCCGCAGAGCGAGTAATGCAGCCAGTGGAACAAGGGGAGGGCCGTCGCGAACCCGGAGAGCCAGAAAGGCTGGGACCCGGGGTAGAACACCGCGCTCTGCATCCCGGCCGCCATGGGCATGCCCAGGTAGATGTACGGGTTCCATAGGGGCAGGGCCCCGCGCTGCAGCATCTCGGCCGGCAGGGCCCGCCAGGGATGGTGCAGGTAGGTGAGGTCCCCCCAGAAGAAGGTCCGGCCGGCCAGGGCGGGGGCGAACGATACGGCCGCGGCGGCGATCGAGAGAAGGGCAAAAACGGTCCAGTCTCGACGGCGGATCACAACGTCAGCACCCGCCACGCGCCGAGCAGCACGAGGAGGCCCGCCCAGGGCCTGGCCCTGGACGGGATGTCGACCCCCTCGGACGTCTCGGAGGTGGACGAGGCCGCGAGGTAGGAGAGCAGCCAGAGGTTCGAGGCCGAGGAGAAGGGCGAGTCCCAAAGGCTCTGCACCAGCACGGCCCCCAGCCCGAACTGCTTGTAGGACCTCCCCCGCAGGCAGTGCCAGAGGCCGCCGAACCACAGAAGCGCGAACGGGATGCCGGCCTCTGCGGCCGTCGCGAGGTAGTACTGGTGGCCCTCGGCGAGGCCCCCCGGGCCGCAGCCCAGCAGGGGCTGCCGGGCCATCACGCCGAAGGCGGCCTTCCATCCCTCCCAGCGCTGCACCCACTCGACCGAGCCCAGCTGGCCGTAGATCGCCACGGCGCACGCCGCGCTCCCGACGAGGCCGAGCCGGGACCACAGGCGGTTCCGTCCCCGGAAAGCCACGGCCAGGCCGGCAGAGAGCCCCAGCCAGGCGCCCAGGCTCCCGGTCCAAAGGAGGGCCGCCGCGAGCCCCGCGGCGAGGAGCCGGTCACCGCGCTCCAGGGAGACCGGCAGGAGCATGAGCGCGGCGCCCGCGAGGACCGGGGGAGAGGCGTACACGCTCGAAGGCGCCGAGGCGCCGCCGGCGAGGCGCTGATGGACCGCGAGGGCCATGATGAGCCAGGCCGAGACCCGGACAGCCTCGTCCACGTAGCTCCTGGCGTCCTTGGAGAGCGCGGTCATGACCGGGAACATCCAGACCGCGACCATCATGTCGCGAGAGCCGGCGGCCCCCGCCAGCAGGGCCAAGGCCGCGCTCCAGAGGAGATTCCGCCTGGAAGGGATCGGGAGGTAGCCGACGAACACCCGCCAGAGGAGCCAGAGCGCGGTCCCGGACCAGACCGCGGCCTGGATGGCCGCGTGCGCGCTCGCTCCGAAGACGCCGACCGCGATGGGGCCCAAAGCGACCGGCAGGGCCACCAAGGCGGACAGGCCCACGGATCAGGAAGGGATGATCCGCGTGGTGACGAAGATGAGCAGCTCCACCCGGTTGCGGGTCGTCGACTTCTTCTTGAACAGCCATCCCAGCAGCGGGATGTCGCCGAAGAAGGGGACTTTTGAGATCGAATCGCTGACCGAGTCCGTGATGAGCCCGCCGATGACCACGGTGCCGCCGTCCTGCACCACCACGGTGGTCTCGGCCGAGCGGCTGTCCGTCTGCCTGGCCCCGGTGGCGCTCGCCGCCGTGTTGGGCGAGGCCTGCTCCACCTTTGGCTTGATCTCCAGGGTGATGCGGCCGTCCGCGTTGATGGTCGGCTTGACGTCCAGGGTGATTCCCGTCTTCTGGAAGGACTGCTTGGTCGCGGTCGTGACCGACCCGCCTCCGGCCGGCGTGGTCTCGGTCGTGGTGAAGGGGATGCTGGTCTCGATCTTGATCAGGGCCTGCTTCCCGTTCACCGTCGATATCTTCGGGTCCGAGAGCACCTTGGCCTTGCCCTCGCTGGCCGCCGCGGTCAGGGTGGCGGAGAGGAAGTAGTTGTTCGTGACGCGCCCGAACGTGAACGCCCCGAAGATGTTGCTCGCCGGCAGGTTCACGCCCGTCCCGCGGCCGACGCCCCCGGTCCCGGCGGTGGCATCGGCGTTCTGGTCCAGAGGCTTCACCAGGGCGGTAGTCAGGGGGTGCGAGGCCGTCCCGAACATATTGGAGCCCGTCTGCGTGCCGATCTTCGAGTTCTCCATCCCCAGATAATCCCACTGGACGCCGAAGTCCACGCCCTTGCTGAGCACGACCTCCACGAGCTTGGCCTCGATCATGACCTGCTGAGGCCGGATGTCGATCTCCGAGATCAGCCTCTCGATGGCGTCGATGCCGTCGAGCGTATCGGTGATGATCAAGGAGTTCGTGTTCTCGTCGGTGACGATGCTGGGAGTGCGCTTCTGCGCGGTCACGACCGCGTCCACGGCGGTCTTCACGTCCAGCGCTTTCGCATACTTCAGCCGGACGATGCGCGTCTGATTGACGGCGACCCCCCGCTCCTTGGTCAGCGTCGACGGAGTCATGACGCGCAGGATGTTCTCCCCCACCTGGCTGGCCACGAGCCCCTGCATGGAGAGGATCGTCATGAACGCCTCGTTATAGGGGACGTCCTTGAGGTGCAGGCTCAGGTTCCCGTTCACGTCGGACCCGTAGACGATGTTGATCTTGGCCTTGAGCCCCATGAGCTTGAGCATGTCCCGGATGTCCATGTCGTCGTATTCGAGGGTCACCGGGTCCGAGGGAAGCGCGGCCAGGATGTCCCGGCGCAGCTTCTTCTTCCCCGCTGGAGCCGCCAAGGGCTTGACCGACGCGGCGGCGGCCGGGGCGTCCGCGTCCTCCGGCCGGGCGTCGCCCGCCTCGGCGATGGCGCGAAGCTCGGAGGACACTTCCGTGGACAACGACGTCGGGACCTGGGCGACGGGGAGCGCGGGCTTCGCCGCGGCCCCGTTGGGAGCGTCTTTGAGCGCCGCGGGGGCGGCCGGCTTGGGGGCCGCCGGCTTGGGCGCCTGCGGCGCGGCAGCGACGCGGCCCTGCGCCTCGTCGGGAGAGGCGTTGGGCGCATGGGCGGCCGGCTCCACTAGAGCCGCATCAACGGGGGAGGCCCGGGGGGAGTCTCCGGAAGCGCCCGTCAGCGAGACCAGGAGCTTGTTGTCCTCCCACTTGGCGGTGTAGGCCGCCTCCTTGAGCAGATCGAGGACGATGCGGGTGATCATGCTGGGGGTGCGCTGATACTGCCCGGAACGCACGCCCTTCAACAACGAGCCCTTCCCGCCCTGCTGGCGCTCCGAGGCCGTGAACTCCGTATCAAGGAATTCGATGACAAGGCGCGGGGGATTGGAGGTCACGAAAGTGTTGAACTTGACGCGAGAGGTGAGATGCACCGCGACCTCATCCGCCCCGACCTCGACGCCCTCGAGCAGGGCGCTCTCCGCAGCCCAGAGGAGCGCGGGCCCCTCCTGGCACAGGAGAAGGGCTGCCGCGGTCAGCAGGGCCAAGCAGCGTCTCAAGGGTTGGTTCGTCATAGGTGTCCTCATTGGGTCAAGTCTTGCCTCCGGAGCCACCGGGGCTGCTGGATCCTTCCTTTTCCTCGTCCTCTTCTTCCTTGTCCTCGCCCATGCGCAGGATCGCCTTCTCCCCGGACGCCTCCAGGATGACGGTCATCTGGATGGGATTCACGCGGCCTTTCACCCCGCGGATCGCATGACCCTGGTAGTCATAGAGCCGCCCGCTGCGGAAATAGTAGCCCGTGCGGCTCTCGGCGTGGTGGAGCAGCGCGTAGGACGACGCCTTGTCCTTCAGGATGCCCTTGAGCGACATCCCCTTGATGAGCGCGGCCTTGTCCGTTTCCTCGGAATTGGGATCGAACGCCTTCTCCTCGTCCGAGACCGCGACCCCCCCGCTCCCGGTCAGCGAGAGGAACGGGCTCTTGACCTTCTTGGCGTTGAAGAGGTCCTCGATCTTCGCCGGCTTCGGCGGCGTGGAAGGCTGCGCGGCGGGCGCCGCGCCGCTCTGCGCCAACGCCCGCCCCCCGACGACGAAAAGGAACATGAGCACGAACACGGTTCTCATCGGCTCACTCCAGATACTGGTACGCGACCAGTTTGAGCACCATATACATCTTCCCCTCTCCGTCCGGGGCCCCGAAATTGATGTCGCGGGCGCAGAAGAGCCGCTTCTCCAGCGCGAGCGCGGCCAGGAACTTCCCCAGGTCGTGGTACGAGGTCTGGATCTTGAGCTCGTACTTCACCTCGGCGTATCCGGCCGCCTTGGTCTCCCCCGTGTAGGAGATCCCCGAAAGCTTGATGTTGTGCTTCTTCGTCAGCGCGCTGACCGTGTCGATGACTCCGGGCAGATCCTTTTCCTTCGGCAGGGACTCGATAAGCACCTTCAGCTCCGCCTCGAGCGTCACCAGCGCCTTCTGGATCTTCTCGTAGTCGGCCTGGGCCTTCTTGGCGACCTTGATGCTCTCCTGGACCTGCGCGAACTCGGTCTTGAGCTCCGTGATCCGCTTCGAGGTGGGCATCCAGAAATACCGCACGTACGCGAAGCCGCCGCCGCCGAGGAAAAGCACGGCGAGCACCAGCGCCTGCTGCTGTTCCTTCGTCAGCTTGATGTTCATCTTCGCCATCTTACGGTGCCGCCGTGTACGTCATGTTGATCGTGAATTTGGTCGCCGTCTCGCCGATCGTCAGGATCTTGGTCTGTCCGGCGCTGAAGCGCCCGCCGCCGGTCAGCTGGACCGGTTGGGTCGAGGCGTTCACCCCCCGGAGCCATTGCGCCGCGTTTTCCGGCTTCAGGACCGCCGCGTCGGCATCCACCTGCAGCGTGGTGTTGGTCTTATTGGTCGTCTTCAGGGTCTCGAGCCACATCCCCTTGGGCATGCTCTCGCTGATATCCGTCATGAATCGGGGGTAGACCAGCCGCGAACTCAGAAGGCCCTCGATGACCTTGCGCCGCGCGACGACCTTGTCGCGCCTCGCGGTGGCCTCCGCCAGCATGCTCTTGTACTTCTCCAGCGCGGCGAGCTCCGTCTTGGCCGTGGCCACCTCGGCCTCCAGGACCACCTTGCGGTGGTGGTGCCAATAGGAGACCCCCGCGAACAAGAGGGCGGCGAAGACGCCGATCACGCCGATCTGCCCGAGGCGCTGCTTCTGCAGCTCCCGGTCCAGGATGTCCTGCGGTACCAGATTGACTCGGATCATTCCCAGTCCCTATTGCGCCGCAGCGCCAGCCCCACCGCGATGCCCATGGCCGGCAGGAGTTCGGCCGGCAGGTCCGCGGGCGGATCGCCCAGGAAAGTGAAGGGATCGAGCACGGTGACCGGGACCTTGAGTTCCCCGGTCAGGAACCGGGCCAGGTTCTTCATCTTCGCGGACCCTCCCGAAAGCACGATGCGCCCGATGGACCGCTCCGGACCCTGAGAGAGGAAAAAGTCCACGGAGCGGTGCAGCTCGGCGACGAGGTCCTTGAGCACGTTCGCGACGGCCTGGGAGACCCCGAGCGCGTCCCGGTTGCCCTCCTGCAGGGCCTTCTCCTTCTCCTCGGGATCGATCATGAGGCCGTACGCCTTCTTGACCTCCTCGGCCTTGGCGTACTCGTACTGTAAAGCCTTCATCACGGCTTTGGTGAACGTGCTCCCGGAGATGAAGATGTCCCTAACGACCCGCGTGACCCCAGCCTCGATGATGGAGAGGTTCGTCACGGTATGGCCGATGTTCAGGTACAGCGCGGAGCCGACGCGCTCCTGCGGGTCGGTGGTGCCCTCGAACACGTTCTCCATCGCGAAAGAGTCGACGTCGATGATGGCGGGCTTGAGCCCCGCGGCTTCGAGGATCTCCACGCGCGTCTGGATCAGATCCTTCTTGGCCGCCACCAGCACGGTCTCCATCTTGCGCTGGCCCTCCTCCATCATCTCCGCGAGGATATGGAAGCTGAGCTGGACCTCGTTGATGTCGAACGGGATGAACGGCTCGGCCTCCGTGGAAAGCGTGGCCCGCAGTTCCTGTTTGGTCAGGAGCGGGAACTTGACGTAGCGGACGATCACGGCGTTGCCGGAGACCGCGGTCGCGGCGTTCTTGACCTGCACCCCTTTCTGGATGAGGAACGCCTTCAAGGCGTTGACCGTGGCCTGCTTGCGCTCCTCGGGAGAAGCCTCGGGAGCCGCCTCGATCGGGATATGTCCCCACATCTTGAGCTTGTTCTTGCCGCCCTCGGCCTTGATCAGGACGATCTTCACGGCGTACGTGCCGATATCGACGCCCAGGATGTCCTTGGGGCCGCCGAAGAAAGCCCCGACCTTATCCTTCAGGCTCTTGATGTCGACGGCTTTCAGCTTTTCCTTCAGGTCCGGCATATCCCTCCGAGAACCCGCCATTAAAAAGCGCCGGCACCCGCTTTTGCGGGGCGACTCGGCGCGCACAGGTAGCTGGCCCGGGCCATCCATACGCCCAGCACAGCCCACCCAAACCTCGACACAGGTCTACGACTATGCATTTGTAACAGGATTCTACGAATTTGTCAAGGGCTTTTTTTATATAATGCTGAAGATACTCCGAAGCCGATCCCCCGAATCATGAGCTTTGAGAAGCTGGCCGCGCCCACGAAAGCCCTTCTGTTCGATTTCGGCGGCACTCTGGATTCCGACGGTGCGGCGTGGATCGACCGCTTTATCCCCCTCTATATGGAAGGCGGGCTGTCCGCCGAACGGGAGACCCTCTGCCGGGCGTTCTACGACTCGGATGACAACCTTCCCCGGCGCTTCGCGCTCGCCGGACTCGGCCTGGAGGAAACGGTCCGCCTGCAGGTCGGGTGCGTGGCCAAGACCCTTTCCATGGACGAACGGGCGGCCGACCGCGTGGCGGAGGCCTTCATCTCGGACTCCCGACGGCACCTCCGCCGCAACCGCCCCCTGCTCGAACGGCTGGCCGGGCGCTTCCGTCTTGGGATCGTCTCCAATTTCTACGGCAACCTCGATTCCGTGCTCGCCTCGGAGGGCTACTCCGAACTCTTCGCCGTAGTCTCGGACTCCGAGAAAGTAGGGGCCGCGAAGCCCGAGGCGCGCATCTTCCAGCACGCCCTCTCGCGCCTGGGGGCCCGGCCCGAAGAGACCTGGATGGTCGGAGACTCCGTCAAACGCGACATGCGGGGAGCCGAGGCCCTCGGCATGCCCCACGCCTGGGTGGCTGGAACGCGCCCCGAGACGGACCGCTGCTGCGCGGATGCCCCGGTGCTCCGTTCACTGATGGATATCGAGCCCCTGCTTTTAGGGAAGACGTGGGTCACGTGTGCCGGCATCATCGCCGCCGGGGAAGGCTCGCGCCTGCGCTCCTCGCATCCTAGTCTGCCGAAGCCGCTGGTGCCGGTGCGGGGCAAGCCCCTCGCGCACTGGGTGGCCCAAGGCCTGGCTTCGGCGGGAATCCGCTCCTGCACGATGATACTGAACAGTTCGGGACAGGCCGTGCGCGAATCCCTCTCCGGGGCTTTCCCCGATATCGCTTGGGATTTCATCGTCCGGGATACCGGCTCGTCCTGGGAGAGTTTCCGCATCGTGGCCCAGGCTCTGGCCGCGCGCAGCGAGGCGTTCCTGATGAGCACCGTGGACGCTCTCGTCCCCCCCGAGGACATCGCGCGCTTCAGCCGGGAGGCATTCCTTCTTATAGGAAGGGATCGCCCTTGCGCGGCCCTGGGCTTGACCGGCTTCGTGGACGACGAGAAGCCCCTTTGGGCGGACATGGATCCGGCCGGCCGGATCACCGCCCTGGGACCCATGGCTCGCCGAAAGGAGACCGTGACCTCCGGGCTCTACGCATTGACGAGGGAGGCGGCGCTCTCCATGCCGCCGGTCTCGGCCCACTCCAAGCTGCGCGAATACTGGACGGCGCTGGTCCGGAACGGACGGCCGGTCCGCGGCGTCCTCCTTTCCAAAACCGTCGACGTGGACCGGCCGGAGGATGTGGCCGTCGCCGAAAAACAGACCCGCTCCTGGAGATGATATGGCTCGATGCCTTGGCGTCTTCCGTGAAGTCACGAACTCCCCGAACCGCGAGACGGACGACGCCCTGATCCTGAAGGCGGTCCTGGAGCGCCTGGGATCTTTGGGGGTCGAGACGCAGGCCGTCAATCCCGAGGAGCTCGACTCCATGGACCTGGCCGGGTGGGACCTGATCCTGCCCATGTGCGAAGCCTATCCGCGCATCAAGCGTCTGGAGTCCCTCTCCCGGTCCACGGACGCCCTCTGGGTCAACCCTCCGTCGAGCGTCCTGAGCTGCTATCGGATACAAATGCTCGACGCCTTCCGCTCGGCTAAAGAGATCCGCTTCCCGCCGACCGAGGTCCGCAAGGTGGACGAGGGGCCGGGCGACCCGCCCGTCCCATCGGACGGCGGGTGGTGGATCAAGCGCGGGGACGTGCACAACACCTGCGACCACGACGTCGTGCGCGCGCGCCGCTGGACCGACGTCGCCGGCATCCTGCAGGATTTCGCCAAGCGCGAGATCATGCATTGGCTCGTCCAGCCCCATGTCGAGGGGGACCTCGTCAAGTTCTACGGCGTGGGCCCGGAGCATTGGTTCACCTGGTTCTATCACGACCCGGTCCGCGCGAAACGCCTTCCCTTCGACGTGGATGTCCTCGCGGGACAGGCCGCCGCGGGAGCCCGGAGATTGGCCCTCGAGGTGTTCGGCGGCGACGCGATCATCGGGCCCGACCGCGTCGTCACCCTGCTCGACGTAAACTCCTGGCCCAGTTTTGCCCTGGTCCGCGGCGAAGCCGCGGTCCAGATATCCTGGCACCTGCAAAGAAGGGTGAAAACCCTTCGCGGGGCCGCTCTCCGGAGATCCTAATGAAAAACACGCTGCAGAAGACCACTGAACCCTACACCGCCGGCCCGAAGTCCCTGGAGCTATTCGAGGAAGAGCAGCGCCACATGACGCCGGGGCTCCAGCAGATCGCGACCTTCTCCAAGATCGTCCTGGAGCGCGGGCGCGGCGCCAAATTCTGGGACGTCGATGGACGCGAATACATCGATTTCGTCGCCGGGGTCTGCGTGGCGGCCATCGGGCACGGGCATCCGGAGTACGCGCGCGCCATCTCGGAGCAGGTCTCGAAGATCTCGGTCGGCAGCTTCACGACCCGCAACCGGGTGGAGTTCGCCAAGGCCCTGGGCGAGGTCACCCCGAAGGGGGTCGACCGGCTCCAGCTCTACTCCAGCGGCGCCGAAGCCGTCGAGGCCGCGCTGCGCCTGGCCAAGAGCCACACGAAGAAATACGAGTTCATCGCCTTCTGGGGCGGCTTCCACGGCAAGACCATGGGCGTTCTGGGCATGCTGGGCGACACCTTCAAGAAGGACCTGGGACCCCTCACGCCCGGCACCTACCTCGCGCCCTTCCCCAACCCCTACCGCTGCCCCTTCGGCACGAAGGGGGAGCACGACTGCGCGAGCCACTGCCTGGATTTCCTCCGGACCATGATCCAGCGCTCCACGACCGGCGCCCTGGCCGGCATCCTCGTCGAGCCGGTGCAGGGGACGGCCGGGAACGTCATCCCGGCGCCGGGCTTCCTGGCGGGCTTGCGGGACATCGCCCACGAGCACGGAGCCCTGCTCATCGCGGACGAGATGATCACCGGCTTCGGCCGCACGGGCCGGTGGTTCGGCTGCAACCACGATGACGTGATCCCGGACATCATGACTCTCGGCAAGGGCCTGGGCGGCGGCTTCCCGGTGGCGGGGCTCGTGGCCCCCGCGCACATCGCCTCGGCCAAGCCCTTCGCGAACCCCTCCGGCTCCTCCTCGAGCTACGGAGGCAACCCCCTGGCCTCGGCCGCCTGCAACGCCTCGCTCAAGATCCTCAAGAACGAGAAGCTCGTGCAGAACAGCCGCGACCTCGGCGCCCATATGCTCGAGCGCCTGTCGAAGCTCAAGGACCGGTTCCCGTTCGTGGGAGACGTCCGCGGACGGGGCCTCATGATCGGCGTGGAGCTGGTCAAAGACCGCGCCACGAAAGAGCCCATGCCCCGCGAGCACTGCCGCGTCCTCTTCGACGAGGCCCTGCGCCGGGGGCTCATCACGATGGCCTATTCGCCGGTCATCCGCATCAACCCCCCGCTGAACATCACGCGCGAGGAGGCCGACCGCGGGATGGACATCCTCGAGGAGAGCCTCGCCGCGGCGCAGGAACGCTGGAAGCTCTGATGCCCAAAGGCGCGATCATCGGATTCGGAGAGGTCTGCGAGCGGGCCCACATCCCGGCTCTCAAGGCGGACCGCGACTATGAGATCGTCGCGGTCTGCGACAGCTGCATCGAGCGGCGCAGCTTGGCCGCCCGCCTCCTGCCGGCGGCCAAGCTCTTCCCGAGCGCGGAGGCGATGACCTCGCATTTCTCGAAACTCAGCTCGGTCATCGACTTCGTGGACATCGCCGCGCCGCCCCACCTGCACGCCGAAAGCTCTCTGCTCGCGCTCAAGCACGGCCTTCATGTCCTGTGCGAAAAGCCCCTCACTCTGAGCCTGAAGGAATTCGAGACGATCCGCCGCGAGGCGTCCCGGCGGCGCCGAGTGGTTTTCCCCGTGCACAACTGGAAGCACGCGCCCCTGCTCGCCAAGCTGCGCGAGCTGCTCCGGGAGCGCGCCGTGGGCGGCGTCACCCACATCGAGTGGCACGTCCTGCGCAGTCAGCCCTCGGTCACGGCCCACGCCAAGGCGAACTGGCGCACGGACCGCAGGCTCTCCGGCGGCGGCATACTCATGGACCACGGCTGGCACGCCCTCTACCTGCTCCAGTGGCTGGTCGGCAAGAAGCCGTTGTCGGCCCACGGGGTGCTCAAGTGCTCCGGCGATACGGACCGGGAGGCCACCTGCCTGATCGAGTTCCCCGGGTCCACCGCCCTGATGCACCTCACCTGGAACGCCCCCGGCCGCGGGCATTGGGGGGTGGTCTACGGGAACGAAGGCCGCGTCGAGCTGCAGGACGACCGTCTGCTGGTGTACCACAGGGCCTCCGTCCCGCACACGTACTCCTTCCAGCAGCCGCTCTCGCACGGCTCGGCCCATCCGGAGTGGTTCCGCGGGACGCTCCTGGACTTCAAGGCGGCCCTTGCGGATCCCGCCGCGGCGACGGCGGCTCTCGACGAAGCGGGACGCTGCATCGCCCTTATCGAAGGCCTCTACGGCCGAAGCGCAGCCTTGCGGGAGGAAGCCGCCCTACCGTGACCCGACGCCTGAGCGCCATCGTCGCCTTCGACAGCCCGGACCTCGAAGAGCTCCGCCGCCGGGACGAGCGCGCGGCCCTGGCGTCCCTGCGGCGCCGCGACGAAGTCCTGCTCGCCGGGGTGACCGGTCACGGGGGCTCGGTCCGGCACTCCATCGGAGACGTCTCGTTCGCGTCCTTCGAGAGCGCCGTCAGCGCGGTCGAGTGCGCGCTCTGGGTCCAGCAGCGCCTGGGGGATGAAGCCCTTCCGCTGCGGGCCTGCGTCCAGATCGGGGACCTGCTCGCCAACGACCAGACGGGCTTCTCAGCCGCCTCCCGGCTCCTTCACCTCGTTCCGACCGGGAAGTCCTGCGTCACCCGCGAGGTCCGGTCCGTCGTCGAGGGCAAGGTCCGCTGCGGCTTCAGGGACCTGGGCTCGAGCCTCCTCGAGCTTTCGGAGCCGGATGACGGAGCGCCCGCGCGCGTCGGACATGGGCCCATCCGGCTGGTCGTCCCGCCGGAGCCGCCGAAACAGAAACAACCGCCGGAAGAGCCGAAAAAGGAAGAACCGCCCAGGAAACAGATGCCCCCGCCTCCCGCGGCGGCCGGGCCGCTGCAAGCCATCCTCTGGGTGGACCATCCGAACCTGATGCTCGAGCGGGTGGGCGGGATCCCGATCATCGAGCGGCAGATCATCACCCTCTCCAAGGTCGGGTTCCGCCGGATCTGGGTCTCCACGGTCAAGCCCAAGGGGAAGGGCATCGAACAGCTGCGCATCCCCGCCGGGATCGAGCTCCACTGGGTGGAGCCGACCGGCGGCGATGACGAGGTCCGCAGCCGCATCCCCGCGTGCCAGCCGCCCTACATCACCGTTTCCGCGGATTATTTCTTCCGCCCCCGGGTCCTGGGCCAGATCCTCTCCAAGAAGCACGAGGCCCCCACCGCCTACCAGGACATCTCCGGCAAGGGCGTGATCCAGGTCGTTCCGTACCGCCAGCAAGTGGTCCAACGCCACGCCAAGCTGCCCCTCCCGGACGAGGACTATGTCCTTCTGAAGACGGATGCCGCCCGGGGACCGGCGGTGCCCTGGCTCCTGCGCGACATGGTCAAGCCCCAGGACAGCTTCATGGCCAGACATTTCGACCGGCGCATCTCCATGGCCGTGACGCGCCGCCTCGCCGAGACCTGGGTCAGCCCGAATCACATGACGGTCTTCAGCACGGCCATCGGGCTGGCGGGGGCCTCCCTGTTCGCTTCCGGGACATACCTCCATACCGTGGCCGCGGCGCTCATCGTCTGGCTCCACACGGTCCTGGACGGCTGCGACGGGGAGCTCGCGCGCCTGCGCTTCCAATCGAGCCGCTTGGGCGGCATCCTCGACTTCTGGGGAGACAATCTGGTCCATGCCGTCCTATTCGTCTCCATGGGCGTGGGTCTCGGGCGCCCGGTCTTCATCCTCCTGGGGCTGGTGGCCGCGGCCAGCGCTTTGGCCTGCGCCGCGCTCATCTACGCGCATTCCGCGCAGCGAGCCGAACGAGAGAAGGAGGGCCCCCTGTTCCGAGGGCTCGAGGACCTGGGAAAATCCTGGGCCGCGAAGATCGAGCACATCCTGTCCCAAAGGGACTTCATCTATCTGCTCGTCCTCCTGGCCTTGACCGGGCGGACCGACGTCTTCCTCTGGGCCGCGGGCATCGGGACTCCCCTTTTCCTCATTGTTTTTCTGCTGTTGCGTCCAAAAAGCTACAATGTCGAATCTACCGGAGGAACCTGAATATGAGCCCTCGCCCGTTCAAAATCGAACCCTGCCGCGGAAAACTCGGCGTCCTGCTCCCCGGCATGGGCGCCATAACCAGCACCGTCATCGCGGGCATCGAGCTCCATAAGAAGGGCCTCGGCCACCTCGCGGGCTCCGTGACGCAGCTGCAGCGCATCCGCCTGGGCAAGCGCTACGAGAACCGCCGTCCCCTCATACGGGAGTTCGTGCCCCTGCAGAAGGTCGAGGACCTGGTCTTCGGCGGCTGGGACATCTTCCCGGACGACGTGTACCGCGCCGCGCTCAAGGCGGGCGTACTGCCCGAGGAGCGTCTCCGGCCGGTGGCTCAGACCCTTTCCTCCATCCGCCCCATGCCCGGGGTCTTTGACCAGGGCTACGTGAAGAACCTCCAAGGCACGCACGTAAAGACGGGCAAGAGCAAGATGCACATGGCCGAGCAGCTCATGCGCGACATCGAGACGTTCAAGAAAGAGAACGGCCTCTCGCGCGTGGTCATGGTCTGGTGCGGCTCCACCGAGATCCTCCCCGAGCGCTCCAGGGTCCACGAGGACCTCGCATCGCTCGAGCGGGGCCTCAAGGAGAGCGACCCGGCCATCCCGCCCTCCATGATTTACGCCTATGCCGCGGTCAAAATGGGCCTCCCATACGCGAACGGGGCCCCGAACCTGTCGGGCGACGTCCCGGCCATGCTCGAACTCGCGAACGCGACCGGCTCCCCGATCATCGGCAAGGACTTCAAGACCGGCCAGACCCTGATGAAGACCATCATCTCCCCCGGGCTGCACTCGCGCATGCTGGGCTTGAACGGCTGGTACTCCACCAACATCCTCGGCAACCGGGACGGGGAAGTGCTCGCGGACCCGGGCTCCTTCAAGACCAAGGAGACGAGCAAGATGTCCGTTCTCGACACGATCCTGGAGCCGGAGCTGTATCCGGACCTCTACGGGAAAGTCGTCCATAAGGTGCGCATCGACTATTACCCGCCGCGCGGCGACGCCAAGGAAGGGTGGGACAACATCGACATCTTCGGCTGGATGGACATGCCCATGCAGATCAAGATCAACTTCCTCTGCAGGGACTCCATCCTCGCCGCCCCCATCGTGCTGGACCTCGCGCTCTTCATGGACCTGGCAAAGCGGTCTGGCATGCGGGGCATCCAGGAGTGGCTCTCGTTCTACTTCAAATCCCCGCAGTGCCGCGAAGACCTCCTGCCCGAGCACAACCTGTTCATCCAGCACCTCAAGCTCAAGAACACCCTGCGCATCCTCATGGGCGAGGAGGTCCTGGACCACTCGGGCTTAGACTACTACGACCCCGAACGGGGAGTCCCGATACCGGCCCCCGCCGCGGCCTCGGAGAAGAAGAAGGCCCGCGCGAAAGCCGGAAGCCGGTAGATGGCGCTGGACGACGACTTCAAAGCGGTCATCATCCGCGGCGAAGACCCGGGCGAGGAATCGCTGAGCGATAGCCTCATCCGGGAGGCGTTCGGCCGGGAGAACGAAGCCCGTCTGGTGGAAACCCTCCGCCAGAGCGCGGGATTCAACTCGAAGCTCTCGCTCGTGGCGCAGAACTGGATGGGGGTCATGGGCTACGCCCTCTTCAGCCCGGTCACGGTCCAGGCCCCGACGCCCGTCAAGGCGGCCATCCTGCATCCCGTGGCCGTGGGCCCAAAATACCGGAAGCTCGGAGCCGGAGAGCGCTTCGTGCGCCACGGCGCCCAGCGCTGCAGCGCCGTGGGGATCAACCTCATATTCACGATCTCCGCTCCCCGGTTCTTCGCGCGGCTCGGGTTCGTCCCGGCGCAAAACGCAGGCTTCATCCCAGACATCCCCCTGCCCAAGGACTCCTTCCTCGCCCTGGACCTGCTGGGCACGGCTATCGGGAAGGTCCGTGGAAAAGTCGTTTTCCCGGAGCCTTTTAAAAAATAGATATATATTCTATTCGCCCGCCCGCGAACCGACATTGTCCGGGTCTCCCTGATTTTGTATACTGGCCAGACGTCTGATCTTTCTTGTGACTCCATCCGGACTGCTTGGTTTTCTGCTGTTTTTTTCGGCATTTAACGCAGAAGCCGCCGTGGACTCATCGACTCCGACAACCGGACCGGTCGTGGCTCAGGTTCAGTTCTTCGGGCTCGAGCGCATCCCCGAGGCTGAGGTGCGGTCCCGGCTGTCCGTCCGCGAATGGCAGCCCTATACCCCGGAGATGAAGTCGCAGGACATCGCGGCTCTGCTGGATTCCGGCTGGTTCGTTTCCGCGTCCATCTACGAGGTGGCTCTCTCGAGCGAAGCGATGCGGGTGGACGTCCGCCTCAAGGAAGGCCCGCCGCCCATCCCGGGGAAGGCCGCGGAACCCGCGATCGCGCCGAGGGCCCCGGCCTCTTCGGACACGCCCACCCCGCCGTGGGTCGTGGGCGAGCTCGAGGTGCGGGGGAACCGCCACGTGAAGTTCAACGTGGTGCGGACCCAGATCCAGGCCAAGAAGGGGGACCTCTACACCCGGGGAGACCTGGACCGGGACATCCAGAAGGTGTACGGCCTCGGCAACTTCGAACGGGTGACGGCCGACATCAGCGAGATCCCGGACCGCGAGATGCCGGCGCAGTTCCTCGACGTCTGCCCGTCCTCCCATCCCGTCCGGCTCGCCTTCATCGTGGAGGAACGGCCCCTGGTGCGCAAGGTCCGGTTCGAGGGGAACAAGGAGCTTTCCCGCGGGAAGGTGCGCGACGCGACCGAAACGCGGGAGCGCGACCCGCTCGATAGGGTCAAGCTCGCCTCCGACACGGAGAAGATCCTGGAGCTATACCGGAAGAAGGGCTACCACAAGGCCCAGGCGGACACGAAGGTCGAGCTGGACACGGCCGCCGCCAAGGCGGACGTCGCCTTCCTCATCCAGGAGGGGCCGCGCGCGCTCATCGCGGAGGTCCGTCTCTCCGGCGTCTCCGCGTTCAAGCCGAAGAAGATCGCCCGCCAGATGAAGACCCGCCGCAAGAAGGTCTTCTCCGAGACGCAGCTGGAGGAGGACCTCAAGAAGGTGGAGACGTTCTACAAAGACCGCGGGCACATCGACTTCCGCATCGGATCCTCCAGCGTCTCCTACTCCGAGGACCTCAAGCGCATCACCGTCGACGTCGCCGTGTTCGAAGGGCCGCGCTACCTCTTCGGCGACACGAGCTTCAGCGGCCACACGATCTACGCCTCCACGGACTTGGCCAAGGCCGTCGAATACCACCGCGGGAAGGTCTTCAGCCAGACCCGCTTCGACTACAGCGTCCAGAACATCCAGGAGATGTTCGCGGAGAAGGGCCGCCTGCGCGCCGTGGTCCAGCACAAGAAGACGCTCAACCCCGCCACCGGCCTGACCGACGTACACTTCGAGATCGAAGAGGGCCCCACGGTCTACGTGGAGCACGTGGATGTGGAGGGGAACAAGCAGACCAAGGCCTACGTATTCACGCGCGAGCTCGTCATCAAGCCCGGCCAGCCGTTCGCCGTCTCCAAGGTCCGCAAGAGCCAGCAGAAGATCATGAACCTGGGCTTCATCGACGACGTGCAGCTCGACGTCCAGAGCCCCTACGACCCGAACCTCGTGGACCTCACCTTCGGCGTCACCGAGGGCAAGCCCGGCATGCTGACCGCGGGCGCCGGCTTCTCCTCGCTCGACGGGCTCATCGGGACCCTGTCTTTGCAGCACCTCAACCTCTTCGGCCGGGCCTGGCGGACCGGGGTGCAGTGGTCCTTCGGCTCCCGCGTGAACGATTTCTCCGTGTCCTGGACCATGCCGTGGATCCGCAGCAAGCCGGTCTCCCTCGGCTTCGACGTGTTCAACACCCGGCGCATCTCCCCCTTCGAGGGATCCAACTCCGCCTTCGTCAACAAGCGCACGGGCGGCACGGTGCGCGTGGGGCCGCGCTTCCAGGACGACAAGTACCAGCTCTCGTTCAACTACACCCTGCAGAAGATCAAGGTCACCGATATCCAGGATGAATTCCTGGACACGCTCCAGCCGAGCACGAGCATCCATTCCTCGGTCGGGGCCGAATTCGCCCGGGACACCCGGGACAACATCTGGGACGCGGCCGAGGGGAGCCGCAATTCCATCGGCGCGACCCTGGCCGGCGGGCCCTTCCTCGGAGACATCCATTTCTTCAAGCCCTACATCGCGAATCAATGGCACAAGTCACTCTTCAACATCGGGGACTACCCCCTGGTCCTGAGCCTCTTCAACCGCGCCTCGTACGTGACGCAGTTCGGGGAGACCAAGCAGGTCCCGGTCTTCGAGCGCTTCTGGGTGGGCGGTCAGGACACCCTGCGCGGCTATTCCTACGCCGGCCAGGTCGGGGCGCGCAACGGCGGCAAGGTCTACGACGTGGCCAACGTGGAGCTAGGCTTCCCGCTCGCCCGGGAACGCCGCCGCACGATCGTCAAGCTCGTGGCCTTCTACGATGTCGGCGGGTCCTGGGAGAACATGAACTCCGTGGGCTGCCGCGTGGGCCCGGGCGAGAGGGACATCAAGACGGACGTCGGGTTCGGCATCCGCTTCACGACTCCGGCGTTCCCCATCCGGCTGGACTGGGGCTACGGGCTCCAGCACCGGCCGGGGGAGAACCGGACGGAGATCAACTTCAGCATAGGACCCCTGTTCTAACATGAAAAAAACGATCACCACCATGATGGCGGGCGTGCTTCTCGGCCTGGGGGCAGCCGCCTCCGCTCTCGAGGTCAGCCTCGAGGAGAACAAGGCCGAGCGCGGGAACATCGGCTACGTGGACCTCAAGAAGATCTTCCGTCTCTACCCGGAGACGCACAAGGCGAAGCAGAGCTACGCCGAGATCATCCGCCAGGCCGAGGAGCAGGTCAACCTCCGCAAGGCCGAGATCATGGCCATGCGGGCCGAGCTCTCCAAGCTCAAGGTCGAGAAGGAGCTCGTGGAGAAGACCCCGATCCCCGCGGCGGCTCCCACGCCGCCGGCGGAACCGGCCATATCGACCCCGACCGTACAGGTCTCGACCCCTGCGGTGGTCGAAGTCTCCACGGACTCCCGCCCCCAGCTCGGGCAGCTCCCCGGCATGGGCCCGATGCCCGCCGACGTGGCGCAGGACACCGCGCCGGTCGTTTCTTCAGACACGGCTCCGGTCCAAGGCGCCTCTCCCACGGACGCCCCCCTGGTCATCGACATCCCGGGGGTGACGGAATCCCCCATCGTGGTGGACCCGGGAGCGGCCGCGGTCTCCACGCCGACCGCGGCCGTGGACCCCGGCGCGGAAGCCCTCGCGGCCCGGGAGAAGCGCATGAAGGAGCTCGACGACTCCATCGCTGCCAAACAGGACGAAATCGCCGAAAAGGAGAAGCTCTTCGACTCCTACCAGGCGCAGGTCGAGAAGGACCTCATCGACATCGAGAGCCGCCGCGCGGAGATCCTGCTCGGCAAGATCTACGACGCCGTCCGGGAGGTCGCCCGCGAGAACGGCGTGAGCGTGGTCGTGGATAAGGGCCAGATCCTCTTCGGCCAGAACTCGGTGGACCTGACCGACAGGGTGGTCAAGAAGCTCAAGGAGACCTCGCTATGAGGATCACCCTGGACGAGATCGCGCGGCTGACCCGCGCCCGCCTCGAGGGCGACCCGAACGCCGTCATCCACGACGCGTCCTCCCTGGCGGATTCCGGGCCGACCGATATCGCGTTCCTGGAGAACCGCAAGTACGCGGGCCAGCTGCCCACCTGCCGGGCCGGCGCCGTCTTCCTTTCCCCCGCCGACCGCGACCTCCCGGGAGGGCCTTCGAACCGGCTCTACACGGACCAGCCCCGGCTGGCCTACGCCCAGGTGCTCGAGCGCATCTACGCGGAGAAGTGGAAGCCCCTCACGCCGGCCCTGAGCCCGAAGGCCGACATCCACTTCGAGGCGCGCCTCGGCAAGGATGTGGACGTGGGCCCGTACACCGTGATCCGAGGCCGGACCATCATCGGCGACGGGACGCGCATCGGGGCGCAGTGCTACCTCGGCTACAACGTGCGCATCGGCAAAGACTGCCTCATCCACCCGCGGGTCGTCATCCAGGACTACTGCACCATCGGCGACCGCGTCATCCTGCACCCCGGCGTGGTCCTCGGTTCCGACGGCTTCGGCTATTGGACGGACCCCAAGACGGGCTGCCACCGGAAGATCCCCCAGGTGGGCCGCGTGGTCCTCGAGGACGACGTGGAGCTCGGCGCCAACGTCACCATCGACCGCGCCACGGCCGGCGACACCCGCATCGGCGCCGGGACGAAGATCGACAACCTGGTCCAGATCGGGCACAACGTGCGCATCGGCCCGAACGGCATCCTCGTGTCCCAGGTGGGCATCGCCGGCTCGACAGAGGTCGGCAGGCAGGTGACCCTCGCGGGCCAGGTGGGCGTCGCCGGGCATCTGAAGATCGGCGACCGCGCCGTGGTCACGGCCCAGAGCGGAGTCATGAGCGACATCGACCCCGGAGCCGTGGTCTTCGGATCTCCGACGCGCCCGCACCGGGAGGCCATGAAGCTCCAGGCCCTGCTCAACCGCCTTCCGGAGATGTACGAGACGCTCAAGCGCCTGACGAAGAAAGAGGCCAGTCATGCGAAAAAATAGACCCGAAGTCCAGAATACGATACAGAAGGAGACCGGCCTGGAAGGCGTCGGCCTGCACACCGGCAATCCTTCCAGGATCATCTTCCGGCCGGCTCCGCCCAACACGGGCATCCGCTTCTTCCGCTCCGACCTCCCGGACTGCCCCATGATCCCCGCGCGCCTGAGTTGCGTCGTGGCCACGGTCCGGGGGACGAACCTCGGCCTGGGCGACGCCAAGGTGCACACCGTCGAACATGTCCTCGCCGCGGTCACGGGGGTCGGGATCGACAACCTCGACATCATCATCGACGCGAACGAGCCCCCGGCCATGGACGGCTCGGCCCGGCCTTTCTTCAACGCGCTCCTGTCCGCGGGCGTCCAGCGCTACCCGGACCAGCCGAAGCGCCACCTCCACATCCGCGAGGAGGTCTGCTACGAGGACAAGGGCTCCGTCTATCGGGCGCTCCCCTGCGAGCATTTCGAGATCCACGCGACCCTGCTCCACGACCATCCCCTGGTGCCGAAGCTCGAGTTCTCGCTCCGGGTGGAGCCCGAGTCGTTCGCCGCAGAGGTCGCCGGAGCCCGGACGTTCTGCTTCGAGCACGAAGTGGCCTTCCTCCGCTCCCAAGGCCTTGCCCAGGGAGGGAGCCTCGAGAACGCCGTCGTCATCGGGAAGGACCAGATCCACACGAACGCCGAGGGGCTGCGCTATCCCGACGAGTTCGTCCGCCACAAGGTGATGGACCTCATCGGCGACCTGACCCTCATCGGCCGCTCGCTCCTGAAGGTCCGCGTGGAGACGGTCCGGCCTGGGCACGCGCACAACATCGAGTTCGCCAAGCTCCTGAACCTCTCCGCCATCAAGATGCGCGGCTTGGCCCGCGATCCGGCGGGCCATTCATGACGCCCCCAGAGGAGAAACCCATGTCCACTGAAAACCCGACGCCGCAGCCCGGAGCCGCGACTGTTCCGGAGATCCTGACCGTCGCCGAGATCAATAAGCTCATCCCGCACCGCTACCCGTTCCTGTTCCTGGACAGGGTGGAGATATTCGACATCAAGCACGCCACAGGCATCAAGTGCCTCACGGTGAACGAGGAGTTCTTCCAGGGGCACTTCCCGGGCCGGCCCATCATGCCCGGGGTCCTCATCCTCGAGGCCATGGCGCAGACCGGGGCCGTCCTGCTCATGGCGAAGTACGACTTCGTGAACAAGATGGCCTTCTTCCTCGGCATCGACAACGCGAAGTTCCGCGCCCCGGTCACCCCGGGCATGGTCCTGCGCCTGAACGTCGAGGTCATCAAGGTCGGCGGAAGGGCCGGCAAGTTCCGGGCGACGGCCACGGTCGATGGAAAGATGGCGACCGAGGCCGAGATGTCCTTCGCCGTCGTGGACCGGTGACCGCCATGGGCAACATCCACCCGACCGCCGTCGTCCATCCAACCGCGAAGATCGACCCCTCGGCCGAGATCGGCCCCTACGCGATCATCGGAGAGGACACCGTCATCGGCGCGCGGACCAAGGTCGGCCCGCACGCGGTCATCGAGTTCGCGACCCTCGGGGTCGACAACAACATCCACCCGGGCTGCTTCATCGGGACGCCGCCCCAGGACCTCAAGTACGCGGGGCAGAAGACCCGGTTCGTCATGGGCGACCGCAACACGGTGCGCGAGGCCGCGCACCTCAACCGCGGCACCACGGCCACCTGCGAGACCCGCATCGGCTCCGACTGCCTCATCATGGCGTTCACCCACATCGCCCATGACTGCCGCGTGGGCAACAAGGTCATCCTGGTCAACAACTCCGGTCTGGCCGGCCACGTGGAAGTCGCCGACAACGTCATCATCTCGACGCAGGTGGGGGTCCATCAATTCGTGCGCGTGGGCCGCGGCGTCATGATCAGCGCGGGCTCCATGGTCGGCAAGGACATCCCCCCCTTCTGCTATGCCCAGGGGGATCGCGCCAGGCTGCGCGGCCTGAACCTCGTGGGGCTGCGGCGCTCCGGCCTTCCCCGGCAGACCCTGTCCGCCATCAAGGACGCCTACAAGACGCTCTTCCTCTCCGGCCTGCTGCAGGAGGAGGCCCTCCGGCAGCTCAAGGCCGCCGCTCCCCATCCTCCCGAGGTCCAGGAGTTCATCTCCTTCGTCGAGGGCTCCAAGCGCGGGGTGATGCGGCCCACGGCGGAGCCGGAGGAGGTCGAAGCCTGAATGAATCCTGAGACGGTCGGCCTGATCGCGGGCTCCGGCCGCTTCCCCATCCTCTTCGCGCAGGAGGCCAAGCGGCAGGGGATGCGCGTGGTGGCCATCGCCCTCTCGGGAGTGACGGACCCGGCACTCAAGGAGATCGCGGACGAGACCCACGTCTTCCGTCTCGGGCAGATCAGCGCGCCCCTGGAGGCGTTCAAGAAGGCCGGCGTGCGGCGCGCGGTCATGGTGGGAAAGGTGCAGCATGTCTCCCTCTTCGGAGGCGTGCTGCCGGACCTGCGCGCCGTGAAGCTCCTCTCCGGGCTCAAGGACAAGCGCACGGACACCCTGCTCGGGGCCCTGGCGGACGAGTTCGCCCGTGAAGGCGTCGAGCTCCTCCCCTCCACGATGCTCCTGGCGCACCTGCTCGCCAAGCCGGGCTGCCTGACGCGCCGCGAGCCCACCGAGGCGGAGCTTGCCGACATGGACCTGGGCTGGCGCGCCGCCAAAGCCCTCTCCGGCTTCGACATCGGTCAGACGGTCGCGGTCCAGAGCGGCGCCGTGATCGCGGTAGAGGCCATGGAAGGCACGGATGCGGCCGTGCTGCGGGCCGGGGAGCTCGCGCGCTCCCATGGGGACGAGCCCGGGATCGTGGTCGTCAAGGTCGCCAAGCCGCGTCAGGACGTCCGGTTCGACCTGCCGGTCCTGGGGATCGACAGCTTCGGCCCCCTGCGCCGCTCCGGCGCCACCGCCGTGGCCGTCGAGGCGGGCAAGACCCTCATCTTCGACCAGGAGGAGCTCCTGCGCAAGGCCGACGAGATCGGCCTTGCCGTGGTCGCGCTGGAGGACGGGAAGCTTCCCGAGAGGCAATCGAAATGACCCATTCAAGCTCGAGGATCCGGTTCGGCGTCATCGGCGCCGGGCGCATCGGCGCCCACCACGCCCGCATCCTGGGCAGGCACCCCGGCGTCGAACTGGTCGGGGTCTGCGACACGAACATGTGGCGCGCCCAGCTGGCGGCCTGGCGCGGGGGAGGGCTCGCGGTCCGCTCCTTCACAGACCTGCTCAAGAAGGTCGACGCCGCGGTGGTCGCGGTCCCGACCGAACACCACGTCGAGGTCGGACTGGCGGCCCTCGACGCCGGGGTCCACTGCCTCATCGAGAAGCCCATCGCGGGCACGGTCGAGGATGCGTGGCGCCTCCTGGACGCCTCCGAGAGGAACAAGGTGCAGCTCCAGGTCGGCCACGTCGAACGATTCAACCCGGCGGTGCTCAAGGCCATCGAGTACATCAAGCACCCTCGCTTCATCACGGTCGAGCGCCTGGGCCCCTACGACCCGCGGACCCAGAACATCGGCGTGGTCCTGGACCTGATGATCCACGACCTCGATATCCTTTTGACCCTGGTAGGCGGAGAGGTGGAGAGCCTGGAGGCCATCGGCGCGCACCTCTTCTCCAAGCACGAGGATATCGCCAACGTGCGCGTACGCTTCAAGACCGGCTGCGTCGCGGACCTCACCGCCAGCCGCATCTCCATCAAACGGCACCGCAAGATACGCATCTTCCAGGAAACAAGCTATATCTCTTTGGACTACATGAACGCGACCCTGCAGGTCCACCGCAAGAAGCGGCCGGACGCGCGCACGCTCAAGGACGTCGAGCAGATCTCGCCCAAGCTCGACAAGACGGAGCCCCTGCGCAAGCAGATCGACCACTTCGTCGACTGCATCCGGCACAACCGCAAGCCCTGGCCTTCCGGGGAGCATGGGCTCGAGGCCCTGAAGCTCGCCCTCCAGATCACGGACGAGCTGGAGCGCTACGCGGTCACGGACCACGCCCATCCGAGCACCTTCCTGCCGAGGCTGGCGGCCGGGGTCGGAAGGTTCGCTCGGACGGTCACGGACACCCTGCGGGGGATCGAACGGAACGGATGACGCGCTTCCTGCTCGTGGCGGGCGACCCCTCGGGAGACCTCTACGGCTCCATGCTCATGCGGACGCTGCGCTCCCGGCGGCCGGAGGTCCGCTTCCACGCCGCCGGCGGCCCGCTCATGCGCCAAGCCTGCGAGGGGACCGACCGCTTCCACCACGACCTCGCCTCGGAGGGGACCACGGGCTTCGTCGAGCCCGCCCGGCGCCTGCCCACCTTCCTGAGGCTGCTCGGGAAGTTCCGCCGCCTCCTGCGGGGAGCCGAGGTCGATGCGCTCGTCTGCATCGATTACTACGGCTTCAACCGCCGCGTCCTCGCCGAAGCCAAGTCCGCCGGGATCCCGAGCTTCTACTACATCAGCCCCCAGGTCTGGGCGAGCCGCCCCGGCCGCATCCGCCAGATCCGCCGCTGCGTGGACCGGATGCTGGTCATCTTCCCCTTCGAGGAGCCGCTCTACCGGGAGGCCCGGGTCCCGGTGACGTGGGTCGGCCATCCGCTCCTCGACCTGGTGCCGTCGGCCGAGCTGGCGCGCAGGGACTTCGCGCCCTTGCGGCTGGGTCTCCTTCCGGGGAGCCGTCCGGGAGAGATCCGCAGGCACCTCCCGCTCTTCCTGGAGGCGGCCTCCCGCATCCGCAGGGATTACCCGGACATGGAGGTGACGGTCTTCGGAGCCAAAGGCCTGGGTCCGACGGCGTACGCGCCCTGGCTGGCGCGGACGAACGCGCGGCTGGTGTTCGACGAGGGATATTCCGAGCGTCGCGCGCAGCACCTCGTGCTCACCTCCTCGGGGACCGCCACGGTCGAGAACGCCCTGCTGGGCCTGCCCATGGTCGTTGTCTACAAGCTCTCCTGGCCCACCTATCTCCTCGCCCGGGCCATCATCCGCGTCAAGCACATCGCCATGGCCAACATCCTGCTGGGCCGCCGGGCCGTCCCCGAGCTCATCCAGCACCATGCCACCCCGCAGCGGGTCGCGCACGCCGCGCTGGACCTCCTCGCCAATCCCCGGAGGCTTCAGGCCCTGCGCGCGGAGCTCGCCGGACTGCGCAGCGTCCTCGGCGGACCGGGAGCCACCGGCCGCGCCGCGGACATCCTCCTCACATGAACGGACCCACGCCCCCGCTCTCCCTGGAGGAGCTTAAGACCGAGTTCTCGTCCTACTCGCCGCACGTGGACTCGGCCCTGCTGGAGAAGGCCTACGATTTCGCGAAGTCCGCGCACTCCCACCAGGAACGCGCCTCCGGAGAGCCCCACTTCACGCACTGCCTGGCCGTGGCCCGTTCCCTGCTGGCATTCAAGCTCGACCTCCCCACCATCTGCGCGGGCCTGCTGCACGACGTAGTCGAGGACACTTCCGTCACCCCGGAAGACCTCGCGCGGGAGTTCGGGCCCGAGATCACCCAGCTGGTCGAGGGGGTCACGAAGCTCGAGACCATCAAGTTCAACACGCGCGACGAAGCCCAGGCTGAGAACTGGCGCAAGATGCTCCTGGCCACGGCCCAGGACATCCGCGTCATCCTCATCAAGCTCGCGGACCGCCACCACAACATGACCACGCTGAGCTATCTCCCCCCGGAGCGCCAGCAGCGCATCGCCCAGGAGACCCTCTCCCTCTACGCCCCGCTCGCGCACCGTCTAGGCATGTTCCAGCTCAAGGGGGAGCTCGAGGACCTCGCCTTCATGCGCCTGAACCCGGCGGAGTACGGCGCCCTGCGCTCCCAGGTGGAAACGCTCAACTCCAGCCGCGAGGGGTCCTTGGTGCAGTTCCGGGAGACGCTGGAGAAGAAGATCGCCGCCGCCGACATCCCCTATCGCCTGCTGACGCGTTCGAAGAGCCTCTACTCCATCTACCAGAAGATGCAGCGGCAGAACAAGCCCTTCGAGGAGATACAGGACACGCTCGGGGTGCGCATCATCACGGACACCGTGGCCAACTGCTACGCGCTGCTGGGGATGGTGCATTCGGAGTTCAAGCCCGTGGCCGGCTCCTTCACCGACTACATCTCGGTCCCCAAGGTGAATCTCTACCAAAGCCTGCACACGAGCGTCATGAGCCCCCGGGGAGACCTCATCGAGATCCAGATCCGCACGAAGGAGATGCACCGGACCGCCGAGTTCGGCATCGCGGCGCACTGGCGCTACAAGCTCGACGAACACGCCCCGGACCTGCACCTGGAGGAAAAGCTCAACTGGCTCCGGCAATGGATCGAGTGGCTCCAAGACCTCAAGAGCCCCCGGGAGTTCCTGGAGAGCCTGAAGACGGACCTGGAACTGCACCAGGTCTTCGTCTTTACCCCGCTGGGCGAGGTGAAGGCGCTTCCCTCGGGCTCCACGCCCCTGGATTTCGCGTTCGCCGTCCACACCGAGATCGGCATGACGTGCGTGGGGGCCAAGGTCAACAACAAGATGGTGCGCCTGGACTACCAGCTCAAATCCGGCGATATCTGCCAGATACTCACCAAGCGCGCCTCCGTGCCGAAGAAGGACTGGCTCGGCATCGTGCGGACGGCCCGCGCCCGCTCGAAGATACGCCATTTCCTGCGTGAAAAAGGTATAGTCGCATGAGGCTGCCATGACCGTCACCGAGTTCCTCAGGACCCAGGTCCCGTTCCTCGCGGGCCTCACGGAGGACCAAGCGCTCTACCTGGCCAAGTCCTCCGAGCAGAAGCCTTACCGCTCGGGCCAGACCATCATCTTCAAGGGAGTGAGCGTGGAGGGCCTGCACATCGTGGCGCAGGGCAAGGTCTCTGTGCACGTGAAGCCCGAGAAGAAGGACTGGATCAAGGTCGCGGAGCTCGGGCCCGGCGAGGTGTTCGGGGAGACCTCCATCATGGAGTTCGCCATGGCCGGCGCGACCATCAAGAGCATGAAGGACGACACCCTCATCTTCGTCATCCCGCAGGCGACGTTCCGCAAGCTGCTGGCCACGGACCCGGACCTCGAGAAGAGGACGGTCGCCCTCATCGAACAGCGCAAGAAGTCCCAGACGAAGATGTCGGAAGAGAAGAAAGCGGCCTGAGGTCCCTCTTCCGGAGATACCCCTCCGGCAAAGCCTCCCTTCGAGCGAAGAGCAGGGCCTGGCGGTCCCGATAGAGCAGCGCCCAGGCTTCCCGGGGGAAGTACGTCTCGTAAAAGGGCAGGAGCCCCCCCGCCTTCGACGGGACGAGCTGGCCCACGTGTTCGACTGCGGCGAGCTGGATCCCGTGGCCGTCGAGGAAGGACCGGTAGGCCTCGGGAGAGGCCGCCGCCTCATACATGGGCTTAAGCAGCTCGTGGAAGATGTAGCGCCCATCCGCGGACACGCGGAAGTCCGGGGACAACCTGTAGCCGAGATATCCGCCCCAACCCCATGGGTTGAAGAGCCTCAGCCCCCGGAGCTCCGCCGCTTCTCCCTCGATGAAGTCCGTCATGCCCGCGGGGAGCTGACTCGTGTCGACGCAGGAGAAGTCCCGGAACCCCCGCAGCTGGAACACCATGGCCGGCAAGGCCACCGCCAGCGCGGCTGTCGGGAGCCAACGGACTCGGGCGCGCATCAGCATGGGGACGGCGAGGCAGAGGAAATAGGGGGTCATGCGCACGTGCGCCGCCGAAAGCGCTCCGAACAGCGCGGCGACCACGACGTCCCTTGAACGCAAGCGCTTGGCAACGGCGAGCGCCGCCGTCCCCGCGAGTACGATCCAGAAAGGCCATAGGGAGGATCCCATCCCCGGAGCCTGCCATTCGCGGATATAGGTCCGGAGGATCGGCGCGGCCGCCGCATGATCCCAAAGCACCCCGTAGAGCCCGACCCCGTAGGGGTTGAGCAGGGTGGCGAGGCACGCCAAGAGTATCGGCTTGGGGCTGCGCCAGCGATAAACCGCCAGCAGAAGCAGGCCATAGACGAAGCCAAGGTGCATATTGGCCCAAAGCGCGAACATGGCGTAAAGCCAGGGGCTCAGGCGGTCTTCCTCAAGCCTCTTGACGAGGATGAGCAGGAACAGGAGCGAGAAATTCTCAGGCCTGAGGTCGTTGGAGTGAGCCAGGGACACCGCCCAAACAAGCACTCCGATGGGGCCGGCCGTCCGCCAGAGGACGGCGGAGCACCCGGATAGGATCGCGGCTTTAAGAAGCCACAACCCCTTGAAGCCCGAGGCGGAGTGGACCCCGTAGTAGAGAAGCTGGGTCAGCCACTCGAAATCCAGCCACGGGGTCCCGGCCAGGGTGTGCGAGAGCCAGTCCCGGCGCGGGATCGCGAGGTTCTCGGCCATCCACCGGCCCGCGCTCAAGTGCCAGAAAAGGTCTGGGTTGGAGAACGGAAGGAGAAAAAGAAGGAACGCGCCAGCGGCGCAAAGAGCCGCCGTCAGCCGTCCCCTCACTCGTTGTCTACCGCGAGGGCCGGACAGCCTTGCCGGAACGCAGGCAGGAGGTGCAGACGTAGGCCGTCACGGCCTTCCCGTGGTGGATGACCCGCTGTCTGTGCAGGTTGGGCCGGAACACGCGCTTCGTCGCCCTATTGGAGTGGCTGTAGCTGAAGCCGGCGACCGGTCCCTTTCCGCAGAAGACGCAATTGTAAGGCATATCTACGGAGGATGATACCAAATATGAGGGCGCGCCTGGCGGTCTAGAGTTCCACCAGGAAGCCGACCTCGCTGCCCCGCCGGGTCTCGCCGCTCGTGGTGTTCAGCCGCGCCACGGCGCGATGTCTGCCCGTCGCGTAGCCTGACCAATCGTACCACCAATAGCCCTGCGAGGAACGGCAGGGCTGCCACGGGCCGTTGTCCAAGGACACCTCGACCTGCCCTTCCTCCACCGCTGCGATGCGCAGAGTGTAGTGGTCCGACCGTATCGTTTCCGCTCCGCACGGGAAATCGATCACGACGCAGCCGGGCCTGCGCTCTTCGGGCTCCGGGGCCTTCGCCGCGACCGCCGCGTACTTCCGCCGGTTATTCCCCTTCACCATCTCGATCTTCATGAGATCCTCCTTCGTGCCAGGTCATTCTATAACCGCCGCAGGCCGCCTTCCTATCGCGGGGATGTAAAACCTTGGTCTCTTTCTTGTGACGGGGCGTCTAGGCGGCCAGGGGGAGGGTGAAGCGGAAGGCGGAGCCCTTGCCCACCGCGCTCTGCGCCCAGACGCGGCCGCCGTGGGCCTCGACGATGGTGCGGATGAGGGCCAGGCCGAGCCCGCTTCCTCCGGGGGCCATCCGGCGGCCTTGGGCGGTCCGCTGGTAGCGCTGGAAGATCCTCTCCAGGTCTTTTTTCCGCACGCCCACTCCGGTATCGTGCACGGTCACCACCGCGTAAGCGCCTTTGGCTTCGGCCTGCACGCCGATCCTTCCGCCCGGGCGAGTGTACTGTATCGCGTTCTCCAGGAGGTTGCGGAGCACGAGCTGGGCCTCCTGCTTGTCCGCCAGGACCTTGATCCCGGGCGAGACCTCGGCCCCCAGCTTGAGCTGCTTCTTCCTGGCCAACGGGGCGATCTCCCGGATGCACGCGCGCGCGAGACCCGCCACCGCTATCTCGGCCGTCCGGGGACGCTTGCGGCCCGTCGTGTACGCGGCGAGGCGCAGAAGCTTGTCCACCAGGCGCGTCAGCCGGTCGGCGTGGCGGTCGATCGTCTCCATGAGCCGGCGGTGGTCTTTGGATTCTCCGGTGAAAGACTCCTGGATCTCCTCCACCGCGGCCTTGATGGTCGAGACCGGGGTGCGGAACTCGTGCGACACGTTCGCCAGGAACTCCTTCTGCACGGCCTCGCGCTCCCGGAGCAGCCGGGTCTCCTCGGCCTGCTTCCTGTCCGTGATATCGTGGAGCAGCGCGAAGACTCCCCGGACCCGGTCCCCGGCTTCCAGGTCCGGCACCAGGGACGCGTCGAAGCAGCCGGTCCCGCCGCGCGGCCGGGGGATGTCGATCTCGCAGCGGCCGGGTCGGCCGCGCAGAGCCTCCCGGAGGCTCTGCCGCAGAGCCCCGAAGCCTTTGGGGCCCAGCAGGCGCCGGACATGCCGCCCGATGAGCTCCTCGCGCGGCGATCCGCAGAACTCCTCGCAGCACTTGTTCACGAAGCGGCAGCGGAGGTCGGGGCCCATGTAGGAGATCATCACCGGCGCGCTGTCGGTGATGGTCTGCAGATCGGCCTCGCTCTTGTGCAGGGCGGCTTGCGCGCGCCTGCCCTCCGCGGCCTCCGCGGTCGCGTCCACGAAGACCAGCAGTATCCGCCCCGAGCCCTGGTGCTCGATGCGCCGGGCGTTGAGCTTGAGCGTCCGACTCCCGATCGCGGGAAGTCTGGCCTGGACCCGGAAGCCGTCGACTTTCCGGCCGGCGGGCAGGACCTCCTCCAAGACCTCGCGCAGCTCCGGAAGATCCCACTGGCCCGCGCCCAGCTCGTAGAGCCGGCGGCCGAGGGTCTCCCTCGGGCGCGTCTTGAAGAAGTCGTAGAAGGCCCGATTGGCCGTCTCCACCCGGAACTGCCGGTCGAGCACGAGCAGGGGGTCGAAGACGGTGTCCACGGTCGCGTTCGCGAAGTCCCGCGCGGCCCTGGACTCTGCGTGGGACTTCTTCAGCCCGTCGTTCGCCGCCGCGAGCTCGCGGTTCCGGTTGGCCAGCTCCTCGTTGACCGTATTGAGCTCCTCGTTGGTGCTCTGCAGCTCCTCCTTCGCGGTCTCGAGCTCCTCATTGGCGCTCTGGAGCTCCTCGTTGCTCGAGACCACCTCCTCGTTGGCGGATTGGAGCTCCTCATTGGTCGTCTCGTGCTGCTCGATGATGGATTGAAGATGGTCCCGGCTCTCCTTGAGCTCTTCGCGAAGCTGGCTGATCCGGCGGGACTCTGGGTCCCTGCCCGCCTGATTTCCCTCGGGAGCGGCGGGGGCGGCCTCCCGGAACAGCACCAGCGCGCACCGCTCCCGCAGGCCCGGGATCCGTACCGGCGCGACCTCGATGTCCACCCGGCGCCGACGTCCGTCGCCGTGGAGCTCCACTCCTCCTCGCCTTACGGGAGCGCCCTGGCGGAAGGCTTTCCGCGTCGCCGAGCGTATCTCGGGGAAAAGCCCCTCACGCGCCATGCTGCGCAGGTTCAGGCTCGCCTTGCCCGGGGAAGGCTCGAGGAACGGGCTCGTCCGGCCGCGGACCTGCAGGATGTCCAGCCTCTCATCGACGAGCACCGCGGCCGGGGAGAACTGGTCCAGGAGAGCCCGGTCCGTCTCCCGCTGGAGGTCGGGCTCGCTCCTCGTCTCCGGGGCCGCGGCCCGGGCCGCCGATGGGACGCCGAGCCTTACTGGGACGCGGGCGCCTCCCGGCCTCTTGGCGTAGATCCTGGCCTTGTCGTCGACGGGCGCGAACATGTCGGAGCGGACTCCGACCGTCTCCGCGGCCCCCAGGACCAGGAAGCCGTGAGGGTTCAAGGCGTAGTGGAAGACGGCGAACAGCCGCTTCTGGAGCTCCGCTCCCAGGTAGATCAGCACGTTGCGGCAGCTGATGAGGTCGATGTTCGAGAAGGGCGGGTCCACGGCGAGGTCCTGCCGCGCGAAGACGCACAGGTCGCGGACCGGTTTCGCGATCCGATACCCCCGAGCCTCCTTCTTGAAGAAGCGACGCAGCCGCTCCTTGGAGACGTCCGCGGCGATGCTCTCCGGATAGAGTCCCTCCCGGGCCTTGGCCAGAGCCTGTTCGCTGATGTCGGTGGCGAAGATCTGCACAGGGATGCCGGGAGCCCGGTCTCCAATATACTCCAGCAAGTTCAGAGCTTGGGAGTAGGCCTCCTCGCCCGTGGCGCAGCCCGGGACCCAGATCCTGATGGGATCACGCGGCGAGCGCTTGCGCAGCAGGTTGGGATAGACCCGCTTCAGGAGCGCCCGGTAGGCGGCGGGCTCCCGGAAGAACCCCGTCACATGGATGAGCATGTCCTTAAACAGCGCCTCGAGCTCGGAGGGGTCCTTCTCCAGCCTCCCGGCGTAGCGGGCCAGGGAGTCCGTCGGGAGCAGCGCCATGCGCCGCCGGATCCTGCGCAGGACCGTGGTCCGCTTGTAGAGGCCGAAATCCACGCCCTTGGCCAGGCGCAGCAGGGCCAGGAGCTTGCGAAGAGCCGGCTCGTCGCTCTCTGTCCCGTCTTTGCGCAAGCCGGGGCGCCGGCGGATGCGCCCGAGCTCCTGCGCGATCCCTTCGGGGGACAGGACGAAGTCCACGCAGCCGGAGAGGACGGCGGAGCGGGGCATGCTCGGATGGCCCGCGCTCCCCTCGCTTTGGGCGAAGACGACGCCTCCCTGAGACTTGATCCGCTCCAGCCCCCGCGTCCCGTCCGAACCCTCGCCGGAAAGGACCACGCCGATGGCCCGGCCGCCCTGGTCGTCCGCCAGAGACGCCAGGAAGACGTCGACGGCGCTCTGCGGCCCCGGCTTCCGGCGGGCAAGGCGCAGCGCGCCGCCCTGGATCCGCATGTCCCTGTTCGGAGGCAGGATGTAGACGTGGTCCGGCAGCACCCGGGTCCGGCTGCGGGCCTGCGTCACCGGCATCCGGGTCGCCTTGGAAAGGATCTCGGTCAGCTGGCTCTCATGCCAGGGCGACAGATGCGGCACGAGGACGAAGGCCATCCCCGGACGGGACGGAAGGGCTTCCAGGAGCCGCCTGAACGCGTCGAGCCCGCCGGCCGAGGCCCCGACCCCGACGACGGGGAATCCGCGCCTGCTCATGCCGCGATGAACCGGTAGCCCATCTTCTTCACGGTCTTGATCCTGCGGCCCTCGGCCCCCAGCTTGCCCCTGAGCCGCGCGATGTGCTGGTCCACGGTCCGGGTGTTGAGCTCCCCGGCGCACGCGTGCCCCCAGACCTGCTCGAGCAGCTTCACGCGGCTGACGACCTCTCCCTTGGCATCCACGAGCTGCTTGAGGAGCTGGGCCTCCTTGGGGGTGAGCTCCCGCAGCCGGCCCCCCACCCGGAACTCGTGCCTGCGGAAGTCCAATCGGAGACTGCCGGCCGCGATCTCGCGCCTGCGCTCGACCGGCGGCCGGGCGGTCTTTCTCAGGCGCAGCTCGACTCGGGCGGCCAGCTCCCTCATGGAGAAGGGCTTGGTGACGTAGTCGTCGCCGCCCAGCTTGAGGCCGAGCACCCGGTCCATCTCGCTCTTGCGCGCGGTCAGGAAGATGATCGGCGCCTCCGAGACCTTGCGCAGCTCCCGGGCCATATCCAAGCCGTCCATCCTCGGGAGCATGATGTCGAGCACGACGAGATCGGGCCGGTGCTTGCGGAAGGCCGCCAGGCCCGCCTCCGCGGACCTCGCGGACACGACCCGGTAGCCCTCGGCCCGGAACCGCCGGCGCAGCAGGTCGAGGAGGTCGCCCTCATCCTCCACGACCAGGAGCGTCCCTTTCTTGACGTCCATGCCGACATGTTAGCACATAGCGGTCCGTCCCGCGGACGGCGTCACGGGAATGTTACATGGCTCCGCTTCCCGACGGAGACGCGGGCGAGGACGACGGCGCGGGGAATTTACCCCCAGCCGATAGCAACCGCGGGACGGCGGGAATAAACTATATGGGGTCCTTTCGCCGCCATGAGAATCCTGCTGACCACGATCTGCCGCCCCATCGGCCCCGCGCACGGAGACGCCTCCAGCGTGGGCTACGAGCTGCTCTTCGGCCAGGTGACTCGAGCCCAAGGCGTGTTCAGCCCGCGGGCCACCCACGAGCAGTACGCCCTCGACTATATCGCGGAGAACCTGGACGCCCCCACGACCGTCCTCCAATATCCCTCGGGCCGCCAGCTGATCCGCGAGCTGAGGAAGGGCTACGATTATGTGGGCATCTCTTTCATCCTAGCGACCTTCCACCGGATGAAGGAAGCGGTGGCGCTCATCCGCGAGCATTCCCCGGAGTCCAAGATCGTGCTCGGCGGCTACGGCACGGTGCTCGGCGACGACGAGCTCCGGCCCTACGGCGACCATATCTGCCGCGAGGAGGGGGTCGCCTTCATGCGGCGGCTTCTGGGGGAGCCCCCCCGGACCATGCCGTACCGGCACCCGAACGTGATCAGCCGGCTGAAAGTGTTCTCGGTCCCGGTGTCCAGGACCGCGCTGGTCTTCGCGGGCCTCGGCTGCCCCAACGGCTGCGATTTCTGCTCCACCTCGCATTTCTTCCGCCGCCGGCACATCCCCCTTCTTCCGACCGGCAAAGACATCTTCCAGGTCCTGCGCCGCTACCAAGACGCGGATCCGGAGCTCCGCTTCACCGTCCTGGACGAGGACTTCCTGCTCAACAGGCGCCGCGCGGAGGAGTTCCTCGCGTGCGTGCGCGAGTCCGGGAGGACGTTCTCCATCTTCGCCTTCGGGAGCATCCGGGCGCTCAGCCAGTACGCGGCGGAAGAACTCGTGGAGATGGGCATCGACGGGCTGTGGATCGGATACGAGGGCGCCCGGTCCGGCTACCCGAAGCAGCAGGGCCGCCAGCCCTCCGAGCTCTTCCCGGACCTCTTCCGCCACGGCATCCAGGTCCTGGCCTCCATGATCGTGGGCTTCGATTATCAGGACCCGAAGGTGGTGCGCGACGAGCTCCGGGGCCTGCTCCGCCTGCGTCCGGCCTTGTCCCAGTTCCTCATCTACGGCCCCACTCCCGGGACCCCCTTCTACGAGAGGATCTCCCGCGAGGGAAGATTGAGGCCGCAGTTCTCCCTGGACCGCGGCGCATTCTACCACGAGTGCACCGGGTTCCGGTCCATGGTGACGCATCCCGTGCTGAGCGGCGAGGAGCTCGAGGGCCTGCAGCGCTGGTGCTTCGAGCAGGACTTCCAGAGACTGGGCCCCTCGATCTTCCGTTCCGTGCGCTTGTGGCTCAGCGGGTACGAGAATCTGCGCGGCTCGCCGAACCCGGCTCTGCGCCGGAAGGCCGAGCTCTTCGGCCGGCGCGTCCGGGAGGCGGATTTCGTCTTCCTGGCCGGCCGTCTCCTCGCCCCGAACCGCCGGATCCGGCGCTGGATCCTGGCCCTGGAGCGCCGCGCGCACCGTGTCCTCGGCCCCGCGACCCTTTGGGCGCGCGGCCTCTCCGTGCTGGGCCTCGCCGCGGCCCTATGGACCCGCGTCTCGCTCCGCCTCGACTGGCTCCAGCACCCGGGCCTCGCCCGCCGCCGCTTCCGGTGGGAACCCGCGCCATGAGGAGGCATTGATACGTCAATAGCCTCCCACCCGATCGTACTCTGGATCGAACGAGCGGCATACCTTCTGATCCTGTCCCCGTTCTTGGTCGAAGATCTGCGGATCGGGAGGCTGCCGTCGACCTGGCCCGAATGGACCTCCGACGGCGTACTGAGCTGCGTCATCCTGGGCTTTGTCCTGCTCATCAGGCACAACCGCATCAAGGCCGCGCAGGCGAAAGCGCTGCAGGCGACGCTCAACCAGGCCATCATCCACGACTTGAAGAACCCGATGACGTCGATCGTGGGCTGCATCTCCGTGCTCAACAGCGAGCCCTTCGATCGGGAGAACCAGCACAGGCTCCTGCGCCTCGCCCTCATCTCCTGCCGGACGCAGATGGACCTTCTCGAGACGCTGGTGGATACGACGCGCATGGAATACGGGGAGATGACGCTTCAGAAGCGGCCCATCCCGGCCAAGGCATTCGTGGACTCGTGCCTCAGCGACGTGACGGGCGCGGCGGAGCACCTCGGCATCCGGATCGAGGATTCCAGCGCCCGCCCCTTGTCGGAACAGTTCGTCGCGGACACGGACCTCATGCGCAGGGTGGTCACGAACCTCCTGCAGAACGCCATCAAGTACACGCCTCGGGGCGGAGCCGTCTCCTTGGGCGCGGCCTTCAGCAACGGCAACGTCTCCCTGGAGATCCACGACACGGGCATCGGCATCCCCCAGGGTCAGATCGGCAGGCTCTTCAAGAAATATTTCCGCGTCGAGGGGGGCGAACAATCCACTCGCCGCGGAAGCGGGCTGGGACTCTATTTCTGCAAATTGGTCGTCGAGGCTCACCACGGGAGCATCGATGTGCGCAGCGAGACGGGGAGCGGAACCACGGTGCGCATCCTTCTGCCCGTGATGCCAAGGAGCTCGGGACATGCCACTGAAGCAAAACGGACGGCAGGCGGGGAAGCCCCGCCTGATGGTGATAGAGGATGACAACGGCATCCGCGAGATGCTGCGGATCGCCCTCTCTATCTATTATGATATCTCAGCCTTCGCGAACGGGGACGATATCGCCGCGTTGCTCGACAAGAATGATCCCGACCTTCTCCTCCTGGACATCAATCTTCCGGGAAGCGACGGCTTCCGCCTATGCGAGAGCATCCGGTCTCGAGCGAAAGACCGGGGCCTCCCCATCCTCTTCATGACGGTCCGAAGAGAAAACCGGAGCTTCCTCGAATCCCTGGAATCCGGGGGTGATGGCGTGATCACCAAGCCTTTCGTGATGAAGGAGCTGGTGGACCGGATCGAGACCCTGCTCAAGGGCCGCCTCTAGACCATGTCCCTCTGGCTATCCGTTCCGCTCCGCCTCCTCCTCCTCGGACTCGGCCTGCTGTCTTTCTGCCTGCCCCGCGGCGCCGAGCTGCGCCTCGGCCCGGCCGTCGGCCGGCTCATGTTCAGGCTCGGCTTCTTCAAGCGAAAGACCGTGCTCGAGAACCTGCGCCACTGCTTCCCCGAACTCACGTCCAAGGAGCTGCGGCGGCTGGCGATCCGGAACTTCGAGCATTACGGCATCCTGTTCTTCGAGTACCTGCACTTCTTCGCCCCGGTGCGGGGGCATTACCGCGACTATGTCTCCCGACACGCCAGGCTCCACGGCCTGGAGCGATGGAAGAAGGCCCACGCGAAGGGGAAGGGCGTCATCTTCGTGGCGTGCCACCTGGGGCATTGGGAGATGCTGGCCTCCGCGGGCGGGATGGCGGGCATACCCCTGACGATCGTAACGAAGGTCCTCAAGCCCCGCTGGCTTCACGACCAGATCACGGCCGCGAGGCTCTCCACCGGCGTGGCCGCGGCCCATGAGCCGGGCTCGGCCCCGGTCATCCTGAGGGCCTTGCGCCGCGGCGGCTCCGTGGCGTTCATGAACGACCAGTACACCAAGCCTCCCATGGGGCTTCTCGTGCGCTTCTTCGGCGTGAAGGTCGGCACGCTCTCGGTCGCTGGGACCTTGGCCCGGAGGACCGGGGCCGCCGTGCTCCCGACTTATACCTACCGGGACGCGGAAGGCATCTGCCACGTCGTCATCGAGCCCGAGATGTCCCTGGCCCGGGACCGGGACACCCCCGAAGCCGCGACTCAAGCCGTGTCGGACAAGGTGGAGCAATGGGTGCGGCGGCATCCGACGCAATGGCTGTGGATGCACCGCCGCTTCAAGAACGTGACTTGGCCCGTGCCCGAGCTCACCCCGGCAGCTGGACCACGACCTGCCTATCCCTAGGCCGGGTATCGAACTCCGCCAGCACGATCTGCTGCCAGACGCCCAGCATCAGCCGGCCTTCCTTGAAAGGGACGGTGAGCGAAGGACCCTGGAGCGCGGCCCGCACGTGGGAGGAGCCGTTATCATCTCCCCAGGTCTGATGGTGCGCGTATTCCTTCCCAGCCGGTGCCAGAGCCTCATAGAGCCTGGCCATGTCCTTCTTGAGCCCCGGCTCGTACTCGAACGTGGTGATGGCCGCGGTGGACCCGACCACGAAGACCGTGGCCTGGCCTTCGGCCAGGCCTGAGGCCGCCAGGCGCGCCTGCACCGCGGGGGTGATGTCCACGAGGTCCCCCTGCCCCTGGGTGCGGAACTCGAGAGTCTCTGTCTGTAGCTTCATGGGTGCGGTTCAGACCTTTACCGGCAGGGTCAGGGTGACCGCGACCCCGCCCTCCGGGCGGCGGTCTGCGGCAAGCCCGCCGCCGTGCTTCTTGGCGATCTCCCTGGAAAGATAGAACCCCGCGTCCCGGCTCTCCGGCAAGGCGGAGCCGGTGTCCTCGAACGCCACCCGCACCCAGCGGCCGTCCCCTTCGAGCGCGGTCCGGACCGTGAGCTTCCCACCCTCCGGCATCCGCTCGGCCGCGCTTCGCACCAGGTCCGCCAGCACCCGTTCGATGTGCGGCCGGCTCACCTGCAGCTTGGGGACTCCCGGCCCGCAGACGGCCTCGGCCTGGATGCCCTTGAGCGCGCCCGCGTTCACGGCCAGGGCCTCGCGCACGAGCTCGTGGATGTCGGTCGGGGAGGCGCTGAGCTCCTGCGCGTGGAACAGATCCATGAAGCCCGACAGGATCCGGGAGCAGTGCTCCGCGCACCGGCGGATACGCTCCAGGTCCGCCCTGATGTCCGGTCTCTTGGGATGCTCCTCGAGCAAGACGTCCGTGGTCCCCAGGATCACGGTCAAAGGGTTGCGCAGGTCGTGCACCACTCCGCCGGAGACCAGCCCCACGTCCGCGATACGCTCGCAGCCCTGCAGGTAGGATTCCGCCTTGACCACCCGGTCCGCCAGGGCGCTCAGGCGTACGCGCTGCCTTCGGATCTTGGCCGCGGTGCGCCGCTCCTTGTCCGCCACGCGCCACACGGAGAACGCGCCGGCCATGAGGATGGCCGTCTTAAGGACCAGGGACAGCCAGATCTCTCCAGCGATCTCCGGAGCCCAAACCATGTGCATGGCGCCGTTGAGCGCGGCGATGCCGAGCGAGACCCACAGGACCTCGCGGGCACCGAGCAGGAGGCAGACCGTGTAGATGGGGATGAGGTAGAGGACCCAGAACGTGGACCGATACCCGCCGGAGAAGGAAAGCGTCCATGTGACCGCAGCGCAGTTGCCGAGCACGAACAGGGCGCCCGCCCACGAGGGGACGCGCCGCAAGCGTAGGACCGTGCCGGCCAGGACGTTGACCCCGAGCAGCCCGAGCAGGCTGAGGAGGAACCCCGGATACTCCAAATCGGGATCCCCGCGCCAGAGCAGGCTCAAGGCCACGAGGAACAAGGAGACGAGCGACTCGTATCTGAACGCGAGGGAGACGTCCGGCGCCGCGGGGAGCCTCATGCCGCTCCAATTCTGGCAAATGCGGCCCTCAATTGGCATAGTATGCTGGTCTCAGACGACCATGACCCTGCTCTCGAGCCCGGTCCAGTACATCAAAGGCGTGGGTCCCAAGCGGGCCGAGCGCCTGGCCAGGCTCGGCATCCACACCCTGCGCGACCTCCTGTTCCATTTCCCCCGCGCCTGGGAGAACCGGCGCCCCGCCGCTCCGGGGGCCGTCCCGCAGGAAGGCCCCCTCGTGCTCAAGGGGCGGGTCAAGGAGACCTTCGAGAAGCGGGCCGGCCCGCACCTCTGCCTCTTCATCGCGAAGCTCGCGGTGCCCGAGCACGGTCCGGTGGACGCGGTCTGGTTCAAGCGGCCCAGCCGGCGCTACGACGTGTTCCAAACGGTCAAGAGCGAGGTCGGTCCCGGGACCGACCTGTGGGTGATCGGCCGGGGTGAGGCGGACCTCCTGAAGGTCAAGCGCATCTCGGTCTACGAGTACTACCGCGCCGACGACCCGCGCGCCTCCCTCCACGTGGACCGCATCGTGCCGGTCTACCCCACGACCGAGGACCTCCCCGAGCGCTTCCTGCGCGAGCTCGTGGACCGCGCCCTGCGGGAATGCCTGGACCACGTGCGGGAGTTCCTCCCCCCGGACATCCTCGCCCGCCGCGAGCTCCTGGCCCTGCCCCAGGCCATCGACGGGATCCACCGCCCGCGCTCGGGCGTCCAGCTCGAGGAGGCCCGCCGGCGCCTGGCTTACGAAGAGCTGCTGCTGCTGGAGATCGCGTGGTCCCTCAAGCACCGCGAGACCCGCGCGGTGCGCAAGGGCTACTCCTACGAGATCCGCAGGAACCTGCTCACCCCGCTGCGCGAGCAGCTCGGCTTCGACCTCACCGGCGCGCAGCGCCGCGTGATCAACGAGATCTTCGACGACATGCGCAAGCCCCATCCCATGACCCGCCTGCTGCAGGGCGACGTGGGCTCCGGCAAGACCGTGGTGGCCATCGCGGCCCTGCTCCTCGCCGTGGAGAACGGCTTCCAGGGCGCGTTCATGGCCCCGACCGAGATCCTGGCCGAGCAGCACTACTGGACCTTCGGCTCGTTCCTGCGGGACCTGCCGGTACGCGTGGCCCTGCTGACCTCGGCGGTCCCAAAGAAGGCGCGCGAAAAGACCCTGGCCCGCGTCCGGGACGGCGAGATCGACATCGTGCTGGGGACCCACGCCCTCCTGGAGGGCGACGTGGCCTTCCGCAGCCTTCGGCTGGCCGTCATCGACGAGCAGCACCGCTTCGGCGTGCGCCAGCGCACGACCCTGCGCCAGAAAGGCCCTCCCCTGGACCTGCTGGTCATGACCGCCACGCCCATCCCCCGCACCCTGAGCCTGGCCCTCTACGGCGACCTCGAGGTCTCGACCTTAGACGAGATGCCCCCCGGCCGCAGGCAGACGGTGACGAGGCATGTCCCGGAGGCCGAGGCCTTGGATTTCGTCCGCGGCCAGGTGGCCGAAGGCCACCAGGTCTACATCGTCTACCCCATCATCCAGGAGTCGAGCACTCTGGACCTCAAGGCCGCGGTCGCGGAGTACGACCGCCTGTCCAAGGATGCCTTCTCCGGACTGCGGGTCTCCCTCGTACACGGCCGCATGCCCAGTTCCAAGAAGATCCGGGCCATGGAGGATTTCGGCGCCGGAAAGAGCGACATCCTCGTGGCCACTCCGGTCATCGAGGTGGGCGTGGACGTCCCGAACGCCACGGTCATGGTCGTGCAGGAGGCCGATCGCTTCGGGCTGGCCAGCCTGCACCAGCTCCGGGGGCGCATCGGCCGGGGCCGGGCGCAGTCCTACTGCATGCTGGTCGCGGACCCGAAGACCCCGGAGGCCAAGCGCCGGATCTCCATCCTGTGCGAGACCTCGGACGGGTTCCGCATCGGGGAGGAGGACCTCAAGATCCGCGGGCCCGGGGAGGTCCTGGGGACGGCCCAGCACGGCGAGCTCTCCCTGCGGGTCGCGGACCTCGTCAAGGACACGGACCTTCTCGCGGCGGCCCGCGAGGACAGCCAGGCCCTGCTGGACGCGGACCCGGACCTCGTGCTGCCCGCCAACGACAGGCTCCGCGAGCGCATCCTGACCCGGTTCAGGCCGGAGTGGCAGTCCGTGGACCTAGCATAGCGGTAGGCCCCCCCCGGCCTCCGTTCAGGCCAAGGGTCCCGCAGCCTCGTCCCAATTCGTCCCACTCCGGCTTGGGCCGAAAAACCGGCTTTCGCTTCCCCCAAAAGCCCATCCCCTCTCCGCCTCCCCCTGCTATCATAAAATCATGAAGCGCAGGGGAACCCTTTTCTGGATCATCTTCCTCCTCGCGGCCATGTTCTTGGGCCCGAGCCTCTTCACCCGCCGGCAGGACACGCTCACCGAAAAACCGGATCAGGCCAGCCTTCGCACCATGGTGCAGCAGGAAAGGCTCGTGGACGCACCCGCGAACCTGCCGGCAGACAAGGTCCAGCGATAGATAGGAAGAAGTCGTTTTTTTTGGCTTAATATAGCCGTGGCCGCGGCTTTCCTCTCTTTTTTCCTCTGTTTTTCAGCCGGAGCCTCCCCAGCTTCCTCCGTGGACGAGGACGGCAACGTACGCGTCTCCAAGCTGGTCGAGACCGGCACGCGCACCCTGACGGGATACGACGAATTCCGATTCATCGGCTGGAACGACTCCTGCTCCGTGGCTTACCAGTACCTCAGCTTCCCCCCCGTGGGAGAGGCGCTCCAGGGAGTCCCGGTCCGCTGGGACATCGGGTCTTGGAGCATACTCCCGGAAGAGGTCGAGCCCCGTGTCTCCTGGGTGGAGCACGGGATCGCCGGGTCCTCCTGGGACCGGGGACGGGCTCAACGCGGCCTGGCATGGCTCGCGAAGCGCGGCTATTATCGCAAAGCCCGCGTGGAGCGCATCCGTCAGCCCGCGGAGAATGATCCGCCGGAACTCGACCCGATCCTGGCCTCCACCGCCGCTTTCCAGCTCGGCTACAAGACCTTGTGGCCCCCCGAGAATTTCAAGCTCCGGGAAGTCTATTACTCCCCCCTGGCGACCTGCGCCTTCTTCGTGTTCCGGGACCTCAAGAACGCCCGTGACAGCTATACCTTCAAGCTCGTCCGCATCCAGAACCCCAGCATCCGGCACCAGCGCTCGCGCATGCACGTCTCGAACGGGCTGATCTTCTATCGGGCGGCGGATATCTTCGGCGCCCTGGAAGAGCTCGCCACCGCCAGCGCCATCGACCCGGACTACGCCCTGGCCCGCTACCACCACGCCGTGCTCCTGACCACGCACGGCATGAATGACGAAGCCTTGGACGAGCTGGCCGCGGCCCTGAAGCTCGACCCGCGCTTCGCGGAGGAAGCGAAGAAGGCTATCGAGTTCAAGAAGGTCCGCAAGGACCGCCGCTTCAAAGCCCTCATTAAGAAAGCGGCGGCGAGGCTCAAGGGATGACGCATCCCCTCCGGGAGCTCCTCTCCCGCCGGATCCTTGTCCTGGACGGCGCCATGGGCACCGAGCTCCAGGCCCTGGGTCTGAGGCCCGAGGACTTCGGCGGCGCCTCCCACGAGGGGTGCAACGAGCACCTCGTGTTCACCCGGCCGGATATCGTCCGCGCCGTCCACGCGAGCTACCTGGAAGCCGGGGCGGACATCATCGAGACGAACACCTTCGGGGCGCTGCGCCATGTGCTGGCCGAGTACGGCCTGGCCGAGCGGGCCGCCGAACTGGCCCGGACCGGAGCCTCCCTCGCGGCCGCGGAAGCGCGGCGCTTCCACTCCCCGGACAAGCCCCGCTTCGTGGCCGGCTCCCTGGGCCCGGGGACCAAGTCCATCTCCCTGACCGGCGGCATCGGCTTCGACGAGGTGCGCAGGAACTACGCGGAGGCGGCCCGCGCCTTGGTCGAGGGAGGCGCGGATCTCATCCTCCTGGAAACGCAGCAGGACACGCTCAACGCCAAAGCGTCCCTGCTGGGCATCCGGGATGCGTGCGAGGCGCTGGGCCGCGCCGTCCCGACGGCGGTCTCGGTCTCCATAGAATCCACGGGGACGATGCTCGCGGGGCAGAGCCTGGAGGCCTTCTATCTCTCGGTGGAGCACCTGGATCTGCTGGCCGTGGGCATGAACTGCGCCACTGGCCCGGATTTCATGAGCGACCACCTGCGCTCCCTGGCCGGGGTCTCGCGCCTGCCCATCCTCTGCTTCCCGAACGCGGGCCTCCCGGACGAACACGGCCGCTACCTCGAGAGCCCCGTGGAATTCGGCGCGAAGCTGCGCCGCTTCTGCGAGCAGGGCTGGGTGCACATCGCGGGCGGCTGCTGCGGCACCACGCCGGAGCATATCCGCGCCCTGGCCGCGGCCGTCAAGGGCGTCAAACCCCGGCCTCCGGCGGCCGGGCCCGCGGCGTCCTTGAGCGGGCTCGAGCCCCTCTTCTTCGATCCGGACCGCCGGCCCGTCCTCATCGGAGAACGCACCAACGTCATCGGCTCCAAGAAATTCCGGGAGCTCGTCGCCGCCGACGACTTCGATGCCGCCGCGGAGACCGGCCGCCAGCAGGCCCGCCTGGGAGCTCAGGTGATCGACGTCTGCCTGGCCAACCCGGACCGGGACGAGCGCGCGGACATGGGCCGCCTGCTCGACACGCTGGCCAAAAAGGTCAAGATCCCGTTCATGATCGACTCCACCGACCCGGCCGTGGTGGAGGAGGCGCTGAAACGCTGCCAGGGGAAAGCCGTCATCAATTCCGTCAACCTCGAGGAGGGCGAGGGCCGCTTGCGCCGCATCGTCCCCCTGGCCCGGAGCTACGGCGCCGCGCTCGTGGTCGGCATGATCGACGAGGACAAACAGGCGGGCATGGGAGTCACGCGAGAGCGCAAACTCGCCATCGCCCGGCGCAGCCATGAGCTTCTGACCGGAAAATACGGCATGCGGCCCGAAGACCTCTACCTCGACCCGCTCACCTTCCCCTGCGCCACCGGGGACAAAGCCATGGCGGGCTCCGCGGTCGAGACGATCGAGGCCCTGCGCCTGATCAAGGCGGAGTTCCCGCGAGTCAAGACCCTGCTCGGCGTTTCCAACGTCTCCTTCGGCCTGCCTAAAGCCGGCCGCGAGGTGCTCAACGCGGTGTTCCTGCATCATTGCGTGGAGGCCGGCCTGGACCTGGCCATCGTGAACGTGCAGGGCCTGGCCCGGTACGCGACGCTCCCCGAGGAGGAGCGGCGCCTGGCCGAGCGCCTGCTCTTCGAAAAGGACCCGCCGGTGGCCGAGTTCGCGAACCGCTACCGGAACGTCCAGGCCAAGGCCGAGGAGAAGCACCCCTTCGAAGGGCTGAGCGCGGAGGAGCGGCTCTTCCGAAAAGTGGTCGAGGGCTCGAAAGAGGCCTTGATTGGCGACCTCGACGGCCTGCTCAAGACCCGAGGCCCCCTGGAGATCATCAACGGCCCCCTGCTGCGGGGCATGGCCGAGGTCGGCCGGCTCTTCGGCGACAACAAGATGATCGTGGCCGAGGTGCTGCAGTCCGCGGAGGTCATGCGGGCCTCGGCGGCCCATCTCGAGGGCTTCATGGACAAGGGCTCCGCCGCGGCCAAGGGGAAGCTGCTGTTGGCCACGGTCAAGGGCGACGTGCACGACATCGGCAAGAACCTGGTGCACATCATCTTCGCCAACAACGGCTACGAGGTGCTGGATCTGGGGATCAAGATCGCCCCGGAGGCCCTCATCCAGGAGGCCAAGCGCTTCGGACCGGATCTGATCGGCCTTTCCGGGCTCCTGGTCAAGTCCGCCCAGCAGATGGCCTCCACGGCGGAGGACCTCGCCTCGGCAGGCATCCAGGCGCCCATCCTAGTGGGAGGCGCGGCGCTCACCCCGCGTTTCACCGCGAACAGGATCGCGCCCAAGTACGAGGGCCCGGTGTTCTACGCCAAGGACGCCATGGCCGGCCTGGCCCTGGCCGAGGAGCTGCGGGATGCGGGGAAGAGAGAGGAACGGATCAGACTGAACGACAAGAGGCAGAAGGAATTCCTCATAGAGAACGACAACACGGCGGCAGAGAACAGCTCGTCCTCAAGGGCCGCGACAGCGGCCCTTGAGGATATCCCGAATCGCCCGGGCAACGTCATCGGATGCCCGGGCACCGCGGATAAAGATGTTCCCCCCATCCCGCAGCCGCCCGACCTGAAGATGCACGTCCTCACGGACATCCGCCTCGATGATATCTTCAAGTACCTCAATCCCTTGATGCTGTACGGCAAGCACCTGGGGCTCAAGGGGAACCTCGAGCGCCTGCTCGCGGCCGATGACCCCAAGGCCGTGGAGCTCCACAAGAAGGTCACCGCTCTGCAGGAGGAGGCCGTCTCCGGAAAGCTCATCGTCCCGAAAGGGCTGTTCAGGTTCTTCCCGGCCCGGTCCGAAGGAGACGACATCGTGCTCTACGATTCGCCTTCAGGCGGGAAGGCGCTGGAGCGCCTGCATTTCCCGCGCAAAGGCTCCTGCCTGGCCGACTACCTCGCCTCGGACAGGATGGATTATCTCGCCCTCTTCGTGGTCACCTGCGGGCATGGCGTGGCCGCCCGGGCCGCATCCCTGCGGGAGGCGGGCGAGCTCCTGAAGTCGCACGCGCTCTCGGCTTTGGCCATCGAGTCCGCCGAGGCCTTCGCCGAGCTCCTGCACGAGAGGATCCGGGCCATGTGGGGCTTCTCGGACGCGCCGGACCTGAGCCTGCGGGACAAGTTCCAGGCCCGCTACCGCGGCAAGCGCTACAGCCTGGGCTATCCGGCCTGCCCGAACATCGAGGACCAGGCCAAGCTCTGGCGCCTGCTCGAACCGGACCGCCTGATCGACGTGCGCCTGACCGAGGGCTTCATGATGGAGCCCGAGGCCTCGGTCTCAGCCATGGTCTTCCATCACCCCGAAGCCCGGTATTTCTCGGTGTAAGCCGCAGCGGCACCGAACCCCTTCTTGCGCCGCCCCGCACCGACCACCACCACGCCCTGCGCCGCTGTCAAGAAAATCTGGAGCTAGAAACAGAAAAATCATTATCCCATATGCATTTTTCTATTTTCAATGATGGCGCCATCATTAGAAATGAAAAAACGACGGCATCCGAAAGATATTTTCTCTTCAAGGTCCAGATGAGGGAACTTTCTTAGGGTCCCGCTCGTACTAGCTGTTATGGAAGACAGCGAACGCGAGGATGGACTCGGTCTCATAGGCGGACTCGAAGGCTCCAAGAACCCCGGGGATGTGCTGGACCTCGTGAGCATGACGAAGGGGAGCCTGGTCAATGTCGAAACCGCGCGCGACATCGAAACAGAGATAAACCACTGCACGAGACTGAACGATACCGAGCTCTGGGAAGGCCTGCCCCGGCTGGCCCGTGGGGAGCGGGAACAGCTCGCCAAATTCCTCATTCACCTGGGAGAGATTGAACGAAGAGACCTGCATCTCGATCACGCCCACTCAGGCTTGTTCACCTATCTGGTGATGCTGGGATTCTCTGAATGGGAGGCGCGCGCTCGAGCCGTAGCCGCGCATAAGGCGCGGGACTTTCCGTCCATCCTGACCCTGCTGGCCACGGGCCGTCTGCACCTGTATGCGGTGGTGCTGCTCGCGCCGCACCTGACCTCGGAGAACCACGAATCCCTACTCAACAAAGCCTGCCGAAGGACCACTCGCGAACTCCAAGCCATGATCGCCGCAATGGACCCGGGTACAGCCAGGCGGGATGTCATCCGAGTCGTTTCAGCCCCTGCGCCCGCGGCCTCGCTGGACAACGGACCCGACGCAGGGGGTGCGTCATGCGCGACACCGGCGTTCCCTCCGGCTGCGAGTCCGGCTTCCGCCCCGCCTCCTGACGGAGGCGACATCCTGTTCCCCGAGTTTGGAGCACCTCCGCATCCGGGCTCTCCGGCGGACGGCGCAGCGTCGACTGCGATGCGACCCGCGGACTGCTGCGGCCAAGCGGGCTCGACCCGCCTTCGGTTCTCTTTCGACGGCGACGAGGAGCTCGAAAAGTCGTTCCGGAGGGCGCAGGAGCTGCTCAGGCACAAGTATCCCTACGGCGCCATGGGACACATCTTCCACGATGCGCTGCAGGCGCTGCTGGACCGCATCGATCCGGACCGGCGCATCGCGAGGAAGCTGGCCAGGGCAAGACGGCGCGGTAGGCTGGGAGCAACGCAATGACCTACCGTGCCGAGGCATCCGATGCCGTTGCCTCGGCGCAGTGGGCTGGGAGCAACGCCGTGACCTACCGTGCCGAGGCATCCGATGCCGTTGCCTCGGCGCAGTGGGCTGGGAGCAACGCCGTGACCTACCGTGCCGAGGCATCCGATGCCGTTGCCTCGGCGCAGTGGGCTGGGAGCAACGCCGTGACCTCGAGGAATAGGGCCGAAGAATGTGGTAAGTTCTTTTCCTGATGACGCTCCAGGCGGTCCTGCTTCCTTTGTCGTTCCTCTTTCTGGGCCACGCCGCGGCCCCCCAGAAATCCCGTACGCCCCAGGACGCCCTGCGCGAGATGGAACTCATCTGCGCGCGGCAGGCCAAGCTCCACCCCGCGGACGCCAGGCCCCTGGAAGCCAAGCTGGAAGCCTACGCCGTCGAGTTCCGCTCCTTCGGCCGAAAAGCCACGCCGCTGCTCTCCTGGTACATCCGCAACCAGGAAAGGCCTCTCAAGATGCGGCTCTACGCCGCCGCGTTCCTGGGCATGATCGCGGACCCGGCCGGCCTGACGAGCCTGAAGGCCTGCGTGCGCGACCCGGAAGAGGACGCGGGGCTCCGCTCCGCGGCCCTCCTGAACATCGGCTCGCTGGGGCTGAGCCCCCATGACCTGCGGCCGTTCCTGGAGGAAGCCGCGGCTCTCAAGAACCCGGAACCCGTAATCCGGGAAGCCTTTTCCCAGCTCTCGGACATAGGCTGCTCGGACGTGAAGCTGGCCGCGAAAGCCGCGAAGCGCCATGGCTCGGACCCGGAGGGGGCTGAAGCGGCGACAGCCGCCCACGCGGTCCTGGCCCTGTCTCGGTGCCCCTCCAAGGACGCGGACCCCGCGCTCCTCAAGCTCCTGCGCTACTTCAAGAAGGGCTCGACGCTCCGCGGCAAGGTCCTCTCCGGCCTGACGTGGCGCTGGCTCGCGGCCAAACCCGTGGACCTCGGACCTAAGTCCCTGTCCGGCGAAGACATCGACGACATCACGGACGTGGTGTTCCAGGAGAAAGAGGTCCCGGCCCTGCAGGCCTGCCGCCTGCTCGGCGGCTTGGCGGACAAGCGGGCCACCACCGGGCTGGTGCGCGCCCTGAGCAGGGTGCAGGACCCCATGGTGGTCGCCGAGGCGGCGCAGGCCCTGGCATCCATCGGCGACCCGAAGGCCGCGGAGCCGCTTCGCAGGCTCCATCAGGGCCTCGCCTCGGACCCCAGGTTCTCGGCCGCCCGGATCGACCCCAAGCCCTACGCCTTGACGATCCAGCGGGCTGCGGAGCTGTTCGAAGCTCCGGCCCCGGAACAGGCTCCGGCGGAGCCGGCCCCCGAAAAAGCCCTCGCGTTCCGCTACGAGGGCTGGCCGGGCTCGGGCCAGCCCAAGCCTTCCTGGAGCGGGGCCGTGGAGAGCCTTTCCCTGCTCGAGTCCCCCCGCCGGGGCTCGAAGGTCTCGGCCACGTTCAAGCCGGTCCCGGGGACCGTCTTGGAGTTCGACGAATCCTGGGTCATCACCGTGACCCCGGGCCGGGCCAGGGCGAAGCGCGCGGTGACATTGGACGCCCGGCAGCTCGGGCCCGCGGCCGAGCTCCCCCGCTCCAAGTACGACGGGCCGGCGGTGCGCAAGGACCTCGTCCTGAAGGATGGAGACCGGGTGGAAGTGCTCTCCTACCGGGAAGAGGGGCAGTGCTTCCTGCGCTTGGGCCCGCAGGTCTTCCTCGCCCCCTGCCCGCAGGACGACCCGTCGGCGTTCGACATGCTGGAGGAGCCGGATGTGGAATGGTGGCTCCATGCCAAGCTGCGCGCCGCGCAGGGCTGGTTCGAGTCGAAGAACGAAGGGGTGGAGTTCCTGCAGCGCTAGCCCTACGGGCTAGCGCTGCCCCCGACGGCGACAACGACTATCTCATTATGAGGATCTTCCTCAGAAACAGTAATAGTCATTTTCTGCGGAGAAGATGCCGTTCAGGAAGGAGCTTTCAGCAGCCCGTCAGCGCATGATCTGCATGCGCCCGACGTTCGGCTTCGGGATCAGGGCCTTGGACAAGGCTTTCACGCCCTCTCCCACGAACAGGGACACGATGATGACCACGCCGGAGAGCACCACGCCCATGGCCACGTTCCCCTTCTCGAGTTCCTTGCCCGGCCGGGTGTCCTTGGTGCGCATGAGCCGGCCGATGACGCGCAGGGAGAAAGACATCGTGAAGACCACGATGATGAACGCCAGGACCAGGTTCCCGCTCGCGTGCAGCACAAGCTTCCATTGCCCGGCCTTCTCCACCAGGGGGCTCGTCAGGTAGAGGTGGATGGTCTCGGCCACGGGCCGGAACGCCTGGTGCATGATGTTCGCCGAAGCCAGGAGCAGGGCCGCGATGAGCACGCCGACCGCGACGTTGCCCCGCAGGAGCTCCTTGTCCTCGTCGAAATCCGTGTTCGTCTTGATGAGCGCCCGCAGGGTCATATAGACGACCCCGATGGCCAGGGCGATGGTGAAAAGGAGCTCGCCGAAGGAGACTGCGATCTTGATCAGGTCCATAGGAGGCCCTATTCTACATTATTGCCAGAAATGGTACATTGCCGACGGGACATGACGCCCCGCATCGCCGTATATCCCGGAAGTTTCGACCCGGTCACCAACGGGCACCTGGACATCGTCCTGAGGGCCGGCCGGATCTTCGGCCGCGTGATCGTCGCGGTGTCCAACGCCCCGCACAAAGTCCACACTTTCTCCACGCGCGAACGCGTGGCGATGCTGCGCGAGTGCGTCAAAGGCATGTCCACCGTGGAGGTGGACACCTTCTCCGGCCTGCTGGTGGACTACGTGCTCTCCAAGAAGGCCACGGTCCTCATCCGGGGGCTGCGCGTGGTCAGCGACATGGACTACGAGTTCCAGATGGCCTCCATGAACCGCCGCCTGCACCCGGAGATCGAGACCGTCTTCCTCATGCCGGCGGACCGCTACACCTATCTCTCGTCCTCCATCGTCAAGGAAGTCACGCGCATGGGAGCCCATGTGGAGCAGTTCATCCCTCCGCCGGTGCAGCGGCGGCTGCGCTTAAAATTCGCCGCGGGAGGCAAGCGTCCATGATGAACCGGCGCCGGAAGCTCATGATCGAGCCGCGGTTCCAGATGCAGTTCATGCTGCAGATCGCCGGCTGGGTGACGCTGGCGACCCTGATCACCGCGGTCGTGGCTTGCGGGGTCCTGGCCGTCATGGAGAGCCGCATGGCCGGCGACTTCTTCTACATCACCCGGGCCGCGGGCGCGCACCCGCGCTGGTTCAGTCTGAGCCAGCTCATCCTGCCGGCCCTGGTCATCTCGCTCCCCATCAACCTTCTGCTGACTTTGGTCTTCGCCCTCTACTACTCCAACCGGCTGGCCGGCCCCCTGCACCGCCTCACCCAGGACATCCTGCGCTTGGCACGGGGCGAGAAGACCCGTCTCGATTTCGCGCTCCGGGATGCCGATGAGATGCAGGAGGTTGCGCACGCCTTCGACGCGCTCCTGAAGACCCTGACCGAAAAGGGCTATCTAAAGGAGCAATGACCCCTAGGCTCGCGGCCCTGCTTCTGGCGGCTGCGGCCCTGTCCGTGCCCTCCCGCGGAGCGTCCGGCCTCGGCCGCGAGCCGGCCCATGAGCCGGCGGCTCCGACGGACGCCGTCTTCGACCCGGTGCTCCGCGGCATCGAGCTCAAGATGCCCGAGTACCTCGCCATCGAGGAAAGCGGCGTACGCGTCCCGGCCGAGACCATCGAGCTGGGGCAGTCGAGCGAGCAGTACCGCTGCTGGCGGCTGCGCCTGACCGGCGGACACGGCAAGCAGGCCCGCTCGCTGCTCGAGCGGCTGTCCTCGCTGCAGACCCATCTCAAGGACCTGCGGGCCAACCTCCTGCGCGACATGGCCCGCTACGAAGGGGCGCCGAAGCCCAACCCCGACCTGGAGTCCCGCGTCGCCTCGCAGAAAGCCGCCCTGGACGAGCTCGCGGCCCGCTTCAACGACCTCGTGAAACTGGGGACGCGGACCGGATTCCTGGTCGAATCGGAGAACGCCCTGCTCGGCGGCAAACGCCGGCTGTCTCCGGTCATCCGCAAGGAAGACTACACCATGGTCCATGACGCGTCCGCGCCCGGCTGCCCCCCCAAGGAGCCCGGCGGGAACCCCGGAGGATAGGGCGGTGTCCAAGACTCCAGCCGAGGAGTTTGTGGAACGGAACGCGAAAATGGTCTACAACCTGGCGCTGCGCCTGCTGGGGCGGGAAGCGGATGCCGAGGACCTCGCGCAGGATTCCCTGCTCCGAGCCCTGAAGGCCCTGCCCTCGTTCAAGGGCGAGTCCTCCGAGACGACCTGGGTATACCGCATCACGGTGAACACCTGGAAGAACCGGGTGCGCTCCGAGAAGCGCCGCGGCCTCTGGAAGCTGATGCCCCTAGACCTCCTGTTCGGCTCGGACGACGACGACTCCGGGCGGGAGGAGACAATCCCGGCCAAGGACGCCCCTCTTGACGCCTCCCTGTCGAGCGCCGAGACGTCCGAGCAGGTGCAGAAGGCCCTGCTGGAGCTCGACGAGGAGTCCCGGGCCGTGGTGGTGCTGCGCGAACTGCAGGAGCTTTCCTATGAGGACATCGCCGCAGCCCTCGATATCCCGGAGGGGACCGTGAAATCGAGGCTTTCGCGCGCACGCGAGGCGCTCAAAAAACGCCTGTCCAGATTCGTGGAGGTCGGATGAGCGAACACGTGCGGGATCTGCTTTCTTCCTACGTAGACGGAGCCCTCCCCGCCGCGGACCGCGCCCGCGTGGACAAGCACCTCCACGGGTGCAAGCAGTGCTCGGAAGAGCTCGAGGGGCTCAAGAAGGTCTCCAAGATGGTCTCGTCGCTTCCGCGGAAGGAGCTTCCCCCGGGCTTCATGGACAGGCTCAAGGCCAAGATGAAGGCGGAAGAGAAAAAGCCCGCGGCCTCGACCGGGTTCTCGCTGCCTTTCAGCCTGCCCAAGCTCTCCGTCCCGATGAGAGTCGCGGCTTTCGCCGCGACCGGAGTGCTGGTCTGCCTGATCACGTTCCGGGAGATCAAGTTCAGGATGGCCCCGTCCATCCTGCCCGATTCCATGGACCTGGCCGCGCCCATGACCGCCGGCGCCGCGGATACGGAAGTGGACCGATATATGGCCAGCCAGAGCGCCGCGGGCGCACGGGAGAGAGGCATGTGGTCCGGCCTGGAGCAGTCCGCGGAGAACGCCGGAGCGTCGGTGAAGGAGGACCTCAACTCCCTGCGGCGCAAGCTGGAGACGCGTGGAGTCTTGGACCTCAAATTCGCCAAGAAGAGCCTCCGCCGCATAGGCGCTCCGGTGGCCGCCGAAGCTGCGCGCGGGTCGGCCGACATGACCAGCTCGAACGAGGACCTCCAGGGATTCCTGCAGAATGAGCGCCGGCGCATGGGCATCCAGGAGATCATCCCGCCGTCCGCCGCGCCGGACCCGAAGGAAGTGTCGCCGGGTCTGGCCATGCCCCCCGGGCCGCAAGGCAACGCCTGGGAAGGCGTGCCGGACAGGCCCATGTCCCGGGAAGAGGCCATGGCGGGCGTGCGGCAGATGGCGTCGAACCTCTCCCGCATGAACGAGAACTACCGGTGGCAGAAGAACCCGACCGTTCCCATGGACACCGGGTTCTCGAGCAAGCCCAAGATACTCGCCTCCAAGAGCAAATCCCAGCCCCTGGGCGCGAAAGAGGGCGCCCCGGCCAAAACGGCGGATCACCTGACCTCGCCTCTCGCCGAGGCCAAGGGCGGGGGCGCCGCCGTGGCCTCGGGCGACTCCTTCGCCTTCGTCAAGAAAGAGACGCTCGTGCGCAGACCCCTCTACTGGACGCGGACCTGGTCCAACAGGCAGGGCGGGATGGGGACGGCCGGCGGGGCCGTCATCCGCAGACCGGACCACTTCGAGGACCTCTGGAGCCGGGTCAAGTTCGAGCCCGCGCTCCCTCCCGTGGATTTCAATAAGAATATGGTCGTGGCCGTGTTCGCCGAGCACTCCGAGACGGAGAGCCGTTCCGTGGAGATCGTCTCGCTGATCGAGGAGGACGGCCGCATATTCATCCGATTCCGCGTGAAGACCGACGAGTCCGCGGGCGCGGTCAAGCCTACGGACCCCTACCACGTCGTCATCGTCCCGGCCTCGGACCTGCCCTACACCTTCACCCAGGTCGACTAGACTTATCCACGATACCGCCGAAATGACGGTGGCCATATTGCGAGGGCCCGGCGCCTCAGGGCAAGAAGTCCGTACCCCCGCTGAATAAACCGGCGGATAGGCGGCTAGGGCTGGACTGTGGGCGCTCAACCACAGTCGAGGCGGGAACCTTTCTCCTCCCCCGGTGTCTCAATCTGCGACAGGTGAAGGAGGCTTCATGAAGACCACCTTGATCCGCAGGTTCATCGCGACGACGCTCCTGGGAGCATGGCTTGCTCCGCAATCACAAGCGCAGCAGATCATCGCCTGGCCCATCGGAGGACAGACCCCTCTGCGCATCCTGCTCCCGGGAAACCCGGTGCGGCCATTGCCCATACTCCCCCTCCCCAGGCCCACGCCGCGGCCGAGCCCGTTCCCGCCGCGACCCGCGCCCCAGCCGGACGGCACGACCCCGCTGGACATGTCCGGCTACCGGGTCGAGGGCAGCATCACGGACTCCGCCGCCGAGCTCTCCTACACCATCACCTTCCATAATCCGACCGACCGGCGGCTGGAAGGCGTGCTCCTCATCCCCATCCCGGCCAACACCGTGCTCAGCGGCTTCAAGATGCAGGTCGGAGACAGGGTCATGAACGGCGAGCTTCTGGAAGCGGGGAAGGCGGCCACCATCTACGAGAACATCGTTCGCCAGATGCGCGACCCGGGGCTCCTGGAGCTGGTGGGCGAACGCATGGTCCGCGCCAAGGTGTTCCCCATCGAGCCCCGTTCGGACGTGGTGGTGCGCACGAGCCTCACGCAGGTGCTGTCCAAGAGCGGCACGCTCTACTCCCTGACCGTCCCGACCCGCTCGGCCCGGATGTCCAACGCGGAAGCCTCTCCGGCCTCGGTTCGGCTCAGGCTCTCGGCCAAGGAGCCCCTGCGCACCCTCTACTCCCCGACCCCGGGCGCGCGCATCAGCCGGAACGGCGAGCGGGGGGCTTCCATCGAGTACGAGGCCAAGAACGACGACGCCGGGGATTTCACCCTGTTCTACGGCCTGGACCGGGATCCTCTCTCGGCCGGGCTCCTCGCGTTCAGGGAATCCGGGGAGGACGGGTTCTTCATGCTGAACTTCTCGCCCAAGCGCGAGTCCGCCGGCCCGGGGATACCCAAGGACGTGGTCTTCATCCTGGACCGGTCCGGGTCCATGGAGGACGCCGGCAAGATGAAGCAGGCCAAGGAAGCGCTGGGCTTCTGCATCCGCAGGCTCCGGGCCCAAGACCGGTTCGGCATCGTGGACTTCGCCACGGACACCGGCTCGCTCGAGTCCGAGCTCCTGGCCGCCACGGAGGAGAACAAGACGCGGGCGCTGCGCTACGTGTCCAAGCTCGAGGCCGGGGGCGGCACGAACATCGAGCAAGCCCTGCGCGACGCCCTGGCCTTGATGGGGCGGGAAAAGGAGCGCATGCGCATGGCCTTCTTCCTCACGGACGGACTGCCCACCGTGGGGCAGAACGACACCAACGCCCTGCTTCGCACGGCCTCGGAAAGCAACAAGGACATCCAGACCCGGGTATTCGCGTTCGGCCTGGGCAATGACGTGAACACCCTGTTCCTCGACAAGCTCGCGGAAGGCAACCGGGGCGCGCAGGACTATGTGCGGCCGGGGGAATCCATCGAGGACAAGGTCTCGTCTCTCTACAAGAAGGTCTCCGAGCCGGCCCTCACGGACGTGCGCGTGCAGTGGCGGGGAGTGGAAGCGGCGGACGTGTACCCGCGCAAGCCCTCCGACATCTTCCACGGAGGCGAGCTCGTGCTCATGGGGCGGTTCAAGTCCGGGGGCAAGGGCTCGGTCGTGGTCACGGGGCGGGCCGACGGGAGGCCCGCCCGCTTCGTGTATCCGGTGGAGCTTCCCAACGAGGAGTCCAAGAACGCCTTCCTGCCCAGGCTCTGGGCGAACCTGAAGGTCGCGCACGAGCTCGACGCCATCCGCCTGAGCGGGAGCCCGAGCCAAGAGGTCATCGACACCATCGTGCGCCTGGCCAAGCGCTACGGCATCGTGACCCCCTACACCTCGTTCCTGATCACGGAGGAGACCCCGGCCCAGCCGGCGGCGAACCTGGACTCCATGCGCCGGCGCATGGAGGCGCAGGCCGCCCGGCTCCACCAGGACGCGTTCGAGAGCGGGCGGGGAAACGACGTCGTCACAATGAGCGCGCAGAAAGCCTCGGACTTCTTTGCAGGGTACAGGGGCGCCCGCATGAGGGTCGCGGCGGCGGACGAGTCCTTGGCCGGTTCCTTCGGCTCGGCCATGTCCATGGCAGAGCACGAGACGCGCGGGGAGCTCAAGCGCGCCGGAGTGCGCGCGACGCAGACGCGTTCCATGGCTGGAAAGACGTTCTACCTGCGGGGCGGGGTCTGGGTGGACGGCGAGATCGAGAACTCGCCGGCGGCGTCCCGCAAGACCGTCTCGGTACGGACGATGAGCGAGGAGTATTTCAAGCTCCTCGCCTCCGTCCCGGGTCTGGCCAAGTACCTGTCCCTGGGCCACGCGGTGAAGGTCTGCCTCGGCGGCGTGGTCTACGAGACGGTCGAGTGACCCCACGGTAAAGGCCCCCCCGCCCGAAAGGCGGGGGGGCTGGTTTTTGTCTATAATCCCCCCACAGGAGGGCTTATGCCCAAGTCGGGGAACATGGATCTGATCACCGCCGTGGTCCGGCGCAGCAGGGCCGACGCCGCGCTCAAGGCGGCCTTGGAAGCCGGCGCTCCCGGCATCACCTACGTGGAAGGCCGCGGAACAGGGGTCAAGGAGAACCTGGGCTATGCCGGCACGCTCATCGAAGGCGAGAAGCAGGTCCTTTGGATCGTGGTGGAGAAGAAGGACACCAAGAGAGTCCTCGGCGCCGTGGTGGAAGCCGGCAACCTGAGCCTCCCGGGAGAGGGCTTCGCCTACGTGCAGCCGGTGACCCACGCCATCGGGTTCTTCCCCGTCGACAAAACGGCTTCCTGAAGTTTGACACCCGGCACCCATTAGGTCTATAATGGACATAGACCTTTTGGTCACGGGGGCCCCATGCGCAGAACAGTCCTTTCGATCCTATCCGTCGCACTCTTGACCTCCGCTGCCGCCGCGGCGGAGAGCCTCTCCTTCGAAGGCCTGCTCATGAACGTGCGGGAATCCTTGCTCAAAACCCGCTCCCAGCAGGTCCAGGTCAAGGACCAGAACCTGGCCCGGCAGATCAACTCCATCTACTACCAGGTCAACCGCTGGCCTTACGAGGTGCAGCGCACGCAGTACTACCTCAAGGACCTTCAGCGCAGGGCCCAGCGCCTGGACCCGTCCAAGCCTGACGCCATGTTCCGAAGCGACCTTCAGCGTTTCGTACGCGACCTGCAGAGCTTCACCCGCGAGTCGCAGGGAGCGCTCCAGGACACCCAGCGCGTGAGCCGGCAGGTGCAGCAGAAAGACCCCGACTTGGTGAGCCCGACCCAGTCCCTGTCCAACGCGGCCTCGGACCTGGAGTCCAGGCTGCGCTGGCTGGAGAGCGACGCCCGCTTCGCCCGCTGGGACTTCCAGCGCGCGGGCTACACCTTCGAGGGCTGGGATATCGAGAGGGCGTGCTCGGACTCCTACCGCGCGGCCCAGGACCTCGTGCGCGAGGCCAGGGCGCTTCTGGCGAAAGTCCGGTAGACCTTAAACCTTTTCCTGCAGCAGCTTCAGGGCGTCGTCCGTGTTCTCAACGGCGAAGAGCAGCCGCGACACCCTGTTCCCGAACGAAGTCCCGTACACGTTGGTGATGTTGACCCCGTTCTCGGCCAATATCCGGGTGACCTTGGCGAGCTGGCCCGGCTTGTCCTCGAGCTCCACCGAGAGGAGGCGGCTCTCCACGCTCGCGAACCCGGCCTTGGAGAGCACCGCGGAATGGTCCGCTTCCCCGTCCACGGCGACCCGGACCATGCCGGAATCGTCGCGGACCTCGGACTCGATGCCGATGATGTTGATGGTGGCGTCGCCGAAGAGCTTGGCCAGCCTGGCCAGAGCCCCCGGGCGATTCGGCATAAAGATGCTGTACTGCTTGACCACGGATATCTTCATGAGCGGACTCCTTGATCGGGTAGCTTGAGATCTTTCAGGGATTCGGAATCATCCGCCAGGGACCTGAGTCCCTCCAGCACCGGGATCGGCCCCTTGGGGAGGAGCACGTGCACGCGGCCCTGGGCCCCGCGCACGGCCTGATGCACGGAAGCCAGGCCCGCCTCATCGGCCCTGTCGATGCGGCCGAAGCGGAGCACGAACCTCTCCGTGCCCTGCGCGAGCTCGGCCTTGAGCCTCTGGCAGAACTCCGCCGCCGTCTTGCCGTCCAGGATCCCGTCCAGGCTCATCCACGCCCAGCCCTGGACCCGGGTCTTGCCGTAGGTGACGCGCAGCTCCGGCGCGGCCACTCCCTCCTCGCTTTCGCCCCAGAAGCGCATGAGCCCATTGCGAGGCCCCCAGCGGTAGCGCATGGTCTTGAGCCTGGGGTGCTGGAAGTAGTCGATGTTGATGGTGATCTGCGTCCACAACGCGGCGAGAAGACCGAGCACGGAGAGCGCCCGCTCCTTGAGCGTGGGCTTGCCCAGCCTGGCGTGCAGGCGCTTCTCGAGCGCGGCGATGTACCGGCGCGCCCTGCGGTTGGGGCCCAGGAGCTTGCCGGCCAGGAAGGCGAGGTAGGCGTTCCTGGCGCATTTTCCGAAAAGGTGCCCGCGCTCGCGCAGCCGGGGGTTGTCGGACCGAGTGAGGTAGTCGTAGCCCGACATCCATAGGCGGATGGTGCGGAACACCGAGGGCCCCAGGTGCTGGAAATCCTCGTTGAAGCACCAGCGCTGCATGCCCTCGATCTGCTCGCGCGTCATAGCGGGATGGACCACCATGGAGTTGAAGCCCGTGCAGCTCTTGTAGTAGTGCTCGCGCGTGACGAGGATCTCGGGCCGCAGCTTCCCCTCGGCCGTGACCCTTTCATAGAAGGGCGTTCCAGGGGTCGGGCCGTAGATCAGAAACTGGCAGTACGCGGGCCGAAGGCGCATGAGGCCCCTGAACTCCTGCTTGATGATCCCTGGGGTCTGGTATTCGAACCCCACGATCATGGAGGCGAGGACCTGGATGCCGTGCTTGCGCAGGTCGGCGAAAAGTTCGTCCAGCGGCCTTCCCTGCTGTTTCCCGTAGCCGGAGCGCGTCCCCTCGTAGCCGATCCATACGCCGTCGATGCCGAGCTCGGCCAGCTCCGAGACCGAATATTGGCTCAAAGCGCGGATGCTGGCGAAGGCGAAGATGTTGAACTGCCTTCCGCTCTGGAGCACGAGGTCGCGGAACTCCATGGCCCGCTTCTTATTGAGCAGGAAGTCCTCGTCCAAGACCGTGAACTGGACTTCCGGGTCTTTGTCCTGGTAGCGGGAGAGCACGTCGAAGATGTCCTGCCCCGTCGGCAGGAGCCGGATGTGTCTGCGCTTGAAGAAGTGCGAGGTGGAACAGAAGTCGCACCCGTTGGCGCAGCCCAGGCCCGCGAAGATCATGCCGGTCCTGGACACCGGGACCGAGAAGACCTTGAGCGTGCTGACGATGTGGGGGTGTTCATAGGGCAGGGGCCTGAACGGCTCGCCCAATAGCCGGCGCATGAACGCGACGCCCTCTTCCCTGCAGATGTGGTCGGCGTAGGGCTTGAGCTCCTCATCCGACGCGACGGTGCCGTATCCTCCGAGGATGACCTTGGAGTGCGGGGAGTGCTTGCGCACCAGGGCCACGGCCTGCTTCATGCGGTGGAAGGTGGCCAATATGAAGGGCACTCCGACGTAGTCGTAGCGGTTGCGCCTGAGCTCGCGGACGAGCTCCCTCTTGCTGGGATACTGGAGAACGGTGGACGGGGCGTCGATGTTGAGGGCGATGTAGTTGAGCGAGAAGTGGTGGTGGACCGCCCTGGGGCTGAAGATGCCCTGCGCCCGGGTGACCTGGCCGTAGAGGAGCTCGTAGCCGACCGAGGCTCCGTCGCCGTGCTTGGGGCCGATGGGGCGGCAGATGGTGGTGAAAAGGACTTTCATTCGGTTTTTGTCCCGGGGACGACGTTGCGCGCGGTCGCGCGCGTACGTAGAAGGAGATTGTACCAAAGTTTAGAAATGATATCTTCTTCTCGATCGGCCCTCGGGAGGATGCCATGAATCTGATTCTCGCACTCGCCGTCTCTTGGACGCTCGCCGCGCCCCAGCCGAAGGTCAAGAAGGAAGAACCCAAACCCAAGGGCCCCGTCGCCTGCCTCGAAGAGCACGAAGAGGAGCTCTCCGAGCCCTGTAGCGCCTTCCTGGAGGAACGCGAAGAAAAGCAGGACAAAGCCCTCGCCCGGCTCCAAAAGGTCTGCGCCAAGGAGATCGAAGCCTCCTGCAAGGACGCCGCCGCCCTCCCGGAAATAAGGAAGTGCCTCCTCGCCGCCGACAAGCTTGAAGGAAGATGCGGCAAGTGGGCGGAGCGGGCGAAGAACCGCCAGCCCAAGGCCGGCGAGAAGAAGCCCAAAGGCCCCAACAAGCTCCAGGAAGCCTGCAAGACCGACATCGAGAAGCTCTGCCCCAAGAAGGGGAAGAAGGCGAAGCAGGACAAGCCCTGAATTTTGCATCCGCGCTCCCGGAGAGCTAGAATACCCTCACCTCAGCAGGCAGGCACGGATCCCGCTCCGCACACCACCTGGTCTGAACCCCGTAAAAACGTCAGATGCAGCTCTCTGTAAGAGATGTGGCGAAGCTTCTCCAGGTATCCGAAGAAACGGTATACGACTGGCTGAAAAAGGGCGCCATCCCCGGCCACCAGGTCAACGACCAATACAAATTCCATCGGGCGGAGATCCTCGAATGGGCCACGGCCAACAACATCCGCATCGCGGCCGACATCCTCGACGAAGGCTCCGCCCGGACCCAGGGCATCTCCGAAGCCCTGCGCGCCGGCGGCATCATCTACAAGCTGAAAGGCGGCGATAAAAAATCCGCGCTAAGGTCGTTGGTGGAAGCCCTCCCCCTCCCCCAAGGGACGGACAGGGACTTCCTATTCACGGTGCTCGCGGCCAGAGAAGACCTCGCGTCCACGGGGATCGGCGACGGCATCGCCATCCCGCACGTACGCAACCCCATCGTGCTCCAAGTCCCGCGCCCCATCGTCACCCTCTGCTTCATGGAAAAACCGGTCGACTTCGGCGCTCTCGACGGAAAGCCCGTCCACTGCCTATTCGCCTTGGTCAGTCCCACGGTGCGCGGACACCTCCAGCTCCTCTCCCGCCTCGCCTACACGCTATCGGACAAAGGGTTCAAGGCGGTGCTCCGCAAACAGGGAAGCACTGAGCAGATATTCGCCGAACTCAAGCGCGTGGAGACCCACCTCAAGCCATGATGGCGCTCTTCCTCGCCAGCCTCGGCGTCATGCTGCTGGGAGGACTCGGCGCGCTGCTCGCCTCCGAACGGCCGAAACTGGCGAATATATTGGGAGCGGGCGGCGCGTTCATCGGAGCCGTGCTCGGTCTGCCTGCCGCGGTCTTCGCGGCGCTCGGCGGCCCGCCCGCCTCCATCCAGCTAGACTGGGCCCTCCCCGGAGCCTGCTTCGACCTGGCCTTGGACCCCTTGAGCGGATTCTTCCTCATCCCCACCCTGTTCGTCTCGGCCTTGGCGGCCGTCTACGGAACGGGCTATCTCGAATCGTACCGCCACTCCAAACGGCTCGGCTGGATGTGGCTCTGCTTCGACCTGCTCATGCTGAGCATGGCATTGGTCATGAGCGCGCGCAACGGAGTCCTCTTCCTGGCGGCATGGGAAGGCATGGCCCTCTCCTCATTCTTCCTGGTCTGCTCGGATCACGAGGCTGAAAACGTCAGACAGGCCGGCTGGGTCTACCTGGTGGCCTCGCACCTGGGCACCGCCTGCATCCTGGCCCTATTCACGCTTTTAGCCGGAGCCTCCGGGTCCTTTGATTTCAGCGCCTGGCCGAGCGTCCTGCACATCCGGGCGCTCCCGCCCGCCCTCTTCTTCCTTCTGGCCCTGCTGGGGTTCGGGACAAAGGCCGGATTCTGGCCCCTGCACGTCTGGCTCCCGGAAGCGCACCCGGAAGCGCCCAGCCATGTCTCGGCGGTCATGTCCGGGGTCATGATCAAGGCCGGAGTCTACGGCCTGGTCCGCATGCTCGCGCTATGGGGAGCGCCGCCGGCTTGGTGGGGCTGGCTGCTCCTGTGCGTGGGGCTGGCCTCGGGCATCCTCGGAGTGCTCTTCGCCCTGGCTCAGCATGATCTGAAAAAGCTCCTCGCCTATCACAGCGTGGAGAACATCGGCATCATCGCCATCGGTTTGGGCCTCGGCCTCGTGGGGCTCAGCCACGGGTCCATGCTCCTGGCGGTGCTCGGCTTCGGCGGCGGGCTCCTCCACGTCCTCAATCACGCCTTGTTCAAGAGCCTCCTCTTCCTCGGCGCCGGAGCGGTGCTCCACGCCACCGGGACCCGGGACTTAGACGAGCTCGGCGGGCTCATGAAAAGGATGCCGTGGACCGGGGCCGCCTTCATGGTGGGAGCCGCCGCGATCTCGGGTCTCCCACCCTTCAACGGCTTCGTGAGCGAGTTCCTGCTCTATTGCGGAGGCTTCGCGGACGCCGCCGCAGGACCCGGGCTCCCGACCCTGGCCGCCGGGATGGCCGCCATCGGCGGCCTGGGGCTCATCGGCGGCTTGGCGGCCGCCTGCTTCGCCAAGGCGTCGGGGATCGTCTTCCTCGGCGAGCCGCGCTCCCCGCACGCCACCCACGGACACGAGGCGCCATGGTCCATGACGCTGCCCATGGTCGTGCTGGCGCTCTCCTGCATCGCCATCGGCCTCTTCCCCGGGCCCGTGGTGCGCTCCATGGCCGCCGTGGTGAGCTGCGCTTCCGGGCTCCCGCTGGGCGAGGTCCTCATCCCCATGGAGCATGCGGGAGTCTCGCTCAACATGCTGGCCGCGGCCGCCTGGGCACTGGTCGCCGGAGTCGTCCTCCTGGCCGGCCTGCGGAGCTGGCTCCTGTCCGGACGCCTGGTGGATGCGGGGCCCACCTGGGACTGCGGATACGCGCATCCCACGCCGCGCATGCAGTATTCCGCCTCCTCCTTCGCGCAGCCCTTCACGGAGCTCTTCTCGGGCGTCCTGTTCACGCGCCTGCGTCTGGACGGACCCAAGGGCTATTTCCCGGCCGGCGGCCGCTTGGCCACCTCCACGGGCGAGGTGCTGCGCGACACGTTCTTCGATCCCGTCTTCTCCTGGACGGGGCGTCAGCTGGGCAGGATGCGCTTCATCCAGGTGGGCCGCGTGCAGGTCTATGTCCTCTACCTCGTGCTCACGCTCCTGGCCCTGCTCATCTGGCTGACGGGAGGAAAGCCGTGACCTGGGCCGCCTCGCTCCTGCTCTCGCCCTTGATGCTGAGCATCATCGCCAGGACAAAGGCCTTCTTCGCCGGCAGGCGGGGGCCGCCCATGCTGCAGCCGTACCGCGACCTGGCCAAGCTGCTCGGCAAGGGCGCGGTCTACAGCCGGACCACCACCTGGATTTTCCGCGCGGGGCCCCTTGTCGGACTCGCGGCCGTCTTGTGCGCCGCCGCGCTGGTGCCCATGGGCCGCATCCCGGCCGCCCTGTCCTTCCCGGGCGACCTCGTGGTCTTCGCCTACCTCCTCGCCCTCGCCAGGTTCGCCGCCGTTCTGGCGGCCTTGGACACGGGCTCCGCCTTCGAAGGCATGGGCGCCAGCCGCGAGACCTTCTTCTCGGCCTTGGCCGAGCCGGCCCTCTTGTTCGCTCTTGCGGCGCTCTGCCGCCTGGCCGGCGACTGGTCCCTCACCGGGGTCCTGGGGAATATCTCGGGCGAGGACTGGCTGACGCACGGTCCGGCCATACTCATGGCCGCCGGGGCGCTCTTCATCGTGCTTCTGGCCGAGAACTCCCGCATCCCGGTGGACGACCCCGACACGCATCTGGAGCTCACCATGATCCACGAGGTCATGGTCCTGGACCACGGCGGGCCGGATCTCGCGTTCATCCTCTACGGCGCGGCGCTCAAGCTCTGGACTTTCGCCGCCCTGCTCGCGTCGCTCTTCACCCCGCCGGAGGGGACCGCGCTCTGGGTCCAAGCCGCCGGCTTCCTTGGCTGCATGGCCGCCGCGTCCATCGCGGTCGGGGTCGTGGAATCCGTGATGGCGCGCCTCAGGCTCAGCCGCGTGCCCATGCTGCTGGCCGGGGCCTGCGCCTTGTCCATGCTGGCCCTGGCGGGGACACTCCGATGATCGAGAGCCACGCCCTGGCCGACGCGGTCATGGCCCTGCTGCTCATCACGAACCTGCTGCTGCTCGGGTTCGGCTACCTCAATGCCTGCGTGCGCGCAGTGGCTCTCCAGGGCCTGGTGGTCGGGCTTTTGCCCCTCATCATGGGAGGGGGAAGCCCCCTGTGGCGAGTGGCGGCACTGACAGCCGTGGGCATGGGCATCAAGGGCGTGGTCTTCCCCCGGATGCTGTCCAAGCTTTTGAGGGACGTGGAGGTCCGCAGGGAGGTGGAGCCTTTCGTGGGGCATGGCCTGTCCATCGCCCTGGGAGTCGGAGCCATGGGCTTCTCGCTCTGGGTCTCCTCGAAGCTCGGTCCCCTGGTGGCCGCGCGGAACGCCTGGATGATCTCGGCCGGGCTGGCCACGCTCCTGGTCGGGCTTTTCCTCATCGTGAGCCGCCGCAAGGCCGTGAGCCAGGTGCTGGGCTACATCGTGCTCGAGAACGGGGTCTACACCTTCGGCTTGGCCACCGTGGGACACGTGCCGCTCCTGGTGGAGCTCGGCGTGCTCATGGACGCGTTCGTGGCCGTCTTCATCATGAGCATCGCCGCGTATCACATCAGCCGCGAATTCAACCACATGGACGTGGACCTCTTGGACAAACTCAGGGACTGAGTCATGACAGCGAAAGCCTTCATCCGCGTCGCGCGCTGGGGCGGCATCACCCTGGCCGCCCTGGCCGCCGCCGCCGCGTGCGTCGTGCTCAGGCGAGGCCCGGTGCTTTTCGCGGACGGGTGGTTCGCCCTGGACGCGCTCTCGGCCTTCCACCTCGGGGTCCTCGCGCTCGTGTTCGGCTCGGCCTCCTGGTTCGCCGAGCCCTATTTCGAGGGCACCCTGACCCCGAGCCAGGCCCGCCGCTTCGCGGCGCTCTGGTTCGGCGCGTTCTGCGCCATGGTCCTGGTGCTTTGCTGCGGGAATCTCGGGCTCATGTGGGTCGGCATCGAAGCCACCACGCTTTTGACCGCGTTCCTCATCTGCACGCATGTGACGCCCCTCTCCTTGGAGGCGACGTGGAAATACCTGGTGGTCTGCTCCGTGGGCGTGGCCTTCGCCTTCATGGGGACCCTGCTGGTGGCGGCTTCGGCGCACGGGCTCCAGCTCGACGCCTCCTCCACCCTGTTGTGGACGCAGCTGCGCGAGCGCGCGGTGTTCCTGCACCCCGGGACCATGAAGCTGGCCTTCCTGTTCCTGCTGGTGGGGTACGGGACCAAAGCCGGGCTCGCCCCCCTGCACGGCTGGCTCCCGGACGCGCACAGCCAGGCGCCGGCGCCCGTCTCGGCGCTTTTCTCCGGGTTCATGCTCAACGCCTCCTTCTACTGCCTGCTCAGGATACTGCCCATCGCCGAGGCCGCGACCGGGAACGTCGGCTGGGCCCGCGGCCTGCTCGTGTTCTTCGGCCTGGCCTCCATCGTGGTGGCGGCCTGCTTCATCGTGTTCCAGCACGACAGCAAGCGCCTGCTCGCCTACCACAGCGTCGAGCATCTGGGCATCATCGCCCTGGCCGCCGGGCTGGGCGGGCTCGGCACGTTCGCGGCCCTCTGGCACACCCTGAACCACGCCCTTTGCAAGGCTTTGGCCTTCTTCTGCGCCGGCCGCCTGGGCCAGGCGTACGGTTCCCATGACCTTCGCAGGATGGCCGGGGCCCTGCGCGCGGGGAGGCTCTGGGCCGCGGCGTTCTTCGCGAGCCTCCTCGCCCTCATCGGCGTGGCGCCCTTCGCCATCTTCATGAGCGAGCTCCAGATCCTGCGCGCGGCCGCCGAGCGCCGGGCCTTCATCGCCATGGCCGTGTTCCTTCTCGGGGTGAGCGTGGTCTTCGTGGGCGCGCTCAAGCACGCGCTCGTGATGGCGTGGGGAGAGCCGGTCCAGCGGCCGGAGCCCGAGAAAGAGAGCGTGGGGACTCATGTGCTGGTCTGGGGCATGCTGGGGATGCTGCTCGTGCTCGGCCTCTGGCTTCCGACCCCCTTGTCCGACGCCATGCGCGCCGCGGCCGGGATCGTTGAGGGACGTCCATGACCCTGAGCGCTCTTAAAGACATCCCCCTGCTGGGGCAAGCCGAGTTCCGCGACGCCGTGCTGGCGGCGGTCGGCCGCAAAGCGCGCGTGGCCAGCTTCTTCGGCGCGCCGATAGGCGGGAGGACGAGGATCTTCGCGGTGCTGGCGCACCCCGAGGAAGGCAGCCTCGGCGTCCTCTCCTGCGACGCGGGAGAAAGCTTCCCTTCCCTGACCCCGGATTGCCCCCAGGTCCACCTCTTCGAAAGGGAACTCGCGGAAGACTGCGGAGTGCGCCTGAAAGGCCATCCCTGGCTCAAACCCGTGCGCTCGCACCGCACGGCGACGAACTTCTACGCGCTCGCGGGCTCGGAGGTCCATGAGGTCGCCGTCGGCCCCGTGCACGCCGGAATCATCGAGCCCGGGCATTTCCGGTTCCAGTGCCACGGCGAGACCGTCTATCACCTGGAGATCATGCTCGGCTACCAGCACCGCGGCATCGAGAAGACCCTGAAGGGCCCCGGGCCCAGGACTCTGCGCCTGATGGAGACCGCCGCGGGGGACAGCTCCATCGCGCACGCGAGCGCCTATTGCCAGGTCGTGGAAGCCCTGGCCAGAGGCCATGCGCCCGCCCGGGCCGTGGTGCTGCGCGGGGTCGCGCTCGAGCTCGAGCGCCTCGCCAACCATGTGGGCGACCTCGGCGCCCTGGCCGGGGACGTGGGCTTCCTGCCCACCGCCTCCTACTGCGGCAGACTGCGCGGCGACCTGCTCAACCTCACGGCGGCGGCCTGCGGCAGCCGCTTCGGCCGCGGCTGGCTGCGTCCCGGCGGCGTGGATTTCGACCTCGAGGAAGACCTCGCGGACCAATGCCTCGAAAAACTGGACGCCGCGCTCCGGGATGCGGGCGGGGCCGTCGAGCTCCTATGGAGCTCGCCCTCGGTCATCGCGCGCTTCGAGGAGACCGGGCCGGTCTCCCGCAAAGCGGCGCAGGAACTGGGCCTGGTCGGCGTGGCGGCCAGGGCCTGCGGCATCCCGCGGGACGCGCGGTACGAGTTCCCCTCCGGCATCTTCCGCATGGTCCAGATCCCCGTGTCGGTCTGGAAGACCGGGGACGTGTTCGCCCGCGCCTATGTCCGCTGGCTCGAGATCCAACGCTCCGGCGCGTTCCTCGAGGAGCAGCTGCCGGCCCTGCCCCCCGGCCCTCTCGCCGTCGGCCTGAGGCCCGCCGCCTCGGACAGCCTGGCCGTGTCCCTGGTCGAGGGCTGGCGAGGCGAGGTCTGCCATGTCGCGATCACGGACGCTCTGGGGAAATTCCTCAAATACAAGGTGACGGACCCCTCCTTCCACAACTGGATGGGCTTGGGTCTGGCTCTGAGGGGCACCCCCATCTCGGATTTCCCGCTGTGCAACAAGAGCTTCAACCTGTCCTATTGCGGGTTCGACCTATGATAAAGGCACTGGCGGCGCGGCTCAGGCAAGGATATCGGACGAACCGATATCCGGTCGAGGCTCCTTCGCTGCCTCCGAGATTCCGCGGCAAACCCGCGGTGGACTTCTCAAAGTGCCCCCCGGGCTGCCGGGCGTGCGAGAAAGCGTGCCCGAGCCGGGCCATGGACGCGGAGGCCAAGACCCTGGACCTCGGCCGATGCGTGTTCTGCGCGGACTGCTCCCGGGCCTGCCCGCAGGGAAGCCTGAAGTTCACGACGGACCATCGCTTGGCGGCCTGGAAGAGAGAGGACCTCGTGCTGGGGAGCGAGTTCCGCAAGCCCAAGGGCGCTCCGGACACGCCGTGGCGCAGGCTCTACGGCCGGTCGCTCAAGCTCCGCCAGGTCAGCGCCGGCGGATGCAACGCGTGCGAGGCGGACATCAACGTGCTTTCGACCATCACCTACGATCTGGGCCGCTTCGGCATCCAGGTCGTGGCTTCCCCGCGGCACGCGGACGGGCTCATCGTGACCGGACCGGTGACCGAGAACATGAAGCTCGCCCTGGAGAAGACCTACCGGGCGCTCCCGCCGCCCAGGTTCGTGATCGCGGTCGGAGCCTGCGCCTGCTCCGGAGGGCTCTTCGCCGGCAATGCCGAACAGTCGGGCGGGGTCGCCTCGGTTCTCCCCGTGGACCTTTTCATCCCGGGCTGCCCGCCGCACCCCTTCACCATACTCGACGGGCTGCTTAGAGTCGTCGGAAAGATCGGCTGACTCCTATTACTTTTTTGAAAATCCCTTTATCAACAGCTTCATGCCTTCGATGTAGGACTCCCACCCCTTGCCCATGACCTGGGCCTTGCACACGGGAGCGATCACGGACTTCCTGCGGAACATCTCCCTCTTGCGGATGTCGGACAGATGCACTTCCACGGTGGGGATGCCGCACGCCTTCACCGCGTCCCGCAAAGCGTAGCTGTAGTGCGTGTACGCGCCCGGATTGAGCACGATGCCGTCCGCCCAGCCCCAATGCTGGAACATGAGGTCGATGAGGCAGCCCTCGCAGTTGGAGTGGAATATCTTGGCCTGGATGCGGGCCTTCCTGGCGTACCGGCGGATCTTCTCGCTCACGTCCTCCAGGGTCATGGTGCCGTAGACCTCGGGCTCGCGCTTGCCCAAAAAACAGAGGTTGGGACCGTGCAGGACCAGGATATTCATGGGATCCCTCTCAAGGCTGCTTCCAGCTCTTTCCGTTCGACGGTCGCGTCCAAGACCGGCTTGCCCACGCCCTGCAGGAGCACGAAGACCGGCTCGCCGGCGATCCTTTTCTTGTCGCTCCGCATGGCCGACCACAAAGCTCCCGCATTCAACCCCGCCGGAAGGTCCGGGACCGGGATCTGGACCAGGAACGAATCCATGTCCTCGGCGACGGCCGGGCTCAAAAGCCGCTTCACCACGGACAGCCGCACGGCCAAGCGCATGCCCCAGAGCACGGCTTCCCCGTGCGTGAAGCTCTTGAAATCGGTCAGGGTCTCGAGCGCGTGGCCCGTCGTATGCCCCAGGTTCAGCAGCTGCCGTATTCCCCTCTCTTCTCGCTCATCCTGGGACACGATCTCGGCCTTCCATTGAGCGCAATGAGCGATGCTCGGCACCAAAACGCCCTCATCCAAGAGCATCAGCTCGCGCCAATGGTGGCGGATCGAGTCCAGGAAAGCCGGGCTGAACAAAAGCGCGTACTTGACCATCTCGCACACCCCGGACACGATCGCCCTCTTGTCCAGGCCGGCGAGCATGTCCGCGTCGCACACCACGGCCTCGGGCTGGTGGAAGGCGCCGGCCGCGTTCCTGCCGTTGGGAAGGTTGACCGCGGTCTTGCCGCCGATGCCGCTGTCCACCTGGCCCACGAGAGTGGTGGGGACCGTGATCCAGCGTATGCCCCGCATATAGGTCGCCGCCGCCAAACCAGCCGCGTCGGAAACAATCCCCCCGCCCAAAGCGATCAGGGTGCTGTCCCGGCCCAGGCCGGCTTGCACCATGCGGGTCTGCAGCCGCTCGACCTGCTTCCAACGCTTGGCCTGCTCCCCTCCGGGAAGCAGCACCACCAGCGGGCGCTTCAGGACTCTCTCGAGTCTGCGGCCCAGGCTCCGGTACACGACGCTGTCCGTGACCAGACAGACCTTGCGGCTGCCCTTGAGCAGGCCCGGCCAGAGCTCCTCGTTGAACGCGAGCCCTTTGGCGATGTAGATGCGGCAGATCTTGCTGCTCACCGAGTAGGAGACCTGCCTGAGGCCCTTGAATCTCACGGGGCCCTCTTCAAGCGTCGAAGGATGGCTTCGGCCAGCTCCCTGACCGATCGGCCCCCGACGCGGACCGTGATGTCCGCCTTTTCGTAATGCGGCCGGCGCTTCTTCATGAGCTCCTCGATGCGGGACCGCAGGTCCCCGCCCGCCAGCAATGGACGGCCCTTGGAGCGGCTCAGGCGCTCGATGAGCGCGGATGCCGCGCAGCGCAGATAGACCGTCTTCCCGGAGCGGCCGACCGCAGCCCTGTTCTCGGGACGGAGCAGGGCCCCTCCGCCCAAGGACACCACGAGCCCCTTGCGGCGCGACACGGAACTTATGACCGCGCTCTCCATGTCGCGAAACGCCTCTTCTCCCTTGGACCGGAAGATCCCGGGAATGTCGCCGACCAAGGCGTCGGTATCCGCGAACTCCCGGCCCATGAGCCTGGCCAGGATCGGTCCCACCGCGCTCTTGCCGCTGCCCATGAAGCCGACCAAATAGATATTCATCTCACGCGCGAGCGCAGGTCCTTCATGGAGTCCCCGCCGAACTTCTCCAGCATCGCGTCCGCGAGCACCAGGCAGAGCAGGGACTCGCCGATCACGGCCGCCGCGGGCACGGCGCACACGTCCCCACGCTCCGCCGGAGCGCTCGCCGCCCTGCCGGTGCGCAGGTCCACGGAGCGCAGGGGCTTCGCCAGGGTCGGCAAGGGCTTCATGGCCGCGCGCACCACGATGGGCTGGCCCGTGCTCATGCCCCCGTCGATGCCGCCGGACCGGTTGGTCCTGCGGCGGAGGCCGCGGAAGTACTCGTCATGCGCCCGGCTGCCTTTCAAGGCCGCGGCGGCGAAGCCGAGCCCGATCTCCACGCCCTTGATGGCGTTCAAGGACATGAACGCGGCGGCGATGCGGCCGTCCAGGCGTCGGTCCCAATGCACGTGCGAGCCCAATCCCACGGGCACGCCCGAGGCGAAGACCTCGAACACGCCGCCTAAGGTATCGCCCTGTTTCCCGGCCCTCTCCACCTCCGCGGCCCAATTTCGGGAGGCCCGGCCGATCCGCAGCACGCGGGAGAACACCGACACGCCCAGGCCGGAGAGCATCTCGCGGCAGAACGTCGCCAGAGCCACGCGCATGGCGGTCTCGCGCGCGCTCGCGCGCTCCATGACGTCGCGGAGTCCCACGCGATACTTGATGGAGCCGGCGAGGTCCGCGTGGCCGGGCCTGGGCGCCGTCGCCTCGGGCATGCCCTCGGGCCAGCGCGCGTCCCTGTTCGGGATGAGCACCCCGACCGGGCTGCCCAGAGTCCTGCCCTTGGCTAGCCCGCTCAAGACGAGCACCCGGTCGTCTTCCAAGGCCTGGCGCGCGCTCCTTCCCGGGCCCTGCCTGCGGCGGCGGAGCTGGTCCTCGATGAGCTCCTGGGTGATGGGGATGCCCGACGGAAGGCCTTCCAGGATGCCGACCAGACCTCTGCCGTGGGATTCGCCTGCGGTCAGGTAACGGAGCGCCATAATCGCCTCTTCAAGGACAGCCTTAGATTAGCTTTATCCGACAAGCGGGAGAAGAGCAATTCCCAGGACCGCACCGCCTGGGCGATGAGCATATCCAGCCCGTAGACCCGGCGCAAGCCTCGCGCGGCCGCGGTCCTGAGGAACACGGTCTGCGCGGGTTTATAGACCAAGTCCATTGCGATCTTGCCGGTCCACTGGAATCGGAAACTGGCCGGAGTCGCGTTGAACCACAGGTCCGCGGACGCGCATGTCCCAGTCGTGAACGATGTCTTCGGGAACATCCTCTTGAAATGGGAGACCAGGATCCCGGCCCTGGCCGACCGCCGGGCCCTCACCGCCACGCTGCGCGCGCCCGCCTTGCCCAGGGCCCAGCATACGGCGCGGGCGGCGCCGCCGGCGCCGAACACGACCGCGCTCTTGCCGGATAAACGATATCCAGCCAGGCAATCCAGCACGGCGGGGCCGTCCGTGTTGCATCCTTTCGTGCCCTTGCGGCCGAACCGGAGCACGTTCACGGCGCCGATCTCCTCCGCCTCGCGGCTGAGCGAACGCGCCAGCTTGAGAGCCGCTTCCTTGTGGGGGATCGTGATGTTGAGCCCGGCGAAGCCCGCGCCGCGGGCATGCGCCGCGGCATTCCCGAGGCCGTGAGGCTCCACATCCAGGAGCACGTAGCGCACATCCGCTCCCTCGCGCCGAGCGATGAGCTCGAACAAGGCGGGAGACAGAGAATGCTCCACCGGATGGCCGATGAGTCCCGCTTTACCCGCACGCACTGACGCACCTCCCATATCCGTGCGGCACCAGGCCGCTCCGCGGCCTAGGCACGCAGCCTCTCCAAGGTCTCGAAGAAATCCGGGTAGGAGGCGGATACGATCTGGGCGTCCTGCACCACGGTCTCCCGCTCGGCGGCCAAAGCCGCGATCGAGGCGGCCATGGCGATGCGGTGGTCCCCGCGGGGGTCCACGACCCCGCCCCGCAGGCGCTGCGGTCCGAAGACCCTGAAGCCGTCCTCCGAGGTCTCCATCCTGCAGCCCATGGCGCTCAGGAGCTCCGCCGTGCCGGCGATGCGGTCGGACTCCTTGAACCGGAGCTCGGCCGCTCCTCGGACCACGGTCTCGCCCGCGGCCGCGGCGGCCAGCACGGCCAGGAGCGGGAGCTCGTCGATCATGGAGGGGACCTCCTCCGGGGAGACCTCGACTCCCTTGAGCATCGAATGACCGGCCCGGAGCCGGCCGACCGGCTCCGGCTCCTCCCCCTCCCGCTCGAGCTCGATGTCCGCCCCCATCCTGCGCAGGACACGGATGAAGCCCAGCCGGGTCTCGTTGAGGAGAACTCCTTGCAGAGCGACGGAGGCTCCCGGGACCAGAAGAGCGGCCGCCACCCAGAACGCGGCGCTCGAAACGTCCCCCGGCACCGCGAGCTCCGCTCCGCGGAGCGGCGCCCCGCCCTGCACGGTGATCCGGTCGTCCACGACATAGACCGGACAGCCGAAATGCCTGAGGAGCCTCTCGGTGTGGTCGCGGGAGGCCATCGGTTCGGCCACCGTGGTCCGTCCCTCCGCGTGCAGGCCCGCGAGTAGCACCGCGGACTTGAGCTGCGCGCTCGCTACCGGGAGCATGCACTCGACCCCCTTCAGCATGCCTCCTCGAACGCGCACCGGAGCCCCGCCGCTCGGGGTCAGATGGACCTCCGCGCCCATCCGGCGCAGGGGAACGGCCACGCGCTCCATGGGCCTGCGGCGCAGCCACGCGTCTCCCGTGAGTATGGAGGTGAACCGGTGCCCGGCGAGAGCTCCCATGAGCAGGCGCAGGGTCGTGGCGGATCCTCCGGCGTCCAGGGGCTCGCGGCTCTCCGTCAGCCCGCCGAGCCCGCGGCCCTCGATCTCCGCGCAATCGCCGTCCAGCCGGATCCTCGCGCCGAGCATGCGCAGGCACGAGACCATGGAGAGCGCGCTGTCCGAAAGCGAGAGCCCGCGCACCCGCGTCGTGCCGTCGGAAATGGCGCCGAAGAGCAGGGCGCGCAGGGAGATGGACTTGTCGCCGGGGACCGGGGTCTCCCCTCCCCAGCGGGCCGCGGGGAGCAGGGTCTTCTTCACGGACCCTAGAGGCTCATGCCCAGGGCGGGGGCCAAAGCCCGGAGCTGGTCCATGAGGGACTCGAACTCGGGGAGCGAGAGCGCCTGCTTGCCGTCCGAGAGCGCCCGCTCCGGCTGGTCATGGACCTCCACGATGAGCCCGTGCGCGCCCAGCGCGGCCGCGGCCTTGGCCATCGAAGAGACCCATCGGCGCCTGCCGCCGCCGTGGCTGGGGTCCGCGATCACGGGCAGATGGCTCGCCTCCCGAGCGGCGAGGATCATTCCCGGGCACAGGAAGGAGCGGGAGGGGTCCGCGGCCGTGCGGCCGCCCCGCTCGCAGAGCACCACGTTGGGGTTGCCTTCCTTCAGGATGTACTCCGCGGCCATGAGCCACTCGTCGAGGCTCGCGTTCGGGGAGCGCTTCAGGAGCACCGCCCTTCGGGTCCTGGCGGTCTCGCGCAGGAGCGCGATGTTCTGCATGTTGCGCGCCCCGATCTGGATGACGTCCGCCACCTCGCTGACCGCGGCGACCATGCGCTGATCCGTTGCCTCGGTCACGACCGGGAGTCCGGTCTCCTTCTTGACCGCGGCCAGCATCTTGAGGCCCTCCGTCCCCAGGCCTTGGAAGCTGTAGGGCGAGGACCGGGGCTTGAACGCCCCTCCGCGCAGCATCCTGGCCCCCGCGGCCTTGACCCCGCGGGCGATGCGCAGGAGTTGGTCCTCGTCTTCCACCGCGCAAGGCCCGGCCGCGACCACGAACTCCTTGGCCCCGAACCGGACGCCGGAGGCGTCGATGACGCTGTCCGCGGGCTTGAACGCGCGCGAGCCGAGCCTGTAGTGCAGCCGGCTCACGTCCAGCGCCTCGCGCACGCCGGGCATGGCCTCGAACACGCCCGGGTCCACGGGCCCGGCCGCGCCGGTCAAAGCGAGGATGGGGTTCTGGAACCCGGGGATGACGGCGGCCTGAAATCCCAGGTCAGCCGCCTTGCGGAGCACGGCCTGAAGGAGCTCCTGAGCGCACCCCGCCTCCATGATGATGAGCATAGGGTTATTTGCGTTTCACCTGGATCTTCACCGACCCGGCGATGATGGCCCGGTAGATGGCTTCCAGGAGTTCGGGCGGCAGCCCGTCCTCGCGGGCCCTGCGCTTGGCCCTGCCCATGACCTTGGCCTCGCGCGAAGCCGAGCGCAGGCCGCGCTTCTTGAACCGAGCGGTTTTCTTGGCCAGGAGCAGCCTCCGGCACAGCAGGCCCACGATCCTGGCGTCGAGTTCGTCTATGCGCGCGCGCACGCGCTTAAGCCCTGGATCACGCATCCTTCCTCTGATTGTGGAATTTCTCCGGCATGGAAACCAAGTCCTTTGTGGGTAGGATGTCCGCGAAGCCGTGCGCCATGTTCCGCAGCGAGCCGCGGTGCATCCCGGGGTCCGGCGCGGCGCAGCCGTCCCGGGCCACGATGACGCGGAACCCCGCGTCGAAAGCGTCGCGCACCGTGGACTCCACGCACAGGTGCGTCTTGACCCCGGCCACCACGAGGTCCCGCACCCGCCGCTTGCGGAGCCAGGCCAAGGCCCGGGTCCCGCGGAAGGCGCTGTAGCGGGACTTGTAGAAGACCGGCTCGCCTGGAGCGGGCCTGAGGATCGGCTGGACCCAGGGGCTGCCGCGGGGACAAGCCTTGCGCCACCGCGAGGCCATGGGGCCTCTGAGCGCGCTGGCGTAGCAGGTGAAGAGCACGGGCAGCCCCCTCGAACGGAAATCCCCGACCAAGGCGCGCACGCGCTCCAGCACGCCGGAGCATCCCCGCATGAAGGCCGGGCTTCGAGGGTCGAAGAAGAATCTCTGCACGTCCACGACCAGGAGGCCGGGACGCCGGAACTCAGGCGACGGCCGCGAAAGAGGCATCGCCCACGCTCGACGCGAGCTGGCCGCAGCTCAGGCCGCCCTCGATCTCCTGCGGCCAGGAGGGGTTGATGATGACCTGATAGCCCCGCTTCTTGAGGTCCTCGCCGAGAGCCTCGATGCGGGGAGGGGCTTTGTACCAGACGTTCGTGAGCGCGTTCTCGGTCGCCCGCTGCGTGGTGTGCACCGCGGTGAACTTGATGAGGAACCTGTCCTGCGGGAATACCCTCTCCACGACCGCCGGGTCGAACGGGATCGGGTCGGCCAGCGCGAAATTGAGCGTCAACAGCCGGTCGCCGGGCTTGAACCAGCGATCGCCGTATTCAGCGATCTCGGCCAGGTCCCACTTGCGGATGGGGATGATGGCCGCGCGCGCCTCCTCGTCCGTGGAGTGGATCGAGAACTGGAGCTGAAAGCACCCGCCTCCGTAGAAGCGGTCCTTCACCCGGATGAGCTCGTCGAAAAAGCTCCGGCTCAAAGGGCAGCGCGGAGCCACGCTGGAAAGGCTCGGCATCAGGCCGGGAGGCCGCCCCGGCCGGCCCAGGAGCTCCAAGGCCCGGAGCACAGCCTTGTTCAGGCTCGGCTCGCCCATGCGCGCGAAATGGATCTTGAGCTTGGGCACCGAGGCCGGGTCGACATCCGGATGCAGGGACAGGACGTAGCGGACCTGCCCTAAAAGCTCCTCCACGGTGAGGTTCCCGCGGAAGCCCTGGCGTCCCGCGTCGCAAAACCTGCAGCCCACGGCGCAGCCGAACTGGCTCGAGATCATAGCCACCCACTTCTTCTCGCGCGGATGGGGCGGGTCCACGCAGTCGGTGAACTCGAACCACTTGTCCGGCTCGCCCCTGCGCGAGGCCAGATACAGGGTACCGTAGCCGGGCACGTCGCGCACCGCACCGATCTCGAATACCGGGCTAATCATCGCTGAGGAGATTCTCGCATATTCCGGGCCGCCTCGGGGTCCAGGGCGGCGATCCTCTCGACGAAGCCGCGGTAGATGGCCGGGTCGGACTCGGCGACGGACGCCTTGCGATAGAGCCTGGCGATGCGCGTCAGGGCCGAGCGGTCCACGCGGCGGAGCACGTCCTTGAGCCCGGCCGCGTCCCCTCCGCCGGCGATGTACGCCGCCAAAGCATCGACTCCTTCGCGGAGCCGCGCGTCCCCGGACTTGGTGAGGTAGGCTTCGAAGAGCTCAGGGCTGCCCTGGATCAGGCGATAGGAAGGGTCGTACGTGAAGAGCGTGTAGAGGCGCTCCATGTCCAGGTCCTTCAAGAAGCGCAGGATCCCGTCCTCGCCCTCCCGCTTGTACAGCCGGTGCATGAAATAATAGGTCCCGGCCGCGTAATGGTCCTTCCTGTAGCGCATGTCGTGCAGGCGCTGCTTCTTCCGTATCCTCAGGTCCGAGACGTCCTCGGGGGTGAGCCCCAGCTCCCCGGCATCCGCGATCATCCGGTCGATCAGGAGGAGCTCCATCGTGACCGCGAAGCCCTCGTCCAGGACCATGGCGACGTCGGCGCGGAGCATGTCGTTCTCCGGCAGGTTGAAGCCCCTGGAGATGGCCGGGGTGAGCTCGTGGAAGACCCCGTGCGCGTACTCATGGAAAAGCGTGATGGTCCGCGACACCCAGCGCTGTATCGGGGCTCCGAAAAGCCCCGGATCCCTGTCCATGTCCCTTGCGAACGGCGTCAGGGTCCGCTCGCGCTCATTGGACCGGCGGGGCGACGCGTCCTCGATGAGGGTGATCGCGTGGGGCGTCTGCTTCTTGCGCGGGTCGACCTCGTGAGACCCCTTGGTCCCCTGGACTCCGGGCTGCGCCGAGAACGCCATGTCCACCTTGAATCCCACGTCGAACTCCGGGAAGTAGCGCTGATAGAGCCGCCGGGTCTGCCCCAAAAGGTCGTCGAGGTACTGCGCCGCGGGCGGTTCCGGCGTCCGGACCTGGACTCCCGAGGGCACGGCGGGCACCGCGGGAAGGGTGGGCGCGAGGTTCAGCGTCGGGCCGAGCCCGATGCCGATGGAAAGGCTGGGCTGCTGCAGGACCACCGGGGCCAGGCCGACTCCGGGCGCAGCGGCCGCGCGCGGCAGGCTCAGGACGTTCGCGGCCGAGGCCTGCGCGGGGGCCGACAGAATCAGGAAAAACAGGGCGGCATGCCGCATCGGGGTATTTGGAGATTATAGTGCGGCCGCGCGGATTCCGGATGAGGCGAATGGCCCATATCGAGGGGGATATGCGGCCCACGGCCTATCCCATCTCCCCCAGGATGATTACAATACCCGTGCCCGCGCCCCTACCGATGAAGCGCCCCGGACCTCTCTGGATCCTCTTCTTCGCCCAGGCCGTCATGGTCGCGGGCATCGCGCTCTCGTTCCCGTTCTTCGCCCTCTACCTCAGCCGCGAGCGCGGCATCCCCATGGGGACGGTGGGCCTGCTCCTGTCTTTGTGCGTGCTGCTGATGGCCGTGAGCCAGGCGCTCGGAGGCGAGCTCTCGGACCGCATCGGCCGCAGCAAGGTCATGTCCCTGTCCATCTGGCTCAGGACCGCCTGCATCTTCGCGCAAGCCTTCGCCATCCTGCGGGCCTGGCCCGTGCCCGCGGTCGTGGCCACCCACATGGTCGGCGGGTTCTTCGGCGGGTTCTTCGGCCCCGCGGCGCAGGCCTGGGTCGCGGACCATGTCCCGCCCGACCAGAGGCTGCGGTCCTACGGCTTCCTCCGCGTGGCCATCAATTTGGGCTGGGCCCTGGGCCCGGCGCTCGGCGGGGTCCTCGCGACCCGCTCCTATCCCCTGGCCTTCTTCGTGACCGGGCTGGCGTGCTCGGTCTGCGGGGTCATCCTCTCGGGCCTCATCCGGGACAAGCGGCGGGCCGAGCGGAGCGACTCCCTGACCTGGCAGGCCGCGCTCGACCTGGTGAAGGACCGGCGCCTCGCCGCGTTCTGCGCCTATGCCGCGCTCATGGGGATCGTCATGGCCCAGATGGTGGCGCCTTTGTCCGTGTTCGCCGTGACCTACGCGGGCCTGAGCGAGGCCCAGGTCGGGCTCCTATTCTCCATCAACGGCCTGATCGTGGTGGCGGTGCAGTCCGCGGTCTCGAAGCGCTGCTCGCGCCACCGGCTCACGACCTCCCTGGCGGCCGGCGCGGGCATCTACGCCCTGGGCTACGGGGCCGTGGGCTGCCTGCACGGGTTCCTCGCCTTGGCGGCGGCCATGGCCGTGATCTCGTTCGGCGAGGTCATGGTCTCTCCGGGGATACAAGCCCTGGGGGTGAACCTTGCGCCCAAGGGCAGGACCGGAAGATACGCCGGGGTGAGCGGCTTCGCCTGGGCCTTGGGCCACGCCGGAGGGCCGCTCCTGGGCGGGCTCGGGGTGCAATATCTGGCCCCGACGCGTCCCCGCCTGCCCTGGCTCCTGGTAGGCCTGCTCTCGTGCGCGGCGGGCCTGGGATTCTTCTCCCTCAGACGCAAGCTCGTCCGGCAGGAAGAGGGCCTGCAGGAAGTCCCGCTGGTACAGCCCTGCGTCTAGGCCGCCGGGAGCTTGACGAAGAAGGTCGTCCTCACGTCGGGCTCGGATTCGTAGCCGATGCTGCCGCCCATCTCCTCGACCATCCGCTTGACGCCGGCCAGGCCCAAGCCGGCCCCGCCCTTCTCGGTCTTATCCTCCGGCCGGGCCTGGCTGCGGGGCTGGAATATCTTGTCCCTGAAATCGGCGGGGATGCCCCGGCCGCGGTCCGTCACCGCGACGCGCACCATGGAGTCCTCGCGCGAAAGGCCGATCCGTATCTCGCTTTTCTCCGGGGCGAACTTGATGGCGTTGGAAAGGAGGTTGGTCACGACGCGGTAGAGCTGGCGCTCGTCCGCCGCCGCCCGGGCCCCCTTGAGCCCCGAGTCCAGGACCAGGCGGATGTCCCTGCGCCGGGCCGACGGCTCCAGGGACTCGACGGCTTTCCGGACCCTGGCCTCCGCGTCCAAAGGCCGGATGAGCAGACCGGACTTCGCGCTCGCGGCGAAGAGCGAGGGATCCAGGACGGCGTTGATCAGGTCGAGCATCTCCTTGCTGTTGCGCAGCCCGATGTCCAGGAGCTTCCGGACCTCGGCGTCGGCGGTGGAGGCTATGGATTCGCCCACCAGGAACATGGCCGCGGAGATGGCGGCCAGGGGGTTCTTGAGGTCGTGGCTCAAGGTCTGGGTCAGCCGGTCGCGCTGCTGCTCCAGCTCCCGCCGCTCGGAGATGTCCGTGTGCGTGCCCACGACCCGCAGGGGCTTGCCCTCGGGGCTGCGCGCCATGACCTTCCCGCGGTCGAGCACCCACTTATAGCTTCCGCCCTTGCACAGCACCCGATGCTCGTTCTGGTAGTACGGGGTCTTCCCCTCCAGGTGGAGGTTCAGGTCCGCCAGGACCTTCGCCTTGTCGTCGGGATGCACGCGCGAGCCCCACTCCTTCAGGCCGCCGCTGATCTCGTCGTCCCGGTAGCCCAGCATCTCCTTCCAGCGCTTCGAGAAGAACACCTTGTTCGCCGCGACGTCCCAATCCCACACGCCGTCGCGGCTGCCTTCCAGGGAGTACTTCCACCGTTCTTCGCTCGCCCGGAGCTCCTCGGTGCGCAGCGCGACCAGGGCCTCGGCGTATTCGGCCCTCCGGACGAGGGTCCACAGCATGCCGGCCAGGAGCCCGGTGATGCACAGGCCCGCGGCGGCCACGCCGAAGACGTAGCCCGTGCGGCGCTGGACCAGGAAGGACAGGGACGGAGAGCAGGTGATGCGCCAATCGCGCCCCCCGACATGGAACGTCTCGCTGTAGGCGACGGCCTCGGGCTCGTCCGGCTCGGGACCCATGCGATGGCGGTAGAGAAGGGCGCTTCGACGCCGGGCCGAGTCGTCGAAGACGGAGAAGTTGAGCCCGCGCGGGGGCAGGCGGTCGAACGCGGCCTGGACCACGTCCGGGAGGCGGAGCGACGCGAACACGAACCCGTCGTTGACCGGGCCTACGACGAGCATGCCCGCGGCGCCTTCCGTCTCCTGCACGAGGGCGATCCTTCCGGACGCGGCCAGCTTGTTCCCGCGCAGCGCGGCCCGCAGGGCGGCCCGGCGGACCGGCTCGGAATCCAAGTCGTAGCCGAGGGCCGCCTGATTCCCCTTGAGCGGTTCCACGTAGCGGATGCGGGCTTCCCGCCCTCTGCGGGGAGCCCACCCCAGGGCCCGGATGCCCCTGCGGGACCGCAGGAGGCCGGAGGTGAAGCGCCTGAACTCGGCGGCCGTGACGGCCTCGGAGGATGCGAAGAAGGACCTGATGGAATCGGCCACCTGAAAGATGGAATCGAGCTCCGCTCGTATGGCCACGATGCGCGTATGCGCCTGCTCGGCGAGGACGGCCTGGAAGCGCTCTTCCTCCCTCTTGGACACCTCCCGGGTCGTGAAGGCGGTGGCGGCCAGCCCGGCCACCACCCCCGCCGACAGGATCGCGTATTTCCAGCGCCTCATGCCCGGCCTCCCAGGTACCGTTCGCACGCCATGGCTGCGAACATGCCGTCCGCGGCGGCCACGGCCACCTGCTTGAAGTTCCCGGGCTTGGCGTCTCCGGCGAAGAACAGCCGCGCCCCGCGCCGGAACGCGGGGAAACAAGGCTCCTTTCCGACGAGCACGAACAGAGCGTCCAGCTGCATCCTGCCCTCGGTCGTCTCCACGGCCTCGAGCCGCCCCTCGCCGATCATGCGCCTGACGACCACCCCGTGCCGGACATCGATGCGGGTGTTCCGCCGCACCCCGGCGGACAAAGGGGATATGGCCCTGATCTCCTTTCCCCGGACGAACATCACGACCCTCTTGGCGTGCTCGGCCAAGGCCAAGGCCTGGTGCGCGGCGGTCTCGCCCCCGCCCGCCACGCCCACCACCTGGCCCTTGAACCTCGAGGCCTGGCCCCAGGCCGCGTGATAGACCCCCCTGCCCTGGAGGCGCTTCTCTCCCGGCACGTTCAAATCCTTGAACTTGGAGCCCGTGGCCAGCACCACGGCCCTGCACGACAGGGGACGCCCGTTCTTAAGACGCACCCGCGGCACCCCGACGGCCGTCACTTCCCCCTTCTTGATCTTCAGCCCGTATCCCCGCGCCTGCTCAGCCAGGCGCCGCATCAAGTCCCTCCCCGAGATGCCTTTCGGGAAGCCGGGGTAATTCACAACCATGGGGATCTCCGCCGCCTGCCCGCCCACGGCCTTCCTCTCGATGAGCAGGGTCTTGAACCCGGCGCGGGAGAGATAGAACCCGGCCGTCAAACCGGCAGGTCCTCCGCCGACGACGATGATATCGTATCTCATCAGTACTCCGCCCAGACCTTGCCCTTCCGGTCCGTGTGCGTGCAGTTGACCCACACGTTGCCGATATCGACGTCATAAAGCCAGCCGCCCGAGTCGTCCGGCTCGGTCCCCAGCCGGACCGCGTCCGAGTCGCGGTGGTGCGGCGGGGTCTTGGCCTCGGCGATGGCGTAAAGATACTTCGAGCCCTCCGTCAGGCTGTCGAGGCCCTTGGGAGAACGGCCGTTGTTCTCCCCCTGGTAATTCGACAAAGCCGAGCGCATGGCGAACAGGTTCCCCCGCGTCGACGTCTCCTGGGAGTGCATGAACATGTTCAAGAACGCCGGCGTGGCCACGAACACGACCGCGCATGCGACGAACGCCGCGCTGATGAACATGACTCGGAAGAAGGTCCTCCGGCCAGGGTCCTGCTGTCGCGACCAGAAGTATCGCAGGGCGATGAGGAGCGCCGCTTCCAGGCCGGCGGGGCCCCAGAGGCCCCAGCGCACGGCCAGGAACATGGACGGGAAACCGACCGCGTAGGCGAGAATGACCCCGCAAATGAAGGCCCCGAAGATCACAAAGAATCCTTTTACCGTCTGCACCTCTTCCTCCTGGCGAGTCCGCGCTTGGAGATGAGCTCCTGCGTACGGCAGGAGCAATAGTACACGGACAATGTCTTGGTGTTCTTCAGAGCGAACCGGAGCAGTTCCAGGCACGCCTCATCTGCGCCCGCCGCCGGCTCCCAGAGCAGGTGCTTCGGACTCTCTCCCGTCGAGGCGAAGCCGGACAGCCTGTCCTGGTTCTCCCGGCACACGAACAATTCATGGATGTTCAGGTACGGGACCCCCAAGGAGTCCAGGCGCAGGACCATGGCCTTGAGCTTCTCCATGTCGGCCGGGATCGCGGGCAGTTCCACAGCCACGTTCTTGAAGAACCTCACGGCCAGCTCCACCGGAGCCGTATCATACCCGTTCGCGGCCAGGTTGAAGCGCATGGAATCCACGCCCGCATCCCGCAATCGCCCAAGGACCTCGGGAGTCGCCTTGTCCCCATTCGAGTAAACGTCTATCCAGACGCGGAAAGGCAAAGCCTTCAAGGCCCTGGCCAGCCTCTCCACCCGCTCCGGGAAAAGCAGGGGCTCCCCCCCGCTCATGCCCACGCTGCGGAGCCCGTAGCGCCGGACGATCTCCGCCGCCTCTTCGGGCTTCGCGACCTGGAACCCGTGGACGACCGTCTCGTCTCTTCTCGGCTTCTCGTTGAAGCAGAACGCGCAGTCCCGCGTGCACAGCCCCGTGACGAGCAGGTTGGTCCCTTTCCCCTGCAGACACCCGCGGCAGCCCGGGGGGAGCGAGCGCGTGAACAGGGTCCGATGCTCCATGGAGCCCCTGATCCCAGGCAGGGCTGCGGCGCGGGGCTTCCCCACGGGCTTCTTGGCAAGACCGAGGGGTCGAAGCAGGCTCTCAGCCTTGCGGCCGTACCAATCGAGCGGCATTCACGCGCTCTTCTGTTTCTGCGCGAGATGGCTGAAGTCGTCCTCCTGCCAGCCGGGAGGAGGCGGGCCTTCCCGGTTGCCCGCGCGGGCCAGGTCGCGGAGCTGCGTCGTCCGCCGCATGAACGCCAGGCCGTCCCCCATCCTCTCGGTGAAGGCCAGCATGCCGCGGAACCCGAGGAAGGGGGCGTCCGCCAGAGCGTGATGGTAGTAGGACGGGAAGCCCAGCTCCACGATCGCGATGTCGGACCAGCGGATGACGCGGGTGATCTCGTTCGTGTTCGTGACCACGAGCTCGGTCGGCTTGGCCAGGAAGTCCTGCACCACCGGGTGGTAGATGTCCGGCTCGTAGAGCGTGACCGGCTCCTCGTCCTTTTTCCCCTCGCGGTCCCGAGCGGTCAGGATGCACTGCCGCACCTGGATGCCCAGGTCCTCGCAGATGCTCAAGAAGCCTTCCTTCAGGAACGGGTCGCCGATGAACGTGGCCTCCTTGTGCAGGAAGAGATACGGGACGATCCACTCCAGGCGCTCGAACACGGCGGCCTGCTCCGACGCGATGAGGGCCTTCGCCTCCCGGGTCTTGCCCGCGGCCTTGGCCACGTCCAGGAGGAAGCGCTCGGTGCCCGTCATGCCGAAGGGCAGGGCCGTCTCCACGAGCTTCGCCTTGGTCTTCTTGGCGACCTCGGCCGCGGCCTCGCGGCCGTAGGGGAGCGAGACGACGATCGAGGCGTCCCGGACCTCCCTGAGCTTCGCGTACGGGTCTCCGTTGAGCCACACGGAGACCAGCTTCAGGCCCAGGGCCTCCAGCAGGCGCTTGAGCTCCTGCAGGTTCCCGTTGTGGTCGCCCTCGTGCCGGTCCATGAAATAGCCGACCAGGGCCACGCTCCCGGGCTTGGGCTTGCCGCCCGAGAGGTCCATGTGCCGGGCCAGCGCGCGCAGGGTCACGGCATAGCCGTCGAGCCAGTCGCCCATGAGCGAGGTCGGAGGGATGGCGAGCGCATCCTCCTTGATAAGGGGCATGACCATGCGCACGAGATGGTCGTAGTCCAGGCCCGTGATGGAGCAGCCGGGGAGCGAGGTCACCAGCACGATCTTCACGTTCTCCATCTCGTTGAGCAGGCGCAGCCTGCGCACGATGAGCTCGTTGTGGTCCTTGGTCACGCTCTGGGCGCATACGTTGGTGAAGCAGACGCGGTGCTTGCCCTCGATGCTGAGCAGGGTGGACTTCAGGTCGTGCCGGCCGTGGATGAAGTGCGCCTTGTAGAGCGCGCAGTCCGGCCCGTCCACCAGGATGGTGGAGTCCGGCACCGCGTTGACCGCCAGATACGCCCCCATGAGGGACGGGAAATTGATGCGATGCCCGCGGATGCGGCTCATGCGGCCTCCTTATTGGTGCCGTACCGCTTGTAGAACGGCCAATGGCAGATGTTCCCCAGTCGTTGAAGGCTGCGCAAGCAGCCTTCGACTCCCATCTCGAGATCGAGGAGGGAGAATTCGGCCTTGCCCGAGCGGGTCAGCCGGGAATCATAAAAGAACTCGGAGTATACGGCGTCGAAAGCACCGTCGACGAGGAGCTTCCTCAGCTCCTGCGCGGAAGTGAACCAAGAAACGGAATGCCGGCCCCGCCCTCCGGGCAGGTCCGGCGACTTCCCCTCCACCAAGACCAGATAATCGATGCCGAAGCCCATCTCCTTGAGCATGGACACCAGAGGCACCCCGGCCATGCCGAGAGGGTTCGAGAGCCGGGGGACCCGGTCGCGGTCCGTGACGAAGGCGAGCCTGCGCCCCTTCACGCGCTTGCGCAGGGCCTCCCAGGTCTCGGACACCCGCTTGGACTCGCGCGACCACATCTCCTTGGCCGAGGCCTCAGCGCCAAGGCTCTCGGCCACGGCCATGAGCCAGAGCCGGGTGTTCTCCAGCCCGTAGGGGGCGGCGGGCTTGAGCAGGGGGACATCCATGTCCTTGAACAGGGTCTTGTACACCCCCTCGATGTTGGGATCCGGATACAGGACATGGCTCGACGCCGCGTTGAAGCGCAGGGCCTCGGCCGCGCTCAGACGGGGGAGCATGCAGAGGTTCACCCGGATGCCGGCCTGGCCGAGCAGCCGCTCGAGCTCGTCCCGGCCGTAGCCGGGAGGGAACCCGATGAGGTTCACGGTCCTGGGCGCGGGCCGGGTCTTCTTGTACTCCTCGCTCTCTCTCGCGCGCTTGAAGAAGTACTCCAGAAGGTTGAGCTCCTGCCCCGCGGCCGGGCTCGAGAACAGGATCGGTACCGGACTCTTGGCCTTGTACTGTTCGATGATGCCGATCGCGTCGTCGCCGATGACCGTGGGCACGCAGGTGGTCGTGACCAGGATCGCGGCCTTGCCCTCGCACTTCTCCAGGGCCAGGTCCATGGCCTCCTTGAGCTTGGCGGAGCCGCCCTGCACCACGTCCGCCTCGCGGATGTCCGTGGTCAGGCCCACGCAGCCGCTGCCGAACCGGTCCTCGCGCTCCCGGCGCTGGAGCCACTTGAAGTTGTGGAACGTCATGTGGCCGTCGTTGAAGAACGGCGTGGCGAAATGGCACTCCAGGTCCTCGTGCGACACGCCCACGATGGGCGCGTCGAGGAACACCTGCTGGTCGTAGTTCCTCGAGCTCTCGCGGTCCGCGAAAAAATTCGCCCACTGCCGCGTCTCGCCCCACTGCATGGCGTGGGGGCCGTCCACCCAGCCGGACCCCTCCGGCGTGGCCTTGGCCCAAAGCTCGAGCGCCCGCTCGAGCCGGTCGTCGGGCTGCTCGAGCTTGAGCTCCTTGGCCGCCCTGCGCGCCTGCTGCAGCGCGGGGAGGACCGCGCCGCCCTGCTCCGCCGGGGCGACCGAGACGGGCGGGGCGACGCGCATGCGCTGGCCCGTGAAGCCGTCGCGTGAAAGCCGGTGAAAATCGTCGTCGATGAGGGGTTCGGGGACCCTGAGCTTCTTCGCGTCGAGCCCCACCAGCAGCTTCGCGAGCTCCCGCATGCTCTTGGAGAACCCGGCCTTAGGGTACAGCTCCACTGCGGGCTTGCACT
>JBAZKS010000009.1:0-97914 GCA_041650695.1 Elusimicrobiota bacterium
CGGACGACAGGCCTGGCGATATGGAGCACGACTTGTCGCCAGGCCCCTGGGGTTCCGATGCGGCCTTAACCCCAGGGGACCCGCTGCGTTATCGGGACTTTGTCAGCACCCTGCTAGGGCCTGGGCTTGTAGTACTGGCTCTTGATCTCCGGCAGCCACTCCCGTATCTGGTCGATGCGCCGGGTGCCGGAAGGGTGGGTGCTGAGGAACCGGGCCAAGGGGTTGTCCGCCCCCTTCCCCTCGGCCGCCTCCTCCATCCTCCGCCAGAAGGCGATGCTTTGCTCCGGGTCGTAGCCCGCCTTGGCCATGAGGATGAGGCCGATCTTATCCGCCTCGGACTCGTGCGAGCGGCTGAACGGGAGCATCACGCCGACGCCGACCCCGAGCCCGTAAGCCTCCCCGATGACCTCCTTCGCCGGTATGGATTTTCCGGCTAGGAGCACGCTCAGGGCCTGTCCTCCGAATTCGGCGAGCTTGCCCTGGCTCATGCGTTCCGCCCCGTGCCGGGCCAAGGCGTGCGCGACCTCGTGGCTCATGACCACGGCCACGCCGTCCTCGTCCTGCGTCACCGGAAGGATGCCGGTGTAGAACGCCACCTTCCCGCCCGGCAGGCAGAAGGCGTTGATCTGCTTGTCGTCCTCGATGAGGGTGAACTCCCATCGGAAGTCGGGCCGGTCGGCCGCGCTCGCGACCCTGCGGCCCACCCGGCGGATGAGGTCGAGCTTCTCGCGGTCCGTGGAGATCTTGGCTTTCTGCAGCAGCTCCTTGTAGGCGTCCTCGCCGAGCTGGTTCTCCTCGCCCGAGCTCATGAGGTTCATCTGTCTGCGCCCGGTGTAGGGGACGCTGGCGCAAGCGGAGAGCAGGAGCGCCGCCAGAGGGATCCGTAGCCTGTTCATGCCCTACTTCCTCGGGAACAGCGGGGCGCCTTTCATGATCCTGGCTCCGCTGTCCGGAGCGTCCGGGAAGGCGCGCACGCCGAGCATGGCCTGCATCTTGGCCGAGGTCTGCGGCATGAAGGGCGCGATCCAGCCCCCGACCATGCGCAGCGACCACACCACGTCGTGGAGCACGCGCCGGACCCTGTCCATGTCGGTCTTGGCCGTCTCCCAGGGCTTCTCCTTGTCGATGGTCTCGTTGAGCCTGCGCACGCCGGACCAGATCAGGTTGAGGGCCTCCTGGAAAGCCAGGCGGTCCATGGCCGCATCGATGCGCGGGCGCAGGTCCATGAGCTCCTTCGTGACCGGCGAGCGCTCCAGGTCCGGCCGGCCGGGCAGAGCGCCGGCCAGATACTTGTCCACCATGTTCGTGGCCCGGCTGACCAGGTTGCCGAGGTCGTTGGCCAGCTCGGAGTTGTAGCGCCGGCGCAGGGTCTCGTGGGAGAAGTCCCCGTCGTTGCCGAAAGGCATCTCGCGGAAGAGGAAGTAACGGAACGAGTCCACGCCGAACTCGCGCGTGATTTCGCGCGGGTCGATGAAATTCCCCTTGGATTTGGACATCTTCTGGCCTTCCACGGTCCACCAGCCGTGGGCGAACACGCTTTTGGGGAGGGGGACTCCCAGGGCCATGAGCATGGCCGGCCAAGTGACCGCGTGGAACCGATAGATCTCCTTGCCCACCAAGTGCACGTCCGCGGGCCAGAGTTCCGCGGACCTGTCCGTCCCTTTCGGGGACATGCCCGGCGGGATGTAGCCGGTGGCCGTGATGTAGTTGAGCAGGGCGTCGAACCACACGTAGACCACGTGTTTCGGGTCGAAGGGAAGGGAGACGCCCCAAGCCACCTTGGTGCGGGAGACCGCCAGGTCGTGCAGGCCCTCCTCCACGAAGCGGATGATCTCATTGCCCCGCTGGCTGGGAAGAAGGAACTCGGGATGGCCCTTGTAGTGGGCGAGCAGCGGCTGCTGATAGCGGGACAGCTTGAAGAAATAACTCTCCTCCTCCGCGAGTTCCAGGGGTCGGCGGCAATCCGCGTTGGGGCACAGGCGCCGTCCCTTCTCGTCCGGCGGGGCCTCGGTCTCGGTCCAGTAGGTCTCGTCGGAGACGCAGTAGAAGCCCTTATAGGTCCCTTTATAGATGTCGCCTTTCTCCAGCAGATGCTTGAACACGGCCTGCACGCGGGACTCGTGCCGTTCCTCCGTGGTGCGGATGAAATCGTCGTGCTGGATGTCCAGGTGCTTCCACAGGTCCGCGAACTGCGCCGAGATCTCGTCCGCGTAGGCTTTCGGGCTCTTGCCCGCCTCGCGCGCGACCGTCTCGATCTTGGAGCCGTGCTCGTCCGTGCCGGTGAGCAGGTGGACCTTTAACCCGGCCATGCGTTTGTGGCGCGCGAGGATGTCCGCGGCCAGGGTCGTGTACGCGTGCCCGATGTGCGGGGCCGCGTTGACGTAGTACAGCGGGGTCGTCACGTAATAGGTCTTCATCCAGGGATGCTCCGTGGTGATGTCGTGTGCAGGCGCTGCAGGCGCAGCGCCGCGAGTTCCAGCACCAAGCGGGGGTCCGCGTTGGAATCCAGCGCGCGGCGCAGGCCCTCGATCTCCCGGAGCGCGGAGCGCGCGGCAGCGGAGCCGCCCCGCGAGCGGATGTGCCAGAGCATGCGCACGATGCGCGCCGCAACGGCGGGGCGGGAAAGGTGGAGTTCCCGGGGCAGTCCCTCGGCCATCCGGATGGGGGCCATGGGGTCGTCCACCCAGGAGGCGGGGTCCGGAAGGGCTTCCTCCACGACGCGCAGCGCCCGTCCGATGGAGCCCTCGGCGAGCCCCGCGGCCGAGCGCGCATCCTCCGCGGGGATCCCGCGCGCGGTCAGAAGCTCCAAGACCGCGCTTTCGGAAAGCGGGGAGAAATGAACGGCCTGGCAGCGGGAGCGGATGGTCGGCAGGAGCTCCTGCGGCCGATGCGTCACGAGGATCCAGACCGTCTTGGGGGGAGGCTCCTCCAGGGCCTTGAGCATGGCGTTCGACGCGGCCGGGATGAGCGTATGGGCGTCCTCCAGCACCGCCACCTTCCAGGCGCCCGTCATGGACCGCATCTCCAGGTCCTTGATGAGGCTGCGCACCGTGTCCACCTTGATGGAGCGCTGCTTCGCCTCGTCCTCGTTGAGGAGCGCGGCCTGGTACGCGGGATTCACCCGGCGGATCTCGGTGGACACGCCCTTGTCCGCGGCGGCGCAGGGGGGGCAGAGGTCGCAGCAGTCCCGAATTTCCGCGTCCCCTTCGGGAGAGGAGGACGTCTTCCCTCCGGGGACCTGGCCCCTGGGGGCCAGGCAGTTCAGGGTCTTCGCGTATTGCAGAGCGGTCAGGGTCTTGCCCACCCCCTCGGGACCGTGGAACAGCAGGGCCTGGGGAGACGTACGGTCCTTCAGATACGGCCGCAGACGGCGCAGGGCGCGCTCCTGACCGAGGACTTGTTCGAGGCTCACGAAGGGGATTCTACAAAACTAGCGATACAGCCGTAGGACGCGGCGGAGGATGTCCGTCCGCACCGCCTCCGGCGGCCGGTCGGAGTCGATGAGGAGGGTGCGCGGTTCCGTGCGCGAGAGGCGGCGATAGGCGTCGCGCACGCGGCGCCTGAAAGCCATGGATTCGCGTTCCAGGCGGTCGTGCCTGCGGCCGGGGTCGCGGGTGCGGAACCTCGCGTCCGGGATGTCGAGCACGAGGGTCAGGTCGGGCCGCAGGCCGGAGGTGGCGATGCGGTTTAGCCGGCGGACCAGGCGCATGGGAAGTCCTCGCGCTCCTCCCTGGTAGGCCAAGGTGGCCAAAGCGTAGCGTTCGCTCAACACCGTCTTGCCGCTCCGCAAGGCCGGCAGGATGAGCTGCTGCGTGTGCTGCGCGCGGGACGCCTCGTAGAGCAGCACCTCGGCCAAGGCGCAGACCTTCTGGGAAGGGTCGAGCAGGAGCTCGCGGATGCCTTCCGAGAGCGCGGTCCCGCCCGGCTCGCGCGTATGGACCACGGTCCGCCCCCGCCGGCGCAGCTCCCGGACGAGGGCGAGGGCCTGCGTCGACTTCCCGGACTTGTCCGGCCCTTCCAGCACGATGAAGCGGCCTCGTCTGCCCATGGCCGGAGCATTATAGGTTTTATAGCCATGACGCTAAAAGCATTTTCGCGCGCGCGTGGGGGCGCGACCTAGGTCACAGTCCAAAGTCGGCTTGCTTTACTCCGTAAATCAGCCTATACTTAATCGCTGATGAGCCATCGTCGTCTTGGGCGTTCCGGAATGAGCCTGGTCGAGCTCATGATCGCGGTCAGCATCCTGACCGTGGGCATCATGGGCTTCATCTCCTCGTTCGAGTATATCTCGAAATCCATCCATATCTCCCGCGCCCGCACCCTGGCCGTGAACCTGGCGCAGGAGAAGATGGAGAACCTCAAGAACATCCCCTATTACAAGGTCCAGCTCACCACGGACGCCTACATCAACACCAACTTCACCCCGAGCCTGCGCTACGACAAGGTCAGCTACCCGCCCGAGGAGATCGTCATCGGCGGGGTCACGTTCACCCGCGCGGTGTCCGTATCCCTGGCCGAGGTGGAGGACGGCTCCATCGAATCCAAGTCCTGGGACTACCCGGACACGGGGATGAAATACATCACCGTGTACGTCATGTGGCGGCAGCTCGGCAAGTGGCGCTACCTCGACCTGGACAACATCTACGAGAACCCGACCGTGGACCCCCTGAACTCCACGATCAAGGGCGACGTCCTCTCCGGAGGTTCGCCGGTCCCGAACGCCGTGGTCAGGGTCCTGGAGAACCCGGACTGGAACGACTTCGTGGGCGCGGACGGGTCCTACACCATATTGGCGCAGGCAGGGACGTACTCCATCCGAGTCACCTCCGCGGGCTATTTCGACGCCACGGCCAACAACGTTTCCGTGGCCACCGGCGCGTCCGCGACACAGGACTTCACGCTGACCAAGATCGCCACCGGGAGCGTTTCCGGCTACGCCTGGATCAACTCAGGGCTCGTCATCAGCCAGATCGCGGCCTCGACCTTCACGCGTCTCGGAGGACTGGACCCCGCGCCGGTGGACGTGGAGTACGTGGAGCTCTTCAACCCCACGACCTTCAACATCAACATCGGCGACAACGCGACGGGCGAGAAGTACGTGAAGCTGGACTACGACTGCGAGACCGGAGGCTCCAAAGCCGACGCCTCGGACGCCGTGATCAACCTCCAGTACGTCTCGACCTTCGTGCCCGTCGGGCACTACTACCTCATCGCCAGCACGGAGTCCTTCTACATCGATGGGAGGCTCGTGCACGCGGACGCCAAGTACGGGACCGAGAACGCGGACCACATCGGTTACAACGACGCGGGCTGCCTCAAGATTTCGGACGCCGCCACGGGCAACGCCATCGACGTGGTGGGCTGGGACGACAATAGCTCCGGCCATACCGCTCCGTGCTATGAGGGGGGCCCCATCCCGGACGAGGAGAGCGACCTGGGCATCTGCCCGGACGGCATCGGCCGCGGGAACCAGGTCGTGCGCGTGTCCACGCCTCCGTTCAGGACGGACCACAGCCAGGGCAGCGCGTACGATTCCGGCAACAACAACCTGGACTTCATCTACCCGGAGCTCATGTGCCCCACGATCCCCAAGGTCACCGGTTTCTGGTTCCATTATCCGCGCACCGTGGCGGACGGGCCCATGACCGTGATCTCGGGCAAGCCCGCGATCGAATCCGGAGTCATGGTGGACGACCTCATCGGCAAGAGCACCACCACGCAGACTTTCTATCACGAATACAACGGCCTCCAGGTGCCGGTGGCCACGTTCACCCTCGTGGGGGTCGCGACCGGGACCTGGAACGTCATCGTGGCGAGCGTCCCGTATCTCGCCGAGCTGTCCAACGTGGTCGTGACGGAGAACGCGACCACGGTCGTCCCGAACGCGGTCACGGTCCCGGCCGGAGACCCGTACAACGGCTTGATCCTGAGCTCCTCCACCCTCGACGGCTATGTGGGAGGGGTGGTGACGGACAACACCGGCAACAACCTGGCCGACATCCAGGTCCGCGCCGGCGGGGTGACCAAGACCACGAACGCTCAGGGCCTCTACGTCGCCAGGGTGTCGAGCGGCATCGTGAACATCACCGCGAACCCGAACAACCAGAATCCGACGTACTCCCAGTCCGTGACTTTCCAGACGCTGGAAAGCGGCCAGTTGGTCCTGCAGGATTTCACTCTGTCTTTGGCCGGCGTACTCCAGGGGTTCATCACCACGGACGGGAACTCCATCCTGCCCAACATCACCGTTTCCGCCACCCGCGGAGGCTACGAGTACGGCACCGCCACGTCGGACTCCTCGGGCATCTTCTATCTGCGCAACCTCTCCACCGGCACCTACACGGTCAAGCCCGTCGTGGACCCGCTGGAGACGTATTCGCCCGCCTCCATCAGCGCGACCGTGAGCTCGACGCAGGCCGTCCACATCGGGACCTTCACCATCGCCGGCGCCTACGGCACGCTGAGCGGGAATCTCACCTTCAACGGGGCCAAGCTGACCTCCGGGGCGCTCATCCTGGTGAGCACGAAGACCCTCGCGGCCACCCCGCCGTCGATCGTCGCGTCCTCTTCCCCGGCCCAGGCGGTCATCTACGCGGCCTCCAGCAAGGCGGACGGGACCTTCGAGGTCGAGGTGCGGGGCTCGACCATCACGACCTTCAACGTCTCCGCCTACATCCCCGTGCTGGGCGCTTCCTCGGTGAGCGTCACGACCAAGACCTACTCCGGGATCACGATACATCCCCAGCAGGAGACGACGTTGACCATCACCGCGCCATGAGCATACTGCGAAGACTCAGGGATCGAAGAGGGTACTCCGCCGCGGAACTCATGATCGTGGTGGCCATCGTGGGCATACTCGCGATGATCGGCCCCGAGCTCATGATGAAGATGCAGAACTTCTACATGCTGACGACCGCGCGCGCGGAGATCCAGCGCGACGCGCGCGCGACCCTGGACCTCGTCAACCGCTTCCTGCGCCAGGCCAAGTACAACACCATCCAGATCGATACCCCCTCGGGCCAGGGGCCGTATTCCCGGATCCGCTTCGAGCACATCGACGGCACGAGCTACGAGTTCCGGCAGGACGGGGCGAACCTGGTCCAGACCGAGGGGGGGCGGACCACGATCATCGCCAAGAACATCGTGTACATCGCCTTCACCTTCCCGCGCTCGGACTATCCGCGCCTGGTGAGCGTATCCATCACCACCGGGAAGAACATCCAACTCGGCCAGCGCAAGGAGCTGGAGCTGACCGTGCAGAAGATCAGGGTCATGAACTGACATGGAACGCAAGCGTCCCGCTCCGCACGTCGCCCCCGGACAGATACTGGTGGGCGTGCTCATCCTGCTCCTGATCATGGCCGTCATGGTCCCGTTCATGGTGCTCCTGGTGCAGAACGAGGCCAAGTGGACCGCGAAGCAGGACGAGTCCACGACATCCTTCCACCTGGCCGAGGCCGGGGTGGAGAAAGCCTACCGCTCCCTGACCATGTCCACCGGCACGTGGTACGCGCTCATCGAGCATGGGACTCCCATCACCCGCTTCGGGTTCGATTACGTTTTCAACGACGTGCCCGGAGGGGCCTACGCGGTCAGCATCACGAGCGGGCCGGAAGAGAAGCAGGCCACGGTCATCAGCATCGGCAGCGACACGCACAAGCGGGAGATCCGGACGCTCAAGGTCATCTTCGAACAGAACACCATGGGGGACATCGCCATCCAGGCCATGGAGGGCGTGCAGGTGTCGGGCGGGGTGGACGTGGAGTGGGGCGGGGTCGTGGGGCAGGAGTACATAGACACGGGGAACCGCACGTTCCCGCAGTTCCACTCGGCCTCCGGCCTGAACGTGGACAATGATCCGGCTCCTCCGAACTGCGACTCCCCGAACTGCTGCCAGTGGAAGGCCTACGACCCGGACGTGCCTCCGGACCCGGGCATCGATCTCACGTTCTACCGCACCTCCGCCACGCACACCTCGGGGTGCGGAGGGAAGGACATGTCTGGCGACGGAGGCGTCGCCGACTCCTGCTACTTCGACACGGCGCAGAGCTGGAGCAACTTCACCTACCACGGGGGCGGGACCGTTTTCATCGAGAACAACCTGACCTTGAAATCGCCCGGAGTGGATGTCATCGGCACGCTGGTGGTGACCGGGAACCTCTCTACGACCAGCGGGGCCTGGGGGAAGGGCTCGGCCACCATGAAGGTCCCCCGGACCGCGTGGAAGCAGTACTGCAACAACTGGACCCACTACCGGGGCGAATTCGACGCCGCGGCCGCTGCGACCTTCCCCGGGATCAACGACTCCTATAAGTCCGACATCAACCTGACCTACGCGCCGACCCCGAACGGCAAGTTCTCCGTGCAGGGCTTCCTGTACGTGGGAGGGGACTTCTCCACCTCGGGCGGAGGCGGCAGTTCCTTCATCTACGGCAACATGTTCGCGCAAGGCGGCGTGAGCGTGGCCGCAAACTCCGGCGTGACCGTGTACTACAACAAGGAATCCGCGCAGGGCATCCACACCACGAAGCTGGTCATCACCCGGAAGTCGTGGCAAGGCATAGTCCGGGGCTGGCCGAGCGGGTTGTAGCCCCTAGTATACCAGCAGGGACAGGAAGTAGAAGGCCATGAGCACCCCGGCCACGGGCGCGCCCACGGCCGCCCAGCGCTTGGCCGGGATGGCGAGCCGGTGCGCGGCCACCAGATTGTGGGCGTTGCCCGTGATGAGCGCTCCGCCCGCGATGATGATGGCGAGCAGGGTGTAGCGGAGCTGTTCCTGGCTCATGCGCGGGCTGAGTTCCACCGACGCGAGCGTCGCCCCGTCCACCACCGCGGACACGGAGTTGAGCCAGTAGAGCAGCCAGGGCGGGGCTCCCAGGAGCACCTGGTCGATGAGCGGAACAAGGCCCGCCCCCAGCAGGACCAAGCCCGCGATGAAGACATACATCCGGGTGGTCAACACGAGCATATGCCAGAGCGTGAGCGGGTCCTCCTTGAGCGGCTCCTTCCGGGCCTTGTAGGTCTTGGGGAGCAGGACGCCGGTCAGGACGCCCAGGCCGAGCATGGCGGGGACGAGCCACGGGCTGAGCAGGGACCAGAGATACATCTTGTCCACCTCATACGCCGCTTGGGAGAGCTTGGCCACCGCCACGGCCGGGATGGGGCCCGCGATGGATGTCAGGCCGCTGGCCAGGCCGATGGCGAAGCAGCCCAGCACCGCCACGCGCAGCTCGGAGCCGCGCTCGAGTTCCATGGCCGAGAGCACTTCCACCAAGGCGAGGGTCGCGATGACCGTGGTCAGCACGCAGGCGGACAGGGCGAGGAGCGTGACAGCGGCCGCGGCGGCCAGCCTGTAGTCCATGCGGCCCATGGCCCTGCGCACGCCGCGTCGTATGTGGTCATGGGTGAATGAGAAGACCAGGCAGCCCAAGAGCAGAGCCCCGCACACCTTCATGGGCCGGAGCAGGGCCTCCAGGAGCACCGCCTCGCTCCAGGACCAGCTCACGGTCACGGCCGTGACGCCCATGGCCAGCATGAAGCGCTCCAAGCGCTTCTCGATCTTCTCGGAGACCAAGGGACCGATCAGGGCCCAGAGGACGCAAAGGACCAGGGTGACGGCGACGAAGGGGTGCATCGACGGATTCTATCAATAATTGTAGAGTGCTTACGGTGAATGGACGGCGTTCCGAGCTCCTGAAAGACGCATGCGCGTGGGCCTTGGCAGGGCCCATGTTCCTGTTCCCCATCGCCAACCCCGACCTGTTCTGGCATTTGAAGGTCGGGCAGGGCATCGCGCTCCGCGGCGCACTGCCTAAGGACGACTTCCTCTCGTTCACCATGATGGGCAGCCGGTGGGCGGATTTCGAGTGGCTGCCGCAGCTCCTTTTCACCGGGACCTACGGCGCCGCGGGATGGGCCGGGCTGTTCCTGCTCAAGGTCCTGCTCCTGGCCATGGCCGGAGCGACGGTTTGGGCCCTTCTGCGGAGCTCCCCTTGGAGAAGGACGCTCTTCCTCTTCTGGGCGGCCCTGACCGTGGGCAGGTCCGAACTCAAGGTGGAGCTGTTTTCGATCATCCTCTTCACCATGGAGCTCTGGGCCTTGGAAGGGTTCAGGCTGGGCGCTCTGAAAGTGAAGCCCGCGTACGCCGCAGCAACGGCCCTGCTCTTCTTCGTCTTCTGGGCGAACCTGCACCCCGGCTTCGTCGGGGGCCTTCTCCTGCTGGCCTTCTACTGCCTGGGACAGGACCGGGCCGGCCTGCGCGTACTCGGGGCCGCTTTCGCCGCCGGCGCCGCCGGGACCCTGCTCAACCCCTACGGCTGGGGCCTGCACGGGGTCCTGCTGCAGCACGCGAGGTGGATGCGCGTCATGTCCGCCTACATCCTGGAGTGGAAGCCTCTTTCGTTCGGGAATCCCTTCCAGTGGCCCGAGTGGGTCCTGCTGGCCCTGACCGGCGCCGCGCTGCTGAGGAGAAGGCCCCCCTGGCCTCATCTGGCCGCCGCCTTGGCCTTCGGAGCGTCCTCCGCCCTCCATGCGCGCGCGGCGGCCTACTTCGTCCCTTTGGGGCTCCTCGTGCTGGCGGAGCGCGTCCGCGATCTCCCCATCCGGTCCTGGGCGCTCGGCATCCCGTGCGCGGTCTATCTGTCGGTGACGTGCTTCCCCGCGCTGAAGGATTTCCGTTTCTTCGACTCGAGCTTGTTCCCGGTCGCGGCCTGCGATTTCATCGAGCGGGAGATGGAGACTCTGAGGAACCGCAGGATCTACAACGAGTGGGGCTGGGGCGGGTATCTGGAGTTCCGCTTCAGTCCGGACATCCGGGTCTTCATGGATGGGCGCTACATCTTCCATCCCGTGCTGGCCGGCGTTGCCGCGGCGAACAGGGATCCCCGGGAGTGGAACGATTTCCTGGACCGCCACGGCGTCGAGTGGGCCCTGATGTCGAACTCGCCGGTGCCGCTCACGATACAGTTCCGGGGGGCCGACGGACAGCTCATGACCCGGGACATCCCGCATCTCGCGGCCTACATGCCGGTCTCCCGCTGGGCCAGGGTGTTCTCCGACCCAGTGGCGAATCTCTACGTTCGCAGGGGAAGCGTGCCGCGGGAGTGGCTGGGGAGATGGGAGGGCTGCGCCTCCCGCGGCCCGTAGCTATCTCGGCTCCGGCAGCTCCGAGACCTCGGCTTTGGGCACGGAGAGCTTCATGGAGGGCAGCCTTTTGGAGGCATCGAGCATGAGCTCGTTGAGGGCTTGGACGGAGGTGACCCCGTACTCCTTCGGATCCCGGCCCTTGCGAAGGATGAAGTACCCCTTGTCCTCGGGCCCCGCAGGCAGGGGGATCACCGGCTCATCCGGAGAGTAGTCCGCCAGATACCTGCCGCTCCCGGGATCCAGCAGTATCCATCGCCCGCCCACGAAGACCTCCAGGAAGACGTGCCCGAAGAACTGTCCGTCCGTCCCAGGGTCCGCCATCCACTTCAGGCTCGCGGTGTCCACCATGATGGCCGGCATGCCCAGCTCCCGGAGGACCGCGCCGAGCACCAGGGCCCAGTCATGGCACCCGGAGAGCAGCCTGGACTTCAGCAGGCGCTTGGCCTCGGCCTTACCCACGGTCGCTCCGCCCAGGGCCTCGGTCGAGAAGCCGCGGGTCATCCAGGAATGCGCTTGGGCGAGCGCCGCCATGTCCCGGGTCCAGCCGCCGGGTCCGATCTCCCGCAGGACTTCCTTTGCCTGGGATCGGCTCAGCCGTGACTGGGGCCCCGGCTCGAGATATCGGTAAGGGTCGTCGTAGTCCGGGGAGTTGGAAGGCAGGAACACGTCCCTCTCCCGTCGGATCCGCTCGGCCGCCTGCTTCATGAGCCCGGATAACAGCGCGGGGACCCGGAAGACCGGCCGCGGGAAACCGGCGGCCGCATAGGCCGCGAACTCCTGCAGCAGCAGTTCTCTCCGCCCCAGGCCGTAGGTCGCACCGAGCGACTTCTGGACGAAATCCCGCTCCGCCTGACCGAGGCTGTCCCATATCCTGGACACGGCGTCCCTGAACCCGGGCTCGGAGTAGAAGAGGGCGTGCATGAGCTCATGGTCGAGCTCTTCCGGGGTGGTGGCCGGCGTCAGCAGGATGACAGTGTCCGGCCCGGCCGCGCCCAGCGTCCGGAGAGTGTCCAGGAACGCGCGCTCCGACTCCGGGGCCCCGCCGGGACCGTAGCGGTCGGCGATGTCCGCGAGTTGGGCGACTTGGTAGCAGGCCCCGCCGACCGCGGCCTTGCCCATGCGGAGCCGGATCGCGTCCCGGACGTCCCGGCCCTCGACCCTCACGGGCCCGGAGCTCAGATCGATATACAGCACGGCGGAGCCGACTTGCCTCAGCAAAGACTCCGTGTCCCGGGCCCGCACCGCCCAGACGGGGTAGCGGCTCTTGAGCTTGCGGATGAGCAGGGGGCCCATGGAAGGAGTCCTCTGCATGGCCAGCATCTGGCGGAGCTCCGCGCTCATGGCCGAGGAGTCCCGCGCTCTTGCGCATGCCGGGAGCAGGAGGGCCGCGCACAAGGCCGTCCGGACCGCTTTCTTCCACAGGGAGGAGACCAGGTAGCGGTCGACCCGCTTCTCGGACACCCAGCGCGCCTGTGCCGGACGTCGGGAGCCGCGCAGCAGCCCTTCCTGCAGGCTCAGGACGATGCGATGATGCGTGATGGAGTGGCGTACGGTGCCCAGGAGCGCTCCAGGCGCGGCTCCGGGCAGATGCCGCCTCTCCGGAAGCGACCAATGGCCCGGGAGGAAGCGTTCCCGCTCGGAGCGTTTCCATAGGAGCAGACGCCCGCCCCGCCGCGCCAGCAGGGCGGTCAAACGCACGTCCACGGGAGCGCGTCTCTTCCGGCTCTTTGGGAAAGACTCCTGGACGCCGCGTTTGAACGCCAGGCAGTGCTCGCGCACGGGGCATTCCGCGCACAAAGGGGAGACCGGCTTGCACACGAGCGCCCCCAACTCCATGAGCGCCTGGTTCCAATCGCCCGGCCTGCCCTTGTGCAGGAGCTTCCGGGCCAGAGGCCAGACGTCGCCCCTCGAGGCGAAGAGCCGGCTCAGGACGCGCTCCACATTCCCGTCCACCAGGGCCTCGGGCCTGTCGAACGCGATGGAGGCGATGGCCCCGGCCGTGTAGCGCCCGATGCCGGGCAGCGCGCGCAGGAGCGCGGGGTCCGACGGCAGCCGGCCCGCGTGCCTGCGCATGAGCTCGCGAGCCGCGGCCAGCAGGTTCCTGGCGCGGGAATAGTAGCCCAGTCCGGCCCAGAGCCTCAGGACCTCCCTTTCCGGAGCCTTGGCCAGGGACGCGATGTCCGGGAATCTGCGGAGGAAGCGCTCATAGTACGGCTCCACGGTCGAGACCTGGGTCTGCTGCAGCATGATCTCGGAGACCCAGGTGCCGTACGGGGACGGTCTCTCCCTCCACGGCATGCGCCGCCTGTGGCGGGAGTACCAGCGGAGCAGATCTCGCTGAAGAAACATGTCTAATACCCGAAAGTCCGCTGGAGGAGAGCCAGCATCGCCTTGACGCGCGCATCGCCCTCGGTCTCCACGCGAGGGCCGCAAGGCCGGCTCCCCTGTATGGCGGGCCCTTCCAGGTCGTAGCAGCGCGAGGAATAGTCCACTCCGTCGAGCACGTACAACCGCCTGCCCCGTTCGTCGATGAGCCCGTAGACGGGGCCGTAGCTGCAGGCCGCCAGCTGGGGGCGTCCCTTCCGGAGGAACAGAGGCCTTCCCAGCAGCGGACCCTCCCTAAGATGCTCCTGCCCCAGCAGGGCGTAGAGCGTGGGGGTCACGTCCGTGAGATAGGCCGGAGAATCCGTGTCCCAGGGCAGGCTCTTCATGGACGGAGGGACATGCAGGATGAGCGGGATGCGCAAGACGTTCGGGTTCAGGGAGTAGGCATGGCCCCACAACGCGTCCTCGCCGAGGGAATCCCCGTGGTCCGAGGTCACCACGATGACGCTGTTTCCGTAGCGGCCCGAAGCCTTGAGCTTGGCGATGAAGCGGCCGAAGCAGGAGTCCATCGCCTCGACGCGTTCCGCGTAGGGGGCGTAGAACCCGGGGAAACGGTTCTTGCCGGACCAGGACCGGTTCTCGCGGTTGATGATGCCGATGTGCAGGTCCTCGGGCCGGGTATAGACGAACACGGGGCCGTCTTTCCCGAGGTCGGGTACGCGCTCCTCGAGCTCGCGCAGAGTCCTGCAGAATTTGTAATCGCCGATGGCGCCCCGGTCCAAGTCCGCGTCCGTGGAAGAGGGCTCGAGGATCTCGCGCAGGTACACGTCCATGGACATCCATCGCCGGTAGCCGACCAGCAGTCTCGATAGATTGTCGGCTTCCCTGAAAGGCTGCATCGGCTGCTTGTGCGGCAGGAGCGAGCCGGACCAGAGCGAGGGCTGGGACAGTCCGGTCCCGGCGTACACCGCGAACGCCTTTTTGAAGACGATGTTCTCCTTGGCGAAGGCGTCCAGGCTCGGGGTGAAGCGCGCCTCGGGGTTATAGGCGCCCACATGGTCCTGCCTGAGGCTGTCGAGCACGAACACGAATATGTCGGGCCTGGGCCCGGGAACGATCTTATCCGCGAGGGCCACTCCCTGCGGCGCGATCCGCGCCGCTTTCGGGAGATGGGTGTGGCGCCTGAGCAGGGCGAAGAGCTCCGCGCGCGAAGCCGCCGGGGAGAATACGCGCCTGGCCAAACCGAAGGAGGGCTCCAGGTCCGCGTGTCGGCTCAGGCATAGGCCGAGGCCCGACGCCGGGCCGAGCAGCCAGGCCGCCAGCAGCGCCGCCCAGGAGAGGCCGAGCGCCGCAAGCACCGGAGCTCTGCGCCGCAGGGTAAGGGGCACGCCATTGCCCTGCGGCGCCGCGCCTTTCAATATGGCGCGGCGCTGTTCGGGCTCCCGGGAAGAGGCGAGCGAGCATGCCCCGACCCAGGTCAGCAGCGCCCACAGGGTCCGGAACATGCGGCCCCAGTCGAAGCGCGGCAGGAGGCACGCGACGAGGAAGGCCAGGGCGAGCAGAGCGAGCGAAGCCCGCCTGGAGGCCGTTATCCTTCTCGCCGTCATGCAGAGCGCGGCTGTTGACCACAGGCTCAGCAGTATCCCCGCCGGACCCATGACGCCGACCGGCTCTAAGAGGAGCTTGTCCATGGCGAGGGCGGTCCCCAGCCAGAGCAGGACCCGGGTGACGCGGACGGGGAGAAGGGCGAGCAGCTCCAGCCCGGCCGAGAGGGAGAGGAACATGACGGCGTGCAGCAACAGGCTCCAGGACAGGGCCGCCAGCGCGCCCCGGGGGCCGTGTGCGACCAAAAACGCCCCGGAGTGAAGGGCGAACACGGAGAGGGCGCAGATCAAGGCTCCCCGCGTCCCGATCCTGAAGCGCTCCGGCCCGGGGAGACTCCCGGATGCAAGGAGGGGGACCCATGCCAGGAATGCGGCGGCGAGGCTCCAGACGTCGTTGCCCGATCCGGAGAGCGGGCGGATGATGAAGAACAGGCCGATGGCGGCGCTCACCGGCAGGAAGAGGCGCCTTTGCCGGCGGGCCAGCACGACGCAGAGGATGAACAGCGGGAGATGGAGGCCCAGGAATCCCTCGACCCATCCGGGGACGAAGCGGGTCTTGAGCAAAGGCCAGCTCACCGGGCTCCAGCAGAGGGCTGCCCAGGCCGAGGTGAGCAAAGACCAGAGGAGCAGGGGGAGGCTCATGGCTTCGGGCGCTTGAGCGAAGCGCGGATGCTTGCGGCTTCAGGGGAGCGCCCTCGCCGCTCGAGGAAGTCTGCGAACGCCAGCCTGCCCCCCGGGTTCTCGGGGTCCATGACCATGCATTCGCGGTGGGCCGCTTCCGCCCGGGCGTGCTCTCCGAGAGCCTCATAGCCGCCGGGCAGATGCGCGCAGGCCAGGACTGGCTTGGAGCTGCGGCGGAGCCGTTCTCCGATCTCCACCATGGAGCGCAGGTCTCCCAGGGACTCGTAGGCGGTCCCCAGATGCGACAGGTAGATGGGGTTCTCGGGGTCGTAGAGGAGCAGGGTCCGAAGATGCCGGGCTGCGGACCCCGCATCGCCTTTCTCGAGCGCCAGGACGCTCTTGCGCCAGAGGCCGCGTTCCCGGGACGGGCCGAGCGCGGGCTTGGACCCGGCCAGGAGGGCTCCAGTGAGACAGAGGAGCACGAATAGAAAAAGCCCCCCGCTCCACGACGCGGGGGGCTTTTCCGGCGCGATCAGCTGCACTCGGAGTAGCCGCAGTCCTTGCAGGTGGGGCCGGAGCAGCCCCCCTCGTAGGCCACGTTGGCCGAGTAGCACTTCGGGCAGTGGTTCAGGCGCGTGAACTCGAGCAGGGCGTCCACGGTCTTTCGGTGCTCGGAATTGTTGTCGTCGATCCAGCCCGTGCGCTTGAGGTGCTCGCGCAGGGCCACGCTCACCGCGTGGGGGATGGAATCCACGCGCTTGTCCCCGAACCCGAGCGGCCGGTCGCCCTTGACCGCGTTGAGGTGCTTGAGCAGGCGTATCGGGTCTCCGCCCTCGGCCAGGTACTTCGAGAGCATGATGCCGATCACGGACGTCAGCCCGGCGATCTCCGTGCCCAGGGGCGGGATGTTCAGGAAGACCTGGTAGGGCCCGCGCTCGTCGTAGTTGATGTGGATGTGCAGCGGCCCGTAGCCCGTCTGCATGAGGTAGTACTCCGACTTCGCGCCGAAGGCGCCCGGCTCGCGCCGCTTCTTTCGGGTCGGCGCGGGGGCCGTGGAGGAGATGTTCAGGACCTGCTGGGCTTTCGAGCCGTCGCGGTAGACCGTGATGCCCTTGCAGCCGAGTTCGAAGGCCATCATGAAGGCCTTGCGCACGTCGTCGGTGGTCGCGGCGTTGGGCAGGTTGATGGTCTTCGACACCCCGTTGTCCGTGTGCTTCTGGAAGGCGGACTGTATCTGGATGTGGAAGTCCACCGACACGTCGTGCGCCGTGGGGAAGAGGCGCTGGACCTTCGGCGGGATCTCCGCGACCCCGCGCACGGACTTGTGGCTGTCGCTGATCTTCTGCCAGAGGTCGGTCTTGGAGAGGCCCCAGCAGTTATTGTCCTCGGCGATCTGCCGGAACAGGGGGTTCACCTCGAAGAACACATCCTTCTTCTCCGGGGTCTTTCCGTGCTTGAGGGCTTCAAGCGCCTTGGCGTTGTAGCGCGTATAGGCGATCGCGAAGAACGGCTCGATGCCGCTCCCCTGCAGGCCGGAGGCGATGGCGATGGTCCCGGTCGGAGCGATGGTCGTGCGGGCGCAGTTGCGCGGCAGGCACGCCTGGCCCCGGAAGTGCGGCCCGGAGGGGTCGTAGATGGAGTCCTTCCAGTTCGGGAAAGCGCCGCGTTCGCGGGCCAAGCGCTGGGAGGCGTCGAGCGCCGTGTCGTTGATGGTCCGCATCACCTTCTCGGCGAGCTCGAGCGCCGCCGGGGAGTCGTAGGGGATGCCCAGCTTCACCAGGGTCTCGGCCCAGCCCATGACGCCCAGGCCGATGCGGCGGTTGCCCTTGGCCATGGCTTCGATCTCGGGCAGGGGGTAGTTGTTCACCTCGATGACGTCGTCGAGGAAGCGGACCACCGTATGGACGACGGCCTCCAAGCGCTTGAAGTCGAAGGTCCCCTCCATGAGCGGGCCTTCCACGAAGTTCGCCAGGTCGATGGAGCCGAGGTTGCAGGGCTCCCAGGGCAGAAGGGGCTGCTCCCCGCAGGGGTTGGTGCTCTCGATGGAGCCCAGGGCCGGGGTCGCGTTGGAGCCGGAGTTGTTGATGCGGTCGATGACCACGTATCCCGGGTCGCCGGTCTTCCAGGCGAACTCGACCATGGAGTCGAAGACCTCGCGCGCGCGGACCTTCCCGGTCGAGGCCTGCGTCTTGGGGTTGATGAGGTCGTACTCCTTGTCCTCCTTGACGGCCTCCATGAATTTGGAGTCGATGGCGACGGAGACGTTGAAGTTCTCCATCACTCCGGCCTGACCCTTCATGGCGACGAATTCCTTGATCTCCGGATGGGTGTAGTGCAGGATGCCCATGTTGGCGCCGCGGCGGGTGCCGCCCTGCTTGACCACGTCCGTCATCTTGTCGAATATCTGCATGAAGGAGAGGGCCCCGCTGGCCACCCCCTGGGTCTTCTTCACGATGTCGCCCTTGGGGCGCAGGCGGCTGAAGGCGAATCCGGTGCCGCCTCCGGATTTCTGGATGAGCGACTGGGCGGTGACGGCCTTGGTGATCCCTTCCATAGAATCCGGGACGGGGAGCACGTAGCAGGCGGAAAGCTGCTGGAGCTCCCGGCCGGCGTTCATGAGGGTGGGGGAGTTGGGGAGGAAGTCCCAATTCGCCATCATGGCGAAGAACCGGCTTCTCCAGGTCGAGACCAGGCGTCCCGCCTCGGGGACGCGCTCGGCCGCGGATTCGAGGTTCTTTATAAGGAACATGAAATTCTTGTCCCGGTCCGAGGCCTCCGTGATGCCCTCGTGGAACAGGGTCATGGTCATGGGCTCGGCATCGGGCGAGGGCGCCGCGCTCGTGTGCACGGTGCGCCGCACGCCCTCGAACACCCCCCACTTTTCAGCGGAGGGATGGAAGAGTATCTCGGCTAAAGAGACGTTGTGGGCGACCCCTTCCAGCCAGCTCTCCACCGAGGGGGCGTCCCGCAGGTACTTGTCCTTGATGACCTTCAGCTGGTTCTCCGTGAGATGGATCTTCACGTTCTTCCTGAGCGCTTCCCGGCTTTCCGAAATCTTGTGTTTCACGTGTTCCTTCCCCTCTTGGGTGCCCTCGGCGTGGGACGAAAGACCCTCCTAAGTCCGTCCTGCTCGGGGGTTAAGGTCTCCCGTTGTTCCGGCCAATTGGAAAACCGGAGCTAGTTTAACACCAAAGCAGATTTTTTGTCAAATCCTCCGACGGAGGAGGTCGTTTCGGCCGGATCGCCCGGCCGCGCATGGAGCGAAAATCAAGCGATTTCGATGAAAATACATACTATTAGATGGCGAAACATGGAACCGAGGGGGCAAGAGGATTTCTGCCGGCCAGGCGCGGGGCTTGCCGCCGGGACGCTTCCCTGGAGTCGTTGGCTGTTTGTTATTGATGTGTTTTTAAGCACAAAATAAGAACCCCGGACGGCTGGATATGCGCGCGGCGAACCAAGGGCGCTGTAATAAACGGCACTGGATGGTATTAAGAATCAACAACACGCTATTCAAGGACGAGCGATTCCCCGCTCGCTTGCGCACCATATGGGAACCTGCTAGACTAGGATCCAGGCAAAGCGAGGCGTCCATGCCGCATGACGATACCATCTTCTTGAAGCTCAACGTTGAGTTGCTCTCGTTCTTCAATGAGGAGCAGCTGCGCCGGGTGACGCCGGATATCGAACGGCGCACCTACGCCAAGGGAGAGCCCGTGCTCTTTCGAGGCGAGATCACCAGCGGCCTCTACCTCGTGAAGAAGGGCAAGGCCGTGCTGCAGACGAAGACCGAGAGCCATGCCCTCGCGCCGGGGGACTTTTTCGGTGAGATGTCGGTGCTTGAAGACGTCGCGGCGGCGGAGTCCGTCCGGGCCGCGGAGGACGGGACCGAGGTCCTGACGATCCCGCACAATTCGTTCGCCAAGCTCCTAAAGATGCAGCCGCTCCTTAAGAAGGCCCTTCTCGACAAGGCGGCCAAGCGCAAGAAGCGGGGCGCGAAGTAAGCGATTGAAGACGGCCCGCGGATTTCCTATAATAATCGTCTAATTTATGTACGCAATCATCGAGATGGGCGGCAAGCAGTACTGGGTGGAGCCTGGAGAGACCATCCGGGTGGAGAAGCTCGAGGCGGCGGAGGGCACGAAGATCGAGTTGAAGGCCCTGTGGTCCGCCGACGAGAAGAAGGACGGGGACCAGGGAACGGGTTCCCGGAACGGCAAGGTCACGGTGGCGGTCGTCCGCCAGGTCAAGGCCCCCAAGATCATCGTCTTCCGCAAGAAGGCGAAGTCGCATTACAAGAAGACGCGGGGCCACCGGCAGGGACTCACCGAGATCCGCATCGAGAGCGTCACGCAGAACTAGGGCGCGGACGCGCCCTGGTCCTGAGCGAATATTAAGCAAGGCGTCAGCGAAGGACTAGCATGGCTCATACTAAAGCACAAGGCTCCTGCTCGAACGGCCGCGACAGCCAGGGTCAGCGCCTCGGCGTGAAGAACTACGGGGGACAGAAAGTGAAGGCCGGCATGGTGCTCGTCCGCCAGCGCGGCACGAAGTTCTTCCCCGGACTGAACGTCGGGATCGGGAAGGACGATACCCTGTACTCCAAGGCCAACGGCGTCGTGAAGTTCGAGTGGGCCAGCCGGACCAAGCAGCGCGTCTGCGTCATCCCCAGCTAGCTCCCTCGCCCGCCAGCCGTCCTGAGCGGAGTCTTCGGAGCCGGCCGTACCCTGCCATGACATCATTCAGGTTCGTCGATACGGTCCGCATCCGGGTGAAGGGCGGCCGGGGCGGGGACGGCGCTTTGTCCTTCCTGCATGAGAAATATCGGGAATTCGGCGGCCCGGACGGGGGGGACGGCGGGAAAGGGGGCGACGTGATCCTGCGCGCGGACCGGGGGATCGGGACGCTGCTCGATTTCTCCTATCGTTCCCATCTTTACGCTTCCGACGGAGGGAACGGCAAGGGGACCAACAAAAGCGGGGCCGACGCGGAGGACCTCGTGGTGCGCGTCCCCGCCGGGACCGTGGTCCACCGGGATGGGAAGCTCCTGGCGGACCTGGCCATGCCCGGCGAGCGGGTCTGCGTGGCGCGCGGCGGCCGGGGGGGGCGGGGGAACCTTTCCTTCAAGAGCCGGCACAACACGGCCCCGCGCCTCTACGAGCGGGGGGAGCCAGGGGAGACGGGAGACCTGGAGTTGGAGCTCAAGCTCATCGCGGACGTGGGCCTCGTAGGTTTCCCGAACGCGGGGAAGTCCACGCTCCTGGCCCGGGTCTCCAACGCCCGGCCCAAGATCGCGGACTACCCGTTCACCACCCTGGCCCCGCACCTCGGGCTGGTCCGGCACAAGGCCGTGAGCTTCGTCATGGCGGATATCCCCGGGCTCATCGAGGGCGCGCACGAAGGCAAGGGCTTGGGCATCCGGTTCCTGCGCCACATCGAGCGTACTCGCCTGCTCATCCACCTCGTGGACCCGCTCGGCTTCGGGGGAGTGCGCCCGGCGGACGGGGTGAGCAAGATCGAAGAGGAGCTGCGGCGCTACAGCCGAGTCCTGGGCGCCAAGCCCAGGCTTCTGGCCGTCAACAAAGCGGACCTGCCGGAGTCGGCCGAGGCGCTGCGCAGGGTCCGGGCCCGCTTGCGCAAGCGCAAGGTGTTCCTCTTCTCCGCGGCGACGGGAGAGGGCGTGACGGAGCTCCTCGACGCGGCGATCTCGGAGCTCGGCAGGACTCCTCGAGAGGTCGTGAGGTTCGAGCCTCCCGCGGGGACCACGGAGGTCCGGATGGCGCGCGGCTTCCGCGTGGACCGGATCGGAACCGCGAGCTTCCGGGTGAGCGGAACGTATGTCGAGCGCGTGGCGTCCATGACCGACATCCACTTCCTGGAATCGCTCTACCGGCTGCAGTACGCCCTGCGCAAGATCGGGGTGGACCGGGCGCTGCGCGCCGCCGGGGTCCAGGAGGGGGACATCGTGGCGATCGGAGAGATGGAGCTCGAATGGTCCGACGCGCCGCTCAAGGCGCCTCCGAAGCTCTCTCCCTCTTATAGGCGCAAAGAACGATGAAGACGCTCGATGCCCGCGATGTCGCCGGAGCCTACGCGATCTGCCGCCGGCTCGCGCCCCGCAGCCTATGGGGCGCCATGTCTTTGAGGCGGCATCTTTGCGCCGTGCACGCCTTCGCGCGCATCGTGGAGGACGCGGCGGACGGCAAGCGCGCGCTGGATGCCCGCCGGCGGCTGGAGGGTCTGCGCAGGCAGCTCGATGTCATGGACCGACGGCCCGCCCGGCATCCGGTGCTCCTGGCCCTCGGGCGCACGATGCGCGAGCTCGGGCTGTCCCGGGAACCCTTCGACGAGTTCCTGGCCGCGGGCCTGCAGGACTGCGCGAAGACCCGCTACGCCGGCTCCGGTGAGCTTCTGGACTATTGCCGGCGTTCCGGCGCTCCGGTCGGACGCGTGGTGCTGCAGATCCACGGCTACAGGGACGAGGAGCGCATGCGGTTGTGCGACCGTCTGGGGACCGGCCTGAGGCTGGCCCGCATCCTGCGGGACCTCTCCATCGACCTCAAGAGGGACCGGGTGTACATCCCGGAGGAGGACTTCCGGGAATCAGGCTACAGCGAGGGGGATCTGCGGATGGGCGTGGTCAACGAGCCCTTCCGGAGCCTGATGAAGCGCCAGTGGAAGCGCACGCGCGTTCTGCTGGAGGAGGCGGAGCCCCTCGCCGGCATGCTGTCCTGGCCGCTCTCCTGGAGGGTCCGATCCTCTTGGGTCAAGGGGAACGAAGTCCTCCATAGGATCCACAAGCTCGGCTTCGACACCCTGCGCCGGCGTCCGACGCTGGGCCGGTGGTTCTGGCCGAGGCTGGTCACGGGGGTGCTTTCGAGCCGATGAACATGGACGGCGGCGCGGAGCAGGGGTCGAATTTTTATCTGGGGTTCCTCTTCCTCCCCAGACCCAAGCGCGAGGCCCTCAGCGCCGTCTACTCGTTCTGCCGCCGCGTGGACGACGTGGCGGACTCCGGCGCCTATGGGAAGGAAGAAGCCGCCAAACAGCTCGACTTCTGGCGGGAAGAGGTGGAAAGGCTCTACTCCGGCAGCCCCACGCACGCGGTGTCCCGCCGGCTGCTCCCGTTCGTGGAATCGTACCGCTTGCCCAAGGAGGGATTCTCCGAGCTCGTGCGCGGCGTGGGGATGGACCTGGAGAGGACGCGCTATGAGACTTTCGAGGAGCTCGAGCCCTATCTCTTCGGCGTGGCCGGCGCCGTGGGCCTGCTCTGCGTGGAGATCTTCGGCCACCGGAGCACCCCCGCGGCGGACGTGCGGGCTTACGCGCTGTCCATGGGGAACGCATTCCAATTGACCAACATCCTGCGCGACGTCGGCGCCGACCTGGAGCGCGGCCGCATCTATCTGCCGGCCAAGGACATGGCGGAGGCGGGCTACTCGCCGGCCGAGTTCATGCGGCGCGAGTATTCGCCCGCTTTCGAGAGGCTCATGCGGCGGGAGTACGAGCGCGCCAAGGTTTTTTATCGACGGGCCCGGAACCTGCTCCACCCGGAGGACCGTCCCGCCATGACGGGGGCGGAGGTCATGGCGCAGATATACGAGGAACTCCTGGAGCGCATCCGCGCGGAGGGTTTCCGCGTATTCTTCCGCAGGGTCCGGGTGCCTGCGTGGCGCAAGGCGGTGCTGGCCTTGCGCGGCTGGGCCGCGAGCCGCGGGCTGTGGGCGGCGATCGATGAGAGGGGGTAGGATGCTCAAATCCGACAAGTGGATACGCAGGATGTGCCGGGAACAGAAGATGATCGAGCCCTACGTGGACCGGCTCGACGCCGCCGGGAAGGTCTCCTACGGACTCTCCTCTTACGGCTACGATATCCGCGTGGCGGAGGAGTTCAAGATCTTCACCAACGCCTGGGGCGCCATGGTGGACCCGAAGGCTTTCGACCCGAAGTCCTTCGTGGATTATTCCGGGCCGCACTGCATCGTCCCGCCCAACTCCTTCGCGCTCGCTCGCTCGCTCGAGTACTTCCGCATCCCCAGGAAGGTCCTCGGCATCTGCATCGGGAAGTCCACCTACGCCCGCTGCGGCATCGTGGTCAACATCACGCCGCTCGAGAGCGAGTGGGAGGGGCACCTCACCATAGAGATATCGAACACGACCCCGCTCCCCGCGAAGGTCTACTCGAACGAGGGCATCGCGCAGGTCCTTTTCCTGGAGTCCGACGAGGTCTGCGAGGTCAGCTATGCCGACCGCAAGGGCAAGTATCAGAGCCAGCGCGGCGTGGTCCTGCCGCGCATCCTGGGTGCGGCTCAGTAGGGCCTGCCTCGCCTGCGGGCTCCTGCTGGCCGTCAGCGGTGGCCTGGGGGCAGAGGAGGACCGGGCCGCGCTCCTGCGGGAGATGATCCACCGCCGCATCGTCTCTGCGGGCTCCTCGGCCTGGAGCTCCGAGCAGTACGCGCAGCTCATGCGCCTGCGCGAGGCCGAGGCCCTGGGTGCTTTCGACCTGCTGCGCGCCAGGCTCGGCACGCTGCGCACCTTCGTCGCGGAGGCCGCCTCCGGCTCAGGACCCAAGACCCTTTACCTCAACGCGGCGGGATATCAGCGCTTCACCTTCCTGCTCTCGCAGGAGGCGCGCGCGTACTTCGAGTCGAAGGGCGCGGAGGCTCGGTTCATCTTCCGCCTGAAGACCCTGGGAGGCAAGAAGATCTTCGACAGCACCGGCCTGCTCACGCAGGAAGGGCTGGAGGTCTACATCCGGATCAAGCGCAGGCTCCCCGTGTTCTGGAAGTACCCGGACGGGACCGTGATGGGGAACGTCCGGCCTCCCAAGACCGGGGCGCCGGTGGAGCCCCCTTCGCGAGCGGAGAAAGACCGCGCTCCGGGGACCGCGGCTCCAAAGCCGCAGGACCCGCAGGAGACGGCGGCCAGCCAGAAGATCGCCACGCTCATCAAGACGGGCTACGTCGAGGTCTCCGAGACCGAGGTGCAGTTCCTGACCAAGGCCACGGGCTTGGCCACGGAGCAGCTGCAGAAGGAGAGCTCCCTGCAGATCGTCCCGACCCGGGAGAAGATATACTTCCTCCTCTCCCCGTCCGACCCCCTGATGGCCCTCGTGGCCCGCTACCGCTCCGGGGGAGAGGCGCCTAAGGCAACTCCCTGACGTCGTACTGGACCCTGCGTCCCTTGCGGGACTGCTCCTCGATGAATTCGTTGAGCAGGGCCAGGCAGTCGGGCCGGACTTTGAGGCAGCCGTTCGTGTCGCGCCAGCGGAAATCCTTGAGTTCCGGCCTACCCCTGAACCTCGGGTCGTCCTTGCGGTCCGGATCGTCCCAGCGGTCCGTGTGATTGGCGAAGCCGTAGCGTCCGAAGGGCCCCTCATAATAGGAAGGGCTCTTGGCGAGCTGCCTCGCCCGCCGTTCCGCCTCAGCCCGGGTCCGCGGCTCCGGCCGTTTCTCGTAAGCGGGGAAGGGACCCTCGGCCCAGACCATGTCGACGGGCATGGCCTGGTTCGTCCGGGAGTACCAGTGCGTCCAGACCGCGGAGTAGTAGGGTTTGGGCAGCCTGTCCGGGCTCTTTACCCGGGCCAGGGTGTCCTCTTCCGGCTGATTCAGGAACTCGATCTCGTACAGGTCGGGGGAGATATTCCTCACGTCGTAGATCCCGGGTATGGTGGCGCCTCCTTCCATGTCCATGGGCGCGTAGTAGATCGTCTGCCCGTCGATGGAGCTTTTGATCCACCCGGGCCTCTCCTCCAGCGCGGTCAGCCCCCTTCCGAGGGCCTCGCATCGGTGGACTCCTGCGTTCGGGCCTTCCTCGATCCTGAAGTCGATGGCCCCGGCTTGGGCTTTGTCCTTGGGGAGGAGCACCAGGGCGCGGGAGGCGTTCGCGCAGGCGGCGAGAAGGAGGGCCATGAGGCAGGGCAGGGAGCGCTTCAGGGCTCTGGCCAGAAGGCCGGCTCGGATGACCAGCCTCGCCAAGGCCGTATCCAGGAAGACGGGCAGGAACCGGAGCGCGCTCCGGACGAGCTTCCACCCCCAAGGAGCCACGTCTCGGACCGGAGCCCCAGGGGGGATGCGGAGCTCCAGCGCGGATGGAGAAAGCTTGGGCAAGGACTCCTCACGCACGAAGAGGAAAGCGTTGTACCTGTACCAAGGCTTGATCCGGCCGTCTCCGAGGAACGGGAGCCGTACCGCGTCCAGCGCGGCGTAGCCGCGCTTTTCGAAGAGGCCCTTCCAGTAGGAGTACGGCCTGGGGTTCACGTGGTGCTCGCCGATCTGCCCGGGCGGAGCGGCTGAGAAGAGCACGATGTCCCCGTGGAGGGTCAGGAAATCGACGAAGTCTCCGGCCCCGGAGGCGGGGAGATGCTCCGCGGTCTCTAAGGACTGCACCAGGCCGAAGCGCCGGCCGAGCTTCGGGGGGGCGGCCAGATCCGCGGGCCTGAAACTCTCGGCCGGGATCCTCAGGCGGGAGGCCGGCACATGGGGTCCGTCCAGGCCCAGGATGTCGCTCACTCCGAGCTTCCTCCAGACCGAAAGCCACGCCCCGCTGCCGCAGCCGACGTCGAGCACGGAGGCCACGGGGAAGAGGCTTCGGAGGTGGGGGCAGAGGAGCTCGGCCGAGCGCAGGGAGCTCTCCTCGATGAACTCGTAGAACGCGGGGTCGTAGCCGGGGCTCACGCCCGCGGGCCGGCCTTGAGCTTGAGGATGCGCCGGTAGGACGCCTCGACGCGCTCCTCGCTCAGCCGGCCGTCCTTGACCGCGGAGACGAGCATGTCCACGACCTTCTCCGGAAGCGCGGGGTCCGGCTTGAACCCCGCCACTCCCTTGGCGGCGGCCGGGTTGTTGGAGATGCAGAGCATGTCCGTCCCGGCGCGCAGGGTCTGGACGACCGCCTCTTCAAGGCCGTAGGTGAGCTGGATGGCGCCCATGTGCATGTCGTCGGTGATGATGACCCCGTCGAAGGGCGCGTCCCGGCGGAGCTTGCCGCCCAGGACCGCGGGGGAGAGCGTGGCCACGTACTTGTCGTCCACCCGCTTGTTGAAGATGTGGGCGGTCATGACCATGTCCGCCCTGCCTTTCCGGATGAGCCTGTAGAACGGCTCGAGCTCCCGGTCCTCCCAGGTCCCGGTGACGTCCACCAGGCCCGCATGCGTGTCTCCCCGCGCGCTGCCGTGGCCGGGGAAGTGCTTCAGGCAGGAAAGGACCCCGTGCCGCCGCATGCCGTCCACGAACGCTCCTCCGTAGGCCTCGACCTTGGCCGGGTCCTCCCCATAGGAGCGCTCCTTGCCCCCGATGACGGGAGAGCCGGGCGGGATGTCCAGGTCCACATCCGGGCCGAACGTCACGTTGAAGCCGGCGCCTGAGATCATCCGTCCCATGGAGGCGTAGTGTTCCTCGGCCTCCTTCGCGGTCATGGACTGCGCCACGGCCTTGGCGGACTTGTGATCGTCGAACCCGTTCTGGCTGCTCAGGCGCTGGACCTGGCCGCCTTCCTGGTCCAAGGAGACGAGGAGCGGGATGTCCTTCGCGGCCGCTTTCAGCGCGGCGTTGAGCTTGCGGACCTGCTCCGGCCCCTGGATGTTGTGCCGGAAAAGGATGACCCCGCCCACCCGGCCGGAGGATATCTGCTTAAGGAGGCGCTGGGTCCACGGGTCGTCGACCTCCGTCCCCTGGAAGCCCACGAGCAGCGATTGGCCCAGCTTCTTGGCGAGGTTCGTGTCCATGGGCCCAATACTACACAAGTTCAGGCCGCACTTCTAATCAGGTCTATGGAATTCCCTTCCGCTCGTCTCTACGGACCATCCTGGCGGCTTTGCCCCGGGATTTGGTCGGCAGAATCGGGACCGCGTCGGCGCTGGCTATGTTGGCGCTGGCAATGTCGGCGCTGGCATGTCGGCGCTGGCTATTGACAAAAAGCGCGCAGCATGATAAGTTGGAAATGGAAACCAATATCAATAAGATCCCTAAGCCATGGCCGTCGCCGGGACTGTGGCGCGCGGGGCGGCGGTCGCAGGATGGCTTCCTTTGACGAGTTGGGCTGGCTGCGCGGCCAGGCTGAGGCGCTCGGCGGGGGAATGAGGGCGCTCCAGGACCGCATCTCGGCCTTGAAAGCCGGAGCCAGCGGAGGGAATCCCAAGGTATGAAGGAGGGTTTTATGCCCAGAGGAGACGGCACGGGGCCGCGGTGGGGCGGCGGACCGGGAAGCGGCTGGGGCGGGCGTCGGGGCGGTGGGAGGGGGCGTCGCCGGCAGCAAGGCAGCCCGCTGCCGCCGTCACAGCCCGTTCCGGGCGGCGCGCCGGATCGCGCGAGGCGCCGAGAGGTCGCCCATGTCGATCCCGACGCATGCGCCGGATGCGGAGCGTGTGAGGCGGTCTGTCCCGCCAAGGCGATAAGCATCCAGGAGATCGCCGTCGTGGATCAAGAAAGATGCACGGGATGCGGGGCTTGTGCGGCCGCGTGCCCGAATTCCGCGATCTCCATGAGACGCGCCACGGGTGCGGGCTAACGACGGGAGCGGCGGTCTGAACGAGGAGGCGCGGGCTATGAAAAGAGCGGATGTCGTTGTGATCGGCGGAAGCGCCGCGGGTGTCGTGGCCGCGACGACCGGAAGGGCGTTCTATCCCAATAAAGAGTTCCTGGTGATCAGGAAGGAGGATCAGGCGCTTGTCCCGTGCGGCATACCCTATATCTTCGGGACCCTGGGGGAGAGCGGGAAGGACCTGATGCCGGATGCGGCCCTGAAGAACGCGGGGGTCGGCCTAACGATCGATGAGATCGTTTCGGTAGACCCGAAAAGGAGGGTCTGCGCCACGGCGCAAGGCGCCGAGATCGGTTTTGAAAAGCTCATCATCGCGACGGGCTCGACGCCGGCGGACGTCGATTGGCTGGAAGGGGCGAGGCTTGAGAACGTCTTCACGATACCCAAGAGCAGGGATTATCTCGACACCGTGAAGTCCAGACTCGACGCCGCCCATGCCATCGTCGTCATCGGAGGGGGATTCATCGGCGTCGAGCTTGCGGACGAGCTGAGGAAGACGGGCAAGGATGTGACGATCGTGGAGGTCTTGCCCCATGTCCTGAGCCTCGCTTTCGACGACGACCTGGCCGTCGAGGCCGAGAAGCTCCTGGCGTCCAGGGGGGTGAAGGTCCGGGCCAACTGCAAGGTCGTCAGGCTGCTCGGGACGGGGAAGGTCGATGGCGTCGAGTTGAGCGGCGGCGAACGGATCAAGGCCGACGTCGTGCTCCTGTGCATGGGTTATCGCCCCTGTTCCGACCTCGCCCGGCGTTCCGGCATCGGCGTTAATGATAGAGGCTTCATCAAGGTCAACGAATACATGCAGACGGCGAACCGCGATATTTTCGCGGTGGGGGATTGCGCCGAGAAGGTCGGCTTTTTCTCCCGGTCTCCCAAGAATATCATGCTGGCATCGACTTCCTGCACGGAGGGAAGGATCGCCGGGATGAACCTCTATTCGTTGTCCAGGGTGAGGCTGTTCGGCGGCACGCTCTCGATTTTCTGCACCGCCATCGGGGACTGCGCGTTCGGCGCCGCGGGGCTCATCGAAAAGGCGGCCAAAGAGGAGGGGGTCGACTTCGTAACGGGGGCGTTCCAGGGCATCGACAAGCATCCCGGCACGTTGCCCCACACCAGCAAACAGACCGTGAAGCTCGTCGTAAGCCGGGAAGCGGGGCTCATCCTGGGTGGAGAGGTCATGGGCGGCGCCAGCGCCGGAGAATTGGTCAACCTGATCGGCTTCGCCATGCAGAACCAGATGACGGTCCATACCCTGCTGGCGGCTCAGATCGGGACGCACCCGCTTTTGACCGCCCCTCCGACGGCATACCCCCTCATCAAGGCCGCCGAGGCGGCGGTCGTGGCCTTCAGGAGGTGACGGCATGGCCGGCCTGATGAAGAGGTTCATGGCCGTGCGGTGCGAGCATTGTCCGGCCTGCCGTTACGCGCGGAATCATCCGGAGAACTGGTTCGGCAGGCTCATGGCGTGGCACGGCAGCTGGTGCCCTTTCTGGAAGGCGCGGCAGGAGATATACGGGGATCAGAGAAGGACGCGCGACGCCTTGGATCAAACCGGAGCTTTGTGACTGCAACGTCCTCGGATCTTCCTCTGGACTTTCGGGGCCTTGGCGCTTGAGGTTGGAATCCTCGGGACGCGAGCAGGCGCTTCATGCGCGGGAGCCGCGCGAGCGGGACGCGGAATAAGTGGCTCGGGCAGACGCAGTCCGAGCTGCCGAATCGCCGTACGGACCCGTACCCCGCGCGGCAGAGCGCGTCGGCAGTCCGGCATTCCTGTTCCGACGGGCTCGTCCAGACCTCCCGGACGCGGGCGTGGCGGAGCGAAAGCAGGTAGTCGATGTGCCAGAATCTCCGTTTCTTCCCGCCGAGGTGCCTCCGGATCCTGGCGGCGATGTTCGTTTTCGCCGAGCCGATATAGAGATAAGCGCCTTTCTGGAAATCCAATCCGCCCAGCTTCCCGATGCGGACGGTCTGCCGCCTGCTTGAATCCAGCAGAAGGGCGTAGGTCTTCCCGCGAGGGCGGGCCGGTCCGTCGGCTCGGGTCATGTCCGCCGGCGGCGCCCGTCCATTCGACTGCGCACGTAGCGGCCGATCTGCTTGTCGAGGGCGTGAACCGAGGGATTGCCGTCGAGTTGCCGAAAGATGCGGGGGAGAAGGCCGCGGTCGTGAAGCCGGCGGTATGCGGGGGCGTAGTTCAGATCGTACACCAAGGATAGCTGCATCAACAGGAAGTCCCCGAGGTTCCTGACCTTTTTCAGCGAGGGGCTTTCCCGACGGGAAACGTCATCGACGATCTCGGGGGAAGGCGAATGATCCAGCGCGACGTCGGGAAGCGTCGCGAGAAGGCTCCGCAAGCCGTCGCGGTCGACGGCGTCGAGGACCACGCGGAAGATGTCCAGCTTGTCGGCATCGCGGACCAGCCGGAGGAACCCCAGGTTCCGGCGGGGAACGTCGTCAGGGATTCTCCGACGATTGTGGTACCGGATCCCGTCGAGGAGCGCATCCCGCTCCGCGGGCGGCAATGGCGCCAGCCACGCGAGGCGCCGGATCACCTCCCAGCCTCGCTCGCCATGATCGACGGAGTCCGGATCGGAAAAGGTGTCGAACTCGGAGAACTGGCTGAACCTCCCGATGTCGTGCAGGAGCCCCAACGCTTCCGCGGCGTTTTGCTCACAAGCGGACCACCCGAGGTCGGAGCCCAGCCCTCGCGCTTCGGCGGCGACATGTTCGGAGTGTTCCGCTTTCAGCCGCAGCATGGGATGGAGCGGCGCGTCGGCGGCCGCGAAGCCGGCGACATAGTCCTGGAACTGTTCTTTTATATCGGACAATTCCGATCGGGTCATCGGCTGACGATATCCCGTCCTGACTCGATCCGATCCCTGGGCGGCATCAGGATCATCATAGCACACCCGCTGGCATCCCCCGGGTGAGGCCGCCGGCTCGTGGATCGACGTCTTGTGGTATGATTGTTCGAGACCGCGATCTCTCGTAGGAGGACGGCATGGCGGCTTACCACCAGTTGGACCCCCCAGGATTCCGCCCCCGTCGGAGGAGTCGTACCGCGATACGCCGCGCTCGGCGTGCCGCGCTCGCGTTGTGCGGCGTCCTGCTCGCCGCCGAGCCGGCGGGGGGGTACGGGTGCCCGAAGGACATGGCGGCGGTCGGCGAGAGCTTCTGCATCGATCGCTATGAGGCGTCTCGCCCCGACGCCACGGGGCTCAGCGGAGGGGAAGACGGCTCTCGGGCGACGAGCCGCAGGGGGGTGATGCCCTGGTACGTGAAGCCGATGAGCATCGCCGCGCTGCGGGTGTTCGACGCGGCCTGCCGCGCGGCGGGGAAGCGCTTGTGCGAACGGGAGGAATGGCTCCAGGCGTGCGCCGGCCCTCGCGGCTCGATCTATCCCTTCGGCGATAGGTGGGACCGGGAGGCTTGCAACAGCGCCGACGCCTTTTGCGATGACTACTGCGCCCAAGAGGGGATCTCTCCGTGCGGCACAGCCGAGGACTGCGGCTACCGATACAACTCCTTCCGGATCGCGCCCACCGGGTCGTTCCCCCGGTGCACCAACGGCTTCGGCCTTTTCGACTTGAGCGGGAACGTATGGGAGGTCGTGCCGGGCGACGCCCCCCGCGGCTACGAGGTGCGGGGCGGGGCGTTCAACTGCGCCCGTCCCTCCGAGCGGTTGAAGTGCGCGTTCAGCGCCGGGTGGGACAACTTGTCTGCCGGGTTCCGCTGCTGCAAGGATCGGGACTAGGCCGCTATTTCTTGGCCCACCTTGAGGTCGCGGTAGGCAGTCCCGAAGCGCGTGCGGAAATGCTCCATGACCGCGTCGCTTGAATCGTGGCCGGAAAGGCTCACCCATCCGGGCCGGCGTGCGGCCAATAAGTCGAGGTCCGCTTCCATCTCCCCCCAGGTCACAGGGTGGAACGGCCCCGTGCCGGAGGCGAACACCCGCTGAGCGTTCATCCCCAGCCAGCGCATGCGGCCGTCGGGAACCGGGTAGTGCAGCCCCCCGACCACGCCGTAGACCGGGATCCCGAACACCCGGTCCGCTCGCTCAAGCAGGCGCGGCAGCGTTTGATGACCGCATCCGACGATCAGCACGAGCCCTTTCCTTTCCACATTCACCGCCAGCGCCTGCTCTTCAATGAGCCCCGTGAACAGATGTCGGGGTATGGTCCCCGTGGTGGCCACGCCTTGGGCGATCACCGCGGGTTCCCGCGCCACAATGGGGGAGAGACCCGGGTAACTCATCTCCGTGGGCACCCAGACGCGTTTCCCAGACAGCGGAGTCTGCGTTTTTCCCAGAGAAAAGCTCCGGCGGTTCACCCACCGCCGACCGCCCACGTGGTCATGGTGCAGGTGCGAGATGACCACGGCGTCGACCTCATCGAGGGATATCCCGAGCGCGCGCAGGTTGTGCTCCAAGGGCGAGGGATTCTCCTCTCGATCATTGGCGCCGACGTCGAAAAGGATCGTCGCGTGATCGGTCCGGATCAGATAGGAGACGCCCGCCTCCCTTAAGAGTCCGGGACGGGAGACGTGCCAGTCCACCAGCGGAAGGATCCGCAGCGCGCGCGTGGCGCCGAAGTCATCGACAGGCGGCGGCGCGCTCTCCCTATAGATCCGCTCGGCTTCTCGTATCCCCTGGCCATGAAAAGGGTAATGAGCCAAGACTTTTAGGGACATCCAGAGGAATCTCATCCCGCCCGCGATATGATAGCTCAAAAGCGGAGCCGGTGGAGCCCCGGATGCGCAGTGACATCCCAGGAACTGTGCTTCAGTCTCGCGAACCCCGAACGGCCTTCCCGCGGAGAGCCGCGGGTCGTCTCATAAGCTCGATGCAGCGCTTGAGCCGTCCCGGCGACCCTGCGTTTGTTATACTCCGTGACATGTTCTGGCCGTGCGTCCTGTTGGCCTTCTCCCTGACGTGCGTCAAGCTCTCCTACGCCCCGCTCTCCGTCTATTGGGAGGGCGCGACGATGAGCTCCGCGCTCCAGTGGCTGGCGACCCTCTCTGGCCAGGACCTGCTCTTCGGACTGGGAACGGGGCTGCTGGCCTTCCTGCCCAAAAGGGCATTCGCCGCGTTCGGCGCGCTGTGCGTCGCGTACGCGGTCGTGGCCAGGCAGGTCTTCGCGTACTTCGCGGCCCCGCTCACGATCCAGATGCTGGCGCTCGCGGCGCAGGAGGATCCGGCCCTGCTCAGGGCCTGGGCAGCCCCGTACGCCACGGGCACGGCCTGGCTCTTCTTCATCCTGGCGCCCCTCCTTTATGTACTCGCCGCGCTGGGAGCGTCCAAGCTGGACGAGCGCGCCAAGCCCGCGTTTCGGCAGGCAGCCAGGCTGTGCGTGGTCCTCTCCTGCCTGCTGTGGCTCGGCCTCGGCTGGCTCCGCCAGCCGGAGCGGTGGTTCCTGCACCGCGACCGCCTCATCCGGGAGAATCCGCACTGGGCTCTGCTGAAGTCCTTGCCCGGAAGACGGATCGCGTTGTCTTCAGAGGGATTCCCTGATGAATACCTTCAAGAGTTCGCGCCGCCGGTCCAGGGCGGCTCGTACAAAGGCAAGCGTCCCAGGAACGTCGTCCTGATCGTCATGGAATCCGTGGGCACGCGCTATCTGTCCCAGGACCTCATGCCGCGTCTGGCGGCCGAGATGCGCAGCGGTCTTGTCTTCGAGAACTACTACTGCGAGGTGCCTTGGACCACGCACGCGCTCGCCAGTCTGATGAGGTCGACCCGGTCTCCGCTCGACCACTACGACATCGCCCGGTTCACCCTGCCCTTGGCGGGCGGCACCACGCTGGCCCAAGCGTTCAAGGGACGCGGATACAGGACCGCGTTCTTCTCGTCCGGCGACCCCTCCTGGGCCACGCCGAGGTTCAAGGAGGAGTCCGGCTTCGACGACTTCGCGGAGCGGCTCCCGGACGATAAGGGGCTTTTCGGGGAGGCGGTCCGATGGATCGGGCGCGGGCCCGGGCAGCCGTTCCTCCTCGTGCTTTGGACCGAGCAGACCCACAACAGCCCGTGCCGGCTCGTCGAGGGCGAGCTGATGCCGGAGCTTCCTCCCGGCATCCGGGCCGGAGAGCCGGAGTGGCTGCGGCTTTACTTGAGCGTGCTCAAGGAGACGGACGGATACCTGGGAGCCTTCTTCGACGAGCTGCGCTCGCGCGGCCTGGCGGACGATACCTTGGTCGCGGTGCTGGGGGACCACGGCGAAGGTTTCCGCGATCCCCACGGCAACGCGGGGCACGGGTTCTCGGTCTACGAGGAAGAGGTCCACATCCCCCTTCTTCTGTGGAACCCCAGGGCTTTCAGGGGAGGGGGACGCTCGTCCTCCGCCGGCTCGCATGTCGACCTCGGACCTACCCTGCTCGACGTCGTAGGCCTGCCCGTCCCCCGGGGCTGGCAGGGACGCAGCCTCTTCGCTTCCGACCGGAGCCCGAGAGTCTATCTCCACACTCCCGCGTGGGGGAGCTACCTGCTGGCCGTGCGGGAGGGGGACTGGAAGTACGTGGCGGACGCCTGGCGCGGGGCCGAGGAGCTCTACGACCTGTCCAAGGACCCGGAGGAGCGGGAGGATCTGCACGCCTCGGAGCCGGAGCGCTGCCGGAGCCTGCGGCAGCGCCTGGCCGCGTTCCTCCGATACTCCCGAAAGGCTAAGCCTTAGAAGGCGCTTCCTTCGGGATGAACGGGATCAGGAACATGCTCGGGAGCGTGCAGACGCAGACGGTGAGGAAGAAGTGCGGGTACCCGACCTTTTGCTGGATGTACCCGGCCGCCGAGCCCGGCCCCATCATGCCCAGGGCCATGATGCCGGTGGAGATGGCGAAATGCGCGGTCTTGTACCGGCTGTCGCTCGCCCGCATCATGAGATACACCGTGAAGGCGGTGAAGCCCAGGCCGTAGCCGAACTGCTCGGCCGCCACCAGGAAGCCGACCAGGCCCACCGCGGGCTGGGCATAAGCCATGTAAAGGAAGAAGAGGTCCGGCGCGTGCATGGTGAGGATGAACGGCCAGACGCACTTCCTGAAGCCGTACTTGGCGATGATCCAGCCTCCGAGGATGCCTCCGACCACGAGCGCGGAGATCCCGATGGTCCCGTAGACCCACCCGACCTGCTCGGTGCTCAGGCCCATGCCTCCGGCCGTGCGCGCGTCGAGCAAAAACGGCGCGACGAGCTTGATCAGCATGGCTTCGCCGAGCCGGTAGAAGAGGATGAAGCCGAGCGTGGGCAGGATGTAGTCCTGCTTGAAGTACGAGAGGAAGACCTCCTTGAACGTCCCGGAGGTCTGGGCGCCCGCGGGCGGTTCCCCATCGCCCGCAGGCCGCGGGAGCATGAACTTGTGGTACGCGGCCAAGGCCGCGAAGAGGAGCGCGGCGACGACCAGGGCGGTGGTCCAGGCGAGGGGGATGTCCCCGGTGCGGGTCTCGATCCAGCCGGCCAGGACCACGAGCACGCCGGAGCCGAAGATCATGGCCAGGCGGTAGAAGGTGGAGCGGATGCCCACGAAGAAGGCCTGGTCCTTCTCCGAGAGCGCGATCATGTAGAAGCCGTCCGCCGCGATGTCGTGGGTCGCGGAGATGAAGGCCCCGATGAAGAAAAAGAGGAGCGACATGCTGAAGAATGCGGGCAGGCGGAGGGTGAAAGCGGTAGCCGCGAGCAGAGCGGCCATGGCGAGCTGGGTGCCGAGGATCCAATTGCGCTTGGTCGAGCGCGCTTCCACCAGGGGTCCCCAGAACATCTTGATGACCCATGGGAGGTAGAGCCAGCTGGTGTAGAAAGCGATGCGGGTGTTGTCGATCCCCATCCTCTTGTAGAGGATGACCGAGGCGGAGTTGATGAGGATGTAGGGCAGGCCTTCGGCGAAATAGAGCGAGGGGATATACCACCAAGCATTGCGTTCTTGCATGGCCCCATGCTAGCATTCTCGCGACAGGATTTTGTATAGTTTTCCCTCACTATGCCTCAGAAGACAATACTCATCACCTCCGAATTCGCCCGGCAGCGGCGGACGTGGGCCCTCCTGGACGCGAAAGGCGCGGTCCTCGGCCGTCTCGCCACCAGGGCCGCCACGCTGCTCCGGGGGAAGCACAAGCCCTTCTTCACGCCGTCGGTGGATTGCGGCGATTTCGTCGTCGTTACCAACGCCAAGCAGGTCCGCTTGACCGGGCTGAAAGAGAGCCAAAAGTTCTACTTCCGCCACTCGGGCCACGCCCGGGGCGCGAAAGTCATCCCGTACCGGACCCAGATGGCGCTCGACCCGCGCAAGGTCGTCTACCTCGCGGTCAAGCGCATGCTCCCCGCCAACCACCTGAGGCAGCACCAGCTCAGGCGGTTGAAGATCTATGTGGGCGAGAAACACCCGCACTCGGCTCAGAAAGTGGAGGCCTTCCGTGTCTGACAACAGCACGATTCTTTGGGCGACCGGCCGCAGGAAGACCTCGATCGCGCAGGTCCGCCTCATCCCGAACGGCGCCGGCAAGGTCATGGTCAACGCCAAGACCGCCGAGGACTTCTTCGCGGGCCACAAGCGGCACATGGCCCAGGCCCTGATGCCCATCTCCAGGACCGAGCAGGCCAAGGGCTTCGACGTCACGGTCAAGGTGACCGGCGGCGGCGTCACCGGGCAGTGCGAGGCCATCCGCCTCGGGATCGCCCGGTGCCTGGTCAAGCTCGATCCCGCGCTCAAGAAGGCCATGCGCAAAGAGGGTTGGCTGACCCGCGACGCCCGCATGGTCGAGCGCAAGAAGCCGGGCCGGCCCAAGGCCCGCAAGCGCTTCCAGTACTCCAAGCGCTGAGCCCCGGCATCCCCGTGGCCGGCGAAGACGCCAAGAACCCCGCGAGGCGGATCAAGGTCCGGGGGCTCTGGCGTATCGCCGCGTGGATCTTCGGCCTCTGGGCATGCCTGGTGGCGCCCAAGGGCTTCTACGACCTCTTCTGGGGAGAGCCGGAGGCCAATCTCTACGCTCCGTCGGCCTGGGCGTTCGTCACCCGCGAGCAATGGGCGCGCTATGCCCGCTTCGAGCTCATCTACGGCCTGTGTCTGGCGGCCCTGGCCTGCTGGCTCTGGAGATATTCGCGCCTGCTCCCTGAGACGGTCGTCAGCCGCGACGCTGCCGACTGAAAGCGGGCTATGATCTCGGTCGGCTGCTGCGGCTACCCGGTCTCCAGGTCCGCCTACCACGCCGCTTTCCTCACGGTGGAGGTGGGCTCGGCTTTCTACGCCCTCCCCCGCGTCACGACCGCGCGGCGCTGGCGCGACGAGGCGCCGGAGGGGTTCGTCTTCGCCCTGAAGGCCTGGCAGCCCATCACCCATCCGCACACCAGCCCGACCTACCGGCGGCTGAGGCCCGCCCTGGGGAGGGACGCGCTCGCGCGCTGCGGTCATTTCAAGCCCACCGACGAGGTCCGCTCCGCGTGGGCGAGGACCTCGGAGGTCGCCGAGGCTCTCGGCGCGCGTTTCGTGCTGTTCCAGACGCCGGCGAGCTTCTACCCCAATTCCAATCACTTGAGGGATATGTACGCGTTCTTCAAGCGCGCGCGGCGGGGCGAGGCCGCTTTCGTGTGGGAGCCGAGGGGGGGGTGGGAGGACAAGCGCGTGCAAAGGGTGTGCTCGGACCTCGGGCTCATCCACGGGCTCAACCCCCTGTGGGGCTCTCCCCGGCACGGCTCGGTCCGCTACTACCGCCTCCACGGCCGCATCGAAGGGCGGCGCATCGTCTACGGGCACGACTACGCGGACTCGGAGCTGCACGAGCTCCTGGAGTGTTGCCGGGGGCAGGAGGCGTACGTCTACTTCAACAACACGGAGATGTGGCGGGACGCGAAGCGGTTCAGGGACCTGGCGGCATGTGCGGCCTAGCCGGCATCTTCCGCCTGGACGGCGAACGGCCGGACCTGGACAAGGTCCGGGCCGCCTGCTCGCGCCTTGCGCATCGCGGGCCGGACGACGCCGGGGAGTGGAGCGAGGGCCCCGTCGCTTTGGGATTCCGGAGGCTCTCCATCCTGGACTTAGAGCGGGGCGCTCAGCCCATGCGCTCCGAATGCGGCCGCTTCACCCTGGTCTACAACGGCGAGATCTACAATCATCCGGAGCTCAAGCAGTCCTTGGAGCGCTCCGGGGTCCGCTACCGTACGTGCTCGGACGCGGAAACGCTCCTGCACCTGCTCTCGCGCGAGGGCGCGGCCGCACTGGGGCGCCTGGAGGGCATGTTCGCCTTCGCCCTGTGGGATTCGGCCAAGCACGAGATGCTTCTGGCGCGCGACCCCCTGGGGGTCAAGCCCCTCTACTACAGTTTCGACGGCTCTTCTCTGGCTTTCGCCTCGGAGCTCCGTTCGCTCGCCGTCTTCCTGCCGGGGCTCGGGCTCGATCCGGCCGGAGTGGTGGACTACCTCTGCTACGGCTACGTGCACTCCCCGCGCACGGCGCTCCTCGAGGCCATGAAGTTGCCGCCGGGGCACCTGCTCCGGCTCAACGCCCACGGACTGAGTCTGGAGCGATACTGGGAGATGCCGAGACCGCCTCGCGCGGATCACGGGCCGGTCATCGACGCGGGCCAGGCTCTTTGCGAGATCGAGGAGCGCCTCATCGCCTCGGTGCGCGGCCAGCTCCTGAGCGATGTCCCGCTCGGCGCGTTCCTGAGCGGCGGCGTCGACTCGGCCCTCGTGACCGCGCTCATGGTCAAGGCGGGCGGCGGGCCGGTGCGGACCTTCAGCATCGGGTTCTCGGGCGCGCGCGGAGGCGTAGACGAGACCGCCCATGCCCGCGCCGTGGCCCGCTTCCTGGGGACGGACCACCAGGAACTCATCCTGCCCGTCGACGTGCTCGACCGGACGCAGGAGCTGGCGGAATGCCTGGACGAGCCCATCGCGGACTCCGCCATCCTCCCGACCCATCTGCTTTCCCGCTTCGCGCGCGGGAGCGTGAAGGCGGTGCTGACCGGGGAGGGGGCGGACGAGCTTTTCGCGGGGTACAACCGGTACAAGGCCGCCTATCTCTCGGAGCGCATCAGGGACCTGCCGCGATGGGGCCGCCCTTTCGCCGCGGCGCTCGCGCGCAGGATGGGGAAGGGCCGTGTGTTCGCCGAGATGCCGCACGACGCCGTCTCCTCCTGGGCCCGCTCCGTGGCGCACAGCGAACCGGCCCAGCTCAGGGATGTCTGCCGCCTCGAGTTCCTCCACCAGTCCGAGCGCTTCGACCCACTGGAATGGCTCAAGGATCCGGAAGAGCCCCATTCCCTCGGCTCCGCCCTGGCGTTCGACCTGCGCACCGTGTTGTGCGATTGCCTCCTCATGAAGGTGGATAAGGCTGCGATGCGGGCCTCTCTGGAAGCCCGGGTCCCCTACCTGGACCGCCGGGTCGTCGAATACGCCATGCGGCTCCCTCCCGCGCTCAAGATGCGCTGGCTCAAGGGGAAATACGTCCTCCGGAAGCTGGCGGCCAAGTACCTGCCCAAGCGCATCGCGTTCCGGCGCAAGCACGGCTTCATCGTCCCGTGGGAGGAGTGGGTGCGCCGGCCCGACAACCCGCTTCTCGACGACCTCCTGCGGACCCTGGAGCCGTGGGGGGTCTTCGAGACCGGACGCCTGCGGGTGATGCTCGAGGAGCTCCGCGCGGGCAGCCGCGAGGTGGACGCGGGGATATTCTATCGTGTGATGGTGTTCGGGCTTTGGCTCGACTCCATGAGGAAGCGATGCTAGGCCGGCTGCGCCTGCTCTTCCACCGCTGGGCGACCCGGCGCAAGATGGACCGGGTGTTCGGCCGCGGCCCGGACCCGTACGGCTACGGCTCCGTCGCGTACGAGAAAGGCCGTTTGAGCGCGATGGAGGAGGCCCTGAAGGGCCGGCGGTACAAGACCGCCCTGGAGATCGGCGCGGCCGAGGGAGCGTTCACGCTCCGCCTGGCGCGCCTGGCCGAGAGCGTCACGGGACTGGAGCTTTCGCCCGTGGCCCTGGCGCGTGCTCGGGAGGCGCTCCGCGCGTTCCCCGGCGTCAGGCTGGAGGAGGCGGATGTCCGGACCTGGGAGCCCGCCGGGTCCGGGCGCTTCGACCTCATCGTGTGCGGCGACGTCCTGTACTACCTGGACAAGCCCGTGGTCAAGGACGAGTTCGAGGCCGCGTTCCCCCGCATCGCGGGCTGGCTCGCGCCCTCGGGAAGGCTGCTCCTGGCCCATGGGTTCGCGGATGACCGGGAGCGCGCCGTCCGCCAGGGCTACCGGGAGCGCTTCGAGCGCCTCGGACTCAGGTTCGTGTCCGAGACCGTGGCGGGAGAATCGAAGAAGCCCGGGGACGTGCGCTGCCTGCTGAGCCTGCTCGAGAATCCGCGACATCCCAGGCCCTAAGGCCCAAAAGGGCCTAGGCAGTACGACCCTTTCGTAAATAGGCCCTTCGGGCAATACTGGGCCATGCGAAAACCCCTCTTCGCCTTAGCCTGCTGCACGCTCCTCGTCTCCCAGGCCTTCGCCGCCGCCGGCGGAAGCACTCTCGGGGGATTTTCTTTCGATTCCAAGCCGTTCTTCGCGAAGGGCGCGGCCGAGGCCCCGAAGCTCTCCGAGAATGAGCCGGCTGCCCGGTTCGACGGCTTCGCGGGCGATGCCGTCGAGCTCTTCTTTCCAGGGCTCACGAAAGGGCAAGTCCCTGGAGTCCTCCAGGGCAAGGGCGGTTCCGCCAAGGCCGTGCCGAGCGACGGCGAGATGCAGGAGGACGTGCGTCTCTCGCCTCTCACCAACCCGGAGCGCGAAGCCGCGCTCATCGAGCTCTTCCGGCGCGCCGGGGCTTCGGACATACAGACCCCGTCCATCGGCTTGGGCTCGCAGCGCAACATCGTGGTCAAGAAGAAGGGCCGCACGGACCGCATCATCGTGGTAGGCGGCCATCACGACAAGGTGAGCCGGGGACAGGGCGTCATCGACAACTGGACCGGGGCCACCATGGTGGTGAACCTTTATAAGGCCCTGAAGGACGCGGATACGGAGCATACCTTCATCTTCATCACGTTCGGCGGGGAGGAGTCCGGGCTCGTGGGCTCGGAGCATTTCGTGAGCGGGCTTTCCTCCGCGGAAAAAGGCCGCGTGGACGGCATGCTCAATTTCGACACCCTGGCCGTGGACGGGACTTATTCCTGGAAGAACGGCTCGGACCGGAGCATGCTCGATCTGGCCAAGGCCTCGGCCCAGAGCGGGAACTACGACCTCAAGGAGATCAACCTATACGGCGGCAGCGCGGATTCCGCCTCGTTCCGGGAGGCCGGGATGCCGGCCATCACCATCTTCGGCGCCTCTCCCGACATCATCTTCGACATCATCCATTCCGGCAACGACAACTTCGCCGCCTTCTCGCTGCCGCACTACAAGAACGCCTTCAGCCTCGGCTTCGCCATGGCGCGCAGCCTGGACGCCAAGGTCCCGGCCGCCGCAGGGTAAGGAGCACGCCATAGCCCTGCGGTGCCGTACCGCGGAGCGGTACTGCACCGTGTCCCTCAGGAAGACGTTGGACACGTGTGCCGAGCTTTCCGATAGGGCTCGGCGGCGTGAGCTGAAGGCCCGCGTCCGCTACTTCGCCGGCATCCCGATCCCCCAGCCCGCGAGCGCGGCGGGCTCGATTTGGTAGTAGTCGCGCAGAAGACTCTCGTACCGGGGCATCTGATAGCGGGGTGGCTCGTCCCGATACGCGCCGCGGTCCGCCACCCTCATCAGCCAGTCGTTGATCGTGGGGGGGTCCTTCGTGAGAGGGATGACCTCGCCCCAGCCCGCTTCGCGGATGCGCTCCCCGATGGCCCCGAGGTCGAAAGCCAGCGGATACAGACCGGCGAGGAGGGCGATCGATAGGGTGTAGGAATACGTCTCGGGCCAGACCGAGGCGAAGAAGGCCGCGTGGCACCGCTGCTCCGCCAGGATGTCGAACACGCCGTCGACGTCGTAGGGGCCGGTGATCGCGACGTTCGGGAGCGGTCGGAACGCTTCGTCGGCGGCCGTGTGTCCGACGACATGGAATCGGAGGGGCAGCCGACGCCGACGGGCGTCCTTGGCGCAGCCCAGCAGGAGATCGTGGCCCTTGTGGGGCCCGATGGAGCCCAGCAGGGCCACCCGGAATGGCTGGTCCTGCTCCCGCGCCGCCCTCGCCGTCCGAACGTTGCGGAATATCTCCGGATGCGGCCTGATGGACACGCGCAGATCCGGAAAGTGCTTGGCCATCCTTTGGGCGATGTCCGCGCTCGGCGCGAAGACACGTTCGGCGCTCGACAGGGACGCCCCGTGCGTCTGCCGCCAGCGGGCGACGTCCAAGCGGCCTCCCGCGGGACTGCCGTTCTGGCGCACGCAGCGATCGCACTCTTGGACGGACGGCTCGCCGCAGTAGAACCGGCGCCCATCCATGAGATGGATCCTGGGGCAGATCGCGAAGTAATCGTGGAGCGTCCAGTAGACCGGCGCGCCCAGGCGTCCCAGCCACTCCTGCATCTGTGCCGGCAGGCCCACGGTCTGGTGCACGTGCACCGCCGCGAGTCGGAGCGATCGCAGCGCCGCTTCCAGCTCCGGCAGCGCCTCGGGGACCGCGAACGAGAGGCTCGGCGTGTTGGGAACGCCCAGGCGGCGCAGGACCACCCGGCCCTGCTCGACGGGCCGCAGGAGCACCGCCCGCACGCCCTCCCGCTCCAACAGCGTCGACATGTCTCGAACGTGCTGCTCCACCCCTCCGCCCCACGCGTGGGTCACGAACAGGAACACCGGCTGCGCCGTCGCCAGCCGGGCCAAGTCCACGTTTCGGCGCAGCAAGCGGGCGGGGTCCGCGGCGATGTGTTCTCGGACCAGCGGAAGATACTGCGGGTGCAGCCGCGACAGCGTCCGCAGGGCCGCGTCGATCCGGACGCCCCTTTCGGCCTCGAACGATACGCCGCCTTCGTGGTACACGAACACGTCGCCCGCCAGCAGGTGCTTCCAGCCGCGCCCCTGGGCCCGCATGCAGAAATCGTTTTCCTCGCCATAGCCCCGACCGAAGTGCTCTTCGTCGAAGAAGCCCACCTCGTCCAGGCATGGCCGACGCACGTACATGCAGAATCCCACCGCGGTCGGGATCTCCACGGCTCGTCCCTTGTTGCTGGCCGCGAAGTGAGCGTCGAGCCCTTCGGCATCCGTGTCCTGCGGGATCGAGTTCGGCGCGCACGTCACGGGGTAGCTGCAGATCGTGGCGTTGTTCGAGAACGGGGTCGCCGTCCCGACGCGCGGCTCCCGGAGAGCCGCGCCGCGCAGGCGGTCCAACCAGTCCCCATGGACGCGGGTATCCGAATTGAGGAGGACGACGTCGCGGTCCGGGTGGAGGCGCAGGCCACGGTTGGCGGTCCGGACGAAGCCCAGGTTCTTCTCGTTGCGAAGGAGAGTGAAGCGGGATGCCTCCGCCAGCTTCGCCAGACAGCCCCGAAGCTTCGGATCCGGACAGGCGTCGTCGATGATGATGATCTCGTGGCTCGTCGCGACCCGCTCCGCGGCGGCGAGGACGCTCTCGATGCACCGCAGGACTTCGGGCAAGCCGTTGTAGACCGGGATGATGACGTCGACCTCGGGCCGGCCCTTCGGCCGCCGAGGCGGGGAGGGCGAGGCCAGCAGGCGCGCCAGGACCTCCGCGGGCGGCTCGGTCGAGGCCGGTTCGATCATCCCGCGGACCACGCCCGCGGCCGCCTCCAAGGCGGCCAGGAGACGGTCCAGCATGCGGGGATCGCGGCGAGAGAAGGATGCCCAGCGCTTCGTCTCGGCCGCGACGCCCACGAGACGGTAGGACCGCGACCGACGCACCTCCCGCGCGAAGCCCAGCATCAGTTCCAGGATCTCGGCGGCCCGCCGAGGGTCGAACGCGTCCCCGGAGACGACGGCTTCCAGGTCGTGGGCGAGCTCGCTCAGCCGCTGGGCATGATCCGATCCGCCGTGTCCCCGCGCGAGCCTCTGGAGCCTGCGCACGCAGCGCCACGTCCGGCTCTCGCCGAAGCCTCTGCCCAGATCGACGATCTCCGCCACGAGTCTTCGGAGGTCCTTATGCATCGGATCCATCATGCATGATATTATAGCGAAGGCGGGTCATGAGGCTCTTGTCTAAGCTGCTCCTGAAGGCCCTCCGGAACCCTGCGGGGTTATGGAGGAGCCTCAATGCCAGGAACCTGGGGAAACTCCTCTACTATCTGAAGTTCGCCGAGCCCTCGGTCATCGAGGAGAAGGTCCTGGGGGCCATCGCTCCGGGGCGCCGCGATCCCGCCAGCGACGAGCCGATGGCCCTGGATCGTGTCCGCGCTTTGGATTTCCCGGCTCGCCCCGGCCCGCTGGTCTCCATCATCATCCCGGCATGGAATCACTGGCGGCGCACCTACCGCTGCCTGGACTCGCTCCTGGAAGGGACGCGCGGACCGGCTTACGAGGTGATCGTGGTGGACAACGCGTCCACGGACGAGACCCCGGCCATGCTGGCCCGGGTGAGGAACGTGAAGGTCCTGCGCAATCCCTCGAACCGCGGGTTCGGGGAGGCCTGTAATCAGGGCGCGGCCGCCGCCGGGGGGAAGTACGTGCTGTTCCTCAATAACGACACCCGAGTGCGCGAGGGCTGGCTGGAGCCCATGGCGGCGCTGGCCGAGGGAGACGGCGCCGTCGGCGCCGTCGGCGCCAAGCTCCTGTTCCCGGACGGACGGCTCCAGGAGGCCGGGTGCATCCTGTGGAACGACAGGGACAACCTCTGCTGGACCTATGGACGATTCCAGGATCCCGAGCGCCCCGAATACAACTACGTCAAGGAAGTCGATTACTGCTCCGCCGCCTGCCTGATGGTCCGCAAGGTCCTTTTCGACCGGCTGGGCGGATTCGACCTCCGCTACGCTCCCGCCTACTGCGAGGACGCGGATCTCGCCATGGGGATGCGCAAACTCGGCTACAAGGTGCTCTACCAGCCCCGCTCGGAGGTCGTCCATGAGGAGGGCGCCACGTCCGGTGCGGACCCCGGCGCGGGAGTGCGGCGCTTTCAGCCCTTGAACCAGGAGAAGCTCTACCGGAAATGGACCGAGACGCTCGCCCGGGAGCACTGCCCGGCCGGACAAGACATCTTCCTGGCCCGGGACAGGTCGCAGGGCAAGGACGTCCTGCTCTGGCTCGACCGGCAGGCGCCGACGGACGGGGCGTCCCGCGCGACCCTCGGGCTCCTGCGCGGCATGGGGCTCAAGATCGTCCTCATCCCGGACGATCTGGGCAAGGGCTCCCCCGCCGTCGGCGAGCTCCAGCAGATGGGCGTCGAGGTCGCGCACGGCCCGTTCGACGTCGACGCCTGGCTCCGGAGCAACGGGAGATACGTCCGATTCGTATGGGCCGGCCGCCCGGACGCCGGGGCGCGGTACCGGGACTGCCTGAGGAGCCGCACGAAGGCCCGCGTCGTGCTCGCGCACGAGGCGGGGATGACGGAGGAGCGGCTCCGCTCCATCATCGATGGCGGGCGGCTAATTTCGTAGAGTATACTCAGACATGCCTACGGACTCCGGACTTCCGCGCGATGGCCGTTCCGACGGCGGGGCGGACGAACTGCTGCGCGGATTCGAGATGGAGGAGGAGAAAGCCTTCTCCGCTTTGGAGTCCAGGCTCGCCCAGATCGAGACCCGCATCCTGACGCAGGCCGAAGGCCTCCCGGCGCAGTTCGAGGCCCGGATGAGCGACCTGCTGCGCAGGCTTTCCGACGCCAAGGCCGAGGGCGATCGCCGCGCCGAGGAGTTCCGGCAGAAGCTCCTCTCCGCCGGGCCGGTGAGCGAGGGGGAGTTCCGGGCCAGGCTCGTCATGCTGGAGATGGAGTACTCCAGCCGCCTCCGCCTGGCCGAGGAGGGGCTCGGGCTGCTCTCCGAGAGCGTGCGCGCGAGCCTGGAGTCCATGCGGGACGGCCCGCGCCGGCTCATCGAGGAGGTCCGCGGATCCCTCCATCTGGAGGTCAGCCCCAGCCGGGGCAGGATCGCGCAGGAGCTGCGCGTCCAAGCCGACCGCCTACGGGAGCTCGAGAAGGCCGCCGCGTCGACCCGGGCCCTGGAGGAGGAGACCCGCTCCCTGCGGGAGAAGGCGGGAGCCCTCGAGGGCAGGCTCCAGGAAGCCCAAGCCGCCGGACTGGAGAAGGAGACAGAGCTGCAGGAGCGGCGCGGCGAGGCGGCCGAGCTCAAGACCCTTTTGGACGCCGAGCGGGCCGCCAGGCTCAAGGACGGCGCGTCCGCGACCCGGGAGAGCGACGAGCTCCGCATGCAGGCGGGCAGGCTCAAGGGCCGGCTCGATGAGACCGCGACCGCTTGGGCCCAGGCGAAGACCGAGATCGAGGCGCTCGAGCTGCGCTCCGAGGCCCTGAGCGAGGAGCTCAAGGCCTTCGAAGCCACCCGCGACGAGGCTCTGCGCGCCAAGGCCGAGCTGGAGAAGCTGAAGGCCGGCGCCGAGGAGTCCATGTCCGAGGCGCGCCGTGCGCTCGACGAGTCCCAGGCTTCCTTGGCGGAGGCCCGGGAGTCCGTCGAGCGGCTGCGCGGGGAGCGGGACGAAGCGCGCAGGCTCCTGGACGAGGCGCGGGAGTCCCTGAAGGATGCCGCTCTGGCGCGGGAGCAGGCCGTATCGGCCCAAAGCGCGCTCGACGCGTCCCAGGCCACCTTGGCGGAGACCCAAAAGTCCGTCGAGCAGATGCGCGGGGAGCAGGACGAGGCGCGGAGGCTTCTGGTTGGCGCGCGCAAGTCCTTGGAGGAGATGGCCTTGGCGCGGGACCGTGCCTTGGCGGCCCGCGACCAAGCCAAGATCCTGATCGAGGAGCTCGTCGAGGAAAAGGAGGCCCGCGCCTCCGCTGCGGCGCAAGCGCCTCAAGCGCCTCCCCCCGCTCCCTCCGATGAAGAGATACGGACGCTCCGGCTGGAGTTGGAGATGAGGCAGGGGGAGTGCGCCAAGCTCCGAGAGGAGAGCGCGACCCTCCGCTTCCAGGCGGACTCCCTGGCCGAGCGGCTGAAGGCCGCGGAAGCCTCCGGCCGCCAGCTGAGCGAGGTGGAGGCGGAGTGGCTCTCCAAGAGGGAGCAATTCGAGGACCTCCTGTCGCAGCAGGCGCGGGAGCTCAACGCCTTGAAGCTCCATGCCGAGCAGCGCGAGCGCGAATGGGCCGACACCACGGCGCGCCTGGACTTGAACCGTGTGCAGGAGCTCTTCAAGCTCCGCGCGAAGATCCAGCAGCTCAAGTGGGCCATCGAGAAGGCCAGGGCCTCCCCGGAGGTTCCGCAGCCCCCGCCCGCCGAGAGCCTCTGAATGCCCTTGAAGGCTTGGCTGGCGGCGGGCCTCGTCTGCGTCTTCTGCTTCATGAACGGAGCCAACGACTGCGGCACCATGGCCGCGTCCGTGGTGAGTTCCCGTTGCCTCTCCCCGCGCAGGGCCGCCCTCCTTGCGGCGGTGGCGTCGCTCGTCGGGGCCGTGCTCTTGGGGACGGCCGTGGCCAAGATGCTGGGAGCGGGCCTGCTGCGCCTGGATATGCTTCCCGCCTCGGACCGTCTCGACGCCTGCATCGCCACCCTGATCGCCTCCCTGCTGTGGGCCGGGCTCGCCTGGCTCTTCGGCATGCCCGCCGCCTACACCCATGCCCTCCTGGGCGCCTGGTGCGGCGGGTTCGTGGGGGTGGCCGGATGGGACGCGATCCGCTGGGACAACGCGGGCGTGGTCTTCGCCGTGGTCCTGCTCACGCCCGTCATCGGCCTCGCCACGACGTGGGCCTGCATGCGTTGGTTCTACGGGGTCGCGGAGGAACTGTCGTTCAGGACCCTCGGCTTGTTCCAGGAGGTCGAAACCTTCGTCTTCGCCGCGCTCTGCCTGGGCCACGGCGCGAACGCGGCGCAGAAGGGCATGGCCCTGCTCGCCGTGTCCAGCCTGGCCTTGGCTCCCCTTCCTTCGCAGCTGACCGTCCCGCTCTGGGCCAGGGTCCTGTGCGCGCTCGCCTTCTCCCTCGGGGTCCTATGCGGCTTCGTGGGTACGCTCAAGACCGTGGGCTTCCGCATCTTCCGCGTGGGGACGCTGCACAGCGTCATGAGCCTGGGGGTGTCCGGGGTCCTCAATCTCGTCGCCACCCTGGCCGGCCTGCCAACCTCGGCGGCGCAGATCAACTCGTCCTCCCTGCTGGGCGCGGGAGCGGCCCGCAACGAGCTCGGGGTGCGCTGGGACGTGGCCATGGACATGCTCGCGGCCTGGGTCCTCACATTTCCGGTCTGCGCCGTCGTGTCGTACTCCCTGACCAAAGTGTTACAATAGCGGCGCCATGTTGTTTTTCCGAAAGAAGAAATTCGACTTCTATAAACTGCTGCTCGACCAGGCCGAGAAGACCTTGGACGGGCTCGCGGCCTTAGAGGAGTTCATCCAGGACCCCAATCCGGCCAAGGGGATGCGCGTCCAGGAGCTCGAGAAAGAGGCCGACGACCTGCGGCGCATCGTCATCGACGCGCTCAACCAGTCGCTCGTCACCCCCATCGACCGGGAGGATATCTTCGCGCTGTCGCGCGTCATCGACGATATGGTGGATTACGCGAAGACCACCGTCGACGAGATGATGCTCTTCGGCGTGCCCACGGACGACTTCCTCAAGGAGATGGCCAAGGCCATCCACGCGGCCGGCGTGGATATCGTGGCCGCGGTCCGCGTCCTGCGCGACCACCCCCGCGTGTGCGAGGAGCATCTCATCCGCGCGAAGAAGTCCGAGAACTACGTGGAGCATACGTACCGGAAGGCCTTGGTCGAGCTCTTCAAGAACCCGAACGTGGTCACCATCCTGAAGACCCGGGAGCTCTACCGGCATCTTTCCAACGCGGCCGACCGCGGCGACGAGGCGGCCGATATCATCGGCGACATCCTGGTGAAATCGCAATGACCTCGCTGCTGCTTCTCCTCTCCTCCGCGGCCTTGGCCGCGAACATCCAGCTCACCGTGCTGCACACCAACGACATCCACGGCGCCATCTTCCCCCGGCCGGACCGAAAGGAAACGGCCCGCATGGTCGGGGGGGCCGGCGCGCTGGCCAAGGCGGTCGCGCGCAACACCCAGCCCGGCCGGACCCTGCTGCTCGACGGGGGGGACTGGTTCCAGGGCACCCCGGAGGGGAGCCTGACCCGCGGCCGGCCCCTGGTCGAGCTGTTCAACGCGCTCAAGTACGACGGCGTAGCCATAGGAAACCACGAATTCGACATGGGCGAGGCGGAGCTCAAGGCCCTCGCGGCCGGGCTCAAGGTCCCCGTCCTGGCCGCCAACCTCTATCTCGCGGGCAAGGACGAGCGTCCCGCCTATGTCCGCCCGTTCATCATCAAGAAGGTCGGCAAGATCAAGGTCGGGGTCTTCGGCCTTCTGACCACGCGGATGCCGGAGCTGGCCTTCGAGAAGAACATCGCGGGTCTGCGCTTCGCCGACGAGGTGGAAACGGCCAAGGAGACGGTCTCCGAGCTGAAGGCCGCCGGGGCGGATGTGATCATCGCTCTCACCCACATCGGGCTCGAGGACAAGGGCCGTCCGTTCGGGGATGAGACATTGGCGGCCAAGGCGCCGGGCATCGACCTCATCATCGGCGCCCACTCCCACACCTACCTCTTCGAGCCCAGGGTCGTCGGAGAGACGCTCATCGTGCAGTCCGGCGCGAACCTCACCCACCTGGGGCGCGCGGTGCTGGAGATCGACCCGTCTTCCCGCAAGGTCGTGTCGAAGAAGGGCGAGCTCCTGAAGCTTTGGGTCGACGAGCTGGGCGAAGACGAGGCCATGAAGGCCATGACGCGCAAGTATCAGGACGAGGTCGGGCGCTCCCTCGACGTCGTCATCGGCAGCTCCACGGTCTCCATCGTCCGGGCCAGGGACCGGGAGTCGGGCATGGGAGACTGGATGACGGACTGCCTGCGCAAGTGGAGCAAGACCCAGATCGCGTTCCAGAACGGCGGGGGCGTGCGGACCGACATCCTGGCCGGCCCCGTGACCCTTCGCACCGTCTTCGAGGTCATGCCGTTCGACAACTACCTGGTGACCCTGAACATGACCGGAGGCCAGGTCAAGCAGATATTCGAGCGCGGGGTCGCCGGCGGCATCGGCATGATCCAGCTTTCGGGAGCGCGCTTCACCTATGACCCCGCCGCTCCCGCCATGAGCCGCGTCCGCGACGCCTTCGTCGGCAAGGAACCCCTCCGGGAAAATGAGGTATACTCCGTGAGCGCACCGGACTTCATCGTGCAGGGCGGGGATTCCTATGACGCCTTCGCGGAAGGGAAGGACAAGGCGTACAACCCGGTCCTGGTCCGGGACGTGCTGGGCTGGTGCGTGCGGGAGACCTCGCCCCTGGCCCAGCCGGAAGGCGGCAGGATAACGGCGGCGACGGCACAATGATAAAGGTAGTAGCCCAAGCGGCGAAAGAGAAGGTACAGAAGACCTGGTCCTTGACCAAGAAGACGTTCGCCATCATGTGCGTCTGGGGCCTCATCTTCAGCATCGTGACCATCTCACGGCTGAGGGTCGCGTTCGACTACGACGACACGCTGGTGTTCTCCACCCCGGCCTACTCCAAGGCCTTCTCCAGCGGCGCGGTCCCGTTCAGCCCTCAGTTCTGGGAAGTGGTGAACAACAGCTACGAGCTCGACAGCCGCAAGCCCTTGCCGTACGCCCTGGCCTGGACCCTGCGCATCTTCGGGTTCAAGGTCGCGATCGTGACGCAGCGGCCCGACTTCGGGGGGACCGCGCTCAAGAAGGAGTGGCGCTACCTGGCGAACGAGTTCATCTTCACGAACGGGAGCGAGCAGAAGCATCGCGCCCTCATGCAGGGCAACACGGTGCTCTACTTCGGGGATTCCGATTCCGACATCGCGGAGGGGCGCAAGGCCAAGGTCCTGACGCTCCGGGTCAAACGGAGCCCCAAGTCTTCCTACAGGGAAGACTACAATCCGGGCAGCATGGGCGAGCTCACCATCCCTTTGACGGACCGGTAGTCTGTCCCCGGAGGTCATGCCATGAGGACCGCGTTACGTCCCCTGTGTCTTTCAGCCCTCGTCGTCGTCCTGGCGGCCCCCGCGCATGCCGCCTCTCTCAAGAGCCTGGCCAAGAAGCTCGGCAGGGGCTTGAAGGGCGAGGAGAACAAGAAGGTCGCGGTCCTGAACTTCCCCTATCCGGGCGGAGCCTTGAGCAGCGGGTCCACCATCGTTCAAGAGCGGCTGACCACCCATCTGGCCGAGGCCGGCAAGCTGGACATCATCGAGCGCAACCGCCTCGACGCGGTCTTGGCCGAGATGAAGCTGGAGAAGTCCGGGGTCATCGACGAAAAGACGACGCACGAGATCGGCCGCGTGCTGGGAGTGGCCGCATTGGTGACCGGGACGCTCAACGACCTGCCCGAGGGACGCGCCGAGGTGAACGCCCGGCTCATCCACGCCCAGACCGGGAAGGTCCTCGCCGCGGGCATGGCCGAGATCGAGCGGACCTGGAAGGATGTCCCCGTGCTCGCCGGAGGGGGGGCCGCCCCCCAGCCCCCCAAGCCTTCGGCCCCGACCCAGCCGGGGACGACCCGGGGCAAGCCCCTGGTGCAGCTGGCCATACTCCTGGACACGAGCAACAGCATGGACGGGCTCATCTCCCAGGCGAAATCCCAGCTTTGGAAGATCGTCAACGGCCTGGCCTCGGCCGAAAAGGGCGGGAACAACCCGGAGCTGCAGGTGGCCCTCTACGAGTACGGCAACGACAACCTGAGCTCCGGGGAGGGATTCATCCGCCAGGTGCTTCCCTTCATAAGCGACCTCGACAAGATCTCGGAGGCGCTCTTCGGGCTCAAGACCAACGGCGGCCAGGAGTACTGCGGACAGGTCCTGCGCGACTCGGTCCTGGGGCTCGGCTGGGCCCCGGAATCGGACGTGTACAAGGCCGTGTTCATCGCGGGCAACGAGCCCTTCACCCAGGGGCCGGTGGATTTTCGCGAAGCCGTGGCGCAGGCCAAGGCCAAGGGCATCTTCATCAACACCATCTACTGCGGCAGCCGCCAGAGCGGCATCGCCACCCAGTGGAAAGACGGCGCGGACCTGGGCGGCGGGGAATACATGAACATCGACCAGGAGAGGGAGGTCGTGGCCATCCGCGCTCCGCAGGACGACGAGATCGAGCGGCTGGGGCGCGAGCTCAACCGGACCTTCATCCCCTACGGCCGGCTCGGGGTCAAGGCCGAGGAGCGGCAGATGCAGCAGGACTCCGCGGCCGCGGCCGTGCGCGGCGGCGCCGCCGTGCAGCGGGCCCTGTTCAAGGCCAAGAAGCAGTACAGCGAGAGCGCGAGCTGGGACGCGGCGACCCTGGTGGAAGGGGGCAAGAGGGTCTCGGACCTGGATGCCGCGCAGCTCCCCGAGGAGCTGCGCACGCTGTCTCTGAAAGAGCGGGAAGGGGCCATCCAGGAGAAGCTGCGCAAGCGCAAGGATATCCAGGCCAAGATCGAGCAGCTCAACCGCGAGAGGCAGGCTTACGTGGCGGAGCAGGAGCGCGCGCAGACGGCGGCCAGTCCGGCTGAGATGTCCCTGGACCAAGCCATCATGGCTCCCATGCACAAGCAGGCGGAAGCGTCCGGCTTCCGCTTCGAGCAGCACTGAGCCGTGGGCGGGGCTCTCGCCATCCTCCTCGCGCTGCCTGCCCAGGCCGCGACGTTCTCCGGCTGGTCCGCGGGCGCGGATGTGGGCGCCAGCGTCAATCTGTCCAGGCTCGACACGGCCTACTCCTACGCCAACCTTTTCGGCGGCGCGGCGGACGCGGCCTGCGTCCGCGACATGGAGGCGAAAGGCGACGGCGGGGCCGTGGTCTCCAGCCTCTTCGCCGAATACGGGCTTACGCTCGGAGGCCGCGGGCGCCTGGGGCTCCGAGGATCGGCTTTGTTCGAGGGCGTGCGGTACAGCAGGAGCGGGAACTACGAGTTCCCCAATCCCAACAGCCGGGCCGATTATCCCCTCTATTCGGTCGACACCAGGCTCGTCCCCTATTCCCATCTGTCTTTCGCGGTGCGGCCCGGCTACGCGTTCACGGACAAGGTCCTGGGCTACACCAGCCTCGCGTATCACCTGATGCTGGCCCGCGTGGAGACCAAGACCGGCTGGGTCCAAGTCAATCTCGCGGATACGCCCTGGATCTCGGAGGTCTCCGAGACGCGGACCTTCAGCGGTCTCGGCGTGGGGGGCGGTCTGCGCCGCGAACTCCGGCCGAACTGGTTCTGGGATGTCTCGTTCGAATGGGTGTGCTTCGAGAAGAAGACGGTGGCTGGGCCGAATTTCACAGGCGTCGCGGATCAGATCACCCTGACCCAGAGCCAGACACTCAAGCCGGTCTGGGTGGATATCCGGACAGGATTGAGCGTCAAATTCTGATTTTTTCGAAGTGTTCTTTGGTATAATAGGAATTGGAGGTGTGGCCAATTTGGCCACAAACATATGACCCATCCTGCCCGTCGTCCCCTCATCGCTGGGAATTGGAAGATGAATCAGGACCTGAAAGGGTCGCTGGACCTCGTGAAGGCGCTTTGCGCAGGCGTCAAGGACGCCCCAGGCCTGCCTGAGATCATGGTCGCGCCGCCCCACACGGCCTTGACCGTTGTCGCGGAAGCGCTCAAGGGCTCGCCAATCCGGCTTGCGGCCCAGAACCTCCATTGGGAGGCGAAGGGCGCGTTCACGGGTGAGATCTCGGCCGCTCAGCTCAAGGACGTCGGCTGCGCCGCCGTCATCATCGGCCATTCCGAGCGGCGGCAGTACTTCGGCGAGACTGATGAGAGGGTGTGCAAGAAGCTTCGGGCGGCCCTGTCTGCCGGTCTTACGCCCATCGTGTGCATCGGCGAGACGCTGGCCGAGCGCGAGGAGCAGAGGACATGGCGGGTGCTGGAGACCCAGCTTAAGGGAGGCTTGGCCGGGTTCAAGGCGGGAGAGCTTCCCACGCTCGTGCTGGCGTATGAGCCTGTCTGGGCCATCGGGACGGGGAAGACGGCGACTCCGACCCAGGCGCAAGAAGCGCATGTCTTCATCCGCCAGGTGCTCGGACGGATCTTCGACAAGGGCTTCGCGCAGAGCGTGCGCGTGCTCTACGGCGGCTCGGTGACCGCCGAGAACGCGGACAGCCTCATGGCGGAGCCGGACTTGGACGGCGCCCTGGTGGGCGGGGCGAGCCTTAAGCCCGATCCTTTCCTGCGCATCATCAGGTTCCAAGCGCCGACGGCCAACGCGAGATAGGCCATGGAGCCCAAGGAACTCGTCGGGAAGCTGACGAAGGACCTGGAGAAGAGCATCAAGCGCTCCAGACACCCGGTGCCCATCGGGATATCGAACCGGCATTTCCACATCACGAAGGAGCACTGGCGCGTCCTTTTCGGCGACGCGCAGCCCAGGATCCTGCGGAACGTGCGCCAGCCCGGGCAATGGGCCGGGGAGGAGACCCTGGACATCGAGGGGCCCAAAGGCCGCATCACCAAGGTGCGGCACCTGGGTCCGTTCCGGTCCCAGACGCAGGTGGAGGTCTCCCGCACGGACGCGTTCCTGCTGGGGATCGAGCCGCCGGTGCGCGGGTCGGGCTCCCTGGCCGGGGCCGCTCCCATCCGCCTGAAGGGTCCGAGGGGGTCCCTGGAACTGAAGGAAGCCGTCCTCATCGCGCAGAGGCACATCCATCTCAGCCCGGAGGACGCGTCCAAGCTCGAGGTGGCCGACGGCGACCTGCTGCGCGTGCGCGCCGGCTCCGGCGGTCCCAGGGAATTGGTCTTCGAGGACGTGCTGGCGAGGGTGTCGGACAAGTTCGCGCTCGAGTTCCACGTGGACACGGACGAGGCGAACGCGGCCTGGCTCAAGAACGACGATCCGGTCCACGTCATATAGGGGGAGGAACAACATGGAAGCATTGGGCATGATCGAGACGCGCGGGCTCGTGGCCTGCGTGGAAGCGGCGGACGCGGCGGTCAAGGCGGCCAACGTGAGGCTCGTGGGCTACGAGAAGATCGGCTCAGGGCTCGTGACCGTGCTCTTCCGCGGCGAGGTCGCGGCCTGCCGGGCGGCCTGCGACGCCGGAGGGGCATCCGCGCAGAAGGTCGGGGAGCTGGTCTCGGTGCACGTCATCCCGCAGCCCCACCCGGACCTGGAAGGGAAGATGCCCATCTCCCTGCCGGAGACCCTCGGACGCGGCAAGAAGTGATCTTCGCCAGGGTCGTCGGGAACGTCGTCTCCACCAACAAGGACGCGAAGCTCGTCGGCAAGAAGCTCCTCCTTGTGCAGGCGGTGGACCTGGCCGGCGCGGCCAAGGGCAATCCCATCGTGGCCATAGACGCGGTGGGCGCGGGCGAGGGGGAGTTCGTCCTCTTGGTCCAGGGCTCTTCGGCGCGCCAGACCGCCGTGACCGAGGGGAACCCGGCGGACTGCACCATCGTGGCCATCATCGACTACGTGGAGCAGGGCGGCAAGCTGGTATTCGAGAAAGCGAAGGATGTATACCGCGCGCCGTAAGACGCGCGGACGTTTTTTATCATGGAAACTTCCGAAATAAGTCTTATTGTTTCTGAAGTGGTAAAACGGCTCGAGCTCTCCGGAACCTTGGGCTCCGGAGAGTTCGTATTCCAGGACCTCGACGCCGCCGTCGAGCTCGGTTCCCGCGCCCAGGCCGAGTTCCAAGAGATGGGCCTTAAGGCCAGGGATAAGATCATCGCAGCCATGCGCAAGGCGGCGGTGGAGAACGCGCAGGCTCTGGCGCGCATGGCTCGCGAAGAGACCGGCATGGGCCGCTGCGAGGACAAGATACAGAAGAACCTCCTCGCCGCGCAGAAGACTCCCGGGGTGGAGTGCCTGCACGCCGGAGCCTATACGGGCGACAAAGGCCTGACCCTGGTGGAGTACGCTCCCTTCGGCATCGTGGGGGCCGTGACGCCTTCCACGAACCCGACCTCCACCGTCATCAACAACGCCATCTCCATCCTGGCCGCCGGCAACAGCGTCATCTTCGCCCCGCATCCGGCCGCGGTCAAGTGCAGCCGGGAGGCGATGCGCCTGCTCAGCGAGGCGGCCGTCTCGGCCGGGGCGCCGCACGGGCTCATCACCACCATCGACCCCCCCTCGCAGGATAACGCCAGGGCCGTGCTGGCGCACCCCAAGGTGCGGGTGAACCTCGTGACCGGCGGCCCCGCCATCGTGAAGGTGGCCATGACCATCGGCAAGGCGTGCAAGACCATCGCGGCCGGCCCCGGGAACCCGCCCGCGGTCGTAGACGAGACCGCCCTGCTGCCCAAGGCGGCGCAGGACATCGTGTCCGGGGCGTCGTTCGACAACGGCGTGCTTTGCACCGCGGAGAAGGAGACCATCGTGGTGGCCGCCATCCGGGACCGCTTCTTGGACGCTCTGCGTCAGGACCCCAGGGCCTTCGAGCTGAACCGCTCCCAGATGGACGCCGTGACCAAGCTCGTCATCGTGGAGGGGGGCAAGGGGTGCCGGGAGCCTAGGATGAACCGGGATTACGTGGGCAGGGACGCCTCCGTCATCGCCAAGGGCATCGGCCTGCGGATCCCGGAGAAGGCGCGCCTGCTCTGGGCGGAAGTCCCCAACGACCATCCCTTCGTATGGACCGAGCAGCTCATGCCGGTCATGCCCGTGACCGTGGCGCCGGACTTGGACTCGGCCATCGCCCTCGCTTACGAGGTCGAACGGGAGCATCACACCGCCGTCATGCATTCCACGGACATCGGGAACCTCACGAAGATGGGGCGCCGCATGGCCTGCTCCATCTACGTGAAGAACGCGCCGAGCTACTACGGCCTGGGCATGGGAGAGGGCTACGCCACTCTGTCCATCGGCACCCCTACCGGGGACGGGCTGGTCAAGGCTACGCATTTCGCCAGGCCGCTGCACTGCTGCCTCGTCGGTTACGGGAGGATCGCTTAAAACCTATGCAAGCGAACATCGCGGTAGGGCTGCTGGAGACCTCCTCGATCGCCAAGGGCATCGAGGCGTCGGACGTCATGTGCAAGATGGCCCAGGTGCGCCTGCTGCAGGCGGGCATCATCTCCCGGGGAAAGTACACCCTCCTCATCTCCGGGCCGGTGGGGGAGGTCGAGTCTTCCCTGCGGTCCGGGGCGGAATCGGCCGGCAAGACGCTCATCCACCAGTTCATCATCCGGAACGTGCACGAACAGGTCCTGCCGGCCCTGCAGGCGCGGCGCGCCGTCGAGAAGCTCGACGCGCTCGGCGTCATCGAGACCAAGGAGGCCATCACCGCGGTGCAGGCCGCCGATGCCGCGGCCAAGGCGGCCAAGGTCCATCTCCTCGAGGTCAGGACCGCCATCGGCGGGGGCAAGGGCTACGTGGCCATGACGGGCGAGGTGGGCGCGGTGCGCACCGCGGTCGGCGCCGGGATCGGCGCTGTCCCGGAGGACATGCGGCTCGCGCACATCGTCATCCCCCAGCCCGACGGCCAGCTCCTGGCCACGGTGGGGAGCTAGTATGAGGCTCGTGCTGGGTTCCGACCACGCCGGATTCGAGGCCAAGGAGAAGGCCAAGAAATGGCTCCAGTCCGAGGGGCACGAGGTCGCGGACTTCGGCTGCCACGGCCCGGACCCGGTGGACTACCCGGACGTGTCCCAGCTCGTGGGAGAGGCCGTCGCGCGGGGGGAGTTCGAGCGCGGGGTGCTCTTCGACGGCTTCGGCGGGGCGGTCTGCCTGGCCGCGAACAAGGTGCGGGGCGTGCGCGCGGTGTGCGCCTACGACATCGTGAGCGCCCGCTTCGCCATGGCGCACGAGGACGCCAACGTCGTCTGCCTCGGGGGCAAGACCCACGGCGAACTCGCGCACAAGGAGATACTCAAGGCCTTCCTGGAGACCTCCTTCGAGGGAGGACGGCACGAGAAGCGGCTGGCCAAGGTGGCCGCGATCGAGGCGAAGTATTCGAGATGAAGTGCGCGAGGATCGTGGGCAGGGTCTTCTCCACGCGCCAGGTCCCGACCCTGGGCGGCAAGAAGCTCCTGCTCATCCAGCCCCTGGCTTGGGAGGATGGCAAGGAGCGGGGAGACCCCATCGTGGCCGCGGACGCCTGCGGATCCGGGTCCTCGGAGTTCGTCTACTGGGTGGCAGCCCGCGACGCCGCGGTCGCGTTCCCGGACCTTCCCCCAGTGGACGCGGCCGTGGTGGGGATCATCGAGGGGCATCAGGTAAGGGATTTCAGGAAGCCATGTTCATAGGCGAGGTTGTCGGGAATGTTTGGGGACAATACAAGCACCCCAGCCTCGACGGCAAGAAGCTGCTCTTGGTCCGGCCCATCGACCCCGTGACCGAGAAGCCGCTCGGCGAGGCGGTCATGGCCGTGGACGGGGGGCTCGGCTCGGGCCCGGGGAGCATCGTGCTGGTCCTCGACGAGGGCGGCTCTGCGAGGATGGTCATCGGGGAGAAGGACGCTCCGGTGCGCACCGTGGTGTGCGGGATCGTCGACAAGGTGTCCATGGGCGGAAGGGACAAACACTATGCATGAGAGCGAGATCAGGGTCATCGTGGAGGCTGTGGTCCGCGTGCTGGCCGAACGGGGGATGCTCAAGACCGGGGCTCCCGGCCGGGAAGTGAAGGTGACCACCGGCACGGCGGGCAAGGTGTTCGGCGGGGAGTGGAGCCCGAAGAAGCCCGCCCCCCCGGCGAGCTGCCTTTCCGAGGAGAAGGCCTGCCCGCCGGACTGCACCCAGTGCCATCCGCACCCCGACCTGACGGCCGACGGGCTGCGGGAGCTCGGCGCGGCGCGGGTCGGCATTTGCCGCCCGACGAAGGACTGCAACCGCATCGCGCCCATGGTGGACCATACCCTGCTCAAGCCCGGGGCCACGCAGGAGGAGATCGGCAAGCTCTGCAAGGAGGCGCGGGAGTACTGCTTCGCCTCCGTATGCGTGAACCCGAGCTACGTGTCCTTGGCCGCCAAGCTTCTGGCGGGGTCGGGCGTGAAGGTGTGCACGGTGGTCGGCTTCCCCTTGGGCTCCACGACGCCCACGGTGAAGGCGATCGAGGCGCGCGACGCCATGGCCAACGGCGCGGAAGAGATCGACATGGTCATCAACGTCGGGGCGCTCAAGTCCGGCAACGACGCTCTGGTCGCCGATGATATCCGGGCCGTGCGCGACGCGACGCGCGGGAAGCTGCTCAAGGTCATCCTGGAGACCTCGCTGTTGACCAACGACGAGAAGGTGCGCGCCTGCCGCATGTCCAAGGAGGCGGGAGCGGACTTCGTGAAGACCTCCACCGGGTTCGGCGGAGGCGGGGCCACGGTCGAGGATGTGAAGCTCATGCGCGAGACCGTGGGGCCGCTCCTCGGCGTGAAAGCCTCGGGCGGCATCCGGGACACGGCCACGGCCCGGGCGATGATCGAGGCGGGCGCCAACCGCCTGGGGACGTCCGCGAGCGTGGCCATCGTCACGGACGCGAAGACCGGGGCCAAGCCCCAGGGGTACTAGCATGAAGAAGGAACGGGTCAAGCTGAGGATCGACTTGCAGTGCGGGTCCTGCGGAGCCCTCTACCACCTGACCGGGGACGCACCCCGCTTCTGCCCCTGCTGCGGGGCCGCCTACGACCGCTACTGCATCCGCTGCCAGAAGCGGGTGGAGATGTTCTTCGAGGAATGGTGGCCGGAGGACGACGAGTGCATCCGCACCTATACCCCGGCCAAGCGCTGCCCGAAGTGCAACGCGGGGCTCGAGGTGGACAAAGAGGACAAGAGGGGTCCGGACCAAGGCTACGAGCATTGAGAGAGGGTCATCATGGCTGAGATGAGAGAAGCGCTGGGGCTGGTGGAGACGAAGGGCTTCGTGGGCATGATCGAGGCCACGGACGCCATGGCCAAGGCGGCCAAGGTCCGGATGGTGGGCTATGAGCGCATCGGCTCCGGGCTGGTCACCACGCTGTGCCGGGGCGAGGTGGGCGCGGTGCGCGCCGCCGTGGAGGCCGGAGCCGCCGCGGCGCAGAAGGTCGGCGAGCTCGCGGCCGTCCACGTGATCCCGCGGCCGCACGACGACCTGGAGAAGTACCTCGAGAAGATCTCCATCAAGGCGTAGCAGGACCTGGACTTGGAGTCCAGGGCATGCTGACCCGCGGAGATTTCTTGGATATCCTGCGAAAACACATCCTCCCATCCCCTGGGAAGGGACCCGCGCGTGCTCGGAGACTCTTTCTGACGGAGTACGAGATCAAGAAGACGTTGACTCCCGGTGCCAAAGACCTTACAATTCCTAAGGATGCCATCGTAAGCCCTCTGGCGCAGGAGTGGCTGGCGCTAGAAGGCATACGTATCATCTATAAGTAACTTTAGGCGCGAGTCTCTCTCTTCGTCGGGGAGGGGCGGTATTTCGTTCGGATTTCGAGGGGACTATTCGGGAGATATTCCATGGCTATCGATGTTACCGCTTTGCTGAAGCTGATGGTCGCGAAGGGGATCTCGGATATCCACTTCAAGGCCAACTCCTCCCCGGCCGTCCGCGTCCACGGGAACCTGGTGCCTGCGGCCAACCTCCCGAAGCTCTCTCCGACCGACATGGAGTCCGTGGCCCAGAGCATCCTGACGCCGGAGCAGTACAAGGCCTTCGAGAAGTACAACGAGATGGATTTCGCCTACAGCCTGGAGGGCGTGTCCCGGTTCCGCGTGAACCTCTTCCGTCAGCGCGGCACGCTCGCCTTGAGCCTGCGCGTGGTGCCCATGAAGCTCCGGAACTTCGAGGAACTCGGCCTGCCGATGAAATCCATGGAGAAGCTCGCCGCCGAGACGCGCGGCCTCATCCTCTTCGCCGGCATCACGGGCGCGGGCAAGACCACCTCCATGAACAGCTTCGTGCATTTCATCAACGGGAGGGAGAGCTACCGCATCATCACCATCGAGGATCCGGTCGAGTTCTATCACGAGGACATCAAGTCGACCATCGTCCAGCGCGAGGTGGGCAAGGACACCGGGAACTTCCCCTCCGCCCTGAAGCACGTGCTCCGGCAGGACCCGGACATGGTCGTCATCGGCGAGATGCGCGACCCTGAGACCGTCCAGGCCGCTCTCACCGCGGCGGAGACGGGTCACCTGGTGCTCTCCACCATCCACACGATGGACGCGGTGCAGACCATCGACCGCATCGTGGACAGCTTCCCGGCCCACCAGCACGCGCAGGTCCGCCAGCAGCTGGCCTTGGTGCTCAAGGGCGTGGTGGCCCAGCGCCTGGTGGCTTCCAAGGACGGCCGCGGCCGGTATCCGGCGACCGAGATCCTCATCTCGAACAGCCTTATCCGGCGCCACATGCTCGACGGCAAGGTCCAGGACATCTACAAGGCCATGGAGGCGGGCGGCTACTACGCCATGCACACCTTCGACCAGGACCTCCTGCGCCTCATGACCGAAGGGAAGATCACCGAGAAGGAAGTGATGGAGAACGCGACGAACCAGGACGACATCCAGCTCAAGATGCGCGGGGTCGGAGGCATCACTCCGCAATGACCCAGGAAGGCCCTCGCGAGGGCGAGCCGGAGAAAGACATCCAGGAAATCCTGTCCGACCTGGACAACATCCTGTCTCCCATCTTGAGCGGGAAGGCCCCTCCCGCGTCCGGAAAGCCGGCCGAGCCGCCCAAGCCTGAGCCTATCGTGCCAGCGGAGATCTTCAGCCAGACGCCCAAGCCTCCCAAGCCCGCGGAGCCTCCGAAACGGGCGGAGCCGCCCAAGGCTGTAGAGCCTCCGAAGCCCGCGCCGGCCGAGCCGGCGGCACCTGCGCCTAACGCACTTCCCGAGAAGGCTCAGGGCGGCGGCGCCTCCGCGCCGGCCGAACCCCCCAAGCCCAAGCCGGAGGTGACCTGGGAGATCACGCCGGAGCCCGCGAAGCCGGCGGCACCTGCGCCTAACGCACTCCCCGAGAAGGCTCAGGGCGGCGGCGCCTCCGCGCCGGCCGGGGGCATGGAGATCTCCTTGGAGCCTCCCAAGCCCGCTCCCGTGAAGCCGGCCGTCAGCATGCCGATCTCGCTGGAGCCCGCGAAGCCGGCGGCACCTGCGCCTAACGCACTTCCCGAGAAGGTTCAGGGCGGCGGCGCCTCCGCGCCGGTCGAGCCGCCCAAGCCGGTGGCGCCTCCGAAGCCGGTGGAACCTCCCAAGCCGGCTGCGCCTCCGAAGCCCGCGCCGGCCGCTCCCCCGAAGGCTGAGGAAAAGCCGGTCAAGGCCACGCCGGCGGAGGGGTTCAAGGAAGAGCCCATCCCGGCGAAGACTCCTCCGGAGCAGGTGCGCAGGATCGCCTTCCTGTACTCGCCGCAGCAGGCGAACAAGATCGCGCCCTTCACCCGCTTCATCGGCGAGGTCGCTCTAAAGGTCTCCAAGAAGCCCATCTACCTGCACAAGACCCTCGTGGCCCAGGTCGCCCCCGGGGTGAACCCGGAGGAGTTGATCAAGCAGGTGAAGGGGACCGGGGCCGTCGGCGCCCTGGCCCTGCTCGAGGGGCTCCCTGACAACTTCATCCGGGACATCGAGGAGGCCTTTAACAACGAGGATCTCTTCTTCCACCAGGTCCTCCCGGCGGATACCACGAAACGCAGCGTGGCCGTGGACCTGGTCGTGGATATGATGCTCCTCAAGGCCGGCTAGCGTGCTCTCTAGCTGGAGGATCGACGCGGCGCCGACCGCGACGGACCCGCAGCGCAGGAGGCTCTACCTCCGAGGGTCTTTCCCGGACGTCCAGGGCTTGGTCGGGAAGTTCGGCGCCGTATGCGGTCGGCCCAAGAAGGAGAAGGGCGAAGAGGGATTCAGCTACAGCCTGTTCCTGCACAAGATATCATCGGAAACTTTGGCGTCCGTCGAGGCGGAGCTGCGCTCCAAAGCCGGACCCCCTGCGGGAAAGGAGACCGACTCCCCTCCGGGGACCGTGGCTCCAGAGCCACGGGAGCCGCAGAGGACGCTCGACATCCCCGCCGTGAAGGCGAAGTCCGCCCCCACCGAGCCCGTCGAGGAGGAGATCGAAGGCTTCGGGAGCCTCTCGGAGCCCGCGCCTCAGGAAGCGCAGCCCCAGACGACCTCCCAAGGCCTGCGGCTCACTCCTCCGCCCGAGGAGCTCGACAAGTCCGCGCTTCCCGCGGCGCGTGCCAGGGGCCCGGAGCCGCTCTGCGGGGCCAGGCTCCCGGTCGACCCTCTCCGGACGATGGAGAACCTCGCGGTCGGCCCTTTCAACCGGTTCGCGCACGCGGCCGTCACATCGGTCATGACGAGCCCGGGCAACATCTACAACCCGCTCTTCATCTGCGGCCCGCCGGGCTCCGGCAAGACACACATGCTCCACGCCATGGCGCAGAAGATCTCGCCGGAACCCGGCATGCCGGGCGTGCTCCTGACCTCCGGCGCGCGCCTGGCGCAGGCCGTGGCCGCGGCCTCGCAGTCCGGACGCCTCGGGGAGCTGGAGGAGTTCGCGAAGAACTCCAAGGCCATGCTGGTCGACGACTTCCATATGACCGCTGTCGCGGAGCAGAACCAGGCGGGCCTGGCGCGGCTCTTCAAGATATACCTCGACGGCTTCCGGCAGATCGTCCTGACCTCCATCTACCCAGCCCGGCTCTTGAGCCAGATCGAAACGGCTCTGGAGTTCCGCATGGCCTCCGGGCACGCGGTGGAGCTCAAGCTCCCCGGCGCGGAGAAGATCCGCGGGATCGCGCAGGAGGCCTTCCTGCGCGCCGGTCTGTCCGCGGAAGGCGGGGATGCGGAGGAATTCTCCGCCCGGATCCCCAAGGACCTCTCGACCCTGGATACGGGGGTGCGCCGCCTCTCGGTCGCCAAGATCTTCAGACAGGGCTCCGGCCAGGGCACGGACATGCGCGAACTCATCAAGCTCGTCTTCCCCCAGGACTCCGGAGCTCCGGGAGGGATCCTCGAGGCGTCCGAGATACAGGAGGCTTTGAACGCGGCGGCCTCGCTCCCCGATGGGACCGTGCCGGCCGCCCTGTTCTTCCCGAACGGCCAGCAGGCGTACGCGGACTGGATCTGGGCGCAGCTCAAACGCTTGGCGAAACAGAGCCGATGGCCCTTCTCGTTCCGGCTCGCGACCCGCAAGGCGTACGAGCTCGAGCCGGTCTTCGGCGTGCCCTTCATCGTGGCGGAAGAGTGCCGGAGATGCGGGGTGGCTTCCGCGCTCGTGGTCTCGGCCATGCCCGGGACCGCCCTCGCCGAACAGGAGAAGGACTTCCGCTACGCCATGGAGCATCTCCTGCACGACCGCGGGGTGGGGTTGGGCTGGCTTTCGTACTCCCGCGTGAAGGACCCCGCAGCCCACTTGGCGGCGTTCCTGGACATGCATCCCATGGCCCATGGGACTGGGGCGTCTCTAGGAAATGAGGGAGGCCCCGGTCCGCAGTCCGCGGGCGCCGGAGGGGGCGCGAAATGATCGCCGAATGGACGGCCCTCGCCTTGGCCGTGGCCGCGGCGGCCGTGGGCTCCTACTGGGCGCTCAAGTTCAAGAAGCTCCTCCCCCTCGAGGCGGAACTGGGGGCGGAGAGGCGCCGCAACGAAGACGGCTGCGCTTTCGCGGGGGAGCTCCTTCAGCACCAGCGCCTGCCCACCACGCCCCAATCCTTATCGGATGCGCTGGAGTACGGGGTGGACCGCTTCCTGGCCCGCTTCGGCGGGCTCGAGCTGTTCGTGTGGAGCCGCCGGAGCCCCGTCGGCGCGTTCCCGGAGACCGGACCCGAGCTCGTCTGCAGGACGGGGTCCCTGGAGGCCTTCGATCCCCGCGACCTGGAGCTCCCCGAGGCGCTTTGGACGCGGGTCTTCAAGAGCCCCGGAGGGAAGCGGTCCTCCTCTCCCGAAGGGGACGGAGCTTCGGGCTCGCCGGGGATGGACGTCTCCCATGACCCGGACGCCCCCGGGGCGCTCATCAAGGCTTTCGGGCCGAGGGCGGGGGGCTTGCGCATCTTCCCTTGGGGGGAGGTGGGCCGGCTCTGGGGGGTCTTGGGAGTGGTGGAGTCCGGCGGAGCCGACCTCGGCGCGCGCGCGCAGCATTCCAGCCCGCCGAAGCTCCTGGCCGCGTATTTCGGCTCGATGGCGGAGCGTTCCATGCGCTTCTGGGAGCTGGAGAGCCAGCGCGAGCGGCTCGAGGGGGGCTTGAGCGACACCATGCGCAGGCTCGACGAGACCAGCCTCCAGCTCATCCGCAAGGCCAAGGAGATGAAGACCCTCGAGGAGGTCGTGGACGCGATCTCGGAGCATCCGGACGAGCCCGAGATGCTCGGAGCCATCGTGTCCATGGTGGCCAAGGCCCTGGAGGCGGACATCTGCGCTTTCCTCCTGATCGACGAGGCCTCCGCGGACCTCGTGGTCCAGCCCGGAGCCTACGGCCTCTCGGAGGACGAGGGTTCGCTCTACCGCATCCCGCTGCGCAACGAGCGCTCCTCATCCGTCAGGGTGTTCCAGAGCGGCGAGCCCTTCATCACGGGCGACGCCCAGAGCGACCCGCAGGTCATCGGGCACTATGCCAGGCTTTGGAAGTGCCATTCGCTCATGGTGGTGCCCCTCTCGGTCGAAGGCCGACGTCTGGGCGTCATGCGCGTGGGCTCCTTCAAACGGGACTTCTTCGTCCCGGAGCACATGCAGTTCGTGAGAGTCATCGCGGAGGAGGCCGCCGTGCTCGTGGAGAGCGCCCTGCTCTCCAGGCGTCTCGCCGAGGCCAACGTCGAGCTGGCCCGGCTCCATCGGCTCAAGGACGACTTCGTCTCCACCGTGAGCCACGAGTTCAAGACCCCGCTCACCTCCATCAAGGGATTCCTGTCCGTGCTCCTCGACGGCGAGGCCGGGGAGCTCAACGGCGAGCAGAAGCGCTTCCTGAGCATCGCCATGACCGCGTCCGAGCGCCTGAGCGCCCTGGTCTCGGACATGCTCGACATCTCCCGTCTGGAGGGCGGGCTCGTCTTCGAGCGTACCTCGGTGGACCTGGCCGATGTCGCCCGCATCTCGGTGGAGGCCCACGAGTGGACCGCGTCCGAGAAGAAGGTCCAGCTGGAGGCGGAGGTGCCGGACGGGCTCCCCGCGGTCAAGGGCAACGCGGAATTCCTCCGGCAGGTGTTCGACAACCTCGTGTCGAACGCCATCAAGTTCACCCCCGCGGGCGGGACCGTGCGGGTCGCCCTGTCCAACAAGGGGGAATGCCTGCAGGCCAGCGTCTCGGACACGGGCATCGGCATCCCCTCGGCGGAGCGCGACCGGGTCTTCGAGAGGTTCTATCGCGCCTCCAACCGGGGGACCGTGTCGGCTCCCGGGACCGGGCTCGGGCTCGCCATCTGCCGCTCCATCCTGGAGAAGCACGAGGGGCGCATCTGGGTCGAGTCCGTCGAGGACAAGGGGTCCACGTTTCATTTCGTCGTTCCGACCTGGGTGCCCGAAGCGGTCCCAGGCGAAGGAGGAAAGGCATGAAAGCGTTCATGGCGATGGCCATCCTGGGGCTGGCCCTGGCGGCCGGCTGCGGGGGCAAGAGCTACGTCAAGAAGGGCGCGGTGACGGACGTGATCGAGCAGACTCCGGCCGAGGGGGACATCCTCGAGGCCATCGGCATCGGGGCCGCGGATCCGGCGATCGAGTCGCTGACGCAGCGGCGGTCCCTCTCGAGGGACGCGGCCATCGTCAAGGCCCAGTTCGAGATGCTCTCCATGGTCAAGGGAGTGGAGATCGAGGGCGGGATCAAGGTCTCCCGCGCCCTCGAGGTGGATTCGACGCTGGAGTCCAGGATCAAGGAGATGATCCGGGGCGCGGAGATCGTCAAGACGGAGTATCTCAAGGACGACGGCGCCGTGGTCACGCTCCATCTCCCGAAGAAGCGCCTCGAGCAGCTCGAAGGGATCAGGTTCAAGTAGCCCGGAGCCTTGAGTCCGCCTGATGAGAGCAGCCGGCGCCCTGCCGGTCGAACGCACTTCCGGCATCGACCGGAGGGCGGCGCCGCTTCTGCGGTGCGCCCTCTTCCTGGCCGGTCTGATGGGCTGCGCGACGACGCGCGAGGCCTTTTACCAGGCCCCGGACTTCGCCGCGAAGGCCCCGGACCGGGTGGCGGTGCTCCCGTTCGACAACGAGACAACGAGCCTGCAGGCGGCCGGCATCCTGCGCCGGCTGGTCGCGCAGCGTCTCGCGACCCAGGGCTACTCCTGCGTGCCCCTGGAAGCGGCGGACGAGAAGCTGCACGGCCTCGGCGTGACGGACGGCGGCCAGTTGGGGGCGTACACCCCCAAGGCCCTGGGCGAGGCCCTGGAGGCGAAGGGCCTGCTCTACGGGAGCGTGGAGGAGTTCGCCTACCAGAACGTGGGCTTCATCGTGAGGCGGGTGGTGCGCCTGCGCCTCAAGCTCGTGGACGCCGAGACGGGAGAGAGGCTCTGGGAGGACGTGGGCGAAGACGAGAACGGGCAGATCGTGCTGGACCGGAAGGACGCCGGGAGGGCGTTCGTCCGCGGGGTGCTCGAGCAGGCGGTGGGGACCGCTTTGCGGTCGCCGCTCATGCGCGAGTCGCAGGCGGCGGTGGAGAAGGTGTTTCAGAGACTCCCCAGGAGGTACTAACGTGAAGACGACGCGGATGTTCGCATGCGCCTGCGCGGCGCTGCTTTCGACGGGCTGCGCTCCGAGGACGAGCGTGAAGATGCGGCAGGCCACGAGCGCTAACGTGACGGAGAAGGTCGAATCCAGCTACACGGGCCCCAAGCGCCGCATCGGGGTGGTGGACTTCGAGAACAAGAGCGCCTACGGCCAGGCCCGGCTCGGGAGCGCGGTCTCCGACATCCTCATCACGGAGCTGGCCAAGACCGGCAGATTCGTGGTGGTCGAGCGCGACAAGCTCAACAAGATCATGGAGGAGCAGAAGCTGCAGGCCTCCGGCGCCATCGACGCGCGGACCGCGGTCAACGTGGGCAAGATCCTGGGCTTGAACGCCATAGTGACCGGAGCGGTCTCGGAGTTCGGGGTCAAGAACGAGGGCAGCGAGTACCTCCTCGTCCAGTCCAAACGCCAGACCGCCGAATGCGTGGTGGACATCCGCGTCGTGGACGTCGAGACCGGGCAGGTCCTCTACGCGGACTCCGGCAAGGGCATGGCCAAGAGCTCGAAGGGCACTGTCCTGGGGCTGGGCGCGCGCGGCGGCTACGACGAGACCCTGGAGGGCAAGGCCCTGCGCGCCTCCATCGCGCAGTTCACCGAGAACGTGGTCAGCCAGGTGAATAAGAAGCCGTGGACCTGCCGCATCGCGGGTCTGAGGGAGGACTCCGTGTACCTCAACGCCGGGCCCACCATGGGAGTGGAGAAGGGCCTGGACCTGGAGTGCTTCCACCTCGGCAAGGAGATCGTGGACCCCACCACCGGCCTCGTGATCGGCAACGAAGAGGTGGCTCTGGGGCGCGTGGAGGTCGTCGGCGCTCTCGGGGACACGGGCGAGGGCTCGACCGCGAAGTTCACCAAGCCCACCGGCGTACGGGCGGCGGTCAACGACATCTGCAGGCTGGCGGAGTAGGGGCGGGCCCTGGCGGGAAATCGGTACTTCTGATATACTGAATATCGGAGGGACTGCCATGCCCTATCTCCGAAGGATCTCCGAACGCCACCAGATCACCATCCCCCCGAACCTGCTGGCCGAAGCCGGCATCCCGGAAGGGGCGTTGGTATCCATCGTGGCCGAGGGCGGGCGCATCATCCTGGAGCCCAAACAGCTGGCCGACCCGGAGTTGGAGAAGGAGGACTGGGCGGCTCTGGATTCCCTCGTGGCGGAACAGAAGACCTCCGGCGCGTACGCCGAGTTCTCGGACCCGGCCAGCGCGAAGAAGCACTTCAAGAAGCCTAAGAAGTGATCCGAGTCCGGTATCTGCGCTCCTTCGACGCGAGCCTCGCCGGCCTGTCGAGCCAGGACCAGGCAGGGGTGCGGGATGCGGTGTGCAGGCTGTTGGACTACTTCTCCGGCAAGTCTAGATCCCAGGGGCTGGGATTAAGGAAGCTCACGCGGGATTGGTGGGAGATACGGGCTTCCATCGATAAGCGGATACTGTTCCTTCTGGAGGGAGGGATCGCCACCTTCGTCATCGTCGGGAACCACGACGAGATCCGCCGCTGTCTCCGCAGGGGCTGAAGATCCCGGGCCCTGGGCTGACGCAACTCCTATAGAACGCCCAGGACCTGGCTGCATCCGCAGGCAGGGAACTTTTTAGCACCCTCGCTCGTACTAGGAGGTATGCTCTCCCGCGTCTGGTCTGCCGCGGTCCGGGGGGTGGACGCCTTCCCGGTCCGGGTGGAGCTCGATCTGGCCAACGGCCTGCCCAGCTTCACCACCGTCGGTCTGCCGGACCACTCGGTGCGCGAATCGCGCGACCGCGTGGTCTCCGCGCTCCGCAACTCGGGGTTCGACTTCCCATCGAGGCGCGTCACCGTGAACCTGGCGCCCGCCCAGTGGCGCAAGGTGGGCACGCACCTGGACCTGCCCATCTCGCTGGGACTCCTCGCGGCCTCCGGCCAGCTCAAGGACGGGGATTGGTCCGGCGAGCTTTCCTTTTTCGGCGAGCTGGCCTTGGACGGGTCCGTCCGGCCCGTCTCCGGCATACTGGCCATGGCCATGTCCGCGAAGGCCGAGGGGCTGCGCGCCGTCGTCGTCCCAAGGTCCAACCGGATCGAGGCGGCGGCGACCGGGATCACGGCGTACGGCATCGGCTCCCTTAAGGAGGCCGTCGAGCTCATCAAGGGCGCGAGGCCGGCGGAGGATCCGGCGAGGGCCGACGAGGCGCTCCGCTGCCCGGAGGCGCCGGACCTCGGGGACGTGAAGGGGCAGGCCCTGGCGAAAAGGGCCCTTGAGATCGCCGCGGCGGGCGGCCACAACCTGCTCATGGTCGGACCTCCGGGGACCGGCAAGTCCATGCTGGCCCGCCGGCTGCCCGGCATCCTCCCTGCGCTGAGCGAGGAGGAATCGGTCGAGGTCACCAAGATCCACTCCGTGGCCGGGTACCTGCCTCCCGGTTCCGGGCTCATGCGCTGGCGGCCGTTCCGCGCGCCGCACACGAGCGCGACCACGCCCGCGCTGGTGGGCGGGGGGGCCTGCTGCAGGCCCGGCGAGATCTCACTGGCGCATCGCGGGGTGCTGTTCCTGGACGAGCTCCCGGAGTTCCCGCGCGCCGCCCTGGAAGCGTTGAGGCAGCCGCTGGAGGACCGCTGCGTCGCCGTGGCCAGGCTCAAGGAGACGGTGACGTACCCGGCGGATTTCATGCTCGTGGCGGCCATGAACCCGTGCCCGTGCGGGTACCACGGGAGCAGGACCGCGGCCTGCCGCTGCCCGGAGAGCGCGGTGGAGCGCTATCGGTCGCGCATCTCCGGGCCCTTCCTGGACCGCATGGACCTCGAGGTCGAACTCGCGGCCCTGCCCTTCCGCGATTGGGCGCAGAACGGACCGGGGCCCCGGCCCGGAGCGGAATGCTCCTCCAGCGTGCGTGCGAGGGTCCTCGCCGCCAGGGCGCTGGCCGCGGAGCGCAACCAGGGCCTGCCGAACGCCAGGCTGGCCGCTGCGCGGCTGAAGCAGGCCTGCGGGTTGGACGCCTCCGCCATGGGGCTTCTGGAGCATGCGGCCGCCAAGGGCCTGTCCCCGCGCGCTTTGGACCGCCTTGTGCGCGTCAGCCGCACTATCGCTGATTTGGCCGGGAGGGACATTATAGGGAAAGAGCAGGTCGCGGAGGCTCTCATGTACAGGACAGGGGATTCTTGCGGGGGGACTTGAATATGATGAAAAACGACTGTATCATTTCTAGGCTTATTCGGAGGTAATATGACTTTTTTCCTTATAGGTGCGATCTTCTTTTCCCCGGCGCAGGCATTCGGCCAGGAGGCCGCAGAGGGCGTGGAGACGGCGGTCGAGCGGGCGCAGCATGAGGTGGTGGTCGCGAACACGCTTTGGGACCTGGCGGCGCATTACTACGGCGACCCTTGGCAATGGCCCAGGATACACGAGGCCAACACAGACCGGATCAAGGATCCGCACTGGATATACCCCGGCCAGGTCATCGTCATCCCCGGCCTGAACAAGACCGTCATGGTGGTCCGGGAGGCTCCTGAGCCCGCCCCCGTCGTGGAGCAGCCGGTGCGCGAGGAGCCGGTCGAAGAGACGCCTCCCCCGCCGCCGCAGGAGTCCCCGAGGGGGGACTTTAAGTCCTACCAGGCCGCGGGGGGCGAGGTCCTGCCCGATTCGCTCTCCGCCGAGCTTCCCAAGGGGATGGCCGGCCAGCAGCCCTCCGCGTTCCGGCTCCGGATGCCCGAGTCTTGGAAGCCGGACGGCCGCGTCGCGGAGTATCTCGACCGCGAGGGGCTCGCCGCCGCCGGCGACTCCGTGAATATCCGGGTGGACAAGTCCGTGCAGGTCAGGAAAGGGCAGCGCTTCGCCGTGTACCGGCGCGCCAGCGTCACGGACGCGGATAGGGATTCCTCCGGGAGATACGCCGAGGGGCAGTACGTGCAGAAGGTCGGGATCATCGAGGTCGAGAAGAAGCTCTCCGATGCGGAGTACAAGGGAGTCATCCTGCAGTCCGGCGGCGAGGTGCAGGTGGGCGACTGGGTCAAAAAGGAGGATTAGGGATGGAATTCGACTTCAAGAAGGCGTTCATCTGGATCATCGTCATCGCCGGCATACTCGTGTTCATCAACAGCCGCTACTCCCTCGATGACGCGCTGACCTACTCCAAGACCCATCCGGACCCCAAGGTGGCGCCCGCCATAGACTTCTACGTGGGCAGCCTCCAGTATATGCGCAGCGAATACCCGAAGGCGCTCGTCGCCTACGAGCAGATGCTCACGGAGTATCCGACCTGCCAGTACGCTCCCAAGGCCCTGCTGCGCGTGGGGAGCATCTACCAGGAGCGCAACGAGTTCTCGAAAGCCAAGGATGCGTACGCCAAGTACATCGAGCAGTTTCCGACGGGAGACAACATCGAGATCGTGAAGAAGAAGTTCGAGTTCGTCCAGTTCAAATGACGGAGGAGATCCCCTTCGGCCGCATGGTCCGGGAGCGCATGCGCACGCGCGGCACCGGCCTGCGCGAGCTCTGCCGGAGCGTGGGCGTGGACCCGTCGTTCTTCTCCAAGGTCCTGACGTCCAAGCGCAGCCCGCCGGCCGAGGAGGAGACGCTCCGCCGCGTGGCCCGGGCCCTGGAGATGGACGAGACGAGGCTCATCGTGGCCGCCGGAAGGGTCCCGACGGAATGGCACCGGCTTTGGACGGATGACGAGCTTTTCAGCTCGGTGCACGCGATGGCTTCGGGGATGAAGCCCGGCATGCGGATCCCGGCGGAAGTCTTGAGGCCGAAGGCGCGGGTCGTCCTCCCTGCTCCGCGCAAAGATCTCGAAGAGGAGCTTCTTTGATCAGGCTCGAGGCGGCTTCCCCGCTCTTTCCGGAGCTGCTCAGGGACATCCCCGGGCCGCCGGACCTGCTCTACGTGCGCGGGACGCTGCCGAGCCGGGCGGCGTCCGTCGCCGTGGTGGGGTCGCGCAAGCCCACTCCCTACGGGCGCAGGATGGCCCGGCTGCTCGCCTCGGGTCTGGCCCGGGCGGGCGTCGCGGTGGTCAGCGGCCTGGCCCGCGGCATCGACACCGAGGCCCATCGGGCGGCGCTGGGCGCCGGCGGGGTCACCTGGGCCGTGCTCGGGTCCGGTCTCGACAACGTGTACCCGCCCGAGAACAAGGCCCTGGCGGACGAGATCGCGGCCGGGGGCGGCGCCCTCGTGAGCGAGTTCCGGCCCGACGGGCCGCCTCTCGCGGCGAACTTCCCGCGCCGCAACCGCATCATCGCCGGCCTTTCCGCGGCCGTCGTCGTGGTGGAAGGGGACCTGCGTTCCGGCGCCCTCATCACGGCGCGGCTCGCGGCCGAGGCCGGCAGAGAGGTCTTCGCGGTGCCCGGCCCCGCGGACTCGGCTTTAAGCCTCGGCCCGAACGAACTCCTCAGGAACGGCGCCGCCATGGCGAGGAGCGTGGAGGACATCCTGGAGGGCCTGCCGGCGCTTCCGGGACCGCGGCCCCCGGAGGGGATCCCGGAGGGGTCCGCGCCGCGGGTCTCCACGGACGAAGGGACGATCTTGGAGTTGTTGGGCGGCCATACGATGGATTTCGACGAGCTGATAGAATCGACCGGTTGGGAGCTGCCCCGCTTGGTCCGCGCGCTTTCCGGACTGGAGGGGACGGGGCTCCTCACCGCGCTCCCGGGACAGAACTATGCACGCACCTGAAGAGAAATATCCGGCCCCGCAAGACTCCGGCAAGGAGGGAACCGCCCGCCCGCGCAAGAAAGGGGGCGGAGGAAAGGACCTCCTCATCGTGGAGTCTCCGGCCAAACAGCGCACCATATCCCGCTTTCTGCAGAACAGCTTCGTGGTGGCGAGCTCCTACGGGCACGTCCGCGACCTGCCGGAGAAGAAGCTGGGGGTGGACGAGGACCGCGAGTTCGAGCCGAGCTACATCCTGCTCGCCCGCACCAAGAAGCTCCTGCCCGAGCTCAAGAAGCAGGCCCAGGGCGCCGGGTTCGTGTACCTGGCGACGGACCATGACCGGGAGGGCGAGTCCATCGCCTGGCACCTGGTGCAGATCCTCGGCTTGAGCGAGGAAAAGGCCCGGCGCATCACGTTCCATGAGATCACCCCGCAGGCCATCCGGGAGGCCCTGTCTTCGCCGCGCGCGCTGGACATGAACCTGGTACAGGCCCAGCAGGCCCGCCGCATCATCGATCGCCTGGTGGGCTACAAGCTCTCCCCGCTGCTCTGGCGCAAGATCCGGCGCGGCCTCTCGGCCGGCCGCGTGCAGTCCGTGGCCGTGCGCCTGCTCGTGGAGCGGGACGCTGAGATCAAAAGTTTCATCTCGGAACCCTATTGGAGCATGCAGGCGGCGCTCGTCAAGCCGGGGGCCCCGCCCGCCTTCAAGGCCAGGCTCACGGAGTGGAAGGGGCAGAAGGTGGAGTCGTCGCGCACCTTCCAGCTCTTCGCCGAGGAATACCGCGTCCGCTCGAGCTGCTTCCCGACGCAGGAGGCGCTCGGGGAGGCGACGGCCGAGCTCTCCAAGGCTCCGTTCGAGGTCGTTTCCGTGGAGCAGAAGGAGCTCAAGCGCAGGCCCCTGCCCCCGTTCATCACGAGCACCCTGCAGCAGGCCGCCTCGCAGAGGCTGGCCTTCGCGGCGGAGCGCACCATGCGGGTGGCGCAGAGCCTCTACGAAGGGGTGGACATCGGCGCGGAGGAGCCCACCGGCATCATCACGTACATGAGGACGGACTCGGTATCCGTGGCCAAGGTGGCGCAGGAGCAGGCCAGGGATTTCATCGCCGGCGAGTACGGCAAGGCGTACCTGCCGGAAGCCGCTCCCGTGTACGCCACCAAGGATAAGAGGGCCCAGGAAGCCCACGAGGCCATCCGCCCGACCCAGGTGAGCCGCACCCCGGAGACCATGCGCAAGCATCTGACCCCGGAACAGGCCAAGCTCTACGGCCTCATCTGGGCCCGCTTCGTGGCGAGCCAGATGCGGGAGGCGGTCTACGACACGGTCAGCGCGGACATCCGCTGCGGCCAGGCCGGACTACGCGCCAGCGGACGTTCCCTGCGCTTCGACGGCTTCCTGCGGGTCTGGCAGGAGGCCCGGGAAGAGTCCGAGGGGGAGGACAACGGCGAGGCCCTGCTCCCGGCCCTGGCCGCGGGCGACCGGCTCGAGCTCGAGAAGCTCATCCCCTGCGACCACAAGACGAGCCCGCCCCCGTTCTACAACGAGGCCAGCATCATCCGCGCTTTGGAGAGGCACGGCATCGGCCGGCCGTCCACCTACGCTCCGACCATCCAGACAATCATCCAGCGGGGCTATGTCCGGCGCGGCGCCAAGGACCGGAGGCTCACGCCCACCGACCTCGGCGTGCTCGTCGTGGACCGGCTCAAGAAGCATTTCCCCGACGTCGTTTCCCTGGGCTACACGGCCCAGGTCGAGGACCAGCTCGACAACATCGCGGAGGGCAAGGACCGCTGGCAGGACGTGGTGGGGAGCTTCTACGCCCCCTTCTCCAAGTCCTTGGCGGCGGCCCAGGAGGAGATGGAGGACTCCCGGGTCGTCCCCCAGGAGACCGACGAGCTCTGCCCGGTGTGCAAGGCCAAGATGCTCATCCGCGAGAGCCGGTTCGGCAAGTACCTCTCCTGCTCGCGCTTCCCGCGCTGCCGGGGGAAGGTCCAGCTCGACAGCCAGGGCCAGAAGGTGGTCCCGGAGATGACGGACGAGAAATGCGACCTCTGCGGCAAGGCCATGGTCATCCGCACGGGCCGCAAGGGCCGTTTCCTGGCCTGCTCGGGCTACCCGGACTGCAAGAACACCTTCTCCCTGGACGCCGAGGGGAAGAAGATCGAGTCCTCTCGGCCCATCATCACGAACAGGCCCTGCAACAAGTGCGGCAAGGCCATGTGGATGCGGCAGGGCAAGCGCGGGCATTTCCTGGCGTGCTCCGGCTTCCCGAAATGCCGGAACCTCAAGCCGCTCTCGAAGGTGGACGCGGAAAAGATCAAGGCCGAGGCCTCGGGGCCTCGGCCCCCGGCGGGCGGCAGTTCTCCTCTCCCGAAGGGGGCGGAGCCGGGGACGACAACGACTTAATTCCCGAGAGGATGGGCCTCCCCCTGCGGGGTCGGCCCGACACATGCTCAAGCTCTGGATCCAGAGATTCCTCGTTGCCTTGCGGTCGCGGCGGAACTACTCGGAGCATACGCTCCGGGCCTACGCCGCGGACCTCGCGGAGTTCGAGGGCTTCTTCGGCTCGGGCGACGTGAGCACGATCACCCGGCAGCGCATCCGCGCTTATCTGGCGCACCTTCAGACCCGCAAGCTCCGCAGGAGCAGCCTGCTGCGCAAGATATCGGGCGTTCGCGCCTTCACGCGATTCCTCCTGCAGGAGGGAGCGCTCAAGCGCGATCCCTTCCTCAACGTCCCGCTCCCGAAGATGGAACGGCGCCTGCCGCGCTTCCTCACCGAGGCCGAGGCGGAGACGCTGCTGGGGAATAGCGAGCAGGCGGCGGCTGGCTGGGTCGGCCTGAGGGACCGGGCCATCCTCGAGCTCTTCTACTCGAGCGGCATCCGGCGCTCGGAGCTGGTGCGCCTGAATACGGCGGATGTGGACCTCATGGGCGGCGTGGTCCGCGTCTTCGGCAAGGGGGGCAAAGAGCGCGTGGTCCCGGCCGGCCAGCCCGCTCTGGCCGTGCTGCGCGAGTACCTGCGCGCCAGGCCGTCCGCGCGCGGCCTCGGGCGGTCCGAGCCCTTGTGGCTGAGCGCTTCGGGACAGCGCCTCTCGGACAGCGGCGTGGCCCTCATCGTCCGCCGCTCCGTGCGCCGCTCCGGGCTCCTGAAGGGCGTGACCCCGCACGGCCTGCGTCACTCGTTCGCCACCGCGCTGCTCAACCGCGGCTGCGACCTCCGCGCCCTGCAGGAGATGCTCGGGCACAAGAACCTGGCTACCACGCAGATCTACACGCACACGACGCTCAAGAGGCTGCAGGAGGTCTACGGGAAAAGCCATCCGAGGTCGCATAAGGCCCCATGAAGGACAAGGTCACCCTCCTCATGGAGGAGACCGGCTGCGACCGCAGCGAGGCCGAGCTCGCCCTGGAGCTCTGCGGCTACGACCTGGAGACCGCCGTGCAGGCGGTCCCCCGGTTGTTCCAGAACATCTCCGTGTTCAAGGGCCGCCTGCACGTGCGCAGCGAGTCCCTCTACGGGCTGTGGCTCGTCATCCTCGACCTGAAGGCGCGCTCGCTCCTGCGGGCCAGGGCCGTGGTGTCCTACAACCCCGCGGTCTACGCCACGGAGCTCTCCCAGCATTGGTTCGATTTCGAGGCCAGGCTCTACGCCTGCAGGCTCTGGGCCGGGACCCTGCAGGGCCACAGCCAGGAGGTGGAGACGCTCCTGACCGAGTACTTCGGCTCCAACGAGGCCTCCCACTTTTATAAGGAAGGGGTCACGTTCCGGGACAGGGATTTCGAGCCGCTGCGTTCGGCCCTGCGCGCCCGGCTCGGCGGCGCGGTGGAACTGGAGACCCATCAGGACGTCCTGGACATGGGGCAGTTCAAGGAGCTAAGGCCCAGGAGCGAGGACTCGCTCGCCGCTCCGGCGCGCCGGCACGCGCGCGGTCCGCGCAAGCCCGGCCCCGGCCGCGGATGGGGGGAGGCGGGCGCTCCCGGGCTGCTCGTGCTGCAGGTCTCCGTGGACCCGGACCCCGAGGGCGTCCCGGCGGGCGAGCTCAGCGCCGGGGACATGGTCTACGCCGCCATCAACGACCCCCGGGACATCGCCCAGTACCTCGCCAGCCTCTTCGGGGCCCGGGCCGAGGGGAAGTCCCGGAAGCGCGGTCTGCTCGTGCCCGTGGAGGCCATCGAGAAGCACGAGGGAGGCGGGGTGACCATCCGGGTGCGGTTCTCCGCCGGGGTCTGCGGCGACGTGTCCATCCCGGGGGACATACGCCTGAGGGCCGTGCCCAGGACCTCCAAGACGTCTTGGTGGAGGAAGCTGTTCGGGAGGTGACGCGGGCTATGCGCAAGGACAACGACTCGCTCGTGGTGGTCGGCGCCCAATGGGGCGACGAGGGCAAGGGCAAGATCGTCCATATCCTGAGCCGCCGCTCGGACCTCATCGTCCGCTTCCAGGGCGGAAACAACGCGGGCCACACCGTGGTCTCTGGGGGAAAAAAGTACGCGCTCCACCTCATCCCCTCCGGCATCCTCATCCCGGGCAAGAAGACGCTCATCGGCAACGGGGTGGTGGTCAACCCTTCCGCGCTCTTCGACGAGGTCCGGGCCCTGGCCCGCTGCGGGGTCCGGGCCAAGGGACGGCTCTTCGTGAGCCCGTCCGCCCACGTCATCCTCCCCTACCACATCATCCTCGACACCCTGCGCGAGGAGGGCGGCCGCGGCATCGGCACGACCAAGCGCGGCATCGGGCCGTGCTACGAGGACAAGGTCGCCCGCATCGGCATCCGGGTGAGCGATTACCTCGAGCCCGAGGTGTTCCGGGCCATGGTCCAGCGCAACCTGCGGGTGCGGTCCCCGGAATTGGTCCGGGCCAAGCCTTTGGCCAGGATACGAGAGGACGTGTTCCGGGACTACGTCAAGCTCAGGCGCTTTTTGGCCCCGTACGTGGCGGACACCGCGGGCATGGTGGAGAAAGCCCTGTCCTCCGGCCGGCGCGTGCTCTTCGAGGGGGCCCAAGGCGTGATGCTCGACCTCGATTACGGGACCTATCCCTTCGTGACCTCCTCGAACACCCTGGCCGGCATGGCCTCCATCGGCTCCGGGGTCGGCCCGACCCGCATAGGCTCGGTGCTCGGCGTGACCAAGGCCTATACCACGCGCGTGGGCCAGGGCCCGTTCCCCACGGAGATGTTCTCGAACACGGCGCACTACATACGCGAGCGCGGCAAGGAGTACGGGACCACCACGGGAAGGCCCCGCCGCATCGGCTGGCTCGACCTCGTCCAGCTCAAGTGGGCGGCGCAGGCGAGCGGCATCGGGTCCTTGGCCATGACCAAGCTCGACACCCTGGCCACCGTACACCCCCTGCGCGTATGCACGGCCTACAAGCTGGGCAAAAAGCGCCTCGCGAGCTACCCCCACTCCCGCAGCGAGGTCTTCGACGTGGAGCCGGTCTACGAGACCCTGCCGGGCTTCAGCGGGGACCTGAGCCGGTGCCGGCGCTTCAAGGATCTGCCCCGGGGCGCCCGGGACTTCGTGCTCTACGTGGAGTCCAAGCTCGGCGTCCCTGTGAGCATCGTCTCCGTCGGGCAGAGCTCGGAGCAGACCATCTTCCGCGGCGTGTTATGATCCAAGGGGTCGCCGTGGACTCGCCCCATCCGGAGCCGCGAAGGGTCGTCCAGAAATACTCTCCCGCGATGCTTGATGCCTCCGCCGGGATGTCCGCCGCTGACAAGCTCCGTTGGCTGGAGAGCATCCGGAAGCTGTATTGGGACGTCGAATTTCGGAGGCGTGGGCGGGCGACCGACGGCGTTTCATCGGAAGAACAGCCTTGACGCAAGAGCGAAACGGCGTATAAACTATCCCCGGATGCAAGCGACGAGCGTCGAGACCATCATCCGGGCCTTGAACGGAGCGGGGGCGCGCTACATGATCGCCGGAGGGCTCGCGGTCGTGGCCCACGGATTCCTCCGGTTCACCGCCGACATCGACATCGTGCTGGCGTTCGACGACGAGAATCTCGGACGCGCGTTGCCCGCGCTTTCCAAGCTGGGTTATCAGCCGCGGGCGCCGGTGCCCATGCAGGACTTCATCGACCCGGCCAAGCGCGCCGTCTGGGTGAAGGAGAAGGGGATGCGCGTCTTCTCGCTGTTCAGCTCCGCTCATCCGGCTACCGAGATCGATGTGTTCGTGGAGCCGCCCTTCGACTTCGACGCCGCGTACGCCGCGGCTCTCCGGCAGGAGTTGTGCCCCGGCGTGGAGGCCGTCTTCGTCGGACTCGACGACCTGCTGCGCATGAAGCGCGATGCGGGGCGTCCCAAGGACCTTCAAGATATCGGGGAGTTGGAATCGCTGCGCAAGGATCTGGGCGATGTCTGAGGACCCGCGGGCGCGCTGCTGGGAGCAGGGCTGGGACGGCCATGAGCGCAACCAGCGGCTGCGGGCCGCGCGGCTGACCTTGGCGCAGAAGCTGGCCTGGCTCGAGCAGGCGCACGACGTCGCCCGGCGTCTGGGCCGCCCGCCTGGCGGCGCATCCTGCAGGTCGAACGTACCTCCAGGATCGACCTGAGGACAGCGTCGCTTGCGCGGCGCGTCCGTCGTCGAAGAGAAGCCCTGAGGCCTTGCGCGCGCAAGCCCCATGAGTCGCGGTTGTTAACCCCCCCTTGCGCGATCTCCGGGGCGGCATTATACTTAGCCACGGGGCGGATTTCGCAACGCGAGGGGCGCTCGGAATGCGAGAGGGGTGCGGACGGACGGCGATCGACGGCGTCAAGGCCACCCCCCTTGACAAATCAAGTAATCCTGTTATACTGAGGTTGGCGCAAGGTTGCAGCGATAACGGCAAACCCGGCGAAAGCCGGGGGCGCAAAGCGATGGGCCCCGGTGGGGTCGCCACGCTGCCGAACACAGCCATGCGGAAGACTAGCCGCATAACGATTCAGCCCGGCCTGGACTCGCTATCCTCGGGATAGAGGGGTAGGATAGCAAGGGAGGCCGGGCTCCTTTTTTGGGGGAAAAACGGTGCTCAGGATGCCGCGAGGATGGGGGAAGGGCGCGGGAGCGGGGATGGCGCTGCTGCTCCTGTGCTCGCTCGTCCGCGCCGAGGACTCGAGCCGGGCCATGGCCCAAGCCGTTTCAGTGGGCGCCTGGGAAGCGGCCTGGGAAGCGAAGGGCATCGAGGTCCGCGACGCCACCAACCAGGTCGTTTCGCGCGACTCCCTGGTGCGCGGCCTGCGCCAAGGCGGCGCCGCGATGGAGCGGGAAGCCGCGTCCCTGTCGGCTCTTAAAGCCCTCGCGTTCCTGCTCGATTATCTGGACCGGCTCGGCCTGGGCGCGGCCCTGCGATGTCCGAACCGACCGCAAAGCGGGCGGTGCGACTCTGTCGCTGTTTCCCTGCGTGAGTTGAAGCTGCGGATGCCGCAAGCGGGTGCGTGGTCGAGGACAGTCCTGCAGAACGACTATTTCATCCCTACAGAAAACGGAAAGCCCTGCCTCGCGGCAGGGCTGACTACCCAACTCCGCTGTTGAGCCCGCCCCAGCCGTCCCCGTAAGACAAATGCCGTGATCCGCCCTACATGGGCGGGGAGCGGAAAGCGACGAGAGAAAGCAACTTCGAGCGACGAGCCGGGGAAAGGGCCAAGAATGGGCCGTTTTGAAGGCGGGAAGGGATCGTTTTTCACGCGCGCGCGCGTGAGTCGCGCCGCGCGGATATTCGTCTATATCCTGCTCGGAGTCCTGGTCCTGGCCCCTGTGCTCGTGTTCGGCGTGGACGCGGGGGAAGGGAAGCCCGAGCGGCGCGGACTGGACGAGATGCGAGGAGCGCTCCGCAGGGGCCCAAAGAGAGGGGCGCGGCAGGAGCCTGGAGACGAGGCCCGGCTCCAGGAGCGAAGGCGCTCGCGGCAGGAGGCTGTCACAGGGCTGGGCCGGGCCGGCGGGAAGGAGGACGCTTCCCTGCTCATGGAAGCGCTCGAAGACGAGGACCCGCTCGTCCGGGGCGGGGCTGCCGAGGCCCTGGGCAGGCTGCGCGCGCCCGGGGCCCTCACCGCCCTGCTCGATAGGGCGGGCTCCGCGGATGATCACACCCGGTGGGGGGCGGTCGACGGCCTGGCGGAGCTGGGGGACAAGCGGGCGGTGCCCGGCCTCATCTCGGCACTGGCGCACAAAGACGATGTCACGCGCTGGAAGGCGGCCATAGCCCTGGGCAGGCTGAGAGACAAGCGCGCGGTCAAGGCCTTGACTTCGGCGTTGGAGGATGCGTCCGCGGGCGTGCGCTACGCGGCAGCCGAGGCCCTGGGTCGCGTGGGGGACAGGAAGGCCGTACCGGCGCTCGAGCGTCGGACAAAGGACGAGGACGAGGCCATGCGGGCCCGCGCGGCCGCGGCCTTGAAGGATATCCGGGATGGACGCAAGCGGAGATAGAGCCCGGCCGTATCAGGAGCGCGCTGCGCGCGGGATTTCGCGGCGTCAGCGGGGGCTCATCACGGCTGCCCTGGCGTTCGCCGTGGCCGCGCTGGCTCCCGCATCCTCCTGGGCCGCGTTCCCGCGGAAGATCGCGACCGGAGGGACGACCGCCGCGTCCAACCAGCGGCACGTCGTCTTCAATCAAGAGTGGGGCTTCTGGGTCTTTTTCTCCCAGGGCACGAGCGGGGCGTACAACCCCGTGTGGAGCCATTCTTCGACGGGCGCCGAGGGGACGTGGTCCGAGCCGGCGGCGATATTCGACGGCACGGCCTATTCCGGCTTCGCGAACAAGCCCACCGTGTGGTACGTGCACTCCTCCAGCGAGGTCTACATCGCGGTCGCGTCCGAAGAGGCCATGGGTCCGTTCTACTTCCGGCGCGGCAGGGTCAACTTCGCCGGGGGCATCGACTGGATCGAGGACTATCGGTATCAGGGGTATCCGGACTGCGACCCGGCCCGCAAGCAGATCATCGCGAACGCGCCCATCAGCTTCACCTTGGATAAGAGCAGCCGGGCCTGGATGAACATTTTGGCCGTGGACGAGGCGGACACGTCGGCGGGCGAGGACGCTCTCGTGTTCTACACCACGGGGACACGACCCGGGAGCATCTCCTATTGGTACGCGGGGAGCAAGTTCTCAGATGGTCTTACCTGCATAAGCGACGGCTCCGACCACGCCATCCAGTACGCGAACGTGGTGGTCCCGCATCCTGTTGGGAGCGGGTCGAACATGGTGTGGTATTCCGGCTACTTGACCGACAATTCGGACCCGGTCTATCCGCGGGTCTGGAACGAGGGCGGGGTCACGGCGAATACTAGCGAAATCTCGGCGCCGACCCGAAGGGACGGGGAAGGCACGGCCGGCGGCCTCAACGTGGACAGGAACGCGACCATGGTGGTGGACGGTTCCGGGAACCTTCACTGGGCTTACGTGGACGCGAACTACGTTCCGGACGCCCAGATCAATTATATGCGGTGCACCAGCGCGAATTCATGCGCGAACGAGCATCGGGCCGACGCCGCGGGCGGGTCCAAGCACATTACCATGGCCGTGGCCTACGCCAGCTCGACCAAAAACACGGACAAGATATTCCTTTTCTTCTCGGACAGCGAGGACGACGGGTACGTGCTGGAGGCCGCGACCAACCCTACGAGTACGGGCAACTGGACCAAGACCTTGTTCGGCGCGAACATGACGCACCTGAGCGCTGCCTACTCCGTGACCCAGCCCGACCCCCTTCCCGTCGTGTTCACGGGCGGGGGGAAGGTGCAGTTCGATTGGTGGCCGACATCGAACATGAACAACCCAAGCGTAGCCGGCATCTCGATCACGTCCACGCCGGCCAACGCGCCCTACAGCCAGAACCCGTACAAGATCACGATCATCGGAGGCCAGTATTTCGCCACGTTGGGGACGAAGCAGCCCTCGGTCGTGTTCTTGAAAAACGGCCTCTACCAGGAGGACATATCCGTGCTGTCCACGACCCGCTTGTCGGACAGCTCGGCGGAGGTGGAGCTTGAGGTGGTGCCCCCGGTCGCGGGCGGGTGCTACGACCTCAAGTTCATCAACCCGGATGCCCGTTCCGACACCAAGGCGAACGCCCTCTGCCTGGACGCGCCGAAGGTCACGGCCTGGTGGGACCCGGACCCGCGCGACGGGAAGCTTTCCGGCGCTGTTTTCCCGGTGAACAGCGGCACGGAAGGCTTTACGCGGGACATCGCGGTGCAAGGCACCGGGTTCATGGATTGGGGCGGGGACAATACCGTGAGGCTGGAGGCCTGGACCGGGAGCCTGGTCCCGGGGGTGACGTATTCCACGATAACGAACATCTCCCCGGGCGTGGGCGCCGGGAGCTTCCTGGCCAAGCTCAAGATCTCCACGGCCACGCCTTTCGGCACCTACAATCTCAGGGTCACGAACCCGGACGGACAGTACTTCCTCCAGGCCTCCACGTTCATCGTGACCGTCCCGACCGCGAGCGTGACCTATCCCGTGCTGGGGAACGGCTTGTCGGCCCAGCCAGGGGATCCGTTGCGCCCCATGACCACCGGCTTTGCGGTGATCAAGGGGGGCATGTACTTCAACCCCAGGCTCGGCCAGGCCGAATCGGATGGAGGCGCCTCCACGGGCACGCAGATCAGGATACGCAGGAATTCGGACGGCTATTATTGGAATCCGGTGGATGGGGTGTTCCAGCCGGCCAATTGGTTCGAGAGCGAGGAAACTTTGTTCATCAACACCGGGTCCTCGGAGCCGTGGTCCTACTCCTGGAGCCCGGAGGACGGCGAGTATGACATCGCGGTCCGCGGACGCACGTCGGACCAGCCCAAGGACGGCGGCGGAGGCTATACCGGGGCCGGGGGGCCCGAGTCCACGACGGTGAGACTCATCAAGGACAACCGCGCGCCGCTGGTGGGCATCCTGCAGCCGGCGCGCGGGAGCGGAGCCCAGGCAGCGTCCGCCTACCCCCTGCAATTCACGCTGGACGAGATGCTGGGGCACGGTAACACCGGCACCGGGGTGCAGAAGGCCTACTATCTCGTCATGGCCACGCACCCGCTGGCCGCGAACACCACGCCCTACCTGAGCGACACGGCCACCACGACCTGGGTGTCCTGGTGCAAGAACCCGGACGTGGCGGGCTGCTCCTGCGGGCCGGGCTGGTGCTGGGACACGGGCAATCCAGGGGCGCAGCGGTGGATCTCCACGACGACCACGGCCAGCCCGGCCCTCCAGTGGGGGACCAAGAGCCTGTTCCGGTCCATCTCCATCAGCAGCCACACCGGGGACGTGCGCATCCCGGAGTGGAAGGACGGCACGGAGTACTACGTCGCCGTGGTGGCCACGGACGCGCTGGGCCAGGTCGGGACCTCGGAGACCTCCCAGTCCACGGGCTCCTGGGCGGAGGTCATGCCGGTGAGCGACGCCGGGTTCCGGTTCATCTACGACGTGACCGTCCCGACCGTCAGCGCCCACGCCTCGCTGCTGGACATCTCCACGGACTCGACCTCCCAGTCCTGGGTCACGTCCTTCACGGTGGCGAGCGGGACGGTCAAGGACAACGTCTCGAACCTCGTCTCCCCGCGCAAGGTCTATATGCGCATCTTTGATGACTCCATCAAGAAGTACCTCAATCCGGGAACCCTCATCAAGTTCGATTTGAACATGACCGACGGCAACAGCGCCTGGGCGGAGCTTTCCACCATTCTCGACGACTGGGCCTACGACATGCCTTCGGCGCAGTTCGCCACGGGGAACAAGTACATTATCGAGGTGTACGGCGGGGACGGGGCCGGCAACCAGGACGCGAGCCAGTGCCCGTTCAACGACGCGGCGCATCCGCCCGCGAGCCAGCCGAACGACTGCAGGACCGGAAGCGGCGCGAGCCCGAAATTCCTGCGCTACTTCTCCTACGACAAGGCGAAACCGAGCGTGACCATCGCCACGCCCACGGCCACGAACCCCAACTACCTCGGCGGGACCTACGTCCTGAACGTGGCCTCCGGCCAGGCCACGGACAGGTCCGTCAGCCTGAACGAGTCCAAGGTCGCGTACGTGGAGTTCGCGCTCCAGCAGAACGCGGCGGACCCCTGCTACCATTGGGAGCACTACGAGACTTCCGGCTCCTGGAAGGCCAACTATGTCGGCGACATCTGGAATCGGGCCTACCCGCAGGGGCCGGCCGGCGACCCGTGGGCGGTCTGGACCACCTCGAACATCGCCTGGTTCGAGAGCGACGCCTACGTCATGAAGGTCCGGGCCTTCGACAACGCCGGGAACCAGACCGTGAGCGACGCGACCCTTTCCTTCCTTTATGACAAGGCCAAGCCGACCTCCAGGATCACCTATCCCGCGAACGACCAGGTCTATACGGCGCACGTGCTGACCCTCAGCGGGACCGCCATAGACGACACCTCGACCTCCACCGGGACCTCGTCCGGCCTCTCCTCGCTGGGGGTCAAGATCGTCCGGGAGTCCGACGGCTGGCACTGGAACGGGGCTGCGTGGGCTCCGCCCGCCGCCAGCAGCATCACGGTCGCGGTGGCGCAGGGCACGGGGCTGAAGAACTGGACCTTGGACATCCCCGCGAAGTTCTACGACGACCTGCTGGTGACCCGGGACACCTTCACGGTCTACTGCTGGGGCACGGACATGGTGAACAACCCGTCCGAGGCGAACGCCAACAAGGAGGACGAGACGCCGAAGGTCACGTACGTGTTCCAGTCCGACTACCCCATCGTGAGGGTGCATTGGCCCTCCGCCGCGAGCGCGGAGAAGGACGTCTCCTCCATGACCGTGAGCGTGGACGCGGTGGGCTCGGGCATCGCGCAGATATGGGCGGTGGTCCTGACCACGCACGGCTATTACTGGACCGGCTCCTCCTGGAGCCAGACTTATGACCACAACCCGAACCCGAATCCGAACGACTACAACCTCTGGCTGACCACGGATTCCGCCGGGAACGGCAGCCCGGACATGGTCTTCACCCCTCCCGTCTCCCAGCAGGACATCCGCGTGAGCTTTTTGCCCGGGACCACGCTCAAGACCCCGGGATGGGTGAGCGGGTCCAAGTACAGGATCTACGTCAAGGCCAGGAACTCCGCGGGCCAGGAGACGAATTCCTGGGGCGGGACCTACGCGTTCCTCTACGACGTGGACAAGCCCACCTTGACCCTGAGTTCCACGCTGGCCGCGCTGTCGGATACGGAGGCGGACCGCAGCTGGGTGCGGAGCATGGACCTGCTCGACGGGACCATGCTGGACAACACCCCGGACGCGCTCAACATCTACTCCGTGTTCGCGAAGATCTACAGCGAGAGCCAGTCCAAGTGCCTCAGCCCGACCGCGAACCCGCCGCGCTTCAACTACGAATGCGGGTCCCAGACCGCAGGGTGGAAGGAACTGCAGGTGACCGGGGCTTCGGCGCTCAGGAGCTGGGATACGGTGAACCTGGGCTGGGACCTGGCCAACGCGGACTGGACCGGAGGCTACCTCTACACCCTGGAGATCTACGCCCAGGACAAGGCCGGCAACTCCACGGGGACCGTCACCGCCCCCCTGTTCAAGAAGTATTTCCGCTACGACAAAGACAAGCCCCTGCTCACGGTCAGCACCCCGGTCGCCGGGGGGGCCTACGGCCTCGATTCCCTGAGCCTCCTCATGGGCTACTCCATGGACCCCACCGCGGGCTATCCCTCGCAGGTGGACTACAGCCTGGGGTACGGGCTGTACAAATGGGAGGATTCGCCCCCGGGCTGGGTGGAAGTGGGTGATCCGGAAGAGCCCTTGTGGAACGTGGCCACGACCACGACCACGCCGGAGAACGAGACATGGAACATCGAGAGCGTGGCCTGGCAGAGCGGCCGGCAATACACCCTCGTGGCCCGCGCCCAGGACCCGGCGGGGAATTACTCCACCTACTCCACCAGCACGTTCAAGTACGACACGGCGGCCCCGGACACCAAGGTGACGGTACCGCCCGTGGACGACCGGGTCTATTCGCAGAAGATCACCGTCATCGGCGGGACGAGCATCGACATGCCGAACTTCGGCACGCAGGCCGGCATCCTGAACATGAAGGTCGGGATCCAGCGCTTGTCCGACAGCCAGTGGTGGAACGGGGACGCCTGGGAGCCTGGCCGGTCGGACTACCTCATGCCTCCTCCGAGCGGCGAAAGTTGGACGCACGGGAGCATCGGGGGCTTCTGGGACACCGTTCCCGCCGCGGAGACGTTCGAGGTGTACGCGTGGGCCCAGGACAAGGTGGACGATCCTTCCTCCGGCTATCGGAACATCGAGAACTCCGGGACCATGAAGAGGAGGTTCAAGTACGAGGTCCAGCCTCCCACCTCCACGATACTCGTTCCGGCGCACTATCAGTGGTACAGCAGCCAGGCGGGCTACGACCTGCCGGACATCATGGGCACGGCCGTGGACCTGCCGCTCTCGGGCGTGGGCTCGGGAGGGGGCGTCGACTCCATGCAGGTGCAGGTGCGGCGCGGGAACAACGACAGCTACTGCTGGGGCGGGGCGGATTTCACCCAGAGCTGCGGCGAGGAGGCAGCCTGGACCAACATGTCCCGCGTGGACCAGGACACGTTCACCTTCTCGACCACGCTCTCCGGCTTGTGGGACAAGACCCGGGACGGGGAGAGCTACCGGGTGCGCATCCGGAGCAAGGACTCGGCGAGGGACGGCAGCGAGTCCCCCTCCCCCAACGTGGAGACCTTGAACCAGGAGGGCAGGAACGAGCGCATCTTCAAGGTGGACACGTCCACGCCCTCCTCCCCGGTGCAGTCCCCGGCCACGCAGGACAATTCCCTGCTGACCAAGATATCGGGCACGGCGGATGACTCGAACGCCGGAGTCCTGGACGTGCGAGTGGCCTACTACGGCGAGACCGAAGGGGGGGGGAGGTGGTGGAACCCGGCCAACGGGCTCTTCGAGCTGGGCTCGTACGAGTCGGACCCTCCGGAGGCGGCCTTCGTGCCCGCCTCCACGCAGACCGCCAAGCCCGTGCCGTGGGAGGTCGCGGGCGGCTCGCTGCCGGCCTTCGGCGACGGCCAGTTCTACCGCGTCTTCGCCAGGTCGGTGGACAAGGCCGGACTCAAGGCCTACTTCCCCGGCCACGCGAACGTGACGACCCCGCCCGCGATGTCGTCCTTCATACGCATCCGCAAGACGGTGTCCGAGCCGCAGTCCGGGTTCACGACCCCGCCTCTGGGCACGCCCCACTACCGGCCTGCGGATCTGGCAACGATCGTCGGCACGGTCACGGACGCGACCACGGCGCAGATCCGCATCGTGAACACGACCCCGGACCCGGACCAAGTGTGGCAGTGGTCCGGCGGCTGGGTCTCCACGGACACCTACGCGGGCCTGCTGGGCTGCCCGGACTCGCACTTCCTGCCCGATGCATCGACCTGCGGCTTCCACGGGGCCGCGAACCTCACCTGGACCCGCTCCGTGGCCGGGATCTGGGCCGCGGGCACGAACCGGTACGAGATCGAGGTGCGCGGGGTCAACGGCACCCAGGTGGAGGGGGGCTCATTCGAGAAGAGGGACTTCGTGGTGGACGCCGACGCCCCGACTCCGGCCATCACCTGGCCGAGCGCGACCGCCGCCAAGGCTGGAGCGGTCAAGTACGCGAGCGCTACGGCCTCGGACGTTTCCCCCGGGGTGCTGCAGGAGCTCAACCCGTCCACCCAGCGCTTCATCATCATGCGCATGCGCGCCGGGGCCGAGACCGAGGACTACCGCTACACGGGAACCGGGTTCACGGCCACGACCAACTACATGCTGACCCCGCAGAAGATCGGCAGCGTGTACCAGTACACGGACGCCGACATGCTCGCGGACACCGTGTTCGAGGACGGGCGGCAGTACAAGATCGCCTTCTGCATCAAGGACAAGGCGGGCAACGAGACCCCGGCTTGCGGCGGCTCCTATATGTGGCTCGACGCCAAGGTGTTCCGGTACGACAAGACCATCCCGGCGGTCGGGATCTCGGCGCCGGCGCCCAATGCCCTGCTCAATTCCGCCGCGCCCATGGCCGGCTCGACCAGCGACCCGGACCCGGACGAAGGGGACTCGAACATCGAGGCGTCCGGGGTGCAGGGCGTGGAGATCCTGCTCAAGTCGCAGGCGGGGGCGTTGGGCAACAACGGCTATTGGAACGGCGGGACCGTGGACGGGATATCCAGTTGGGACACGGACGACGCCACCAAGTACGCGCAGTGGCAGCCGGTGAGCGGGGACGTGGCGAACTGGAGCAAGGCATTCCCGCCCATGACCTGGCTGGACTCCACCGAGTTCACGTTGTGGGTGCGGTCCAAGGACTACGCGCTCAACTACAGCACGCATCCGACCAAGGCGGGCGCGCAGCCGCAGATGGACGGCAATCTGAACCCGGACTCCTCGCCGGCCCTGACCTTCATGTACGACATCTCCTCGCCGACCACGCGCGTGACCTACCCGCCGGCTTTCACGCGCCTCATCGGCTTCGCGTCGGTCAGCGGGACCTCCACGGACGACTATTGGGAGGGCGGGCGCAACCCCACGGGCGTATCCAGCGTGTACTTCAAGCTCAGGCGTTCGGACGGATACTATTACTCGATGGGGTGGACCCCGGGCGACCCCGGCTGGGTGACCGTGGATCCGGGGGGGCTCGATCCCTGGAAGCGGGACTTCAGCGTGGCCAGCTTCGGGGACGGGTACAGGTACGAGTTCAACTCCCAGGGCAAGGACGCGGCCTTGAACTACGAGCACAACTACGTGACCCATACCTTCACCGTGGACTGGACCACCGGGGTCGCCAAGGTGACGTTCCCGGCTGACAGCGGCTTCGCCGGGACCGGGGAGGTGACCATCACGGGCGTGGCGGACGACCGCTTCTGCTGGGTCTCGGAACAGTCCATCCTGACGTCGAAGAAGGCCCTCTGCGATTCCGAGCCGGACCGGCACTTCGAGTCCGGGATCGAGAAGTCCAGCGTGACCGTGTCCCTGCGCGACATGAGCGCCACCGTGTGCCCGACCGACCCCCTGGTCGACGAGTGCTGGTGGAACGGCTCGGCCTGGGAGGATCGGACCACGCCGGCGTGGTCCACGGCCACGTTCGTGGGAGACTCGAGCGGGACCTGGACCTTCCTGGTGCCCGACGGCGCGCTCCAGGACCTGAGGACGTACAAGGTGTCCGCGCGCGTGAACTACGACAGGGCCGGGAACATCCAGACGAGCATCACCACCCATACCTTCTCCGCGGACTTCTCGGCCCCGTTCTCGACCATCACCAGCCCGACGAACGACCAGGTCCTGGAGGCGATCACGCAGATCCGGGGCACGGCCAAGGACGTGGGCGCCTCGGGCATCTCTCGCGTGTGGATGGCCTACTACCGGGAGACCGCGCCGGCCAAGTGGTGGAACAAGTCCACCAACCAGTTCGACCTGCCTCCGGACCCGACCCCGACCCCGGACGTGCCGCCGGAGGCGCCAGGGGAGGGTTCGAACTACTGGGTGGAGGCCTCCACGGACAAGTCCTCGCCCGTGGTGAACTGGTACGCCACCGGAGTCTCGACCCCGAGCTTCCCGTCGGTCGAAAGGATCTACCACGCGCTGTCGGTCGCGGTGGACAAGGGCTTGAGCACGGAGTCCATGCCCGCGGCGCCGGCCGAAAACACGAACCGCATCCGCTTCACGTTCCGGCCGCCCCAGCCGCGCTCCGTGATCCTGAACCCGGGGGAGGAGACCCACTACACCCCGCAGGGCGTCACCCTGGGCGGCACGGCCAACGACGTGACCACCGAGCTCAACGTCAAGCTCATAGACATCACGGACGGGACCGACCCCAGCCAGGCGTGGGTCTGGGACTCGCAGCTCTGGCGTCAGCAGGACGTCTTCGACGAGTTCGTGGACACGACCACGTGGAACGACCCGGGCCCGGGCGTGGACAGCACGTGGGGCTTCTCCATCTACGAGGCCTCCTGGACCTCGAAGGGCACGTTCCGGAAGTTCATGCTCAAGTCCCAGGCGTGGACTCCTGGCGAGAGTCCGCAGGAGAGGACGTTCTACATCGACGCAGCGGACCCGCAAGTCGGGGTGACCATGCCGGACCGGGGCTTCAAGCGGTCCCTGGCCGCCCTGTCCGGCACGGCTACGGACAACTCGGACTTCAAGGGGGAGTACAAGAGCGTCTACTTCCGGCTCAAGCGCAACGACAACGGCAACTTCTTCAGCACAGACACCGACGACTACGCGAGCAGCGGCGCGGACTGCCGCACCGCGGCCACCACGGACGCGACCTGCCTGCCGGCCGCGAAGGTGACGGGCAGCGAGTACCGCTACGTCCACGCCAAGATCACGAGCGGCGAGCTCTTCACCCACGGCAACCTCTACACCGCCTACGTCGTGGCGCGCGACGCGGCGAACCGCTCCGTGTCCGTGCCCAAGGAGTTCCGCTGGGACCAGCAGGTTCCGTCGGTCTATATCGTCAAGCCCGACACCGAGACCGTCAAGCTCGACCTCGGACAGTACCAGCACGTCCGCTCTTTGGCCGTGTCCTCCGGCTCGGCGGCGGACGGGTATTCGATGGATTACACGCTGTTCTCCATCGAGTCGCATCTGACGGGCAAGTGCTATAAACAGACCGCGGGGACGGGCGGGAACTTCGAGTCGGATGAGTGCCCCAATTGGGTGACGACATCCTCGGACACGGCCGCGAACTGGTGGTACAACCTGCCCAACCTGCAGAACGCCTTGCAGGCGTACGGCAACACCTGGTACACCATCGTGGCCAAGCCCGTGGACACGGCGGGCAACGAGCCCGCGGGCTTCGTGGATGACGTCTCCTCGCGCACCTTCCTGTTCGACAACACGCCGCCCATCGTGGGCATAGACTTCCCCGCGTCCGGGGGCACGTACCAGGGCGATCAGGTCGGAGGGGTGAGCCCGAAGAACTTCCGCGGCACGACCTCGGACCCCGGCGCGCCGTGGAATTCCGGCATAAGACGCGCGCAGATCCGGATCGTGTACCTGTCGGACAACAGCACGCACTACTGGCAGCCGGGCGTGGGCTGGACGCTCGGCACCGGAGCGCCGAACGAAGGCTTCATAGAGACCTCGAACAAGAGCGACTCCTCGTGGGCGGACGTGACCGTGATCCCGGCCTGGCTGGCCGCGGATACCGAGTACCGCTTGGAGGTCCGGACCGAGGATAAGACGTTCGTGGACGGAGAGGTCGAGAGCGGGAACCTGAGCGCCTCGGCCACGCACTTCTTCGTCATCGACGACACCCTGCCGGGCCTGCTCGTGCAGCAGCCCGGGGACGTCACCGCGGTCAACAGCCTGCCCCTCATCCAGGGCACGGCGAACGCCGATCGCTCGGGCCTGGACAAGGTGGAGGTGCGAATCCAGCGCCAGCCTCCGGGAGCGGATGAGGACTGGACAGGCTCCACCTGGACGGCCTTGAACGAGCATTACTCCACGGCCACGTTCAGCGGGCTCAACGGGGACATCACCTGGACTTATGATGACCTCATCAGCGCGTTCGCCAACAACGAGCAGTACAAGCTCTTCGTGCGGGTGACGGATAAGTCCGGCAACGTGCGCGAGGCTCCGGGGGGAGGGGACAGGACGTTCCTCTACGACAGCGTGGATCCGACCCTGTCGTTCAAGTTCCCGCATCCCTCCCCGGACCACGGCTACTACTCGAACGTGGACGCGGCCCCGGCGGCGGAACGCCGGGTGACGCTGAGCTCCGGCATCGTGGCGGACCCCGGCAGCCTGCCTTCCGGCGTGAGCGAGGTCTGGCTGGCCGTGTCCTCAGGCACGGACCAGGACACGTGGTGGGACAAGACCACGGGAAGGTTCACGAACGGGCCGGGCGTGTTCAGCATCCAGTGGGCCACGCAGGTGTATCAGGGAGGGACCCTGTGGAGCACGGCCCCGTGGACTTGGATGCTCTACAACGACCCCGCCAACGAGGCGTTCAAGAACGGCGCGCAGTACACCATCCATCTGAAGGCCAAGGACAAGGCCGGCAACTGGCTCAACGACACCACCGTGGTCAACGACTCGAGCGTGAAATTCGAGTTCCGCTACGACGTGGCGCGGCCCACCTCCACGGTGACCGCTCCCGCGAACGGGTCGAACGTCAAGACCCTGGACGCGTTCAGCGGCGGCGCGGTGGACACGGGCGGGTCCGGGGTGAGGATCGCGCGCGTGGCCGTGCAGTACACGGACGGGCCGAACGCGGCGGACATCGGGAAATGGTGGAAGTGGAGCACCGGGAAGTTCGAGGTGGGGACGCTGGACTACCCGACGGTGGACCTGAGCGCGTGGGCGTGGGTGGCGACCACGAGCGCGCAGGGATACCCCAGCGTGGGGTGGTCCACGCCGGTGCCGAGCGGGATGCTCGTGAGCTCGAGCACGTACCGGCTCGTGGTATCCGCCCAGGACTGGGCCACGAACCTGCAGCCCGAGAAGGCGCTGGTGGACGGGACCGGCTCCTACTTCCGGTTCGACAACGAGGCCCCGACCCTCAGCGTGACGGCGCCGACGCTTTCGAACCTGAACCCCAACACCCTGGGCTCCATGGCGGGGCAGGCGGCGGACAAGCTGACCGGGAATTCGGGCTTGAAGAGCATCGAGGTGCTGCTCAAGTCCAACGGCATCCCCGGGGAGGGGTATTGGACGGGGACGGACAACAACGCCCCTGGCGACTGGGACACGGCCTCGCCGAGCAAGTACGACCGATGGCAGACGGTGAGCGGCGACTTGAACAACTGGAGCGGGGTGTTCCCCAGGCTTTCGTTCCTGGATTCCACGCGGTTCACCCTATGGGTCCGCGCCACGGACAACGCGGCGAACATCTCCACGCATCCGGCCTTGGCGGACACGTGGCAGATGGACAATGACTTGAACGCGGACAGCTCCCAGGCCATCACGTTCACCTATGACGAGTCCTCTCCCACCTCGCGCGTGGCCTACCCGGCCCCCTACGCGCGCATGATCGGGTTCACGGCCATCAGCGGGACATCGGAAGACGAGTACGAGGCCACGCGCTGGCCCTCGGGAGTGAACAAGGTCTACTACAAGGTGAAGCGGTCCGACGATCAGTACTGGATGTTGATGGGCGGCTGGGGGCCGGACCCGGGCTGGGTCCAGGCGGACGGCGTGGACCCGTGGACGAAGGCCATCGACGCGGCGAACTTCGGCGACGGATACAGGTACGACGTGCAATCGCAGGCCGGGGACGCGGCCGGCAACCTGGAGGACGATTACGTGACGTACGCGTTCGTGGTGGACCAGACGAGCGCGGCGTCCAAGGTGGCCGTGCCCGGGGACTTGAAGTGGGTGGGGGCGCTGACGACCATCAGCGGGACGGCCGAGGACCGGTACTGCCAGCTCAAGCTGGCCGGGGCCTGTCCGGGCGGCGGGGGCAGCAGGGATTTCCAGGGCGGCATCGAGCGCTCGAGCGTGACCGTGGCCTTGATGCGCAAGAGCGACGCGAAGTGGTGGGACGGGGACGGCTGGGACGGGCCGGGGCCCGTGTGGTCCACGGGCACCTTCGTGGGGGACTCGAGCGGGACATGGACGTACGCCCTGCCTCCCGGCGCTCTGGCGGACGCGAGCTCCTACACCGCGCTCTCGCGCGTCAACTTCGACCGGGCCGGGAACACGCAGACGGATATCGCCACCAACACGTTCACGATCGATACGCAGGACCCGGCGTCGATGGCAGGGTATCCCACGAGCGTTGTGAACACGGTGACCACCATCACCGGGACCGCGCGCGATCCGGAGCTCGGCAAGCTCAGCCGGGTCCTTTTGTGGATCAAGCAGGTGAGCGGCATCGGGTTCCCGGCCGTGTGGAACGGGACGGGCTGGGAGAGCGGGAGCCCGGAGCGCTGGGTGGGCACGGGGACCATCCAGGGCCTGGTCTCGGACACGACCTACTACTGGAGCTTCGATTCCGTGGCCATGGGCGTGGCTTGGAGGAGCAACGCGGACTACGAGGTCAAGGCGCGGGCGGCTGACGAGGCCGGCCGGTTCGAGGGCCCGCACGCGACGGCCGAGCTCGCGTTCAAGATGGCCGGGCCGCAGAGCGGGGTCACCACGCCAGGGTCCGGAGAGCCGAACTATAAGCCCGCGAACCTGACCGCGATCATCGGCACGGCCTTGAACGCGACGACGGCGCAGGTGCGCCTGGTGAGCGCGGGGGTGGACAACGTCTTGGACGACGGGGACGACGACTACGCGTGGAACGGCAGCGCGTGGGTGTCGACGAAGACGTTCGCGGGGTTCCTGGGCGTGAAGACGTTCACCGGGGCCGGGACTGTGAAGGACTGGACTTTCGACTTCGACTCGGCGAAGTGGGAGACCGGCAAGAGGTACAAGGCGGTGTCGAAGGGCGTGAACGAGGCGGCGGAACCGGACGACTACGAGTCCGACTACACGGGGGAGGAGACGCGTCAGTTCGTGATTGACGACGCGCAGCCGGCGGTGAACGTGACGCTGCCCAGCGCGGCGGCATACCGGCGCGGCCAGCTGGCCACGCTCTCGGGGCAGGCCACGGACGCGGCGCCGGGGACCGTGTCGAGCGTGAAGTTCCGCCTGCTCAGGCTCAAGGGGACGAAGCAGTGGCACGACGTGAGCAAGACGTGGGAGGACGCGGGTACGGACCTGGCCGGCGCGGACCAGGGCGGCGGGGTGTACACGCGCGCGGACGGGGACCTGTCGAGCGACCTGCCGTGGGTCGACGGATATCTTTATAAGGTGAGGATCACGGGTACGGACAAGGCCGGGAACGCGAGCTCGGCGGACCTGCCGCTGGCCGGGTTCCGCTACGACATGTCCCTGCCCACCGCGACGGTGACGGCTCCGCAGGCAGGCATCCATATCAACACGGTGGGTACGCTGAAGGGGACGATGACGGACCGGGATCCAGACCTCGGCGACTCCGAGATCGAGGGATCGGGCGTGGCGTCCGTGGACGTGTTCGTGCAGGCGTTGACGGGGTCGCAGAAGGGGAAGTACTTCAACGGGTCCTTGTTCGAGAGCGCGTCCCCGGTGCCTCTGCCCGCGACGCTGGGCGCCGGCACGTGGCAATATACGGGCCCGGACCTGGAGGCTGCGGCGGGCGACGGGCTGTACTCGGTGTACGCGCGCGCGACGGACGCGGCCGGCAACGTGCAGACGACCTTCGAGTCGAACGGGTCCTCGCTGACCTTCCTGGTGGACAAGACCAAGCCTACGCAGAGCCTGACCTCGCCCGCGGGGAGCGCGTACACGGCCGTCGCCATCCGTTCCGACGGCATCTCGGGCCTATCGAGCGACCCGCTGCAGAACGGCACGTCGGCGGGGATCAAGACGCTCGGCAACGACATATTGCTGTGGTACGTGCAGGACAACACGAGCTATTACTGGAACGGGGCGGCCTGGGGCGCCGTGGTCAGCACGCTCACCCCGGACGGCGCGAGCTGGATCCTGACCCAGCCTTCCGAGGCTTTGTGGAAGGAGATGGGGGACATGCGGTTCTACGTGAAGGCGCGCGCGCACGACGCGACGGTGCTCGGGGACGGGAACGTGAGCCCGTCGACCGGGAACGCGAGCCTGTGGACGTCGGAGGTGGCCGGGAGCACGAAGAGCTTCGTGGTGGACGACACGCTGCCGGTGTCATCGATGACGTGGCCGGCGGACGGCCTGTACATGACGGCGATCTCGTCGATAACCGGGACGGCGAGCGCCGCGCTCTCGGGCATACAGACCGTGGAGGTGCGCATCTCCACGAACGAGACCACTGGGCCGTGGTGGGACGGGGACAGCTACGAGTTCACGGGGGGGTGGAGGACGGCGAAGGTCACGGGGAGTTCGTGGGAGTACCCGGCGGACCTCGGGGACACGCTCTCCGGAGCGTTCAGCGAGGGGAAGAAGCACTACATCCGGTGCCGGGTGAGGGACAACGCGTCGAACGACGAGCAGAGCCCGCCGGTCATCGGGGTGATGTGGGACGTGTCGGCGCCGAGCCTGGTCATCAAGTTCCCGCACGCGTCGCCGGACCACGGGTACTACTCGAACATCAACGTGACGCCCGAGGCGGACCGGAAGATATCGCTGGCATCGGGGACGGTGAGCGATCCGGGCGCGCTGCCCTCGGGCATCTCGGAGGTCTGGCTGGCCGTGTCGTCGGGCACGGACCAGGACACCTGGTGGGATAAGACCACGGGGAGGTTCACAAACGGGCCGGGCGTGTTCAGCATCCAGTGGGCCACGCAGGTGTATCAGGGAGGGACCCTGTGGAGCACGGCGCCTTGGACGTGGGGCCTCTACAACACTCCGCCCACGGACGACGCATTCGCGAACGGGGCGCGCTACACCCTGCACGTGAAGGCGAAGGACAAGGCCGGCAACTGGGTGAACGGCACGACGGTGGTGAACGACTCCATGGTGAAGTTCGAGTTCCGCTACGACGTGGCGCGGCCCACCTCCACGGTGACCGCTCCCGCGAACGGGTCGAACGTCAAGACCCTGGACGCGTTCAGCGGCGGCGCGGTGGACACGGGCGGGTCCGGGGTGAGGA